>NZ_JAQQXT010000005.1:0-342696 GCF_028595345.1 Roseateles albus | reverse complement strand
TTTACCCTCCAGAACTCCCAAAAATCAATAGCGATTGAATATCTTTTTGGGAGTTCTGGCCATTGGCATTCACCCCGAGATGTCAGTAGCCATGGGGGTTGGCGGGGTTTTGCAGGGCCGACTCAGTACCTCAAGAGCAAGGGCATAGGCGCGACCTGATCCAGTTCAAAGGAAGTCGAAGCAATCCGGTGCATCCCTTGCAGACGCAGATGAACCAGGCCATTGCCACGCTGCGCTACAAGGTCGAGCAAGGCTTCGGGACGATGAAGAGAAAGTTTCACCTGAGCCGAGCGCGGTCCTTTGGAGCCGCCAAAACGCAGGCGCAGATGGCGTGGGCGGCGCTGGGTGTCAACCTACTCAGGCGATGAGGAAGCTGCAAAGCGGGCGGCTGCAACCGTGTGCAGGGAGTAGTCCGTCTTGATAGGCCAAAGGGCCCGAAGGAAGGGCCGAAAACCCTTCAAATCGCTCTAAAACCGACCGACTCTTTCCGCATCATGGAATCCTCGGCTGCCGCTGAGGTGGGCGAGTTTACGGAGCGGATTATGCAGCGGTCTCACTCAGCAACGACAGTTATTTGTATTTTTTCGCAGAGTACTTCGTATATTGGCCCTTGAGTTGGCCAACAACTCTGCTAGCTTCATAGCGACTTGATACCACCGCATATGCTTCATCAGCGAGTTGTTGACTAAGCAAACTATTGCTGAGTGTCGCGACAATTTCTGCTGCCATTGCGCTGACGTCGCCGACGTCTACCAATCGCCCTGACACTTGATGATCAAGTATTTCCGGAACAGCCGCTACCCGCGTGGCAACGACCGGACAACCAGCAGCCATTGCCTCTAAAACACTCATCGGCATTTGCTCAAAGTGCGAAGGCAACACATAAACACCAGCAGACGCAAGCCAAGCATTGCGTTCAGCCTCATTGACCCAACCTGCAAAATGAAGCTTGCGTTCAATCCCAATGGCCTGGGCCGAAGCTTTCACACCGGCGGTATCGCCGGCGCCGCAAACTACTAATCTGGCATCAGGGATCGTGAAAAGAACCATTTTAAACGCATCAAGCAAGTCATAAATGCCCTTCTCGCGCTGAATCCCTCCGATAAACAAAACATCCTTGCCTCGATTCGGAGCATTGCCCCTGGGCGGCACAATCATCGGGTTTGGCAACACCAAGACATTCTTGGCATTGCCAACCTCTAGCAACCACCGCTCTGCCTGCAACGTCAATGCAAATACCTGATCCGCCTTGGCGATAACAGCTAAAACAAATTTCTTTCGCCATGGAGGAATTCTCTCCTCTACAAACTGCGCAAACTCACCCCCGTGCAAATGGAATATCACCGGACGACGAAAAATATATGCCAAGCAAATAAAAATGGACTTCCGCCAAAAACTCTTGCCAGAAGCGACATGCGCATGTAAAAGCAACATGCGACCGGAAAGTAAAAACCCCAGATAGACCATCAAGCTATGGATCAACACCAAGCTACGACGTAGGAAGGAGCCCTGGCACTGTGTCCTAAGAAACTGACATCGACCATCAGCCTCGTAGCCACTACGCAGGTAAATGTCAATCACAGTCGACATTCCGCCCCGCGCGAAGCGGTCCGGACCAATCATGATCACCTTACGCATTTGGGCTACTCCGAATCCTGTTGTGTGGCACCCAGAAACTTACTCAGGTCAAGATGCTGAACTAACAGCTTATGCTTACCAGACGCAGTTCGCGCAATATCGTCAACCCGCACAACCTCAATTTCTAAGCCGCCCTGAGTTTTCTTAGAAATTCCTTCTCTCAAGGCCTGTTTGGAACGATCACTGGGCTCAGTTGCAGCCAAAACTTTAAGAATCGCTATGCCGGGGCTTGTCTGTTCAAACTGCATCCGGTCAGCAGTTGCAAGTTCCTCGAAATGCGCCGCGCCTATCGTCGCGATGGAAACCAAACGATTGTCTCGACAAACCAAAAACTCTTGCAAGCGCCCCTCCACCCGATCTAGTACTTGGAATCCCGGACGAATCGTGTTTGGCTCCGAAGTCCACATGGCCAAATCACCTGTCCTGTACCGAATCAAGGGCATGACCTTGTTGTCAAACCCCGTCGCAACAATTTCACCCAATACACCAGGCTTGTCGATCGGCCTACCAGAAAAATCAACCAATTCAACATAGCCATATAGCGGCCAAAAAAAATAGCGCTTATCGCCGGGCAATGATATCGCCTTAACGGCACGCTCCGAGTGACCGTAATCCAAGAGAACCGGGCAGCCAAAGACGCGCTCGAGCAGTTCAACTTGATAGGGATATACATTCTCCGAAAAGAGCTGTATGCCTTTGAACCTCCCAGTAATTTCAACGTCAGGGTATATATCAAGCCAATGTGCCAATGGCACGATGGCGGAAGGGAACGCATGGATGAACGTCGGCTTGAACCGTTTGATCGCACCAATGTAGCGCGCCATATACTCAGGCTCCAAATGATCAGAGCTGAGGTGCAAATAGCGCTTGATCGGGTCGTACATCCAGATTGGGCCTCCCTCCTTGTCAGCTCCGGGAACCGTTCGCCCCCTTAAAGCGAGAATTCGATCGGCAGGGCTGATACCAGCTACGCGGTCGAACGTGCCGTTATAAGCAAAATCTTTGGAGCGGGAGACAAACTTATGCAAATACAAGCGCATAGGTATGGACGTAGAACCGCCTGTATGCGCTAGCAAATGCGTGGAAGCGGGCATCGCATCAGACAGGAAACTTTTGGGCTTTGCCTTTATGTCCTCTTTGTTCAACAAAGGAAAGTGCCTCAGTAAGGCAATCGCCGGCTCGCCAGCATCACCCACCGAATAGCCTAGCTCACGAAAAGCGGGGACAGTGTCTGCGGCCCAGCGCAGGGTGGCGCGCAGGCGTTGATCAACAAGCGCAGGCAAACTCTCATAGGCATAACTAGACTCAATATCTGCAAGAAATCGGTGATACTCCTTTCCGTATCGCCAGCTATCCGGCAAGTACGCATAGGCTGAACCTGCCAATGTTTTCACAAACTGAGGGGCCTCTGTATAGTACTTCAAAAAAGGATGAATGTAATCCTCAAGCGGCATATTGAAGTTAACCTTATATTCTTGTACCAAACATCTACTCCAGATTGCGCAGAAGCTTCGAGGCACAAATTTCGGTTTTAATCTACCCCAGTCTCCAGGAGCACTTTAGTTCAGACCGTACGGACCACTACCCGCAGCTTCCCATTTCCAGTGCGGGGTACGCTCTCAACCAAATGGACCTTCACTTTCATATCATGGCCGATATAAGTTCGGACTGCCTCAATCGCTGCGGCCTCGTCAAACGGCGCGCCAGGCACTAAAGCCAGCACCAAAGTCAACTCATCGAGACTGTCTTGCCGGACTTGCCCTTCCAATATATGGGGAATATTGTCAATGGCATTGGACATCATATTGACGTGCCGGCCATCAGGCGAAATCACATAGTCGTCAATTCGACCTATCAAGGAAGAAACCAAAGGGAAATGCCGCCCGCAAGTGCATTGGCTACCCGTGGGCGCTGGCATAATTTCATCGCCCAACTTATAACGAATCCACGGCATAAGTTTGTTATCGAAGGATGTTCCCACAACCGAACAGGAACCACCCAACTCGGGCTCCAATTCTGTATAACTGTAGTCAGCCATGACGTGGTACTTACCATGTTCACAAGTACCAATCGCAGTCATACGCTCACAAGCGCCATACCAATCAAAAATCTGCACACCGAACGCTTCACTCACCAAGCGGCGGTGTTCATCGGTAACAGTTTCAGAGGAGGTCATCATGCCTCGCAAGCTTTTTCCCTTATAACGCCGACCGTTTGATATCAAATACCGGGCCAGCATCAAGATAGCTGATGGATAACACAAAAACACAGAGGGATCAAATAGCTCCAAGGCCTCAATATAGGCATCCGCAGTCAGCTCTGATAGGTGGTAAGAAGACAGCATCAACATATCTTCACCACGATTGTGTCGCCAAAACGGCGCCACTTTTTGATCAGCTGGCACAATCTTATCGCCGCGAATCCATGCTCGCCGGTCGCCGGGTTTGAAGCCGGCCCAAATCATCTGCCTCCATACGAAAGCATTTTCGCGGTTGATTGAATGTAAATCGCGCCAGCTCGTCATGGCCAAGCCAGTGGTACCACTCGTGTGGGCTTCAAACTTCAATCCCGAGTGCACTTCAGAAGTCATGCGCCGGCCTGCTTCGAAAGCATGCATCTTGGTCATTTGAGGAATCTTGCTGACATCCGCCAAAGACTTCAAGTCTCCCGGCTCAAATCCTGCGGCCTTGAAGTGCTCCCTGTAAAAGGGCACATGCAAACCAGCATGCGTCACCGTTGCCCGCAAACGCTTCAGCTGAAGCAAGCTGAGTTCATCGGGATCGAGCCACTGCGTGCGTAGCACTTCGTCCAGCTCTTTCTTCATCGCTGCGCCTTCACGCATCGAGCCTCTGACCCACCCACGCACACTCAACATTGCTTCTTGTAGCCAAACTGGACTGCCGACATAGTATTTCGCTGAATACATTTTCTCTCCCCAAAAAAAGAACTCAAGCTGCCACCCATGAACAAGGAAAAAGCAGAGTTGCTGCAAATAAGTTAAGTTTTTAAAAACATGAAATTATACTTGTTGGCGAAATTTTACCAACTCCTCACAATATCATCCTCAAGAACTTCACTGCGTCGAAATTTAACAGCCATCCATGTACGATGCGCCAGAAGACAGAGCTTTTTAGTGCGATTAAGTTAAGGGTTATTGGCATGAAAAACATTACGTCAGACGTTGTTTCCATAGAAATTCAATGACGGACAGAGTCGCATGAAATTAATGCAGGTAGGCACCGTCAATAATTTCAGCCAACGGCTTGAAAACTTGCTCTTTGAGTAAGCTGAGAGGTCCTATGAGTGCATCACCATTAATCGAATGCCAAAGCTTGACGCTTAATAGTCCACTGCACGGAGCATGGCCGCCAATGACCTCATTTGGATTCAGTCAATTTATGATTTCCATTCGGAGACCAAGCACAACGATTCGGCTGCACTTGATAAACCAAGCATCGCTCGCGCAAGAAAAGACAGATTATTGTTTGGCAGGCTAGTGTCAAACGTTCTCTAATCTAGAAATACGCCACCCCAAAAACCCTTTAGTCGCTTCTTTGGTGAATACCGTGTTCGCCAACAAACAATTCCTTCATGTTCAATACGCCCACCAGCATGTTGACAAATCCCGCGTCTCCGCCAGCCATGATGTATTTATCGAGAAGCACCTCCACCGTCCAGGGGTCAACGGAGGTCATGTCGACGATAGTATCGAGTGCACCGCAGTGATCTTCATATACGCGCTAGGCCGCACACAATCAATCGAGGAATAAAATGACACAAAAACCAAAACAAACGTACAGACCCAACAGCTTGAATATGAAACACCAATCTTAGGGAAACAAATCCCAACGATAACCCATCTTGAAGAACATTTAAGATTGTGCTCACGCTCTCCCTCCAATTTTCAATTCTGGCGACTGCCTCCGTCAGTGCAACTCGCCTCTTAGAAACCAAGTTCAATGCTGCTTGGCGCACCATATGAAATTATCATTTCACCGATATATATTACACAAGATATCGCCACAGCCCCGGCTGCTTTTCAAAAATTCAATCAATTTAATCTAGCTATCCCAGTCAATATTTTTAACTATCAATTTACTTATCCGAACACCCTAACCTTTAAGTTAGCCAACCAGTTTGAGCCGGTCCCCACCTGCAGTGAATAATAAAACTTTCGCGTAACCCAGCCGCCCCAAGCAAAACTAATACACTTCGTAAAATGAGGCACACAAGGCGCGCCGCCAAATATCGAATTTCGAGCAACGGAAAATTGCACCCACATTGACATACGCCTTAAATTTACATCAAAAATCTTAGCCAAGGGAATATTTGCATCGCAGAATTACTTCTTCAACCGCAAGATCAAAATGAATCCCCGGACATTTAATCGCTCAATCATTAAACATCTCAATATTAATACACAACTTCCATGCTACAAAATAACAAACATAGATAACACTTACCATCAAGGACCTAAAGCAAGCCGAATTGACAAATTTATTCCCAAGGCGCGACCAAGACCTATTTAAATAAAAACCGCAGATGCAAAGCTTGGTCCCACCATAAATTCAACGCATTTTTCATCCTAGAGGCAAAGCGTTTCTCAACTTGCGTATGCACCACATAGGCCAAAAATAAGGAAAGCGCCACCATCCCCCACAGCAACACATGCGAATTTACTCGAGGATAGCCGTTGTTAAAAACCATAAACCCAATATACTGATGAACCAAATATAGTGGGTAAGTCAAAGCACCAAGGATTACCCAACTTATCCGTCCTACTCCCCCTGTTTTCCGAAGGGCCACCAATAAAAGAACAACAAAGAAAGCTGAGATAATACCAACAACAACATAGACATTTAAAGCTGTACGATAATGCGAATAAAAGTTTTCTACAACACTTGCTTGTTGAGAAACCGCCAACACCCAAGAAAGCAGCACAATTAACATCCGAGACCAACTAGCCCCATTTTTCATAATCAAATAGTAAGCTGCGCCGGCAATGAAGTATGCCGCATAGTTTTGAATCAGTAGGCGCCCAATTTTCCCATTCGGAAACATTTCCACCGCCGCCACGGCTACGAGCCAGACCCATAAATAGCGTTCAGCGTGGTGGATTTTTCTGAATACCAGAACCAATGAAACGAATGCATAGAATTGCATCTCAACAAAGAGCGACCAATACGCACCATCAATCGAACTCACGCCAATAAATCCACTTAGCATGGTTAAATTTATTAGATATTGGCTCATGCTTGCATGAAATACAGGGGAACCGAATGCAAGAATTGCCAAAAATGTCAACGTACAACAGGCCCAAAAAGCAGGATAGAGACGCACCACTCTCGATATCAAAAAGCCACGCAAGTTAGCCTCAGCGGCAGTCATTAATATAACGAATCCACTGATCATAAAAAATAGCTCCACGCCAAGATACCCGTACTTTGCCAAAGGCGCCAATAAGGGATATGGCATCACCGACTTACCGTCGGCAGCAAAGCCACGAAAGGCATAATGGAATAATACTACAGACATAGCCGCAAGAAAACGCAGCAAATCTATTTCATTAACCCTAGCGCCAACCGTTTTCATGCAAAACCTCAAATAATAAATAGTCTTCCGACTATGCGGCAACAACAGAGCACTTAAAAAACCCACCCCGAAAAAAAAGGAAAAAAATAATTATCGCCCTTCAATTGAGGAAAAATGATGTACTGCTGATTTCAAACAACCCAATACCTCCCACTCCCAGTCCTATATATTATCTTCAAGCCTGAACTCAACGCAAGAATCACATTGCTTGAAATATCCCTATATGTCCCTACAGGACCGTATTGGCGCTAATCTTCAGGTAGTTGCCAATTGTTATCCTGCCAAAAATTAGCCCACACAGGGCAATATACAAGTGATCCGCTACAAGCCGCCTCAAATAAGTTAAGCCCGCAAAATTTTAATTTTACACTTGGAACTGTTGTTTGGAAAACATGTCAACAATGTCATCTTCGAACACTTGATTGCTTACACATTTAACAGCCATCCATGCGGGCTACATCAGGTGTCAAATCTTTTCAATGCGATTGGGATTAGGGCTAAAGGGCGGCAAAAATATAACGCCAAACCTTCTTTCTCTAAAATTTCGATGATGTGTCGATTGGCGTTGGATTTATGTAAGGATGTGTTGTCATGAATTGCAGTCAACAGTTTCCAACATATTCTTTGAACGAAATGAGAAATTCAGTGAGTACATTGCTGGTCATCGATTGCCCTACCTTGATGCTGGATATTCTGCCCGTAGACAGGATGATAGCCAATACGTTGAGTCGCTTACCTCGTGTGGATTCAATCATGTGAAGCCCGCCTTTCGGTGTCCAAGCACTACGGAGTCGTACACCAGATAAAGCAGGCCTAAGCCCCAAAAATTGCTATCTGGCCTGCAAAAGAACAGACAATGCGGAATGTTCGAAAAGGCGCATCCCGGCAAACCTTGCCCCAGCCTGGGTAAGGTGAGTACCGTCAAAAGATTTCAACTCCTTCTCATCCGTAAACAGCAAGCAACTTTCTCCACTCCCGCATATTGCATCCTGCATGCTTACGAATGTACCGGCAGGCGAGTTCCTTTTGAGAAGGGCTTCCATTTGTCGAGTCTCCGACCTTACACGATGAGCAGTCAAATAGCGTCGGTCCTCGGGCGTCTTAACGAGGTCGCGAACCACAACATCTCCAACACGCTTGGGTCCAGCAACAAAAAGTTTTTGATTGGCATTCAAGGCCAAAAACTCAATTGTCTCAGGCAATTTTACAGCCGACCATTTTGCCCAACTGCTTGTCAATACAATTACATTGGCGGCAGCCGCCCTACCTTTAAGTTCCATTGAGTTGCGAAGTTTTTGGCACGTCGGACGGTAGCGATCCTCCACATTGGCCTTCACATCACTTTTCCCAAAATAAACCTGACACTCTTTAGGCACTAAAAACGTCCGAACTTCTGCGCCGGGCAACCTATTGCTCTCATAAATTGAATTGACAAAGTCCTGCGCATAACTATCTCCGATAACCAATATCTTCAGCGAATCATCCCTCGAAAAATCTTTGGCGAGCGCAAAAAATTTAGCTTGAACATATTTCCCTTGGGCGGGAACATCGGCCAGTGCAGCTAACTTAAGGTCGGCATCAACAAATCGGCCCGACCAACCATCGGTTTTTTCGGACCATACGCCTACCATCCCAAGAATCACCGTAGCAGACAATGAAAGCCGGATCAGAACCAGCTTAGTTATATTTTTTTTGTTTCTAAAAGGAACCTCAACAAACCGCCAACTCAAATAGGCCAAAGCCAAAGAGACAAACGTAAGAGCAAGATATACTACAACTGAAGGACCGCCCTCAATTCGAATTCGAGCAAAAGCAAACAGGGGTTGATGCCAAAGGTATGCGCTGTAGGATATAAGCCCTATGACAACCAATGCGCGGTGTGCAAGCAAGCGATTTATCCAGGTTCGATCTCTAGCAAACAATATAATTAACCCAGTTCCGATCGTGGGCAATAGTGCATAGGCGCTGGGCATTGGAGTAAATTTATCGAATGCGACAATGGCGAACACCAACATTGAGAATCCGGCCAATGATGCCATATTGCAAGCTAGCAGATTAAATTTTCTTTGCTGTATATCACTCCTTGACCAAAGCGCAATCAAGCTTCCAACCATCAATTCCCATGCCCGCGTAAAAGGCAGAAAGAAATTGCTTGATAGCTTGCCTGTTCTCCAACTCCATTCACTTAGCCCAAAAGACATTACTGCTAACATTAAAACGATCAAGAATGTAAGGGACGCACGAAGCTTAAATCGCCAGGCAGCCCATATGATCAGAGGGAACAAGATATAGAACTGCTCTTCTACTCCAAGGCTCCATGTATGCAGAAGTGGAGCCTCTTCTGCAGATGGTGCAAAATAGTTCGTCGTTCGCCAAAAATAAACATTTGGGATCAGGGCCAATACAGACAGCAGACTTCGCGAAAAAGACTGTGCTTCGGTAGGCAGCATCCATAGCCAAACAAACGGAATACATGCCGCCATCACCAAGAAAAGCGCGGGCAATATCCGCCTAGCTCTTCTCTCATAGAATGCAGCAATTGAGAATTTATCTTGACTGCAATCATGAGCAATGATAGTCGTGATTAAGTAACCACTGAGAACAAAGAAAACATCAACGCCGACGTACCCTCCTCCGAACCCAGAAAACCCCGCGTGGAACAAGACCACCGGCAAAACAGCCAAGGCTCGAAGACCATCAATTTCAGGTCTATATTTAATGTTACCGTGAGACGCGTGTGGCTTCATTTCTTGTCCAATTACCACTACAGTTATTCAATATTCAGATGACTGCAGTACACGATTGTTTCAAATAAATTAATGAATTTTAACCACTAATATCGGGACTAGTGCAGAATGTCAGATTGAAAAAGTTTCGCAGCAGGACACAAGTCTACCCGGCGCCTATTAAATCCCGCAGGATCTTCACGAGGATTATGGGACCTTCAGCTGCTATTGACGCGCCGATAACCGATGGGCCACGATTCAAGCATTGACCCATTCGGTATCATCAAACGCAATTGAAATCCCTGAGCGTTAGCTTAACCAACTAGCTGTGGCCAATTGATGTTCATTTCGGGTTTCCATCTGCTTGGCCCTGAGCAGAAAAAATGACAATACCCTTTGCGCAGCCCTATCTCTGGCTATACCGTGCCCTTGCCTGCACGCAAAATAATTAAAAACCCCAACACAATACTATCTAAATTTAGCCAGCGTCAGGCTTCTTATGCATTCCATATGGCGGGAAAAATATTCGCCCCACCTACTTTGTACTAATCCCATGTAACCCTGTCCGGGAACCACGTATCGAAAATTTTTTCAACAGTCGGTCAAGCGTCATTTAAAACCCGGAAGTTAAGAATATCAATCACCGCTGCTTCATAATCATAGCGATCAGCCCTCGCCAGAAACGGCTAGGGTTTAACTAAAAAGTCGCAAATCGACTTGAACAATAGATGAACACAAGGCCATGGCCGGGTGCCGAAAATCAATACAATTCAGGGTTTTCATGCTGCCAAGAGTAAGCCTCGAAAAAATATTGCCAGCTCCGACAGTCCGTTGCCGCTTCCCTTGCAAGATATCAAACCTCTCCTCTCAATATTTATTTTACTTTTTTTGTGGAGGATAGTTTGTTCTGTTTACGTAACCCTTTGAGCCCTTCATGGAAAGGATTCTGGCAGGCACTCCTGCAACCGTAGCACCTGAAACAACATCCCCCGTAACTACCGCATTCGCCCCTATAGCTACGCCATCGCCAATAGCTGCTGAGCCGATAACTTTCGCACCAGGCCCAATATAAACATCGTTACCAATCGTTGGACAACCCTTCTTGTCACCGAAACTAATGCTACCAAGCGTAACCCCTTGCGAAATGTTGAAATTATCACCGATTTTACAAGCGCCGTTAATGACGATGCCACCAAAATGCCCAACATAAAATCCCACACCTATTTTTGTGGACAGCGGAATTGAAATACCAAACCTGTATTTATAGTGACGCAACACTAGGTAACAAAGCGGAAAAAAAGTCACCTTCAAAATAAACTTAGACCGAAATAATGCCGCGGTCCTGAACCAAAATATATACTTATATGACTCGCCAAGCAGGAGCAATTTTGCGACACTTAAGAATGAATAACTGCCGGAAATTCTGAACGCATCAGCCTTGACACAATGACTATATTCACGCCAATCCATAGAAAAATTCCATATTCAAATCTCACGCCACAATAGTAATTTTAGATATATATATTCAACTAAGCAGTACAAGTCATACAAGAGAAAATCTTCAAGTGCTTGCCGCCACAGCACCAGCTGTTTTGTCGCACAAGCTCAATAGCAACTGAATGTACCTAGCGGCCGCCTGCTCGGGCGAATGCTCTTGCTTGAAATACAGAAATGCACGGTCGCTGAAGTTCGCATAAATTGACGCGTCGGACATGAGTTCCATGATTTTTGCAAGTAAGGCAGCATCGTCGGCGACCAGGGCGTAGGGTGGCGAGCCATTCAACCTCGAACCTGTATCAAACATCGCAACACAGGGCACACCTCGGGCCCATGCTTGCAAGAATGTATTGGGGAAGCCCTCATGGTCCGATGTATTGACCAACAGCGCTGCCTGATCAAAAAATTGGTCGGCATCGGCAAATGGCACAAAGCCCATAAAGCTCACATTTGGAAGGTCATCAGCCTCGGCCTTGATCCTTTCAAAATACTCGTTGACCGCACCCGTTTCCCCAAGGGCGCCCCCTATCATGCGAAACCGCAAATGAGGCAGCGCTCGCGCCAATTGCAAAAAGCGATCCGGCCGCTTGACCGGCCTGATCATGCCGACCCAAAGCACTTCGCCATGTTGACCAGGAGATGTCGCCAATTCACCGCCTTTTTTTCCTGGGTTGTAGCAACTGGGAATCAACACGCCTTCCCGGCCATGGTGCTGCCGCAGCAATTCTTGCTGGCGCGGATTTTGTAGCACCACCGCTGACACGGCAGCCAAGCCACGATTGAATGCAAACCTGTCCTTGGCTCCGGTCAGGTTGGGTGGGCCGGGCTGAAAATCCAGATCAGAAGCTCCCGCATAGATTGATGGTTTTCCGGCCATGCGCGCCCACGCCGCCACTAGACCCGTGGTCATGCCCGAACAACGTTGGTAATAAACATCTGCATTGATTCGCTTCATGGCCGCGAACAAACCACTCATGCGTGGATGGAAAAACCGCAGGCCCGGCACACCGGCGCCAGGGGCAAAGCAGCGGTGCACCTCTATGCCGTCGATCACCTCGATGGCAGGCTGCCCGAAGTCCAGGCAAATCAAACTCACACGAACGCCGGCCTCGACCAGAGCCCGGGCAATCATTACCTGCTGCACCTGTGCGCCGCCCACTAATCGGTAGTCCGAGCGCCCGGCAAGCACAGGGTACGCGGTCAATGCGACCATACACAAGTGCAAAGGCTTTGCAGTAATGCCCTGTTTGGTCATTTGCCTGCCTCCAATAAACAAGCCCTATAGACCGCTTCCAGCGAGAGTACTGCTTGTTCAATGCTGGCATGCTGATCTACCCAAACCTCTTGTGCCAGTTTTACAGCTTTCGCCTCTGCACCACTAGCACGCTCTAATGCCGACACTAGCGAAGCAACATTCCTTTCAGCAACTACCTGCCAAGGCAAAGGCAAGATGCGACGAATATCAGAATACTCTGTACTGACAACAGGCAATCCGCTGGCCATGGCTTCCAGCACGACATTGGGAAAGCCCTCTCGTATTGATGTCGATAGCAGGACATCGCTTTGCGCCATTAATTCAATTACATTATCTACCGCGCCAAATCGGTGGACCCTAGCTAGGGAGGGAAGATCGGAGAACAAACCCTCAACAACTGCCGCATAAGCCTGGGATTGATCAAACTCCTGAACTGTATATGGCATTGATTTGGCGTAGCCTGCACCAATAAAGAGGCAATGCCATTTGCCGGCCTCAATCAACAATAGTTCACGCACAATTTTCAAAGCTAAAACATAGTCTTTTTCGGGCTTGATTGAACCAACAAAGCACAACAATTTATCGCCATGGTCCATACCAAGACTGGCCCTCAGACCAGTGGCTAAACTAGCTCGCTGCCTTACAGCGCACAAGTCAATGCCATTCCAGACAACATGTACACGCTCGGGCGGGAAGGCAAACAATCTTCTCGCAAATTCAGCGCCTGCATATGAATTGGCAACGACTGCCCGAGTAATGTGCTTTGTCAAATGGTGGCCTATAGTTTGCGCCCGCCGCAAACTATAGTCAGAGCTACGCTCTGCGCTTAAGCAAACTGCCCCACCGTTGGCAACGGCAGCCAAGCGTGCATATAAATTTCCATCAAATAAAAACCCATGCACCACTTCAGGCTGCCAAGCTGAGACGAATGCGCGCATTCGGCCAATCAAGCTAAAATCCAAACGGCTACGTTTCTCATCGTGAATCACCTTCACGCCATGTTCTTCTAACTGGTGCGGACGCTCGCTTTGCCCCGACATAGAGTAGATCACAACCTCATGCCCCCGAGCGCCCAAACCTTTTGCTAACGCAATCAACTGTGTTTCAGCGCCACCGTATCCAAGGCTGGGGCAAACGAAAAGCAATCTCACAATTAACCGCCCTTGCTACGCAAACCGCGCAACCAAAGATATAGCTTCCCTTTAAGAGTCAGCGCAATTTGACCTTCGAACTCCTGAATCGGCTTGCCACCAAACTCTTCCTTGAACGCATTGATACGGAGCTTTTCCTTATCCTCGCATCCAGCGTACCAGCCACCAAAATCATAGCTTGCGACGCCATGACTAGCGAAAGCCTGCATGTCTTGCCAATGCAACCAGCGATTCGCCCGCCCCACCAAACTGCGAAACCCAGCCTCGGCCTGATGCTCTCGGAACTGCGAGGCAGAATGCAACAACCGCACACGCTCTCCAACAAGTATGTAGCTGTGCCAAACCAACACCTGTTCACCACGTTTGACGCAGGTGAGCTTTAGACATCCTGCATCCGCGGCCGCTTGCAAATAAGAACGATCAACCGGACTAAGTGATTTCTGAAGAGCAAACCCGTCAAAAAAATCTGAAAATTGATTCAGTTCAGATGGTCCGGGGCTTTGCATTAGCTCAAAAACAAGCCCATCTTTCGTCTGAGCCCGACGAATTTCATACTGGGCATCCTTCTTGAACGTAGCCTGGATTTGCTCAGTGGGCATATTCAACTGGATCAATAAGGTGTGTTTTGGAGTCGCATTCCCCTTCCAGTCGCCCGCTGGCCACTGCCGCATCAATTGCACATCAGCTATTGCATCACTTGCGCTAGGTCCGAACCAACATTCCCTGATAATGACCCAACGGGTATGAGTCACTACACAAGCCGCCAGCCCACTCATGCCGAACCTCGATTTGGTACCCTTGCTTGGGCTCTAAATTGCGTTGAAAATTCCGACAGGGTAAAGCCCCGATGAGTCTGCGACACCAGTTCAAAAACCTGACGAACGTCCGCCATCATCTGATCGACCTCGACCTGATTGATGAAATAGGGGCTGCCCCCAGGCATGAATTCTGAGGAATGAATCATGAATTCCAGATGTCCAGCGCGTGACGCTTCCGCCTCAACTAGCGCTAGCATCTGCTCACGATTGCCACGCTGCGGGCGGAGCCATGAAACCTCCGGATACCGCCGCCCAACCACTGATCGAAAACCGCGCAATTTATAGACCCATGGTATCTTTTTCTTACACCATGACTGACGCGTAGTCATTGGAACTTCGAGCAATCTAGAGCTACCTGGCTTCGAGATATCTAAAGTATCTATAAAATAGGCCTCTTCTGGAAAGTTTGTATAATCTGTGCCCCCCGAACCATCCGGATTACCTTTAATAGCGCGCCAAGACACGCCAGGCGTAACCGAGCAGTCGACGAGATACCCTTCATTCAGTAATGCCAATGCATAGCGCTCATCAAATGCCCAACGGCCGGCCCTGTGAGAAAGCATCTTCACGCCGAAGGTATCTTCGAGAAGCCTTGTCTGAAAAGCCAATTTTTCGGCAATTACTTTGTCTGGATACTCAATCAAAAAAGGGTGGTGAAGGTGATCAGCCTTAGTAATAATATGCTCCGGAGGGCTATCCCAAGCATGAATATGGCAACCTATTTCTGCACCACCTCGTGCAATCGCTTCCCGTCCTAGCGCCACGAATTCTGCTGACCTCGCCATCTCGTAGTTTGTCAGGTAAGTTGGCTTAAATTCAAATTCATCACATAGAGCCTGGAACCTTGGCAAATAACGTGCATTCTCAACCCCGGCCAATGCCGGCTTACCCCACAAATTATCGCCTTCTGTATCTATCGTAATAATAAATGGTTTTTTATCAACACTCATTACCTATACCCACCCTCAATAGACAGTGATTTAGGGAACCAACCC
The DNA here is from genome assembly GCF_028595345.1 of Roseateles albus. NCBI lineage: Bacteria > Pseudomonadati > Pseudomonadota > Betaproteobacteria > Burkholderiales > Sphaerotilaceae > Roseateles > Roseateles albus. The sequence goes on along the minus strand of NZ_JAQQXT010000005.1, from coordinate 327,024 downwards.
AACAATTTGCACAGTCCCAAATAGACCGCCCCCGCAACTAAAGCGCTGATGCTAATACACACAATAACAGAGCAGCCACCCTTCAACACCTCGAACAATGCTCTGGCAAGAAGCCCCAAAACCCAACACAGCGAGAACCGTTGCACCAAATCAAGCCAGGGTTGCATGGCCAGAGCAGATATCCCTAGATGCGAAGCCAAGCAGCGAACAATCAACCAACGCTCTACTACAATAGAAACAACGGTACCAAAGGCCGCTCCAATTATTCCAAACATCAATCCACCAGCTGCGCTCAACACAGCTGACAATACTAACAAGGGCAGATTTATACGTGCGACATATCCATTTTTATTAAACAGCAAAACCAAACCATTCATATCGACCACTTGCACGAGCCAAACAATGGTCAATACTCGCATCACCGGAACCGCATCCAAATAGATATCAGTATAAATCAAGGTATAAATTGGCTCGCCGAAACACCAAATAAATGCCAAAACCGGGAAAGCAATAAATGCGACCGCCAAATTAGCCCTGTGGTTTGTCTCTATCAGAGCATCAATGTCACCGGCAGTATGCAGGCGACTCATTGTGGGCAGCAAAACTCCTGAAACTGCCCGGCGCGCCATGAACACCAAGGGCCCGAATACCGCTGCCAAAGAGAATGAAGCAAACAATGTGACACTGAACATGGCAGCCACAATCCACTGATCGACTTGTCGCCTAAGTCCGAACAACAACCCCGAAATACCCAGAGGCAGAGCACGCCGCCACTGCTCTACAAGATCTGCGCGCAAGGGCATAGCTTGCAGCACAGAATGTTGGGATTGCGTGTAGTACAACAATAAGCATGCTTTAGCCGCAGCAGTCAATACCAATGCCCAAAACACAGGCTCAGCTTGGCCAAAATGAAACGCTGCCCACCCAGCTGCAACCGCCCGAAAAGCAGCCAAACAAATGACTACCTTAGCCTGCCATTCTGGCCGCTCATCGGCGAGCGGCAGGTAGTCAAGCAGCACACCAAACATCCATAAAGATGTGAACGTAGCAGCCGGAAGCAACAAAGCGCTCAATCCAAGCGAGTTGGAAGCTAGGAACAATCCGAGCCCGCAGATCAATCCGGCTGTCACACCGGCGACTGCCATATACAAAACCGACCAAGCGACAAGGCTGCGGCGCCGAGTGACTGATGCGGATGGGAGCATAACGGCCAAAACATCAGGCATGGCCATCGGCAACATGGTTGCAGCCGTACCTGCAATGAGCCACAAAAGGCGGTAAGAGCCAAAATCCTCCACCGTCAAATGCCGCACCAGCAACACCGGCAACAGCACTTGCAACGCAAGTTCAATCACCTGGGCAATGCCTAACCAGGCCGATTTACGACCTAAACCCATGCGCGCCCCTTGGATACGCGCAACAATTCCGGCTGTCGCTTCAAATTCCTACTCTTGTTTGGCAAGACAGCGATAGGCTTCTTGGCAATTACCCCTAGAGCTATACCCAATGCACCGAGATATACCGCGTGGGAAATGCCGAAAACCAAAGAAGAACCTGACAATCCTTGCACTAGAAAGGCCAGGAAGGCAGCGCAAATACCATCGAAAAATGCCCGCTCCACAGGATCACGTTCGGCATCTCGCGACAGTGCACGCCAAAGCCGCCAAATGCTAACAAGAAAGAAAACAACCAAGGCTCCAAGCACTACGCCATAGTCCATCAGTAAAAGCAAGTACGCATTGTGTGGATGCCCAACGACAATTATGCCGCTACGGGCCGCCTGACTCCACATCGTGGAGTTGATGCCATTCCCAAGCAATGGTTGCCTTGCAATTTCTGGAGCCAATGGAGCCCAAATATCTCTCACCCGACCAGCAGTGAGTGCGTCATTCTTCGCGCCCACCGCCCCAATTTCAAAACCTTCGGTAACCCGGTCTTGGATAGGTTGTGGCGCAAACAGCACTGCAACTGAAACTACGATTAAACCTCCTAAAATCCAAACTGGCTTGCGAAGTCTAAATACGAACAAAATGGTAACTATCAAAAGTGCCAACATGGCGGCGCGGGAAAACGTCAACAAAGTCGCCGACAACACCAACACACCAACTCCTGCTATGCCGACCTTAGACCAGCCACTCTTCAAATGCCTGAATATAAACAGGCAGGCTGCATAGGCAGGCAACAAGGCCACCCCAATCTCATTGGCATGCATTCCGGTAGGGGACAAGAATGTTCGGGCGCCTGCCGAGGATAAACTACCAAAGGAGAAACCGGACATCGCTACAAAAAACCAAACCATACAAGCTATTCCTGCTGAACCCGCCACTATGGCAGCTATCCAGCCCTGCACGCCCTTAGACCTGGCTACTGCATTTGCCAAAAGCCACACCGAACCAAACAGCATTAGTGGTTTGACAAACACGTCGCGAAAGTACTGAGGTCTCGATTCGAACAAGTCTGGCTGCTCCAAACGGTAGAACAATGGGATTTGGTGTAGGTGCCCAGACCCAATGTAAGTAGCAACGAGCATCGCCAACATAACAGGCCAAAAGAATCTAAAACCTTCCACTTTCACGCTAGTCTGAGTTCGTGCAAAGAATCTAGACAACCCGAAGCTTAAAAACCCGAGAATAAACATCAGGTTGAACGGATTCACTCCAGTTAAGCCAAACAACTGTCGAGGGAAGAACTGGGTACTCGAAAGCGGAAGCATAATGACCATTGCCACTACACAGACCCGAAAATCAATTGATCCAATTACAATAAAAACCAAGCCTAAAACAAACAATAAAACATATATTCCCGCACCAAGCCCAATCAAACCTGCCAGGATAATAGCCAACCCTGCCACTGCGATAAACAACAGCACAGGACCGAGCATTTGATTTATTTTTGATTTTTGCTGCATATGTGATTGAGGGCTGCACAGATAAAAAAAGCGCGTTGAGTGCCGCGTCACTTCGTGCTTCTTTTATTAGTTCTTCGTGCCGAGTAATCGCCCAGCCACCTCTGGAGGTAGTTTTGCAAACATTTCTTCTGCAAAACGCGACTGCAAATCAAAAGCCTCAGTTTCATTCTCAGAAATTGACGAGAATCTAACCAAGAATCCATCTGGAATTTGATTTTTCAAGGAATACAGAAACTGTACTTTCTGTCGATCCCAAAGACTCATGACGGCATAATCACCCATCGTGAACCAATACATGACTGGTTCTATGCGGTTACCCTGCTTTGCAATCATCTTGGCGACGGGCAAACTAGCACCAGCCAACTCCAACCGCTCTCGCCGCAATTTACTTACTTGAAAACCTTGAGCCGAATAACAAACCTCTTGTCGGTGAGCACGCAACTGCCGGGTTTGAGCCCCGCCGTACGCAATTGACAACATTACTCGTTGCCCGGTCGAATTAACATAGGTTCTGTTGACCGTTTGGTCATAAATCTTCCCCAGCGTCGCTTGAACATCTGGCGATGGCAAAATTGGTACTGACGCCGAGTCTACTGTCCAATCGCCTATCACGCGAGGAATTGAAGCTTCCAAATCTAGGGCCGAATAACTCTTTGACAGCAATTGGTTCGGCGTGCCCAAAGTACCCAAAGCAACAGCACCGAACATCAAAGCTGAGGCGCCAATTGCACGTCTTCGCGTCAACTTCATGGTAATTTCTTCTCTTTGAAAACCAAGCCCAACAAACCATCCACTGACAAAATCAAAGTCAAAGCTACCAAAAACAGAACCATACCGGCAAATCCATGGGCAAAACCCTGCCCGGCCTCGTCACCAAAATAATAGGTAACCAATACAAGCACCATCACCCGGATAATGTTTGCGCAAAATGAAATTGGAATAATCAGTATGGCCAGGGAAATATTCCGGGCAAATGACTTGTATTTCATCAAATTCATATACAGCAGCCCCAATGCTTCAAGCGTGAACATAGAGTTGAGACCAGCACAAGCATCGGCCACTAACAACTGATACTGGCCGACTGTCAACGTCACACCTGATCGCCCTATGGGGTAGCCAAGCTGGTAAAGCAAGCCGCTTGCCACATACGATACTGCCGTCTTTAATGGTGCCGTCACCGCCGCGACCAAGTTTTCTGGCAATGGCACCATAAATAACAGAAAGAACAAGGGAAACCAAATCAATTTAAGACCCGGTACCCCCTTGAAAATCAATGCCAAAGCCGTCAGCAAAACAATTTTAGAGCCCGCCTCAAAGAATAGAAGATCTTGAGAATGGCCGATAGCGTACAAAATACAAGAAAAGCCTAACAGTCCCCAACCCATAAGACTGAAGGCGGGGGCAGGCAACGCCGCCAACTCATGTCGCTTCTCGTAAAGCAACCATAAGCTCACAGCCAAAATAATCGGACCATGCCCTTGCTCGTCTGTTGGCCAGATAGTTGCACCCAACTTAAAGTATGTCGGGACATACATCGCCAAGAATGCCAAAAAAAGCAGGCCTAAACCCAGTCGATCAAATCCGACTGGAAGCAATCCCTGAATGAAACCATTGGCCTTAACGCCAGCTGGCTTCTTTGCCTCGGATGAATTCATTGTTCAATACTCGTTAAAAACTGCACCAGCCAGCTTTGCAGGGCTCTCTGCAAGTGAATTGATCAGCTCTTGAAGGGCAGCAATGCGAGATGAATTTTTGCGCGCGACTACCAATGCAGCACCACAACGGGAGGCGATTACCGAAGCATCGGCGCCGAATGCCGCCGCCGGTGTATCAACAATTACATGATCAAATTTTGAAACTAACTCATGCATTAGTAATCCGAATGCAGGCCGCTCAACCAATTCCAGTGGATTTGGTGGAGTTGATCCGACAGGCAAGACAAATAGATTGGCAACTCCTGCAATCTGTTGAATAACTTGCTGCTCCACACGTCCAGACAAAACTCCTGAAAGACCTGCAGAATTCTTCAAGCCAAAAACCTCGTGCTGGCGAGGGCTGCGCATATCCGCATCGACCAACAGAGTACGCCCGCCCAACTGCGCTAGAACAATACTCAAGTTTGCCGCAAAAAAAGTCTTACCGTCGCCCGAGTCAGGGCTAATAACAGCCAAGGCGCGCCTAGGTTCGCCTTCGACGTTAAAACGCATAGTGATTTGACTTCGCAATGCTCGGAAAGCTTCAGCCTGCACAGAAAATGGCTGATTGAGGGCAACAAGTTCGGGGCTTACATGCTTTGTTTCCCCAGCTGTGAGCGGATAGTGAAACTGCTGAGCCAGTGCGAAAAGCACGTCGTCTGAGCTTGCATACCCAAGTGCAATTGCTGCCTCTCCGAATCGGACCCCTTTTTCCCGCTGATGCTTTAAGACTTGCTCAACTTGTTCTGCTGACAAATTTCGCGTGTCTCGAATAATGTCGCCAATAGAACGGTCACGTGTAGCCGGTTTTGGTACCCCTGACTCCATTCCAGAACCTTCTGCCGCAGCTGTATTTGTATCTGTATAACTTGTCATCATGCACCCTTGCCAGACATTGGCAGCTGACCAAGAATTCGCTGTTCCATCTGGGTTCCAATCGCTTTTAGGCCAAACATGCGCTTTGAGGCCGGACTTGGCACCACGCCCAAGACAGGTAGGCCCAAAATCTCGGACACATCTTCCGGCGATCGCACCAGCCTGTTCATCATTTCAAGTAGCAATATGATGCCAAGTCCAAGTAAGCTTCCGACGAAAACAGACAGCAAAGCATTCAGCAGCGGCTTCGGTGAAGCTGCGGCATTTGGCGGCGAAGCTGGGTTGAGAATGGCAACATTCGTCTGTGTTGTCTGGCTTTCCAGGTTCGACTGATTCAAACGAGCCAAAACTTGTTCATAGGCACGTTGCGCATTTTCAACATCGCGCAACAACACAGAACCCTCGTCCCGCACCCCCTTCAAACGCAACAGCTTCGCCCTTTGCGCCTCTAGTGACGCCCGAACTTCAGTTTCCCGTTGGAGGTTAATTTTGTTACTGATGCTCACACCGCCAGTCACACGCTTTGTCTCAGCTTCGATCGCGGAACGGATATCACTGATGCTGGCCTTTGCTTCAATTACCTGTGGGTGGCGATCGCCCAATTTTGCATTCAGCTCTTGCAATCGAGCTTCGGCACGATTCAGATCGGCCTTCATACTACCAAGCAATGGGTTACTCAAAACTTCCTGCATCCGATCAGCGGAGGCACCTGTTGCTTGGGTTTGACGACTGCCAGACTCAGCAGCCAATGCTTGCAACATAACCAGCTGGGAGGACAACTCATTTAGCCTATTGTTTTCAACATCGAGCCTATCATCATTAATGATTACGCCCTTTTCAGATTGAAAATTAGACAAAGCCGCTTGCGCTTTTTCCAGCTTTTCGCGCGACTCTTTAGCTCGCTGTTCAAAAAAGGCTGAATATTGGCGCGCCGGATCAACACGAAGCTCAACCGATGTTTCAATGTAGGCTTGCACAAATGCATTAGCAATTGCAGCCGCGAAACGTGGGTCAGCAGCTTTGTAAGTCACATTGATAACATTTGATTCACGTGCGGGTTTAACTTCCAGGTTTTGCTGAAACAACTCGCTCAACCATTGCTCGATAGTGCCTATTCCATTCGATCCGGCTAGGAACTGCTCCCGAATTTGCGGGTTTTCCGCTAATTTTAAATTTCGAACAACCTTCAAGGCAACCCGGTCGCTTTGCATTACATCGACCTGAGTGGCCATTAAAGCCGGGCCCATCATCGCCGAGTAAATGGCTCCACCGATTGGATCTGGTTTCACATCGATAACTACCGATGCGGTTGCCGCATATTTCTTAGGTATTGAGAGGCTAACGACAATCGTTGAGACAACCGTTATCAAAAATACTGCGAGCGCCACCTTCCAGCGCGCTCTCAGAACCAACAAAAATTGAGCTATGTGCATTGCCTAGGCCCCTTAGAACAAACTCTCTTTGACATAAACAACATCGCCATCTTTCAAACTCTCATCCATCGGGAGTTGAATGATTTCGACCTTGCCTTCGGCATTCTTGCGGTGCACGCGGATGCCTTTTTCGGTGCCGCGCTGTGTGATGCCGCCGCCGGTTGCCAGGCTCTGCATCAAGGTCATACCGCGCTCCAACCGCATCGGGCCGGGACGCTGCACTTCGCCGTAGATATAGACCATCGGTGCGCGGTCAACCCATACCACGTCGCCATGCTGGATGAACACGTCTTGCGTGCCGCCGCCTGCGGCGAAAATGCCAGGCAAATCAATTTCCAAGCGGTAAGGCTGGCCATTACGCTTGCCGGTCAGAACTAGGGTTTCAGAGCCGGCTCCACTGGCCACGCCACCGGCGTTGGCGATCAGGTCTGTCAGGCGCATGTCGGCGGTTTCGATCGGGTAGCGGCCCGGGCGATTGACTTGGCCCAAAACGCTGGCTTGGTTGCCCTTGACCTGCAAAACCACGATGGTGACCTGCGGGTTTTTGATGAAGTTGCCCTTTTTTAACCCATCCGTGATCAGCTGCTCGGCTTGCGTGACGCTCAAGCCGCCGACCTTGATGCTGCCCAGCAGGGGGAAAGACACGACGTTGTTCTCGGAGACGCGAGTTTCGAGCGTCAAGTCGGGGTTTTGGTAGACCGAGATGCGCATGACGTCGCCGGCTCCGAGCCGGTACTCGGCCGAAGCGACCGGGCTTGTTGCTGTGGCGGGGCCTTGCGCAAAGGCCGCAGGTGCCAGGACCAGCGCTTGCGCGCCAAACAATGCGCAGACCAGCAAATTCCGCTTAGATTGCTTAGCCATTGTTTTGATCATGGTGGGCTTCTTCATCTTCATCATCATTGCGCTCATTTCAGACCCATGCCTTTGGAGATGGCGCTGGCGTCCAGGCCGCTTGCGGCTGGAGCGGCAGGCGTGGCAGCAGCAGGGGCTTCGGTAGGGGCTGGAGCTGGAACCGGAGTCTGGGTCGGCGCGGGAGTTGGGGCCGCAGCCGAAGCAGCGCCATCCTTGCCCGGCGCACCTTCGGCGAACTTGCCTACGTACTCGATCTTGGCTGCGTCGCGCAGGGCCTTGATGTCTTTTTGAACCTGTTCAGACTTGCGCTGGTTGCTCAGGAAAGCTTCGATCGCCGGCTTGGCGCGGGCTTCGTCAACCGGCTGGCTGCGCGAGCCGACCAGGAACAAGACGGTCAGGCCGTTTGGAGTTTGCGTAACAGCAGAGTCGCCGTCTTTCATGCGGGAAATGGCGTCCAAGCCAGCCAGTGGCAGTTGCTCGGCGGCGCGCACGGCTTGGTTGCCGTTGAAGCGAATCTCGTTGCTCTTCAAATACTCGGCAAACTCAGCCATGCTCTTGGACGACTGGAGCTTCTCGCGAATGGCCGGGATTTGCTCGGGCGTGGCCTCGATAGCCAGCTCTTGCAGGCTGAAAATACGGCGGTCTTTGAATAGCGCCGGCTTCTCGTTGTAATACTTGCTGATTTCTTCGTTGGTGGGCTTGGAGATGGACTCGCCGATGCGCTCAACATAGGCGCGGGCAATGATTTCGCGCTTGGCGGCTTCGATTTGCTGGACCACCTTGGGGTCACGGTCAATCTTCAGCTCCTGGCCTTTTTGCACGGCCAATTCTTGCTCGATCAAGCGCTCCAGCACTTGCTTGGAGGCGGCTTCGGCTTGCTCGGGCTTAAGGCCTTGCTGGCGCTGCAACACAAAATTGATCTGGTGAACGGTGATTTCTTCCTTATTCACCTTGGCCGCCGTTTGCGAGGCCTTGTCGGACTTGGCGCCGCCGCCGCAAGCTGCCAGCAAAAGGGTCACCGACACGGCCGCAACGAGGGCCGATAGGCGCATGGGGCTGCGCAAAGCCGTGCTCGCGCCCAGGGATTCTTTTTGTTGTTGAGTCGTCTTCAGCTTCATAACTTGTCTACCCTTTTTCCTAGCGTTGCTAAATGCCGGCCCCGGCATCTCTGAACTTTTGCCGCAGTGCAATACGCGGCCACCCCTGAGGGACGTGCGAGTGTAACTTTGGAAAATGACAATTCATCTCAAACTATGTGGCAAAACCCGGTGATATTACCTACGGTTTACCCGATGTTTTGAGCGATCCCTGGCTTGATAGCTGAGCGGCCATTTACCCAGAATCGCCTGGGCGGTGAATCTCAGACCGAGCCTAGTCAAGCCCAAGGCCGTGGCGCTCAAGGCATCGCTCAATGCATCAACACTTGATCCCCGCATGCAGCGCCACCACGCCGGCGCTGAGGTTGTGCACATCGACATGGCCAAAACCGGCCGTCTTCATCATGGCCTTGAGCTCTTGCTGACCTGGGTGCATGCGGATGGACTCGGCCAGATAGCGGTAGCTGTCGGCGTCGCCGGCAATCATCTGACCCAGGCGAGGCAGAATCTTGAATGAATACCAATCGTAGGGCTTTTGCAGCGGCGCGGCGACCTTGGAGAACTCCAGAACGAGCAGGCGCCCGCCGGGCTTGAGCACCCGGCACATTTCGGCCAGCGCCTGGTCTTTGTGGGTCATATTGCGCAGGCCGAAGGCGACGCTGACGAGATCGAAGCTGGCCGACTTGAAGGGCAGCTTTTCGGCGTCGCACAAGCTGGTGGGCAGCACCAGTCCTTCATCGAGCAAGCGGTTGCGGCCTTGGCGCAGCATCGCTTCGTTGATGTCGGTGTGCACAACCATGCCGCTGTCGCCGACCTTGCGGGCAAAGGCGCGCGACAAATCGCCGGTGCCACCGGCGATGTCAAGCACGCGTTCACCGGCCTTGAGGTTGGCCACCGCCACCGTGTAGGCCTTCCAGGCGCGGTGCATGCCCATGGACATCAGGTCGTTCATCACGTCGTATCGCGAGGCGACCGAGTCGAACACGCCGCGCACGCGGCTGGCTTTTTCGCCTTCGTCAACGGTTTTGTAGCCGAAATGGGTGCTGGTCATGGGGCTTGTCTCAAGTTCAGGTTTGTTTGGGGAAGGGTCAGCCATCAGTGGCGGCGAACTATCAGCTCGCTTTATGCGGCACCAGTTTGACCTGCAGATCGCAGCCCACGGCAGACGCATATTTCTTCAGCGTCGCGAGTGAGGGGGCGTGGCGGCCCGCCGACTCAAGTCGAGAAATCGCGCTCTTGGTGGTGCCCATGCGCTGGGCCACGGCGTCTTGCGTCAAGCCGGCATTGGCGCGCGCCGCCAGCATCTGGCTGGCCAATGCGTATTCAAGTTCCAGTTCGTCATAGGCCTGGGTGAAGCCCTCGCGCTGCTTGGCCTTGGCGACAAAGCTAGCGTGGTCGTGGCGCACCGGTTTGTAAGTCAGATCAGCCATCTTGGACCTCCTTCAGGCGCTTGCGCGCGGTTTTCAATTCACTGTCAGGCGTTTGCTGAGTTTTCTTGATAAAAGCATGCAAGATCACCACGCGTTGCCCCATCAAAAAACAATAGAAGGCGCGGCCAATGCCCGACCGCCCTCGCGGACGCAATTCAAACAACCCACTCCCAAACGCTCGGGAGTGCGGGAGCCGAAGGCTGGGGCCATGTTCCGCCAACAATTCGAGCAATCTGGCGTAATCAGCCAGCACATCAACCGGCCAAGATTCGACTTCCGTGAGGACTCGCTCGTGAAAGTACTCAATTTGGAATGCCATGATTCATCACTCGAATGTTAGCAAACTCGCTAACATCCTGTCATTCTTTAATGGCAGCCCGTCGATGTTGAACCGCCAGACTTGGCCGCCATCGGCTGATCACGGCTGAGGCCTGCTGCGCTCAGGCGGTCTTCATAGTCTTGCCACATGCGAGCCTCATGGGCGCCCAACTCGTACAAATAGTCCCAGGAGAACAGGCCGCTGTCATGGCCGTCCGAGAACTGAGGCTGCACGGCGTAATGGCCGACCGGTGCCAAGGCGGTGATCAGCACCTCGCGCTTGCCAGTTTGCAGCGTTTCTTGGCCTGGGCCATGACCCTTGACCTCGGCCGAAGGGCTGTAGACACGCATCAACTCGAAGGGGATGCGAAAGCGCGCACCGTCAGAGAATGCAATTTCCAGCACGCGCGACTGTTGGTGAACGGTGATTTCGGTGGGCGTGGGGGTGGTGGTGCTAAGGCCGGCCATGAGGGTTGTTCCCGCTAAAAAAACTGCTGCGCAAGGGCAGCAGTTTATCTGGCTGAATAGGCCGGCAAGCTGATCGGACTGCAGGCCGGCGTCAGGCCCTGGGCGGCAAAGCCCTTACTTCGCCTTTTTGCTGCGATCAGGCACGACGGTCACCCGGGTGGGCGTGACCGCGTCAGGCGAAATCGGCTTTGGAGGAGAAGTGTCCTTCTTGGGCTTCTTCGCTTCCTTATTGGTTTTTTGCTGACCTTTTGCCATTGCGATCTCCTTGGGTGGCGCTCATCACATCGATATCGCGCCAATGTTGTTAAAGCTGTTTACTGCGGCCCCGAGTTTGCCATGAACTGCAAGGGGGCCGGCCGCATGCTCAATAGGCGCCCATATAGTCCTTCTTGCCCACTTCCACACCGTTATGCCGCAGCAAAGCATAGGCGGTAGTGACATGGAAGAAGAACTGCGGCAGGCCGTAATGCAGCAGATAGTCTTGGCCCGTGAAGCGGCGCTCTTTGGGGGTGCCGGGACGGGTGACGATGGCACGGTCGGCGGCGCCATCGAACTTGTCAGCTGGCAAACCTTCGATAAAGGCCAGCGTCGATTGGATGCGGGCTTGCAGATCGGCAAAGCTCTGCTCCTTGTCCTCGGCGCTGGGCACCTCGACACCGGCCAGACGGGCGCAGACGCCCTTGGCGAAATCGCAAGCCACCTGCACCTGTTTGGTCAGCGCGAACATATCGGGGAACAGCCGCGCTTGCAGCAAGGCGTCGGCGTCGATATTGCGCGCGCCGGCATGGGCCTCGGCCTTGGCCAGCACGTCGGACAGGCCGCCCAACATCTGCTTGAACACGGGTACGGAGGCTTGAAAAATAGGGTTGCTCATGAATGATCCCGCAGTGGATTGGTTTGGAAAGGCACCATTCTGGCAGGCCAACCGAGCTTTGGTTTTGGCAAGTTCAGGGCGGCTTGATCCAGCCACTAAACTCCCGCCATGCAATTCGCCCCCCTCATCAAAGAAATCGGCCGCGGCAGCAAAGGTGCTCGCGATATGGACGCGGCCACGGCCGAGGCGCTGTTTGGCGCCATCCTGGACGGTGGTGTGCCAGATATGGAGTTGGGCGCCATTCTGCTGTCGCTGCGCATCAAGGGCGAGTGCGAGGCCGAGTTGGCTGGATTTGAGCGTGCGATGCAGGTGCGCACCGCCCATGTGAGCGTGCCCGAAGGCCCGCGCTGCGTGTTGCTCCCCACCTTCAACGGCGCCCGCAAGCAGGCCAATCTGCTGCCATTGGTGGCGCTGCTGCTGGCGCGCGAGGGGGTGCCAGTCTTGATCCACGGTCGGCATGATTTCGACAGCCGCGAAAGCCCGTTCGAATTGCTGGCCGCGCTGGGTCTGCCATTGGCCGATTCGGTGGCAGAAGCTTCCGAGCAATTGTTGAGCACCCATCTGGCTTGCCTACCGCTGGCCGCACTGAACCCCGGCCTAGACGCCTTGATGGCCTTGCGACCAAGGCTGGGCGTACGCAATAGCGGCCACAGCGTGGCCAAACTGCTCGACGCCGCACCGGGGCGCAGCGTCCGGGTGGTGGCCGTCACACACCCGGAGTACCTGCTCAGCATGGGCGAGGCGCTGACAGGGCTGACGGCTGGCGGCGGGCGCGCGCTCTTGATGCGCGCCAGCGAGGGCGAGGCCTACGCGCATCTGCGCCGCAAGGCCCAGCTCTACGGCTATGCCGACGGCCACCGTTCGGACCTGCATCCAGCCGATACAGACGACATTGATTGGCCGCTCTCAGACGCCTGCGAAGCCCATGCCAACGCGGCGCTGATCCGCGCGATGCTGGACGGCAGCGAGGCCGTTCCGCCGCGCATCACGGAGCAGGTGCGGGCCTTGGTGCAGTTGGCCAAGACTTAAGGCGCTGGCTCTTCCGGCGCTGCCTGCCCAACTGGCTGGTTGGCGAAAGCCACATGGCCACCGCTGATCGCATCGACCTCGACCACCAAGTCAGGGAAGCGGTGCAAGAACTCGGAGAAGTTGTCGCAGCCCAGCGCGCGCTCGTCGAACGAAGGCAGCAGGCGCTTGATGAAGACCTTGAGCGCGCTGCGCGACACATAGTTCTCGCCGTTGCGGTCGACCAACTGCTTGAGCGCGCGCAGCAAGGCTTGTTTGGCGTCCTCCAGCGACGGTGAGCCGACGGCCTCCACCGACTCCACCTCGTCAACCGCAGGCGGCACGACGCCTGCCCCAGCTTCCAACTCCAGCGGCTCTCCTTCAACCGCGCTGGGCGCCGACGCGGCCAGCAGGTTTTGATAGAACTTGAATTCGTTGCAGCTGACCGTCCAGAAGCGGTTGCTGTAGCCAGCCACGCCGACGCCGGCGATGAAACGGCCGGCTTGCTTGACCTTTTGCGCCAGGCTGATGAAGTCGCTATCGCTTGAGATCACCACCACATGGGTCAGATGCGGGTGGTTATGCACATCGCTGAGCGCATCCAGCGCCATGCGGATGTCGGCGCTGTTCTTCATATTCGAGCCGCGCGGGAACATCTGGATCAAATCGACCCCAGCCTCATTCAAGGCATGGCGGTAATTGGCAAAAAACTGCCAGTTGCCATAGGCGCGGTTGATGATGATGTCACCCAGGGAGGCTGCATATTCCAGGATGGGCTTGAGGTCTACAAAGACCGGCTGCAGCTTGAGACGGTTGTCGCGGTAAGCGCTGTCGCCATGGGCGGCATTGGCCAGCACGGCATGGAGATTTTCAAAATCCCAGTAAATCGCCACTTTGGTGGCTTCGGCGCGGGAGCTGGGGAATTGGGACATGTGGGCGATGGAATTCAGGGAAGGCGGGGACGCAGAGCTTACCGCGAGCCGGAAACTGCCCATATACGAAATTTCGAATAAGCAATTTACGAACAAATGGTTTGTATATCTATGAGCGGACTTTAAAGTCCGCCCCCTAGGGTTGCCACCATGGCCGCTCAACAAAGGAGATGCATGGACTGGATTGCAGTATTGAGCGGCTTGGGTGTCGGCATCATCGTCGGGATCACCGGCGTGGGCGGCGGCTCCCTGATGACGCCGCTGCTGCTGTCGGTCTTCAAGCTCAGCCCGGCCGTCGCCATCGGCACCGACCTGTGGTTTGCCGCGCTGACCAAGGTATCGGGCTCGGTGGCCCACGCACGCCACGGCCATGTGAAGTGGAAGTTGACCGGCCTCTTACTGGCCGGCAGCATCCCGGCTTCGATCGCCACCGTCGCCGTCATGCATATGACCGAGATCACCAAGGGCTGGGCCAGCACGCTGACCTTTTCGCTGGGCATCGCCCTGCTGCTGACCGCCGTGGTGGTGGCCTTCAAGAAGTCATGGCAGGCGGTGGGGCTGCGCCTAGAGCGCTACATCCCCGAGTCGCGCAAACCGGCCTTGACGGTGGCTTGCGGCGTGATCCTGGGCGTGCTGGTGTCGCTGTCATCGATCGGTGCCGGTGCCATTGGCGCGACGCTGATCCTGCTGCTCTACCCGCGCCTGGAAGCCCGCTACATCGTCGGCAGCGATATTGCGCACGCCGTTCCCCTGACACTCGTCGCGGGCATTGGCCATGCGACGCTGGGCAATGTAAATTGGGCCCTTTTGGTGCCGCTGCTGATCGGCTCGATGCCCGGCATCTGGCTGGGCGCGCAGCTGACGCGGCGCTTGCCTGACAACGTCGTGCGCGGCCTGCTTTGTGGCTCGCTGGTCTTGGCCGGCTGGAAAGTCATTCACTGAAACAATGCACCCACGCTCACTCCGTTCGCTGCCCTCCGAGAGGGCGCAGGCCGCTCTTGGGGCGGCCCGGCGAGCGACCTAATCTAATCTCGAAGAACTATGTACGCCTACACCGACTTTGACCGCCAATTCGTCCACGCCCGCGCGGCGCAGTACCGTGACCAGCTGGAGCGCCATCTGGCCGGCAATCTGCCGGACGAGGACTTCCGCCCGCTGCGCCTGCAAAACGGCTGGTATGTGCAGCGCCACGCGCCAATGCTGCGCGTCGCCGTGCCTTACGGTGCCTTGAGCAGCGCGCAGCTGCGTCAGTTGGCCGGCATCGCGCGTGAATTCGACCGCGGCTATGGTCACTTCACCACCCGCCAGAATTTGCAATACAACTGGATTCCGCTGGACAAGTCGGCCGATGTGATGGACCGCCTCGCCGCCGTTGACATGCACGGCATCCAGACCAGCGGCAATTGCATCCGCAACATCACCAGCGATTGCTTTGCCGGCGTTGCACATGACGAGCTGGTCGACCCGCGCCCTTATGCCGAAGTGCTGCGGCAGTGGAGCACGCTGCACCCCGAGTTCGCCTTCCTGCCGCGCAAGTTCAAGATCGCGATCTCCGGCACGACGGAAGACCGCGCCGCGATTGCCTGGCATGACATCGGCCTGCAACTGCTGAAGAACGCGGCCGGCGAGGTCGGCTTCAAGGTGCTGGTTGGCGGCGGCATGGGCCGCACGCCTATCGTCGGCCAGGTCATCAGCGAATTCCTGCCTTGGCAGCAGATCCTCGTCTTCATCGAGGCCATCGTGCGCGTCTACAACCGCTACGGTCGGCGCGACAACGCCTACAAGGCACGCATCAAGATTTTGGTCAAGGCCGAGGGCCAGGCCTTCTTCGACGACGTTAACGCCGAATTCAAGCAGATTCTTGAGCTGGACGCCGGGGGCCAAGAACACCTGATTCCACAGGCCGAGCTGGACCGCGTGGCCGCCTGCTTCGTCACGCCGGCCGGTGTACAAGCCACTGCCTCCTCAGACATCTTTGCCGGTGTCGAAGCTGGCGCCTACAAGCGCTGGCTGGAGCGCAATGTCGCGCGCCACAAGCTCGCCGGCTACCGGGCCGTGACCTTGTCGCTGAAGCGCGCTGGCATTGCGCCCGGCGACGCCACCGACGCGCAAATGGAAGCCGCTGCCGACTTGGCCGACCGTTACAGCGCGGCCGAGCTACGCGTCAGCCATGACCAGAACCTGGTGCTGCCCTGGGTGCGCGAGGCCGACCTGCCCGCCGTCTTCGAGGCCGCCCGCTCGCTGGGCCTGGCGACACCGAATATCGGCTTGCTGACCGACATGATTGCCTGCCCCGGCGGCGACTTCTGCGCCTTGGCGAATGCTCGCTCAATCCCTGTGGCGGCCGCCATCACCGAGCGCTTTGAAGACCTGGACGAGCAGTACGACATCGGCGATATCGATCTGCACATCAGCGGCTGCATCAACAGCTGCGGCCACCACCACAGCGGCCACATCGGCGTGCTCGGCGTCGACAAGGACGGCAAGGAGTGGTATCAGATTTCGCTGGGCGGCTCGGACGGCTCGACGCTGTCGAGCCAATCGGTGCCCGGCCGCGTGATCGGCCCCTCTTTTGCCGCCGACGAAGTGGCCGATGTGATCGAGTCCGTCATCGACACCTACCGCGCCCAGCGCAGCAGCCAAGCCGAGCGCTTTATCGACACCGTGCGCCGCATCGGCCTGGAGCCCTTCAAGGCACCCGCTAACGCCGTGCGTACCGTGACTGGCGTTACCAGCGCAGCTCACTGAAAGACCAGAACATCATGAAGTTTATTGACAACCACAATCAGCAATGGCACCACGTGGTCGGCGAAGACGGCCCGATGCCGCACCCCGATCCGGCGCCGAACATCCTGCTGACCCTGGAGCAATGGCACGCGGTGCGAGACCATTGGCCGGCAGGCCTGGTCACCGCCGTTGAGCTGAACAACGACTTCGACATCGAAGGCCTGGTGGCTGACTTGCCGCGCCTGACGATGATCGCGCTGAAGTTCCCGAAATGGGTGGACGGCCGCGCCTACAGCCAGGCCAAGCTTTTGCGTTCGCGCTACCGCTTTGCCGGCGAGATCCGCGCCACCGGCGAAGTCTTGGTCGACATGCTGCCGCTGCTGGCCCGCACCGGCTTTGACGCGGTGCACATGCGCGCCGACCAGTCGAAGGCCGCGGCCGAACGCGCGCTGGGCTTCTTCAAAGGGCATTACCAGGGCGATGTGGACGCCAAGCAGCCTTTGTTTGCGCGAGGTGAGGCATGAGCGGCGAGGTCTTTTCGCTACCGGGCGCAGCGACCAGCGCCTCGGCCATCAAGCTCTACGCTCGAGAAACTGCCGGCTTTGCCGAACGCCTGGCCAAGACGGTAGAGCTGCTGCAAGAGGCCGCGCTCGATCATGGCACTGGCCTGCTGCAATCCAGCAGCCTGGGCGCCGAAGACATGGTCATCACCGACCTGATCGCCCGCCACAAACTGCCCATCAGCATCGCCACGCTGGACACCGGCCGCTTGCATGCCGAAACGCTGGCGCTGCTGCCGCAGATCGAGGCGCGTTACGGCCTCAAGGTCGCTGTCTACAGCCCGGTCAATGATGCGGTCGTCACTTTCGTGCGCGTGCGCGGCGCCGACGCCATGTATGAGAGCCTTGACTTGCGCAAAGAATGCTGTGCGATTCGCAAGCTGGAACCGCTGAGCCGCATGCTGGAAGGTCACACCGCCTGGATCACCGGCCTGCGCCGCGAACAATCCAGCAACCGCGCGGTCGTGCCCTTCAGCGAAACCGACAACAACGGCCGGACCAAGATCAACGCGCTGGCCGACTGGAGCTGGGCTGACGTCTGGCATTACATCGCCATCTTTGATGTGCCCTTCAACGCCTTGCATGACCAATTCATGCCCAGCATCGGCTGCGCGCCTTGCACGCGGGCGATCTCGGTCGGAGAAGACTTCCGCTCGGGGCGCTGGTGGTGGGAGGAGAGTTCGGCCAAAGAGTGCGGACTGCACGCAACTCGCCAAAATTCAGAAGAAGAAAAGACTGGAGCCTCGGCATGAACGCCCCCGTGAATTTGAACCAATTGCTGCCGAACATCGACCACCGCCACCTCGACCACCTGGAAGAAGAAGCGATCTTCATCCTGCGTGAAGTGGCCGCCGCCTTCGAGCGCCCGGGTCTGCTCTTCTCCAGCGGCAAGGATTCCTGCGTGGTCTTGCGTCTGGCCGAAAAAGCCTTCAAGACCCGCCAGGCCGACGGCAGCTACAAAGGCAAGCTGCCCTTCCCGCTGGTGCATGTGGACACCGGCCACAACTTCCCCGAAGTGATCGCCTTCCGTGACCAGTTGGTGGCCGAGTCGGGTGACCGCCTGATCGTCGCGCACATGGACGAGTCGATCAAAAAAGGTACGGTGCGCCTGGCCTATCCGCTTGAGTCGCGCAACGGCCACCAGACCGTCACGCTGCTGGAAGCGATCGAAGAGAACCGCTTCGACGTGCTGATCGGCGGCGCCCGCCGCGACGAGGAAAAGGCGCGAGCCAAAGAGCGCATCTTCAGCCACCGCGACAGCTTCGGCCAATGGCAGCCCAAGGAACAGCGACCCGAACTGTGGAGCTTGTTCAACACGCGCATCCGGCCGGGCGAGCATTTCCGCGCCTTCCCGATCAGCAACTGGACCGAGCTGGATGTATGGCTCTATCTGGCGCGCGAGAACATCCCGCTGCCGAGCCTCTACTACAAGCATGAGCGCCAAGTGATTCGCCGCAAGGGCCTCTTGGTGCCGCTGACCGAGGTGACGCCGCCGGAAGCCGGCGAAGTGGTCGAGACAGCCACCGTGCGCTTTCGCACCGTCGGTGACATGACCTGCACCTGCCCGGTTGAAAGCAATGCCGCCACCGCCACCGACATCGTCGCCGAGACGCTGACCGTGACCGTCAGCGAGCGCGGCGCCACCCGCATGGACGACAGAACTTCGGAGGCCTCAATGGAGCGCCGCAAGAAGGAAGGCTACTTTTAGGACCACCCCCGCGGCGCTCACGCGCCACCCCCTCAAGGGGGCGAGCCCGATGGCCCGGCAAAGCCGGTTCCATGGGCTCCACTTGAACAATACCGGATGAGCCAAGCCATGAGTGCAGTTCCCAATCTCGATATCGTCCACGACCTAGATGTGGACACCCACCACCGCGCGCTGCGCTTCCTGACCGCCGGCAGCGTTGACGACGGCAAGAGCACGCTGATCGGCCGCCTGCTGTTCGACGGCCAAGCGATCCTGGCCGACCAGCTCGACATGCTGGAAAAGCGCGCCGCCGGACAACCGCTCGACCTGAGCCTGTTGACCGACGGCCTGGAGGCCGAGCGCGAGCAAGGCATCACCATCGACGTGGCCTACCGCTATTTCGCCACCAAGTCGCGCAAATTCATCATCGCCGACGCGCCCGGCCATGAGCAGTACACGCGCAATATGGTGACCGCCGCCGCCGGCTCGGACGCCGCCGTGGTGCTGGTCGACATCACCAAGCTGGACACCAGCGTGGACGCCGTCACTCTGCTGCCGCAAACCCGTCGGCATAGCCTGTTAGCTCATCTGCTGCGCGTGCCCAGCATCGTCTTCGCCGTCAACAAGCTCGACGCATTGGAGCAACCCGGCCCGGCCTTCGCGGCGGTCAGCAAAGCCTTGCGCGCTTTTGCCGAACAAGCAGGCATCGAGGTGACCGCCATCGTGCCGGTGTCGGCGCTGCGCGGTGACAACGTGACCCAGCCGCTGGACGGCGAATGGGCGACCTGGTACCAAGGCCCCTCGCTGCTGCAAGTGCTGGAAAGCCTGCCCGGCGTGCAGGAAAAGGTCGAAGGTGGGCTGTCAATCCCGGTGCAGTATGTGGCGCGTGAGCCTGGCGATGCCGGCGACGGTGTTGGCCATCAGCCGCGCACGCTGTGGGGCCGCATTGCGCACGGCCAGGTCAAGGCCGGTGACCAGATTCAGATTTTGCCGAGTGGCCAAACAGCCATCGTGGCCGAAGTGCGGCGCGCCGGCGAAACGGTCGCGCATTGCGTGGCCGGCGAGTCGGCCGGCGTGCTGCTGGACCGTCAACTCGACGTCTCGCGCGGCGACTGGATCGTCACGCCCGGCTCGGCCACGCCGACGCAAAGCTTTGAGGCGACGCTGGCTTGGCTAGACACCGAGCCGGCAGTCGCCGGGCGCAAATATTGGCTGCGCCATGGCAACCGCTGGGTGCAGGCTCGCATCAGCTCAATTGAGCACCGCCTGGACATCCACACCCTGGCCGAGCAAGAGGCCGCCGAGATCAAGGTCAACGAAATCGGCCATGTGCGCATCGAAACGCAAAGCGCGCTGCCGGTTGAGCCCTATGCGAGCAACCGCATCGGCGGCGCCTTGATCGTCGTCGACCCGACCAGCAACCGCACCAGCGGCGCCTTGCTGGTGCGCGCAGCGAGCTGAAGATGAGCACGAGCAAGGGCCGAGTTATCTTCGTCAGCGCCGGCCCCGGCGCGGCCGATTTGATTACCGTGCGCGGCGCGCGGGCCTTGGGTCTTGCCGAGGTCGTCCTGTTCGACGCCTTGACCGACCCGGCCCTGCGCGACTTGGCACCAAACGCGGTCTGGATCGACGTCGGCAAGCGTGGCTTTTGCCATTCCACCAAGCAAACCGCCATCAACGCGACCCTGGTCAAGCAGGCCTTGAGCCACAGCTTGGTGGTGCGCTTGAAGGGCGGCGACGCCAGCGTGTTTGGCCGCTTGGAAGAAGAGTTATTGGCCTTGGCCGAGGCCGGCATCGCCAGCGAAGTGGTGCCCGGCGTGACCGCCGCGATTGCCGCTGCCGCGCAGACGCAGCGCCCTTTGACCCGGCGCGGCACGGGCCGCAGCGTCAGCCTGACGACGGCGATGACACAGTTGGGTGAGTTGCAGGCCGCACGCTCGGCCGACACCGAAGTTTTCTATATGGCCGGACGCCAGCTCGGCCCCTTGGGCCGCAAACTGATCGAGGCCGGTTGGCCGGCGGATACGCCGGTCAGCGTGGTCTCCAAAGCGGGCTGTGTCGATGCCTTGGCCAGCGATCACCGGGTGGATTCGCTCGCTGCGGCCTCGCTGCTGCACAAGGGCCGGCCGACCGTGGTGACCGTTGGCGCTGGTGCCAAAGCGCTGGCTTTGCCGCCGCCGCAAGCCCAGTCCGCGCCAACAAATTCCAGCATCACGCCGGGTCTTGCGACGCATCAAGCCGGCATGAGTACCCCAAGCGATTAAAATCCGCGTTTTGCCGCCGTTTAGCCTCAGAGTGAAATGGCATTGCGCGGTAATTCAGACCAAACAACAACACGAGCTGCACCATCATGACCCACGTCGTCCTCGAATCATGCATCCGCTGCAAGTACACCGACTGCGTCGATGTCTGCCCGGTCGATTGCTTCCGCGAAGGCCAGAACTTTCTGACCATTGATCCCGATGAATGCATCGATTGCGCTGTCTGCATCCCTGAGTGCCCGGTCAATGCGATCGTGCCGGAGGAAGATGTGCCGGGCAATATGCAGCACATGATCAAGCTGAATGCCGATCTGGCCAAGAAATGGCCCAGCATCACCAAGCGCCACGCACCGCTGCCGGACGCCGATGACTGGAAGGATCGCACGGGCAAGCTGCCCGAGCTGCTCCGCTAATTTGTAGAACGCCGCCTGGCTCCAAGCTCAGGCCCCAAGAAAAAATGGATGCTCAATTGAACGCAGAGATTGCCACGACGGCCGACGCAAACCCAACGCCCGGACCCGACGCGATTCAGACCGATGCCGTCATCGTCGGCGCCGGTCCAGTCGGACTGTTCCAGGTTTTCGAGCTCGGATTGCTCGAAGTCAAAGCCCACATCATTGACTCGCTCGCCTACCCCGGCGGCCAGTGCATCGAGCTGTATCCGGACAAGCCGATCTATGACATCCCGGCCGTGCCCATCTGCACCGGCAAGGAGCTGACCGACAACCTGCTCAAGCAGATCGAGCCCTTTGGCGCGACCTTCCATTTGGGCCAGGAAGTCACCACCGTCTTGAAGCAAGAAGACGGCCGCTTCTTCGTCGAGACCTCCAAGGGCACGCAGTTCCTGACCAAGACCATCTTCATCGCTGGCGGTGTGGGCTCGTTCCAGCCGCGTACGCTGAAGGTCGACGGCATCGACAAGTACGAAGGCAACCAGCTGCATTACCGCGTTCGCAACCCGGCGCAGTTCGCCGGCAAGAACCTGGTAATCGTCGGTGGCGGTGATTCCGCGCTCGACTGGGCGCTGAACTTCTGCGCCGGCAATGCCGACGGCAGCGCCAACAAGGCCGAGAGCGTGATCCTCTTGCACCGCCGCGACGGCTTCAAGGCGGCGCCCGCCTCGGTCGCCAAGATGCGCGAACTCTGCGACGCCTACGAGATGCAATTCGTGGTCGGCCAGGTGACGGACATCGTCGAAGCGGACGGCGTTCTGACCGACATCAAGGTCACCGGCGGCGACGGCGTCACCCGCGTGATGCCTTGCGAGCAGCTGCTGGTGTTCTTCGGCCTGAGCCCTAAGCTGGGCCCGATCGCCGAATGGGGCCTGGCGCTGGAGCGCAAGCAGATCGTCGTGGACACAGAGAAGTTCCAGACCAGCGTGCCGGGCATCTTTGCCGTGGGCGACGTGAACACTTATCCGGGCAAGAAGAAGCTGATCCTGTCGGGCTTCCATGAATGCGCTTTGGCCGCCTTCGGCGCCATGCCTTACATCAGCCCGGACAAGCGCATTCATCTGCAGTACACGACCACCAGCCCGAAGCTGCACAAGGTGCTGGGCGTGGAATCGCCAGTCTTCGACTGAGGTGGAAGGGGCTCGCGAAAAGCCGGCCCGGCGTCGTTGCACCGCCTTGCCGTAGCGCTGCTACTGTCTTCGGCGATGCGCCCAGCTGGAACGGCTTTGCGCAAGCCCGAGAACTTAGTTTTCTTCTTGATTGGCCCGCGAAATGCGGGCCTTTTTGATGGGCCGATACAATGAGCCCCAAGCAGCGATCAAGGTCGCTGCCTTCGCTAGGGGTGCTGATTCATTTAATTTTGGGTCGGCTGAGATAACCCTTTGAACCTGATTGAGGTAATCCTCGCGCAGGGAAGCAAGCATCACGGTCCACGTCCTTCTCTCCCTTTTCTCATGACGTGAGAGCCCCGTCGTTTGCCGCCCTGTCATCGCCTGCTGTTCCGATGACAACAACAAATCCAATTTCCAAGAAGTCCTTGCTGGCCGCTGCGGCCGGCCTGATCTGCGGCACTGCCGCACTGGCGCAAAGCCTGCCCACGGTATCTGTTACCGGTCGCGCTGCCGACACACCCTCGCAAGTCGGCGGCTTCGGTGAAATTCCGGTCGCCAAGCTGCCGCTGCAGCTCAGCCTGATCAGCAACGAGCGCCTGCTGGACGCTGGCATTAACGCTTTATCCGGACTGACCGCGCTGGACGCCAGCGTCGGCGACGCCTATAACGCGGCAGGCTATGTGTCCTACCTGAAGATTCGCGGCTTCGACCTCGACAACCGTTTTAACTACCGCCGTGACGGCCTGCCGATCAACGCAGAAACCGTGCTGCCGCTAGGCAACAAGGCCAGCGTCGAAATTCTCAAGGGCAGCAGCGGCATCCAGGCCGGCACCAGCTCGCCCGGCGGTCTGGTCAATATGATCGTCAAGCGGCCGACAGCTCAGCCCATGACCGTTCTGGGTTTCGCGATCAGCGAGCGCGGCACGACCGAGGCTAGCTTGGACTGGAGCCAGCGCTTTGGCGAGGGCCAAGCCTTCGGCCTGCGAGTCAACGCAGCCGCCGCCGAGCTCAAGCCGCAATTGCGCGACGCCGAGGGCCGCAGCCATTTGCTGGCCATGGCAGGCGACTGGCGCCTGAGCGCTGACACCCTGGTCGAGGCCGAGTTCGAGCTGAACAAGCAGAGCCAGCCCAGCCAGCCCGGCATGAGCATGCTGGGCGACAAGCTGCCCAGCGCCAAAGACTTCGACCCTCGCATCAACCTGAACAACCAAAGCTGGACGCAGCCGGTGGTGTTTGACAACAGCCACGCCTCCTTGCGTGTGACGCAAAAGCTCAATGCCGACTGGCGCGCGCAGGCGCACCTGGGCGTGCAGCGCCTGAAGACCGATGACAGGCTGGCCTATGCCTATGGCTGCACCGCAGCGGACGGCAACTACTACGCCGATCGCTACTGCCCCGACGGCAGCTTCGACATGTACGACTTCCGCAGCGAGAACGAGCGCCGCAATAGCGAGGCTCTGGATCTGTCTTTGGCCGGCAAATTGGCAACGGGCAGCATCACCCACCAAGTCAGCACCGGCGTCTTGCTCAGCCGCTTCAACAGCCGCTTTCAAAAGCAGGCCTATAACTGGGCCGGCACCGGCACCATTGACGGCAAGGCCATCACCGTCGCCGACCCCAGCCTGACGGACGAGAACACCAACCGCGACGAGCGCAGCAGCGAGTTCTATCTGCGCGACGCCGTCCAGCTCAGCGCCGACTGGCAAGCCTGGGCCGGCCTACGCCATACGCGGCTGGAGCGCGACAGCGTGCGCACCGATGGCTCGCGCGCCACCGGCTACACGCAAAACATCACCACGCCCTGGCTGGGCCTGAGCTATGCGATCAACAGCCAACTGATGGCCTATACCAGCTGGGGCGAAGGCGTCGAGAGCGAGGTCACCCCGAACCGCAAGCGCTATGGCGACGCTGCCGGCCGCGCCCTGCCTGCCTTGACAAGCCGCCAGATCGAAATCGGCCTGAAAGCCGGCTCCAACACCGTCGATTGGTCGCTCAACTGGTTCAACACCAGCCGCCCTAAATGGGCCGATCTGGGCGAATGCTCGGATAGCAAGCCGGGCAGCTGCGTGCGCCGCGCCGACGGCATCGCTCGCCATCAAGGCCTGGAAGCGCAGGCCGACCTGAAATGGGCCGGCGGTGGCCTGCTGGCCAGCGCGATGCAGCTCAAAGCGCGCCGCGAAGACAGCGCCGACGCGAGCCTCAACGGCCTGCGGCCCGAAAACGTGGCCGAGCGCAGCCTGCGCCTGCAAGCGCGCCAAGATGTCGCCGCCTTGAGTGGCCTGCAACTGCAGGCCGGGCTCGTCTATGAAGGCCCACGCGCGGTGCTGGCGGACAACAGCGTCAGCATCCCTGGCTGGACCCGCCTAGACGCCGGCGCCCGCTTCGAGCAGGCATTGATGGGCCGGCAGTTGCTGGTGTGGCGAGTCGGCGTCGACAATTTGATCGACAAGCGGGCCTGGAAAGAGTCGCCGTTCCAGTTCGGCCATGTTTACCTCTACCCGCTGGCACCAAGAACTTTCCGCGCCAGTTTGGAATACCACTTGTAAAGCTCTAGAAAACTGGTCTATAATCTGAGGCTCTGTTCCTCGATAGCTCAGTCGGTAGAGCGCCGGACTGTTAATCCGTAGGTCCCTGGTTCGAGCCCAGGTCGAGGAGCCACAGAAAACGAAAAAGCCGCTTGATCGCAAGGTCAAGCGGCTTTTCCCATTTATGTAGGCCTACTCTTTTGAGTCAAGCCTGCTGACACCGAATAATTCCTCGATAGCTCAGTCGGTAGAGCGCCGGACTGTTAATCCGTAGGTCCCTGGTTCGAGCCCAGGTCGAGGAGCCAAACTAAACCCCCAGCATCTTCCAAGGTGTTGGGGGTTTTTTCATAGCCGATCGCTTTTCCTATTACGGCCCTCTTTCATGAAACCACAAATTCGCTCGACCGGGCCATGACTCAGGGTGCCGAGTTGGCAAGAAGTTTGGCCGTGTGCCGCAGGCCCGCGAAGACGGATGTCGCGACCTTCTCCGGGTAGCCAGCAGGCAGTCGGGCAGTTACGGCTGCGATGGTTCGCTCGAGGTCCTCCAGCACCTCTTCGATGACATCCTCCGCACTTTCGCGCTGGAAGAACTTTGCAGCCGTCGCGTTGAAGTGGCGACGCTGGATGTCCTTGAAGTTGTAGTGCCGATTCTTGCTATGCAGCGCCATGGCGAGCTTAGCCTTGTGCCAGGAGAACTGGCTTGCACCGCTTCCTTCAACAGGCCAGATGGACATCACGTCGTAGAGCGGCGTGAGCGCGTAGCGGCCGCGCGGCATGATGCGCAGGCTGAAGTTCTTGGCGTGACCATCGGGGGCGGCCATCATCCAGAAAAGCAGCTGCGTCTTTAGAAAATTCTTGAGGTCGGTTTGCGCGTTCACGGAACCTACGAGAACACGGGCGATGTCCGCGATGCCGGGCCCGCCATCGGCTTCGTACTTGCGATGGGGCGCAGTGCCACCGACTTGGCAGAAATCCTCCTGGGGTAGGCGCAGCAGCCAAGTGCCTGAGGAGTGCATCTGTCGGTCGAATCGCTCTACGGAGAGAACTTTCTGGCTCCCGAACTGGAGAATCTGGGTCTTTGCCGTCGGCAGCCCGAGCTCGCGCATCAGCTCCATGCAAAGCCACTCGTTTTCCACCGATGTGCCGAAGTCGGCCTTGCGCGCACCCACAAGTCCGATGGGTAGCTTCAGGATGTGCGAGGTAGGGGTGGAGCCGTGAGGACGCTTCCATTGGCCGTCATGCCACAAGAGCGCCGTCTTCTCTTGGGCGCCAGCAAGCGAGATTCGGAAGTTGTCGTCATCTTCCACGCCCGGGTGCGCGCCTGAGCCGGCAGCCAGCAACAGCAGCTCCTCCACCTCACTCTCGTTGAGCGACGTGCCCTCAATGCTTGCGAAGTTGACCGGCGACTCGTCAGCGCGGAGCAGCTGGATGGCGCCCACGCAATCACGCCCGATGGCCTCGAGCAGGTCAAACGCCTCCAAGGTGTCGGTCTTGAACCGGGTAGCCAAGCGCTTTCGGATGGGCTCGCTGTCGGGCAGCAGGTTCTCGAAATAATTGTGGACCGGGGCACCGCGCAAGGCCTGGACGCCCGTGAAGGGCATGGACAGCGACAGCGGCCGACCTGCCTCTGAGGTAATCCAGTCCGGGTCGTAGACGAACTCCATGTCGCCGCGGGCAGGGATGGTCCAGGTGCCCACCCGCTCGCCGTTGGCCCAGACGGAGAGGGCACGAGCGCTCGTAGCGCGTCCCATGCTTACCACTCCACCTTGTTAACGGTCGCTGGGCCCTCGCCGTCCTCGCTGCCGGCAGCGGGCGGGCCGCCGCGAGTCTGTACCTGCAATTCAAGTCCCAGCGCGGACAGTACGGCAAGGAGCTGATCTACCCGCATGGAGCCGGGGTCGGTCTCCAACTCGGACAAGCGGTTTTGGCTCAGGCCAAGTTTTGCGGCGAGCTGTTTCTGGGTCAGTTTGGCGCTTTTACGCACGGCCCGAAGAACGAGGCCTACTTGGCTGGGGACGGAGAGGAGTTGATTCATAAGTAGAGGCGGCGAAACATTTGCATCGCCAATGCCGATTTTCAGATCATATCGTTATTAGCGATAAATGCAAAAAATCGCTGCCGGCGGTAAATTAACAATATCGCCAATGACGATAAAACAAGCTGATTTGATAGGTGACGCCGACCAATCGACAGGGCTTGCCCGGCAATGCTGCACTGATAACGCCGCCCGGCGTCACGTTGGCACTCTATGCGGGTCGCCCTCGAGCATGCCTGGCTGCAATAGAAGCAGCCGCGGTCGCAGCTGCGGCACAGCACAACTTGCTCGCGACAGCGAGCACACAGAAACGGGCAGCGGCGTAGCTCAACCTCCAACTGCGCGCACGTCAACCTCTGGTTAAGGGCGTTGCCGTATTGGCACCTTGTCCGTAGGTCCCAATTGATAGCGCATTTGATAGCGCAGAGCATTCGGAGAGCTGCGGTCATGTTCGCGTGAATTCGGATGAGCGCGACTAAGTGTTTGATACACTTAACTTTTAGATGGCGGCAAACCGCCTCGAAGGCCTACGGCTTCAACTGTTAATCCGTAGGTCCCTGGTTCGAGCCCAGGTCGAGGAGCCAAACTAAACCCCCAGCATCGTCAAAGGTGTTGGGGGTTTTTTCATAGCCGCTCGCTTTTCCTATTTCGGCCCTCCTTCATGAAACCACTGATCCGCCTCTTCTTCAGAACCTTGCGCATCGTGCTTGGCCCCTTCATGCTGCTGAAAGAGCGCTTGGCCCGCCCGGCACCCATGCAGCGCAGCGCCGAGGCACAAGCCAAGGTCGATCAGCAATGCGCCAGCCTGGCCTTGTATCAGTTCAAGACCTGCCCCTTCTGCATCAAGGTTCGGCAAGAGATCCACGCGCTGGCTTTGCCTATCGCTCAATTGGACGCTCAGCACGACGAAGGCAATAAAGCCACGCTGATGCAGGGTTCGGGTGCCACCAAGGTGCCCTGCTTGAAGATCACCGAAGCCGATGGCTCGGTGCAGTGGCTGGGCGAATCCGGCGCCATCATTGCTTACTTGCGGGGACGCTTCGCGGGCTAAAGTCCGCTCAGCGACACAATTACCTGCCGTTATGGCCAACACGCCCCTCGTGATTGGCACAAATGCAGCTTGGCCCTTAGAGTGTCACGAGACTCCGGGGCCACCTCATGCTCAAGACCGAATCTCCCAGCAGCTCGCATCCAGAGTTGGATAAGTACGCGCTGCCTGAGCTGATTTCCTGCTTCATCGAGGATCAGACCGACGCCGTCAATGCGGTGCGGTTGGCCGCACCTCAACTGGCGCGCGCCGTCGCCGAGGCCTTGCCGCGCATACAGGCCGGCGGCCGCTTGATTTATGTCGGCGCCGGCACATCCGGGCGCCTGGGCGTGCTGGACAGCGTCGAGTTGCACCCGACTTTTTCCTGGCCCCATCAGCGCGCCCTGGCTTTATTGGCGGGCGGCCCCTCGGCCATGTTTGTGGCGGTCGAGGGCGCTGAAGATGATGAGCCCCAAGGCGCGCTGGACCTGCGCGCACTGCAGCCCACGGCCAATGACGTAGTTTTGCTGCTGGCAGCCTCGGGCGCCACGCCCTATGTGCTGGGCGCGCTGCGCGAGGCCCGCCTCGCCGGCGCCTTGACCCTGGGTTTTGCCAACAATCCGCACGCACCGGTGGCCGAGCAAGCCGACATCGGCATCACCCTGGACACCGGCCCGGAGGTCATTTCGGGCAGCACGCGGCTGAAAGCCGGCAGCGCGCAAAAGATGGCGCTGAATACGTTCTCCAGCGCCTTGATGGTCAAGCTGAACAAGGTCTACGGCAATCTGATGGTGGACCTCAAGGCCAGTAACGCCAAACTTGTGCGGCGTGCGTTGGCCATGACGATGCAGGCCGGCGCGGCCGATGAGGCCAGCGCGCGGGCCATGCTTGAGGCCTGCGGCAATCATGTGAAGCTGGCCGTCGTCGCGCTGCGGCTGCAGCTGCCTGTCGAGCAAGCGCGAATCGCGCTGGAACAGGCCGACGGCAACGTCAGGCAGGCGCTCGCAGAGGGCAAGGCCAGCTCGCTGGCTTGATTGATTGAATATGCAAAAACCCCGGCGTGAGCAAGCAGGGGCGCCATGAAGCAACGCCTGCTCTCGCTGGACGCCTTCAGAGGCTTCACCATCGCCGCCATGCTGCTGGTCAACAACCCCGGTGACTGGGCGCATCTCTACCCCTCTTTGGCCCACGCCAAATGGCACGGCTGGACCTTCACCGACTGGGTCTTCCCTTTTTTCGTGTTCATCTGCGGTATCTCGATGACCATCAGCCTGACTCGACGCATCGAGCTCGGCGACGAAAAACTGCTCTTGCTGTGGCAAACCGCGCGTCGCTCGCTGCTCATCATCGCCCTGGGCCTGCTGCTCAACTTCATCCCGAGCTTCAGTTTGAGTGAACTGCGCATTCCCGGCGTTTTGCAGCGTTTGGGCTTGTGCACCTTGCTGGCGGCTCCCATCGTCTTGTGGTGCAGCTGGCGGGCCCAGCTGTGGTGGGCCGTCGGCCTGCTGGTCGGCTATAGCCTGATACAGCTTTACGTGCCGGTGCCGGACGCGCAGGGCGTCTGGCACCGCGGTTCGCTATTGCCGGGCGAAGACGTCGGCGCCTGGCTTGACCGCGCGCTGCTGGACGGGCACTTGTGGCAGCACAGCAAGACCTGGGACCCCGAGGGCTTGCTGTCGACGCTGCCCGCGCTGGCAGGATTGTTGGCCGGCGCCTTGACTGGCCAATGGCTATTGAGCAAGCGCGAGCCGAGTGAAAAGTCGCAAGGCTTGATGGTGGCGGGTCTTGCCTGCCTTGGCTTGGGCGAATTGCTGAACGTCTGGCTGATGCCGATCAACAAGAGCCTATGGACGCCGTCTTACGCAGTCGCGATGACGGGATGGGCCTTGCTCATCTTCGTGGTTTTCTACTGGCTGCTGGACGCCATGCCCAGCGCTCGTTGGCGCAGGTGCTTGAGTCGAGGCGCCAGCCCGTTGCTGATGCTGGGCATGAACGCCTTGTTCATCTTTACCCTGTCGGGCCTGCTGGCCAAGCTACTGGGACACTGGCAGCTCAGCAAGGCTCAAACGCTGAAGGCTTGGCTCTACGCCCCTATATTGGCGCTCGAAATGCGCCCCGAGAACGCCTCGCTGCTCTATGCGCTAGCCTTCACGGCGGCGCTCTGGCTGATGGCTTGGGCGCTCTGGGCGCGGCGCTGCTTTATCAAGATCTAGGTGTAGTGCTGCACCCGGCCCCACCCCCACCCGGCAAGGCACTGAAACGCCGGCCCATTCTGAAAAGTTATGCCCGTCGCCCGCATTGACATTTGCTTGCTTTGATCGCCAGCCCTAGGCTGACGGCCATGAATGTCGCCCCTGACCAGTTGTCAAAAACAGCCCCGCCAACAAGTTTGGGGCTGGGCATTGATGCTGGCGGCACGCAGACCCGCTGGGCGCTGGCCCGTGCCGGCGAGGTGTTGGCGCAAGGCCAGGTAGCCGGCCTGAGCGGCTTGCAAATGGCGGACGAGGGCGGCCGTGCCGAGTTGGCCCGCACCTTGGCTGCGCTGGCGGCGGCGCTTCAACCCTACGGCCCAATAGGCGCCATCCACGCCGGCATCACCGGTTTGCCGGACAGCGATCTGCAAGGCATCGCCGAGATGAAATGCTTGTTGGCCCAGAGCTTGGCGATGACACCGCAAGCGATCCATTGCCGCAGCGACATCCGGCTAGCCTGGCACGCCGCCTTCAGCGCCAAGGCCGGCGGCTATTTGATTTATGCCGGCACTGGTTCGGTGGCCGCCTTTGTCGACTCGGACGATCGGCTGCACCGGGCCGGTGGACGCGGCCTGCTGCTCGGTGACGAAGGCAGCGGCGGCTGGATCGCCGCCCAAGCACTCGCCCAGGTCTGGCGCATGGAAGACGCCGCACCGGGCAGCGCCATGGCCGAGTCGGCGATGGCGCGTGCCTTGTTTGCGGCCATGGGCAGCAGCGACTGGACCAGCACCCGTGCCTATGTCTACAAAGGCTCACGCGGCCAGCTTGGCCAACTGGCCATGGCCGTTGCCGCCAGCGCGCAGGAGGACCCGCGTGCAGCTGCGCTGCTTCGCCGCGCCGGCCAAGAGTTGGCGCGCTTGGCTGAGGCGATGGTGCACCGCTTCGGCCCGCGCCCTATCGTGCTGGCAGGGCGCGCGTTGACGCTTAGCCCGCTGATCGAACACAGCCTGCGCCAGCATCTGAATAAGGCGCTGGGAGCGGCGGCCGACATTCAGCTGCAACAATTGCAGCCGCAAAGACAGGCGGCGCTGGCCGCCGCCCTTGCGGCCATATGAAACTCTGCCTCCAAGCCATGCCAAAAACCCTGCACTCAAAGTCCCTGCTGGCCCTCACACTGGCCCTGCTGCTCAGCGCCTGTGCCACCACGCCCGGCGGCCCCCACATCGACCGCAGCTACAACTCGGACAACCAAGACAGCCGGGCACTCTTTCTGGTCCTGCACTACACCGTGCTGGACTGGGAGAAATCACTGCGCGTGCTGACGAAAGGCGGCCAGGTCAGCAGCCATTACCTGGTGCGCGATGAGCCCGCGCGCAGCTATTTGCTGGTCGACGAGAACCGCCGCGCCTGGCACGCAGGCCCCAGCTTCTGGGCCGGCCACACCCAGCTGAATTCCTCCTCCATCGGCATCGAAATCGTCAACGCCGGCTATGTGGACACACCCGCCGGTCGGGTTTATGCAGACTTCCCCGAGCAGCAGGTGCAGGAAGTGATTCGGCTGGTCAGGGACATCGTGGCGCGCCACCAGATCCGCCCCGAGCGCATCATCGGCCACGCCGATATCGCCCCTGGCCGCAAGCAAGACCCCGGCCCGAAGTTCCCGTGGAAGCGCCTGGCCGACGAAGGCATCATCCCGTGGCCGGATCTGGCGCAGGTGAAAGACAAGATCGCGCTGTTCGAAAGCCTGCCACCGGGCGCGGCTTGGTTCCAAGACAAGCTCGCCCGCGTTGGCTACAAGCTGGCGCTTACCGGCGAATTTGATCAAGCGACCAAGGATGTGATCTCGACTTTTCAGATGAAATACCGCGCTAGCGATTACAGCGGTACGCCCGACGCCGAAACCGCAGCGCTGCTGGAGGTGATGCTCAGCCCGAACGGCATGTTGCTGAACACGCCGACTCAAGGCGCCAAGCCCTACACCCCGCGCTGGTAGACGCTTCAGCACCATGTTCGCCTTCATACTCAAACGACTGGCCGCTCTGCTGCCTACGCTGCTCGGCATCACGCTGGTTTCTTTCGGCTTGATCCGGCTGATCCCAGGCGACCCGATCGAGGTAATGATGGGCGAACGCAGCCTTGAGCCCGAGGCCCACGCCGCGCTGGTCAAGCAAATGGGGCTGGACCAATCACTGCCCGCTCAGTATTGGGATTACGTCAGCAAGCTGGCGCAGGGCGATCTGGGGCAATCGCTGGTCAGCCGCGAGTCTGTGGCCAAGGAGTTCGCCACGCTGTTCCCGGCCACCGTGGAGTTGGCGGTGGCCGCGCTACTGATGGCCGTGCTGCTGGGCCTGCTGCTGGGCGTGCTGGCCGGGCTCAAACGGGGCTCCTGGCTGGACCAGGGCGTGATGGGCGTGGCGACGGTGGGCTACTCGATGCCGGTGTTCTGGTGGGGGCTGATTCTGATCATGTTCTTCTCGGTGCAAATGAGCTGGACGCCGATCTCCGGGCGCATCGGCATCGAGTTCGAGGTGGCGCCCATCAGCGGCTTCATGTTGTTCGACGCCTGGGTCTCGGAGGAAGCCGGCGCCTTTCGTTCGGCCTGCTTGCATCTGCTGCTGCCGGCGCTGGTGCTGGGTACCAGCACCATGGCAGTGGTGGCGCGCATGACGCGCTCCTCGATGCTGGAGGTGCTGCGCGAGGACTACATCCGCGCTGCCCGCGCCAAGGGCCTGTCACCGGCGCGCGTCATCTTCGTCCACGCGCTGCGCAATGCCTTGATCCCGGTGCTGACCGTCATCGGCATGCAGGCCGGCAGCCTGCTGGCCGGTGCGGTGCTGACCGAGACGATCTTTTCCTGGCCCGGCATAGGCAAATGGCTGATCGACTCGATTGCTAGGCGCGACTATCCCGTCGTGCAAGCCGGCATCTTGATTTCTGCGCTGAGCTTCATCCTCGTCAACCTCGGCGTCGATCTGCTCTACGGCGTACTCAACCCGCGCATCCGCGCCTCGCATTGATGAACCAGGCCCTCCTCAAGCAGCATCAGGCGCAGGAGCAAGTGCAGCAGCAGGCGCAGCCGCAAACGCCCGCCCTGCCTATGCCCACTCCCTGGCGCGAGTTCTGCAGCGGCTTTGCCGCCAATCGCGGCGCCTTGTTCGCCTTGGTGGTGTTCGCGCTGATCGCTACGGCCGCCGTGCTGGCGCCTTGGCTGGCTCCGTACAGCCCGACCGAGCAGTTCCGCGACCATATGCTGACCCCGCCGGTGTGGGCCTCATCCGGCAGCACGCGCTTTTTGCTCGGCACCGATGAGCTGGGCCGCGACATGCTCTCGCGCTTGCTGCATGGCGGGCGCATTTCGCTGGGGATCGCACTGGCCTCGGTGCTGCTGTCTATGCTGCCCGGCGTCAGCCTGGGGCTGCTGGCCGCCTTTCAGCCGCGCTGGCTGTCGCCCCTCATCATGCGCGTGATGGACATCATGATGGCCCTGCCGGGCCTGCTGCTGGCGATCTGTGTGATCACGGTGCTGGGGCCTGGCCTGATCAACACCGTGATCGCGATTGCCATCGGCGCGCTGCCCGGCTATACCCGCCTGACCCGCGCCAGCGCGCTGGCCGAGATTGGCCGCGACTATGTCACCGCCAGTCGCATGGCCGGTGCCAGCATGCTGCGCCTGATGTTCATCACCGTACTGCCTAACTGCATGGCGCCACTGATCGTGAACGCTACGCTGAGCTTTTCTTCGGCCATTCTGGAAACCGCCGGCCTGGGCTTCTTGGGCCTGGGCGTGCAGGCGCCACTGCCCGAGTGGGGCGGCATGCTGTCGGCGGCGCGCGACTATATGCTGCGCGCGCCTTGGGTTGTGACCTTGCCGGGTTTGAGCATTCTGATCACCGTACTGGCGATCAATTTGATGGGCGACGGCCTGCGCGACGCGCTTGACCCCAAGCTGAAGGTCTTGCACTGATGGCCGCGCTGCTGACAATCAAAAACCTGCGCGTGCAGTTCGGCGCTTTCCCGGCCGTCGACGGCGTGGACCTGCGTCTTGACGCCGGCGACTTGCTGGCCATTGTGGGTGAATCCGGTTCGGGCAAGTCGGTCACCATGCTGGCCTTGATGGGCTTGATCGATGCGCCCGGCCGGGTGACGGCGGATGCGCTTGAATTCCAAGGCAGGGACATGCTGCGGATGAGCGCGGCCGAGCGCCGCAAAATCATCGGGCGCGAGATCGCCTGTGTGTTTCAAGATGCCTTGAGCAGCTTGAACCCGAGCTATAGCGTGGGCTTCCAGATCGGCGAAGTCTTGCGCGTGCATCTGGGCTTGCGCGGCGCGGCCCTAAAGCGCCGGGTGATCGAGTTGCTGGAGCTGGTGGAGATCCCTGATGCCGCGCGGCGCGCCGAGGCTTACCCGCATCAGCTCTCGGGCGGCATGAATCAGCGCGTGATGATCGCAATGGCGATCGCCTGTGGACCCAAGCTCTTGATTGCCGACGAGCCAACCACCGCGCTGGACGTCACCATTCAAGCCCAGATCATGGCGCTGCTCTTGCGCTTGCAGGCCGAGCAGGGCATGGGCCTGCTCTTGATCACGCATGATCTGGCCGTGGTGGCCGAGATGGCAGAAGCGGCCGAAAGTGCCCGCGCCGGCAGCAACCAGGTCGCGGTGATGTATGCCGGGCAGGTGATTGAAACCGGCGCAGCACCGGCGATCTTCGAGGCGCCCAAACACCCTTACACGGCGGCCTTGCTGGCCGCGATTCCAGAACATAACCGTGGCGCCCAGCGGCTTGCGGCCTTGCCAGGCATTGTGCCGGGCGCGCTGGACCGGCCGGTCGGCTGCTTGCTTGCTCCGCGCTGCGGCCAGGTGCAGCCGCGCTGCCAGAGCGAGCGCCCTGCGCTGCTGACCGGAGTGCGCTGCTTTTTCCCGCTGACAAGGAACTCAGAGCATGTCTGATGCCACGCCCTTGGTCCATGCGCAAGGCTTGAGCCGCCACTACAAGGTCGCGCAGGGCTGGCTGAAACCGAAAACAACGGTGAAGGCGCTCGACGGTGTCTCCTTCCAGCTATGGCCGCAGCGCACGCTGGCGGTGGTGGGCGAGTCAGGCTGCGGCAAATCAACGCTGGCGCGCCAGCTGACGCTGATCGAAGCCCCCAGCTCGGGCAGTTTGCAACTGAGCGGCGTGGATGTGGCTGGCGCCGACAAGCCAGCCTTGAAGGCGCTGCGCCAGCAGGTGCAGATGGTGTTTCAAAACCCTTTTGCCTCGCTCAACCCGCGCGCCAGCATTGGCGCCACGCTGGATGAGCCACTCAGCCTCAACACCTTGCTGAGCCCGGCCGAGCGGCGTGAACGCATCGAGGCGCTGGTCGCCAAGGTGGGCCTGCGAGCCGAGCATTTACAGCGTTATCCGCATATGTTCTCCGGCGGCCAGCGCCAGCGCATTGCCATCGCCCGGGCGATGATGCTGAACCCCAAGGTGGTGGTCGCGGACGAACCGGTGTCTGCCCTCGATGTGTCGATACAGGCGCAAATCCTCAACCTCTTTCTGGATCTGCAGGCCGAGTTCAAGACCGCTTATGTCTTCATCTCCCACAACCTCAGCGTGGTCGAGCATGTGGCCGATGACGTGATGGTGATGTACCTCGGCCGCGCGGTCGAGGTCGGCCCCAAAAAGACCTTGTTCGCGCGGCCATTGCACCCCTATACGCAAGCGCTGATGAGCGCCACGCCGGCCCTGCGCGCGGCCGACCGGCGCATGCGAATTCAGCTCCAAGGCGAGCTGCCCAGCCCGCTCAAGCCGCCGCCCGGCTGCGCCTTCCACCAACGCTGCCCCTTGGCGCAAGCGCGGTGCCAACAAGAGGCGCCACAGTTGCGCCCGCTTGACGGCCGGCAAGTGGCCTGTCACGTCGTCGGCAGCGTCTGAGCCCCCTGCCCCATAATCAAAACTTATAGATAGCGGCCTTCTATTCACTTGTGGTGATGGCCTTGCGCTCTCAACAATGCCTTGGATTGCCCTCTTCCTTGCCTGCTTGGCTTGCCCCCTATGAATCTTCAGCGCTTCACCGTCTTGCGAGTCCTGCTTGGCTTCGCGGCGGCCTTGATGATCGGCCTGCCGGCTTTGGCCAAACCGCTGGTGTATTGCGCCGACGCCAGCCCCGAGGGTTTTGACCCCGGCATGTGGGACAGCGCCAGCACCAACACGGCCACCGGCCAGATGTTCCAAGGCCTGCTGGGCTTCAAGCGCGGCGGCACCGAGTTGCAGCCGCAGCTGGCCAGCGCCTGGACCATCTCGCCCGACGCCAAGAGCTTCACCTTCACCCTCAGGCAAGGCGTGAAGTTCCACCAAACACCCTACTTCACGCCCACGCGCGAATTCAATGCCGATGATGTGATGTTCACTTTTGAGCGTTTCATCGACCCGCAACACCCCTTCAACAAAGCCTTCCCTGCCACCTTTGTCTACCCGCAGAACCTCGGCCTGGCCAAGCTGCTGGAGGGCATAGACCGCATTGACGATCACACGGTGCGCTTTCGCTTGAAGGCGCCCAACGTCACTTTTGCTGCCAACTTCGCGATGGCCTGGGCCGGCATTCACTCGGCCGAATATGCCGCCCAGTTGCTCAGCCTGGGCCGGGCCAGCCAGATCAACACCCAACCGATAGGGACCGGCCCCTACCGCTTCAAGTCCTATGCCAAGGACCATGTGCTGCGCATGCAAGCCAACCCAGACACCTGGGGCCCCCAGCAGCAGACCGAAAAGCTGATCTTCAGCATCAGCCGCGAACCCAATGTGCGGGTGCAAAAGCTGCTGGCCGGTGAATGCCACATCACCGCGGCGGTGCGCGACCTTGACCTCAGCGCGATGGACGGCCGCAAAGACATCACCGTGATGAAAACGCAGGCGCTGAACATCTCCTACCTGGCTTTCAATTTACGCAAGGCACCGACCGACAGGCGCGACGTGCGCGAGGCGCTGGACATCGCCATTGACCGGGATTCGATCTTCAAAGCGCTGTTCCCGCGCGGTGATGCCATGCAGGCGGTCAGCGCTTTTCCGCCCGCGATTGCCGGCTTCAACAAGGCCTTGAAGAACGAATACAACCCCGCCCGCGCCAAGGCCTTGCTGGCCAAGGCCGGCTTTGCCGACGGCCTGGAGCTGGACCTCTGGGCGCTGCCGGTGGCCAGACCCACCAACCCGAATGGGCAGTTGATGGCGCAGCTGATCCAGCAAGACTGGGCCAAGATCGGCGTCAAGGCCCATATCAAGACCTTTGAGTGGGGCGAGTACCTGAAGCGGGCCAACAACGGCGAACACAGCGTCTATATGAGTGGCTGGGCCGGCGAGACCGGTGACGCGGATGAGTTCTTAACGCCCAATTTGAGCTGCGCGGCCAACAAGACCGGCATCAAATTCTGCAACCCCGAGTTCGAGCGCCTGATCGACGCGGCCCGCGCAAGCACCGACCCACAAAAGCGCGTCGCCCTGTACGAGCAAGCGCAGGAGATCTTTAAACGCGAGCGGCCCTGGATCACGATGGCGCACTCGACCGTCTACATCCCGATGCGCAAGGATGTGCAGGGCTTCGTGATGGCGCCCAATGGCAGCGTTGACTTCGAGCATGTGTACAGAAAATAGCCTATGAGATTACGCCATATCGAGGTCTTCCACGCCATCATGCAGGCCGGCACCATCAGCGGCGCCGCGCAATTGCTGCACATCTCGCAGCCAGCGGTGACCAAGGTCTTGCAGCATTGCGAGTTGCAGCTGCGCATGAATTTGTTTGACCGCGTGCGCGGCAAGCTCTACCCAACGCCGGAAGCACACCGGCTGTTCATCGAGGTGGACAAGCTCAACCGCGACCTGGTCGGCATCCGGCGCCTGGCGGCCAATTTGCGCAGCGGGGAGTCGGAGCTGGTGCGGCTGGTGGCCACGCCCACCTTGGGCGCGGCGGTGATTCCGATGGCAATGACGCAGTGGTGCAAGGCCTTCCCGCAAAGCCATTGCTCGCTGGCCACCAACCACACGCGCGAGATCGTCTCCGCCCTGCTCTTGGGCGAGGCCGACCTCGCCTTGTCGCTGCAGGATCCGCACCACCCCGGTATCAAGGCCGAGGTGCTGGCCAGCGGCTTGATGACGGCGCTATGTCCCTTGGGCAGCCCCGAAGCGGCCGAAAGCGGGCCGCTGTCGCTGGCGCAGATTCGCACGCCCTTGGTCGGGCTGGCCGGCGATGATCCGCTCGCCGCCCTGGTGCATAGCAATGCCGAGGCGCTGGAAACTCCCTTGCAAAGCCGCATCACCGTGCAGACTTATCAGCTGGCGCGGGCCTTGGTGGAAGCCGGCGTTGGCATGACCTTGGTCGACCCGTTCACCGCCGCCTCGGCCGACCGCAGCCGCGTCTGCCTCAGGCCGCTCAGCCCTGCCGTGCCGGTGCAGCTGTATCTGCTGACGACCGCCAGCGCGCCGCTGGCCCAGACCGCGCGGCGGCTGGTGAAATACCTGGGCGAAGCCGCCCGCAAGAGCCTGGAAGGATTGAACACCGCATGATGATGATTGCCTGCGAAGACATCCCCGCGCATGCCGACTTCTGCTCGCTGCTGAGCCTGAGCGGGATCGATCTCGATTTGCGCTACGCCACGCCGGACAACTTTGTCCAGCGCGCCGTCTACGGCGGACTCGACTGTGCCTGGCTGCGCCGCGAGGCCGCCGCCGCCTTGGTCAACGCCGCCCAATGGCTGGCGACGCAGCGCCCCGGCTACCGTTTGCGGGTGCTGGACGCGCTGCGCCCGCAGCGCGTGCAAGAGGTCTTGTGGGCCGAGCTGCAGGGCACGCCGCTGCTGCAATACCTGGCCGAGCCGCAGCGGGGCTCTATCCATTCCTTCGGCATGGCGCTAGACCTCACCATGCTGGACCCGCAGGGCCGCGAGGTCGATATGGGTTCGGGCTTTGACGAAATGAACCTGCTCTCGCACCCCGATCACGAGGCCGAACACATGGCCTTGGGTCTGCTGACGCCCGCACAAATCGCCGAGCGTGGCTGGCTGCGGGCGGCGATGCGACAAGCCGGCTTTCAAGGCATACACAGCGAGTGGTGGCACTTCGATTTCGGCGACCGGGAAGCGGTGCGGCGCGATTTACCGCGCGTGCTCTAGGGTGCTCTAGGACGCTCTAAGGCGCCCTAGGGCGGCTCGCTCAGCGCGCCTCCAGCACCTGCTGGCAATCTGCCGGCAGATCCGCCATGGTCAGCGGCGCAGGCTTCACTGCGGGTGGCTTCGGGTGCAGCGCTTCATCGGTGAACCACCAATCCAGGGAGGCATCGCAGCCGTCGCCCTCGGGGGTCGGGTCTTGCGCCTTGCATTGCGCGTCGCCCTCGGGGCAGAACAGGCGCACATGGAAGTGATAGTCATGGCCATGCTCGGGGCGAATTTTGCGCAGCCAGCTGGCGCCCTGGGCGCTACGGCACAACGCGCGCTTGATGGCGGCATTGATGAAAATGCGCTGAACTTTAGGGTCTTCGGCGG
Source organism: Roseateles albus (assembly GCF_028595345.1). NCBI lineage: Bacteria > Pseudomonadati > Pseudomonadota > Betaproteobacteria > Burkholderiales > Sphaerotilaceae > Roseateles > Roseateles albus. The sequence goes on along the minus strand of NZ_JAQQXT010000005.1, from coordinate 287,046 downwards.
CAGCGCGCAGCACAGCCTGATGGCCGGGCGTCCAACTCGCCCGGTCCACGTCCAAACGATCGGCCCGCACCACCGTGATGGACGAGACTTGCTCGCGCTGCGCGCTCGTCATGCGCTGGGCCGGCATCGGTTTGAGCCAGATGTCCACATCCAGGCCCAGCTGGTGCGAGGCATGGCCGGTCAACATAGGGCCGCCGCGCGGCTGCGCGATATCGCCGACCAGAATGCCCGGCCAGCCGCTGGCCTGTGCCGCGAGCGGCGCAAAACGCTCGACAAAACGAATCAAGTCCGGATGCCCCCACATGCGCTGGCGCGAGGGCCGCATCGCCTGCCAATGCGGCCCGTCCAGCGGCAGCGCCTGCGCGCCGGCCACACAGCCGCGGGAGTAAAAGCCTATGGTCTGCGGCGGCAAGGCGGCCGCGCTGCGCACCTTGCCAAACAAGGTCTTGGCGGCCGGCAGCTCGGCCGCAGTCTCCTGGCCTTGCGCCATAGCAGGCCCCAATCCAAGGAACAGCCCGAGGAACAGACCGTGACTCAAGGCGCGAGCGATGTGCGTTCCAATTTGCATAGGTTTGAAGTCAAAAAGCCAAAGGCGCTGTTCAATCATTTTGGCGCGCCACCCAATTCACCAAGGCATCCAGCACCGGCCGCCCCTTGGCGCCGGTGTCCGGGCCATTGAGCATGACGACGACGACCCAAGGGCGCTCTTGCGCGTCGCGAACATAACCGGCCAAGGCAACGGCTTCATTGAGCGTGCCGGTCTTCATGCGGGCGCGGCCCTCGGCGGGCGCGCCTTTAAAGCGCCTGCTCAGCGTGCCGTCCACACCTGCCACCGGCAGCGTCGTCAGCAGCTCGGGCGCGTGAGGCGAGTCCCAAGCCTGCGCCAACACGGCGGCCAGCTGCGCCGGCTTGATGCGCTCGCTGCGCGACAGGCCCGAGCCGTTGTCCAAGACCAGACCGGCACTGTCCAAGCCCTTGGCGGCAAACCAGTCGTGCACGGCTCTGTCGGCCGCCGCCCGCGTGTCTTCGCCCGGCTGGGCCGCCGCCGCGCCCAGGCGCAGATAGGTCAGGCGCGTCAGCAAATTGTCCGAGCGCTTCATCATGCCGCGCAGCACCTCGGCCAAGGGCCGGCCTTGGTGGCTGGCCAAGAGGCGCGCGTCGCTCGGGGTGGCGGCTTCGCGGTCCGATTCGACGTCACCGCCCATCACCCCGCCCAGCTCTCGCCACATCTGCCGCAGCGCCTGCGCCGTCAACCATTGGCGATCGAGCAGATTCAGCTCGGCAGTCTGGCGGCAATTGCGCGGGAAGGCCCCACCCAACTGGATGCGTTGACCTTGCGATGTGCTGCTGACTTGCGGCGCCAGCCAGTCCTCATCCCAGTCCTTGCAGGGCTTGTCGTTCAGCGTCATGGCCGAGGCATCCAGCTCGATGCCGGGCCAGGCCGGTGAGACGCGGGCCTGCACGGTCGCCGCATCCGCGCTGAGCCGAAAGCTCAAGACAGCGCCACCCAGATTCAGCGCATCGGGCACCGCGTTATAGGCAAATTCCGGCGCCTCGTCGAAGGGCGCCAGGCCAATGTCCAAACGCGCCGGGCGAAACAGGCTGCGGTCCACCACCAATCCGCCTTGGATCTCGCGCACGCCCTGCTCGCGCAGCTCACGCAGCAGCATGTGCAGCGCGCCCCAGTCGAGGTCGGTATCGGCTCCGCCGCGCAGATACAGCGGCCCTTGCAACACATCGCCCACCAAGGGCGCTGCAGCGAGCAAGTCGGTGCGGCCGCGTGCGTTCGGACCCAAACGGTCCAGAGCCACCAGCGTGGTCACGATCTTCATCGTGGACGCCGGCTGCATGGCCAACTCGGCATTGAGCTGCAAGGCGCGTGTGCGCTGATGCAGCGGATAGGCAACCACGCCCAGCGTTGCCTGCGCCACGCCGGCCTCGGCCATCGCCTGCGTCACCTCGGCCGGCAGCGTCGGCGCGGCCCGCATGCCCGCGCAGCCCCCCAGCGCCAAGGACAAGGCGGCAAGACTGAGGACTTTAGCCATGCGGCGGAATTCGGCTTTGTTGTTCAATGGCATATGGTGTCGCGGCAAGCTCTGAAGACAAAGCCCAGGTCGGATATCCACACGCCTGGGCCTAACAAGCGCCAATGTAGCCTTAGGTCAAGGCGGCGACCGACTTTGGCCTATGAATTCTTGTGCGCCCTGCGTCTGTTGCAGACATAGCCCCGCGCCGGCGCATTCCAACAGGTTATGTGTGCACCTCAAGCATTCATTGCGATCTAAGCAACAAATGCGGTCAACCCCTCTGGCCGGCGCCGCAGTCCTAACGGATCATGGATTGGACATTGCAACACCCCACCCTCCCCATCCTTCCTCTAGTCCCGGAGCTTCCCGATGAAATTGAACACCTTGACACGCAAACTCGCGCTGATCGGCCTCGGCGGCCACCTCAGCTTGATCGGCGGCATGGCCTTGGCACAAAGCAGCGAGGCGGTGCAGAAGATTGAACGCGTCGAAGTGCTCGGCTCGCGCATCAAGCGCCTGCAAGACGAAGGCGCTTTGCCGGTACAAGTGATCACGGCGGCGCAGTTGGCGCGTGACGGCATCGTCTCGGCCGAGCAGTTGATGGGCCGCATCACCTCCAACGGCAATGGCCTGGACAATATGGCCAGCCAGTCCGACGTGGTCGGCGGCGATGCGCGGGGTAATAACGGGGCGAGCTTCGCCAACTTGCGCGGCCAGGGTTCGCGCAATACCTTGGTGCTGCTGAATGGACGGCGCATCGCTGCCCACGGTCTCAATGGCACGGCCGTCAACCTCAACACCATCCCGATGGCCGCAATCGAGCGGGTTGAAATTCTCAAGGATGGCGCCTCCGCGCTCTACGGCACCGACGCGATCGGCGGCGTCATCAACTTCATCTTGAAGAAGGACCTGAGCGGCCTCAACGTCCAAGCCTTTACCGACATGGCCCAAGAAAGCGGCGGCAATATCACCCGCTTGTCCGCCTCCGGCGGCATCGGCAATCTGGCTACCGATGGCTATAACGCGATGTTTGCGCTGGCCCGCACCGAGAACAAAATCCTCAAGGGCACACAGCGCGACTTCGTCAACACCTTCCAGCCCGATCGCGGCTTGTCGGTCGATACGCGCGGAACCCCGGTCGCCACGGTGTTTGCCCGCGCAGGGCTGACCACGATTTTGAGCCCCAGCAGCTCAGGCGTGCTGCTGCCCGGCGGCACGCAGCGCTATAACGGCATCAATATGCTGGGCCTGCCCGGCGCTGCAGGCTGCCAGACCATGCCTAACTCGCAAGCCTATGACGCCAAGCTCTGGGCCTCGCCAGGCACCGAATATGGCTGCGCCTGGGACACCGGCGTGTCGGCCACGCTGCAACAGCCGGTCACCAACACCAGCTTTGTCGGCCGCCTCAGCAAGACCTTGGGCGAGCATCTGCTGACGGCCGAATTCGTCGGCGCCAAGATTGACTCGGCCAAAGAGTTCTCGGAGGTCCAGCTGATTTCGAGCAGCACCAACAGATACCTCTACCCCAGCACCGGGGCTTCGTACAACGCGGTGTTTGATTCGATTGCCAAGGTCTTCCCCAGCATTGCGGCCAACAAGGGCAACCCGATCGCATTCCGCTGGCGTTGCATGGATTGCGGCCCGCGCGAAATTGCCACCGAGACCGAATCGGCACGCTTCTTCGTCGGCCTGGACGGCCCGCTGCCCTGGGCCGGCTGGGACTACAAAACTGGCGTCTCCTCGGCCTATAGCGATGACAAGTCCAAGCTCGGCAGCGGCTATTACTTCCGCGACGGCATGATCGCCGCGCTGGGCTCGGGCAATCTGGATCCGTTCTTGCTGCCTGGCGTCAAGCAAAGCGCGGCAGGCCTGAGCGCGCTGGAGGCCGCATCGGCCCGCGGCGTGACCCTGTATGGCGGCAAATTCGAGGTCATGCAGGGCGACTTCTCGGCCAGCGGGCCGGTCGCCAAGCTACCGGCCGGCATGATGATGGCGGCCGTCGGCATTGACCTGCGGCGCGAGAAGTTCAACTTCAAGGGCGCCGACGGCGCACCCAATGGCGCGGTGGTGATCGCCGCACCATTTGACTCCAGCAATGCGGTGGACGGCGTCACCCGCGATGTCAAGGCCGCCTATGGCGAGCTGATGATCCCGGTACTGAAGAACCTGGAAGTCACCGCCGCGGTGCGCACCGATGACTACACCGGCTTTGGCCGCACCACCAATCCCAAGCTGTCGGCGCGCTTCACGCCGGTGGAGTCGCTCGTCTTGCGCAGCTCCTACTCCAGCGGCTTTCGGGTGCCTACTTTCAACCAGGCCTTGAACGGCGCCACGCGTTCACCCTTTGACGGCAAAGACCTGGTCGACCCGGCCGCTTGCCCAAGCTTGGTGGTCAACCCGAATGACCCGAAATGCGTGGCCGTGTTCCCGGACATCGTCAACGGCGGCAATATGAAGCTGGGCCCCGAGACCTCCAAGCAAGCGGCCTTTGGCCTGGTGCTGGCCCCCTTCAAGCAGACCTTGCTGTCGCTTGACTGGTGGCAGATCGAGCGCAGCGACGCGATTCGCACGCCCTCGCTGGACGAGTTGAAGAACAACTACAGCCGCTTCCAGGATCGCTTCTTGCGCGACGCGGGCGGCAGCTTGGTCGGGGTTGATCAGCGCTGGTTCAATGCCGGCGGGGCCAAGTCCTCAGGTCTGGAGCTCAGCGCATCCACCAGCGGCAAAGTGCTGGCGGGCACTTGGTCGGCCAGCCTGGAGGGCTCTTACTTGCTCAACAAGAAGTCGCGCATCGCGGACACCGACCCCTGGGGCCCGAGCGAGTTGGGTCAGTTCAACCGCTATGACGACCCCGGCATCCGCTGGAAGCATGTGGCCAACCTCACTTATGCCCAGGACAGCTGGAGCAGCACCTTCACGCAGCGCTATACCGGCGGCTATACCGACGCGGTGTTGCCAGGGGTGGCCAACGGCACGGTCAAGCCGGCCAATTGGCAGGCCGACGTCAAGTCCTATATCGTCTATGAGCTGTCCGCAACCTATCGCGGCTTCAAGAACCTGAGCGTGACCGGCGGCATCAAGAACTTGTTCAACACCAAGCCGCCGTTCAGCGCCTACTACGACGCCGATCTCGGCTCGGGCAGCTCCTGGGACCCACGTGTGGCCGACCCGCGTGGTCGCGCCTTCACGCTGCTGGTGGACTACAGCTTCAAGTAATACAGCTTCAAGCGAAACTCAGGGCCGCTGCGGCTGCCCAAGTGCCATGAACAAAGCCCCGCCAGCTTGCGCTGCGGGGCTTCTTATTTGTCAGCTCTAAGCGCGCTTCAAAGCATGCGCAAGCTGCGTGCGCGCACATCCATCATGAGGGGCAAACCCAGCGGCAAGGGCAGATGCGGCCGGCAATGCCCGGCAGGCCAGCCGGCCAGGATGGGCTTGTTCAAGACAGGCAGGTAGTCGGCCAGCACCGCTTCGGCCGATTCAGCCTCACTGAAGCTGCCGATCAAGAAGCCCGCCGCAGCGTCCAGCACGCCGGCCTGGCGCAGCTGACACAGCATGCGATCAACCCGGTAGGGCTCTTCGCCTACCTCCTCCAGGAACACGATGGCGCCCTCGGCTCGGGGCGCCCAGCGCGTGCCGAGCAGCGCGGTAAAGACCGCCAGATTGCCGCCGATCAAGCGGCCCGCCACGGCCTCGCCCTGGTTGAGTTCATGCGCGGGCAAGGCCGGCGCCAGCAGATCACCGGCCCGCAGGCCCCGGTGCAGCAAGCCGAACAAGGCCTTCGCATCATCGCCGGCATCATCGTCGAGCAAATTCGAGGCCGGCATCGGCGCATGCAGGCCAGGCAGGCCCAAACCGTCGCGCAAAGCGTGCAAGGCGGTGATATCGCTGAAGCCGATCAATAACTTTGGATGACGACGCATCAGTTGCGTGTCGATCGCTGCCAGCAAACGCGCCGAGCCGTAGCCGCCGCGCAGACACAGCACGGCAGCCACCTCGGGGTCGGCAAAAGCGGCATGTAAATCGGCCAGGCGCTGCTCATCACTGGCGGCCAGATGACCCAGCAAGGCCGGGCCTGCGCAACCCGGAAACATCTTGGCCCTGAAACCATGCGCGGCCAACAGGTCCGGCACCTGCGCCAACTGCCCCGGCTTGGGCGGGCCGGCCGGCGCGATCACGGTCAGGCAAGCGCCCTGAGGCAAGGGCGAGAACAGCGGCAGATCGCTCAAATCAGTCTCCAAATCAGCTGCCCAAATAGGCCTGCAAGCCGCTGTCTATGGCCGCGCCCAATGCCGGCAGCTTCCAGGTCGTGGCGGCGCGTGGATCAGGTGCGTAGCGACTGCCCAGATTGCTGGTCAGCGCGATCAGGTAATGGCGCTTGGCAGGGGCCAGGCCGCGCACGATGCCGGCGTCGGCTGTGTAGTTTTCGGTATTGCCGGTCTTGTGCGCAAACAGCACTTCGGCCGCCGGCGCAGATGAAGATGCAGACTTACTTTGCCAACGCTGCGGCAGCCGAGCGGGCAGCCCTGGCACCCAGCCGGGCAAGCCGAGCAAAGACGTGCTGGACAAAACCTCATGCAGCGACTGCTGCTCCAGGCAGAACATCACATAGGCATGACTGGCGCCGAGCAGCGGCGCATGGCCCGCCGGCAACCAAGGGGCGGGCGGCGCCTGCACGTCCAGCAACCAGAGCAGGCGCAGGCTGTCCCACGCGGTCATCTGCAAATGCCCAACGCCGGCACCGGCGGCATTGCCCCAGCCGCCATCGGCGCGCGTATTGGCCAGCCGCAAGCTGCTCAGGCCAAGCGCGGAAAACAGCAGATGTAACTCGTTATGCACCTCGACCGAGCCCTCGCGCCTAATCGCGCCGCAGGCGTGCAAATGCATGATGAGCGCCGAGGTCGAGCGATTGCAGCTGATCGCCGTCATATCAAAAGCCCAATCGCTTAAGGGGCGCGCGCTGCCGTCGAAACTCAAAACCGCCGCCCAGTCACTACGCCCTTGATCAACCAGCCTCGCCACGCCGACCAACACCATCAGCTTGAGCAAGGAGGCCGGGTAAGGCGCCACAAAGCGCTGCGGGCCGCTGCCCGTCAGCGGCGTCCACGGCAAGCCGGACCAGTCACTGCCCGGCAACCAGGCGATGGAGCGACCCTGCTCGTCTTGAAGATCGGCCACAAAGCGGATATTTGACGCGCAAGCCGCTGGCCCCAGATCGGCAACCAGCCCCTCGGGATGCTCGCGCGAGAACAGCACATTGGCAAACACCGGCGCTGCGCCGGGCGCAAACGCGGCCACCGCCAGGTCTATGCTGGGGAACTGCCCCAGCGGCGCGCCGCCCTGCATCGCATCGGGCGTGGCCTCAAAATGCTGCGCGCGCACAGCTGCGAGCAGCAGCTGCGCCAAGTCTTCATGCCTCATTGCGGCTCCGCTGGTTCAGGAATATTGCAGACCTTGCAGGTCGATCGGGCTGGCGCGCCCCGCGACCAGTTCGGCCACGATATTGGCCGTGCCAAACGAGAAGGTAAAGCCCAATGCGCCATGGCCGACATTGAGCCACAAATTGCGCACGCCCGAAGCGCCCAAGATCGGCGCGCCACTGGGCGTCGCCGGGCGCAGCCCGGCCCATTCGGTGGCCAGCGCATAGTCGGCGGCCTGGGGAAAGGTAGCCAACACGGTGCGGCGCAGCGAGGCGATGCGAGCCGGGTCAATGCGCTCGTCATCGCCCACCAGGTCGACCATGGCCGCTACCCGCAAGCTATCGCCAATGCGGGCGTAAACGACTTTCTTCTCAAAGTCGGTCACGCTGACCAGGGGCGGGCGATGTTGCGCAGCGATTGGCGCCGTCAGGCTGTAGCCCTTCAAGGGGTAGATGGGCAGTTTGATACCGGCGCTCAAACCCAAGCTCCGACTCTGCAGGCCGGCGGCGAGCACAAAGTGCTCGGCGGCGATTTCTCCTGCACTGCTGCGCAGCGCCACGGCACTGCCGGCGCGCAGCACGAAGCCCTCGGCATTGGCACGCAGCAGACCGCGAAAGTTGGCGTGCTTTTGCAGTCGCTGCAGCAGCAAGTCGCAAACCCGGCGGCAATCGGCCACGGCTTCACCGGCGGTGAAGATGCCACCGGCCAAATGGGCATCGCTGAAGCCCAGCGCCGGCTCCAGCGCCACGCACTCGTCATGCGACAAAGCCTGCTCCGGCCCTGCCTTGCCGGCTTCAGCCTGCGCAGCGATGCGAGCCGCCACGCGCGCGAACTCCTGCGTCTTGCGGTAGACCACCAGCTTGCCCGGCTCGCGCAAGGCGATCTCATCCAGCCCGGCCTCGCTTCGCAAGGCGTCAAAAGCGGCATGGCTGTAGGCGCCCAGCGCCAGCAAGCGGTCCGTCATACGACGGTTGACCGGGCCTCGGCAGGCACGCAGGAAGTCAAACATCCACGACCATTGCTGCCAGCGCAACTCGGGCTTGAAACGCAAGGGGCCGTCGGCATCCAGCAACCAGCGCAGCGCCTTCAGCGGCACGCCCTCGTCGGCCAAAGGCGAAACATAACGATAACTCAACTGCCCGCCATTGGCTTGGCTGGCACCCGCAGCAACCTGGCTCGCACGCTCGACCAGGGTCACCGCCAAGCCCCGCTCGGCCAGGGCCCAGGCTGTCGTCAAGCCGACGATGCCGCCGCCAATCACCACACAATGCTGCATCGGGATTCTTCTAGGTTTGATTGATGCGTCAGCGTAAGCACAAACATGCACCGGAGCCAATGAAAGCAGCGGCGGCAACCATAACTTCGCCATATGGCCGCTGGCCGATTAGCTCATCGACGCAAGGCCGCAGCGGGCCCAAAATACACTCACCCGATACCTATACAGAGAAGGCCGCATGAGCTTCGACAATCACCCCACCCATCTGCGCATCCACCAATATGCGGGCCTCAAATCAGGCCCCAAATTGCTGGTGACCGCGGCTGTGCATGGCAACGAGACCTGCGGTGTCAGCGGTATCGAGCAGGTGATGGCCGCGCTGGACAGCGGCGCCTTGCAGCTGCTGCGCGGGACGCTGACCTTTGTGCCTATCGCCAACCCGCTGGCCCACCAACTGGGCCGCCGCGAAGGCGAGCGCAATTTGAACCGCAACCTGCGCCCGGCCGTGATTGCGCAAGATTTCGAGGACCGCGTCGCCGCACGGCTGTGCCCGCTATTGGCCAGCCATGATGTCTTGCTGGATCTGCATTCTTTCCAGAGCCAAGGCAAAGCATTTGTGATGTTAGGTCCGCAGGACAACGCGGGCGATCTTGAGCCCTTTGCGCATGCCAGCGCCGAAGCTGCACTGGCCAAATGCCTGGGGCCCACGCGCATTGTCGAAGGCTGGCTATCCACTTACGAATTGGGTCTGCGCCGGCGTGCGGCAAACAAGCACGAAGCATCCGCCCCAAGGCAAGACTTGACCCTGGATCCGCATTACGGCGTCGGCACGACCGAATACATGCGCAGCCAAGGTGGCTACGGTGTCACCTTGGAATGTGGTCAGCATCTCGACCCGCAGGCGCCCGAGGTGGCACGTTTGGCCATCCTGCGCAGCATGGCCCTGCTAGGTTTGATTTCGCCCGAGTCTGCTCCGGCGCAGCAGCCAAACCAGCCTGCCGAAGTGCTGCAGCTGTATGAAGTGATCGACAGGCAGCACCCGGATGACTGCTTCGAACAAGCCTGGACCAGCTTTGACGCGATCTCGAAAGGCCAGAAAATTGGCACGCGTCACGACGGCAGCGCGGTGCTGGCCCCAGCGGATGGCCGCATCGTGTTCCCCAATAGCAAGGCTTTGACGGGCCAGGAGTGGTTCTATTTGGCGCGGCCTAGCGCACGCGATTTGAGCGCCTAAGCCTCGAAGGATTCAGCGCAGGCTGACCACGGCCCAGGCCGGGCGCTCGCTGCGGCAGGCGCCGGCACAGCCGCTCTTGGCCAGTGCCGCGTCAAAAACCTCGCGTGCGCAGTCCCCGCAGCAACCGCAGGCACTGGCCACGCCGGTTTCATCCTGCAAGAGCTCGAAATTGCTGACGCCGGACGCCACTTGGGCATGGATGTCGCGATCGGAGACTCGGCGGCACAGACAAACAATCATGGGCTAAGCGAAAGAAAGGCAACTCGTATTGAGTTGCCTGGACTTTAACGCAAATGCGAATGTTTCTCAATGCCATTCAAAAAGCCATCCCATTTATCGGAGATTGGACGGCGGCTTTCTGAAGATCAGGACCCGGCCTCGCCCATTTGCGACTGCAGCCAGTTCTGCTCGCCCAGCTGCGCGACCAGGCCGATTTGGGTTTCCAGATGGTCGATATGGTCTTCGGTGTCTTTGAGGATGCTGCACAGCACTTCGCGCGAAACATAGTCGCGCACGCTTTCGCAGTAGGCAATGGCTTCTTTCAGCCCGGGCTGTGAGCCCGCTTCTAGTTTCAAATCGCAGTGCAAGACTTCGACGGCGTTTTCGCCAATATAGAGCTTGCCCAAGTCCTGCAAATTCGGCAGGCCGTCCAGCATCAGGATGCGATCCATCAGCTTGTCGGCATGCTTCATCTCTTCGATCGACTCGTCATGCTCATGCTTGGCCAAACGCTCAAAGCCCCAATTTTTGAGCATCCGGTAGTGCAAAAAGTACTGATTGATCGCAGTCAACTCGATCTTGAGCTGTGCATTCAGATAGTCCAAAACCTTCGCGTCGCCTTGCATGGAAGTCTCCTCAATGAATCTGCAACTATTGTGCGCGGTGTGCGGAAGTTCACCAACGCAAAACCATGAATTTTTAGAGTGAAGAAGAAGCGTTTGCATGGCAAGAGCCTGCAAGCATCAAACCAAATTTGCAGAAACTCATTGCCAGTGCGAATCATTCGCATTTAAGATGCGAACATGCAGACCTCTACCTCCACCGACCAAGCAGCAGGCGCCCCTGCGGCTGCCAATGATTGCGACCCAAGGGCAAGGCCCACGCCTGCGCTCACGCTGCTGGATTCACGCAAGAGAATCAGCAGCCAGAGCCTTTTGGGCAATGAGACAGAGATTGAAATCGAGCATGGCCAGCAACTCTATCGCCTGCGCTTGACGGCCTTGGGCAAACTGATCCTGACCAAATAGGCCATCATTTGTGAACCCTTGAGCAGCGCGCCAGGCCGCGTCTTGGGCGGCTGATTCAGGGAGCCATTCAGCAGCCAAAAGCCTTTACTCCGTCCGCTGGATCTGAACAAGCAGGCCAAGACCTGGCAGTTCAGCCATTCAAGTTCGAGTTTTCGTGCAAAGCGCACAAACCAAAGCAATACCACTTCCGCTCGACCGCACTTTTCATCGGTGCTTTCCCTAGAATTCTGAGCATGGCGGGGCATCCTCCGCTGTGATCGAAAACTCATCTAATCGAGGTGTTTCAGGTGAAAAGCAAAATGTTGAATCGTGCAAGTGGTCTGAAGTTGGTTTCTATCGCAGCGATGGCCTTGCTGGCCGGTGCGGCACAGGCGCTGCCGGTACTGGATCTGGGCGTCGCCAGCAACTACAGCGGCTTTTTCTTTGGCAACGTAACAAAGGCCAACGATTTTGAAGGCCGATTGGCCGTTGGAGGGGATATCAAGGGCACAGCCTTTAGCGCCGGCCAGCGCGTCCCTTTGGTGAATGGTCAAGCTTCGACTGCGCCGACCGTTGTCGTAGGTGGCAACGTCAACCTCCAAGTTGGCACCGGAAAAAATAGCTACTTCAACTCAGCGACAGTTGAAAATGGATCAAGCGATAAGAGCTGGAATGTCAATGGCTCCATCGGGCCCGCCAAACCTGGTGTCGGCGCCGGTCCCGCCGCTGGATCGAACTGGAACAAAGGCACTGTCGTTTATGGCGGTACGTACACAGGCAGCCTTAACGATGTTGATGCGGCACATCGCGTCAAGAACCCAAGTTTCCTTGACTTCGCCGCAGCCAAGACTTCGCTGCAAGCCCTCTCCAGTAGCTTGAGCAAGACGGGCACTGGCGATGGCTTTGCGCTGGGCAAGGTCGCAGCCGCAGGAAAAGGCGCGTGGACCTACACCCTGGACGGCGGAACACAAAAGTCTGATTTCTACTTTTTTGATCTCGGCGACGTTGCGAAGATAAAGGGCATCGATTTTCTGAACATTAAAGAGGGCGCTCGTATCGTCATCAACAATTCCAAGAAAGGCGCCATTGAACTTAGCGGCGATCTGGGGGCGGACACTCAAATCGTCTCAGACGCGAGTAATCTCGGGCACTGGCGCGGAAATGTGCTTTGGAACTTCGAACACGCCGACAAACTTGATGTTTCTACGTTTGTCAACGGCAGCATTCTGGCCACCAACGCCGATATCTACAAAGGTTCCGGTCATATCGAAGGCACATTGATCGCCAAGAGTATGTCTTCGGCCGTTGAAGTGGGCTGGGAGCCCTTCCGCAACGTGACCGCGGTGCCGGAGCCAGGCACCTACGCAATGCTGCTGGCCGGCTTGGGCGCGATTGGCTTCATGGCACGCCGCCGCAAGATTGGCGCTTAAATCGCAGGCGGATTTCGCCCGCAAAACAAAGGCTCCTGCGGGAGCCTTTTTCATGTTCACCCGCGCCAAGAAGCAAAAAGGGCCGCATCCTTGCCGGATGCGGCCCTTTCTTTTTAGATGCTCAGCTGAGCTGATGACCTAGCGATCAGGCCAGCTTGCCGTGGCAAAGCTTGAACTTCTTGCCGCTGCCGCATGGGCAGGGGTCGTTGCGCCCCACATGGCCGTACTTGCCGGCATCGAAGTCGGGTGCCGCGTCTTGCGACACCGAGCCGTCCTCGTTGGGGTGCGTATAGGTGACGTTGCTGACCCGCTCGGCGCGGGCTTCGATGGCTTCGGCTGCCCGGTTGGCTTCTTCTTGCGACTGGATGCGCACATTCATCAGCGTGCGGGTGACTTCCATCTTCACCACATCCAGCAGTTGCGAGAACAGCTCGAATGCTTCGCGCTTGTACTCCTGCTTGGGGTTCTTCTGCGCATAGCCGCGCAAATGAATGCCCTGGCGCAGATAGTCCAGCGAAGCCAGATGTTCGCGCCAATGCTGGTCAATGCTTTGCAGCAGCACCATGCGCATGAATGGAGTCAGCTGATCGATGCCAACACGCTCCACCTTGTCGGCGAACACCGTGTCGCCGGTCTTCACAACCAGATCCAGCACATCCTCATCGGTGATGGAATCACTCTTGTCGACCATGGCCGTCAAAGCCACTTCGAGCTGCCATTCATCGCGCAAGACGCGTTCCAGACCAGGCAGATCCCACTGCTCTTCGACGCTTTGGGAAGGCACAAAGCTGCGCACCACATCACCCAGCGTGCTGGCGCGCAGATTGTTGATTTGCTCAACCAAGCTTTGCGCTTCGAGGATGTCATTGCGCTGTTGGTAAATCACCTTGCGCTGATCGTTCGACACATCGTCGTACTCGAGCAACTGCTTGCGTACGTCAAAGTTGCGCGCCTCGACCTTGCGCTGCGCGCTTTCGATCGAGCGGCTGACGATGCCTGCCTCGATCGCCTCGCCTTCGGGCATCTTCAGGCGGTCCATGATGGCGCGCACACGGTCACCCGCGAAGATACGCATCAGCTGATCGTCCAGCGACAAATAGAAACGCGAGGCACCAGGGTCACCCTGGCGGCCCGAACGGCCACGTAACTGGTTATCGATGCGGCGGCTTTCATGTCGCTCGGTGGCGATGATGCGCAGGCCGCCGGCGGCCTTGACTTGCTCGTGCAGGCCGGCCCACTCATCCTTCAACGTCTGAATCTGCAGGGCCTTGTCGGCCTCGGCAACGCTGGCGTCGGCTTCAATCAGCTTGATCTGATTCTCGACATTGCCGCCCAACACAATGTCGGTGCCTCGACCGGCCATATTGGTCGCAATCGTGATCATGCCGGGCCGACCGGCCTGCGCCACGATCAGCGCCTCTTGCGCATGCTGCTTGGCGTTCAGTACCTTGTGCGGCAACTTCTCTGCCGTCAGCAGCTTGGAGATGTACTCGGAGTTCTCGATCGAGGTGGTGCCGACCAAGGTCGGCTGACCGCGTTCATGGCTGTCCTTGATGTCGGCGACGACGGCGTGGAACTTTTCAAACGTGGTCTTGTAAACCAAGTCCTGTTCGTCCTTGCGCTTGGTTGGACGGTTAGGCGGAATCACCACCGTTTCCAGGCCGTAAATTTCCTGGAACTCATAGGCCTCGGTATCGGCCGTACCGGTCATGCCCGAGAGCTTGCCGTACATGCGGAAGAAGTTCTGGAAGGTGATCGAGGCCAGCGTCTGGTTCTCGCTCTGGATCGCCACGCCCTCTTTGGCTTCCACGGCTTGGTGCAGGCCGTCACTCCAGCGTCGACCTGTCATCAAGCGGCCGGTGAATTCGTCAACGATGATGACCTCACCGTTTTGCACCACGTAATGTTGGTCGCGGTGATAGATATGGGTGGCACGCAGCGCTGCATACAGATGATGCATCAGCGTGATGTTGCCAGCGTCATAAAGGCTGGCGCCCTCGACCAAAAGGCCGGCCTCGCTCAACAGACGCTCGGCGTTTTCGTGACCGTCCTCGGTCAAATAGACCTGATGGGACTTCTCATCGACGGTGAAATCACCCGGCTCGATCACGCCTTCGCCGGTGCGAATATCCAACTCGCCGATTTGCTTCTTCAAGCCCGGTGCGACCTTGTTGATGGCCAGGTACACATCGGTCTGGTCATCGGCTTGGCCGGAGATGATCAAAGGCGTGCGCGCCTCGTCGATCAGAATCGAGTCAACTTCGTCGACGATGGCAAACGCCAGCGGCCGCTGCACGCGGTCCGACACCTCGTGCACCATGTTGTCACGCAGGTAGTCAAAACCGTATTCGTTATTGGTGCCATAGGTCACGTCAGCGGCGTAAGCGGCCTGCTTCTCTTCACGCGACATCTGCGCCAAATTGACGCCAACCGTCAGACCCAGGAAGTTGTAAAGCCGCGCCATCCATTCGGCGTCGCGCTTGGCCAGGTAATCATTGACGGTCACCAGGTGCACACCCTTGCCGGTCAAGGCATTCAGGTAGACCGCCAAGGTTCCCATCAAGGTTTTGCCTTCGCCGGTCCCCATCTCGGCCACCTTGCCGGCGTTGAGCACCATGCCGCCAATCAACTGCACGTCGAAGTGGCGCATCTTCAGCGCACGTTTGCCGCCTTCGCGAACAACCGCAAACGCTTCAGGCAGCAAAGAGTCCAAGGTTTCGCCCTTGGCCAGACGCTGCTTGAACTCTTCGGTCTTGGCCTTCAGGGCGGCATCATCGAGTTGCTCGAATTGCGGCTCCAGCGCATTGATCTGCTGGACGGTGCGGCGGTAGCCTTTAAGCAAGCGCTCATTACGGCTACCGAAAATCTGGGTGAGAAGCTTGGGCAACATGCAGCGTGATGATTGAATCGTAAGTTCTGGGAGCGGCAGGGCCGCCCCCTGGGGTTGGCGGTCGCTATAGGCAAACAAACTCTCTTGTTTGCCCCGAGCTAGGCCCCTGAATTCTTCTTGATGCTTGGCCCATATGAGGCGCATTCAGCGCACTGCAATAGGACCACCCCCATCTCGCTCACTAGCAGCCAGCGCCAAGGGTCCGGCAGTTTAGCATCTGAGTGAAGGCAGTCCCGTGGCAGCAGCCCTCGGGCATACACTGCAGGGATGCGTGCCCCCTACAGCCCCCGGCCGAAGAATCGAAGTGCTCAGCAAGTGCCTGAACCGCTGGCAATTGCGCGCGCCATACAGCAGCACGAGGGCTTGGCGCGTTTAAGTCTCTTGATGCGCGAATCGAACCGTCGCATGGAATTGATCAAACCTTGCCTGCCGGGCGCCTTGACGCGATTTGTTCGCCCAGGCCCGGTCGACGAGGACGGCTGGACCTTGCTGGCCGCCAATGCTGCAGTCGCCGCCAAATTGCGCCACTTGCAGCCTCGGTTGCAAGAACTGATTGAAGAAGCAGGATTGCAGCCGGCAAAGGTTCGGGTGAAGGTGCAGCAGTAATTCGGTGCGACAGATGAGCTGACAGGGATATCCAAACTCAGCCAAGTTCTTGCGGGCAAAAAAATACCGCCTGTGAAGGCGGTATTTTTAACTTTGGTGCCGGCTATCGGATTCGAACTGATGACCTACCGCTTACAAGGCGGTTGCTCTACCAACTGAGCTAAGCCGGCGAAGACCAAGAGTATAGCCTTGAATTTCGAGGCTGTCTACTACTTAATGCGTTTTAATGAAGGTCGGCCAGAACTGGGTGGCGGCGCATCGGGTTCGTCACCGTCCTGCACTGCAGCAACACTCGCCTCGCCCTGCTCTTGCTTGGCTTCGACCGAATTCGATTCCGAATTCGGGGTCAGCTTTACCGAACGCAAGGGAGTAGCAGCAGGACGACCTGCCGCTGGTCCGCTTTGCTCAATCGACTCCGCAGAAGCGGAAGAAGAAGAAACAGAAGGAGCAGCCGAGCTTGCAACCGGCCCTAGTGCAGTTTGCACATCGGGCGCCGGGAAAGCCATGCCTTGCCCGTTTTCACGCGCATAGATGGCCACCACATGGTCGATGGGAACAATGATTTCCCGCGCAGTGCCGCCAAAACGGGCCTTGAACTGGATGAATTCATTGCCCAGTTCTAGGCTGCTAGTGGCATCGAAACCGACATTGAGGACGATCTCGTTGTTGCTGACATACTCCATCGGCACCTGCACAAACCTGTCGACATGGACCGCAATATAGGGCGTGAAGCCGTTATCGGTGCACCAGTCGTGCAAGGCCCGTATCAGGTATGGCCGGGTCGATGCACTGCCCGACCCGCCGTTCTCACTGCTTTGTTCCATATGCCAACCGCTTACTTGCGCATGACCTTTTCGGATGGCGTCAGCGCTTCGATATAGGCTGGGCGCGAGAAAATCCGCTCAGCATATTTCAGCAGCGGCAGCGCGTTCTTCGACATGTCGATACCGTAGTAATCCAAGCGCCAGAGCAGCGGCGCAATGGCCACGTCCAGCATCGAGAAATCGTCGCCGAGCATGTACTTGTTCTTCAAGAAGATCGGCGCCAACTGGGTCAGGCGATCGCGGATCTGCGAGCGCGCCTTTTCCAACTGCTTGTCGGCCGCTTTAGCGGTCTGACTACGGCCCTCTAACACGTTGACGTGAGCAAACAATTCCTTCTCAAAATTGAGCAAGAACAGACGCACGCGAGCACGCGCCACCGGATCGCCGGGCATCAGTTGCGGATGCGGGAAGCGCTCATCGATGTACTCATTGATGATGTGCGACTCGTACAGAATCAAGTCGCGCTCAACCAGAATCGGCACTTCGTTGTACGGATTCATCAAGGCGATGTCTTCGGGCTTGGCGAACAAGTCCACATCGCGGATTTCAAAGTCCATACCCTTTTCGAACAGCACGAAGCGGCAGCGATGCGAGTAAGGGCAGGTGGTTCCAGAATAAAGCACCATCATGGCGGCAGGCTCCCAAAGAGTGAGGTGAAAAGGGTGGCGGACTTCAAGAACAAATCCACACAAAACGCAAACGCAGTGGGAGCTTTCTCAAGCATCCCACTGCGCTTTCGGCCGGGCAAAGCCCAGGCCTGATCGATTACTTCACGTCTTTCCAGTAAGACGCATTCAGGCGCCATGCAAAGACGGTAAACACCAGCAAGAACAACAGCACCATCACGCCAAGACGGAAGCGCTGACCCTGCGCCGGCTCACCCATCCACTGCAGGTAAGCCACCAGATCGCCCACGGCATTGTCGTACTGAGCGTTTGTCATGGTGCCGGGTGTCAGCTGCTCGTAGCCCTTGAAGATATGGATCTTCTTGGCATGGTCATGGGGATCGGTCTCCTCGGCGAAAGTGGCGCCGCGAACACCTTGCAATTCCCACAACACATGCGGCATGGCCACACTTGGGAAGGCTAGGTTATTCCAACCCGTGGCCTTCGTGTCGTCTGCGTAATAGCTGCGCAGATAGGTGTAGAGATAGTCCGCGCCCGAACCCTTGGAACCGTCGGCACGCGAGCGTGCGATAACGGTCAGATCAGGCGGAGCCGCGCCGAACCAATCCTTGGCCTGACGTGGGTCCATGGCAATCTTCATGGTGTCACCGACCTTGTCGGTGGCAAACATCAGATTGTTCTTGATCTGCAGTTCGGTCAAACCGATGTCTCGCATACGGTTGTAACGCATGAAAGCAGCAGAGTGGCAGTTCAGGCAATAGTTGACGAACAGCTTGGCGCCGTTCTGCAACGCCGCCATATCCTGCATTTTTTCTCTAGGGAACTTGTCCCATTCGATGCCGCCCGCAGCAGCGAACGCGCCGGACACCAAGCCAAAGCAAGTCAGCAAAGTCGCGATGAGTTTTTTCATTCTTTGTACTCCGTGGCTCAGTGGGCGTGGAAGGTCACGCGGTCGGGTACAGCCTTTGGCGTACCCAGCTTGCTCCACCAAGGCATCAAGAGGAAGAAGCCGAAGTAGTACAGCGTGCCAATCTGTGACACCAGCGTACCCATGTCCGTAGGCGGCTGAATGCCCAGATAACCCAGGATCAAGAAGAGCACCACGAACACGGCGTAAACATACTTGTGCCAGTCAGGGCGATAGCGGATCGACTTGACGGGGCTGTGATCCAGCCAAGGCAACACGAACAGAATCACGACTGCGCCGCCCATCACGACCACGCCCCAGAACTTGGCGTCGAACGTCTTCAGCAGCGCGGCTGCCACCAAGGCAGCAACCAAGACCACCACTTTGGCCTTGCCAGAGAAACTACCCTTCAAGACCGCCAAGATCGCCGACAGGCCAATGATGCCGACCAGCACGTTGATCAGCGTGTCATTGGTGGCACGCAGCATCGAGTAGAACGGCGTGAAATACCAGACCGGCGCAATGTGAGCCGGAGTCTTCAGCGGATCGGCTGGGATGAAGTTGTTGTACTCGAGGAAGTAGCCACCCATCTCAGGCGCGAAGAACACGATGGACGTGAATACGATCAAGAACAGGCTCAGGGCATAGATGTCATGCACGCTGTAGTACGGATGGAAAGGAATGCCATCCAGCGGGTGTCCATTGGCATCCTTGGGTGCCTTCGGACCCTTGATCTCAACGCCGTCAGGGTTGTTCGAACCCACTTCGTGCAGCGCAATGATGTGCGCGACCACCAAGCCCAGCAGCACCAGCGGCACCGCAATCACGTGGAAGGCAAAGAAGCGATTCAGCGTCGCGTCACCCACCACAAAGTCACCGCGAATCAGCAAGGCCAGATCGGGGCCAATAAAGGGCACGGCAGCGAACAAGTTCACGATCACCTGCGCGCCCCAGTAGGACATCTGGCCCCAAGGCAGCAGATAACCCATGAAGGCTTCGGCCATCAGGCACAAGAAGATGCCGCAACCGAAGATCCACACCAACTCGCGCGGCTTGCGGTAGGAGCCATAAATCAGGCCCCGGTACATATGCAAGTAGACGATGATGAAAAACGCCGAGGCACCGGTCGAGTGCATATAGCGGATCAACCAACCCCAAGGTACATCACGCATGATGTACTCGACCGAGGCGAACGCCAACGCCGCGTCGGGCTTGTAGTGCATCACCAGGAAAATACCTGAGACGATTTGAATCACCAGCACCACCAGGGCCAGCGAGCCGAAGATATACCACCAGTTGAAGTTTTTCGGAGCGTAGTACTCCGACAAATGCTCTTTGTACAGCTTGCTCGCAGGGAAGCGGTTATCCACCCAAGTCAGGAGTTGCTCACCCATTGGTGCGCCTGCGGGAGCTTCTTTGAATTCAGCCATGTTGACCTCTGTCCTTTAGCCTAATGCGGCGATTACGCCGGCTTGTCTTCACCAATGATGATCTTGGTGTCGGACAGGTACATATGCGGAGGCACTTCGAGGTTATCGGGCGCCGGCTTGTTCTTGAACACGCGACCTGCCAAGTCAAAGGTCGAACCGTGGCATGGGCACAAAAAGCCACCGCGCCAGTCGTCCGGCAGCGAAGGCTGAGGGCCGGCCGTGAACTTCTCGCTGGGCGAGCAGCCCAGGTGCGAGCAAATACCCACCGCCACCATGAACTCGGGCTTGATCGAGCGAGCCTCGTTTCTGGCGTATTCCGGCGTCGGGAACGCAGTCCGTTTGGACATGGGATCGGCCAATTCGCCGTCATGCCCGCTCAGGGCGGCCACTTGCTCGGGCGTGCGGCGCACGATCCAAACAGGCTTGCCACGCCATTCGACGGTCAATTTCTCGCCCGGCTTGATGGCACTGATATCGACTTCCACCGCGGCTCCGGCGGCCTTGGCGCGCTCGGACGGGGCGAAAGAACTGACGAAAGGTACTGCGACGGCTACACCGCCAACGGCGCCGGCGCAACTTGTGGCTATCAGCCATGTACGCTTACCGTGGTCCACTTGCTGGTCACTCATGGGCATCCTCAAACGAGACTTCACTTCTGATCGGGGTCAACCCGAGATTCTAACGGACGGCATCGCCTATTCGCGGCGCCATCATTACACCGATGTATTTTCACACGACAATGTCGGCGCTTTAAGCAATCTAGGGCGGGCAATCATCATGCATACGACAAGCTGATGAAGGAATGTCCGTCCAATTACTCATCGGCCCCAGGGGCCTTCATCGGAGCGATTTATGGGAATGTTGTCAGAATTCAGGGAATTTGCCGTCAAGGGCAATGTGGTTGATCTGGCTGTGGGCGTGATCATCGGTGGCGCGTTTGGCAAGATTGTGGACTCCATCGTCAAGGACTTGATCATGCCGGTCATTGGCCGCATCGTCGGCGGCTTGGATTTCTCGAACTACTTCATCACCCTGGGCAGTATTCCGGCCGATTACAAAGGCCCAGCCACCTACGAAGCCCTCAGCAAGGCCGGCGTACCCCTTTTCGCCTACGGCAGCTTCATCACCGTGCTGCTGAACTTCATCATTCTGGCCTTCATCATTTTCATGATGATTCGGCAAATCAATCGCCTCAAGCGAGCCGAGCCAGCAGCGCCCGAAGCCGCTGCCGTCACACCCGAAGACATCGTCTTGCTGCGCGAAATTCGCGATTCCTTGAAACGCTAAGCGAGGGTCACCATTGGCGGGCACATGTGTAAGTGAAAGTTTCAGCGCAATAAGGCGTTAGCTAATTGACACGTGGGGCCTGCCAACGCGCTGAACCAAGCCCCGGCGGGCGATATAAGCTCGATAATTGCTGCTATAGACTGTGGCAACCAAGCTACAAAGATCGCCCACCGACCCCATGAATGCGCCCGAACTCAGCCGACTGAACCCTCATCTGGAAGCCGCCGTCCAGCGCGTTCGCACGGCAGGTGACCAAGCGGCCGAACGCTGCGCGGAAGGTTTGGGCCTGTCAGCTCTCTCTGCCGGGCAAGTGAAACGCCGCGAAGCACTGTTGGCGGCGCAGTATTTGTTCCGTAAACAGCAGGCCTTGTTTGGTCAGCAGTTCTACTTGTCGCTGCGCACGCAGTTGGACCAGGAGCAAACCGTCAAAGCGGGCGCTCGGCCTAGCGGCAAGAAGGACTGGGGTGAGCTGTCCTTGATGGATGACGAGCAGGTCGACGCTCTGGTAGTGGGCGACCGCATCGGCCTGGCCATCGGGCATCAAAGCGAGTGGGAGTTGCGCGAGGTCGAGTCCTATATGGGAGGCCTGAGCATAGGAGAGCGCAATCCACTGCGCCCCGAATTGATCGGCCAGGCCTTGCTGACCGCCGTTCAGGCGGTCACCGACGAGGCCGACACCCGGCAAATACTGATCGATGAATTGACCCGCGCCTTGGCGCAGGAAATGCGCGTTTGCTACGCCGATATTGCCGAGTTGTTCCGCAACCGAGGCCTGCGCCCGCAAGACTTGCGCGTCAGAGGCTCCGAGGCCAGCCCATCCAGCCGCGCGCATGGACTGTCGGCGCACAGCCAGGCCGGCGCGCTGGACGAAGGGCTCAGCACCGGCGGCGGCAGATTTGGCAACTCGGGACATGGCGGCGGGACTTTCGGTGGACATGGTGACGGTCACAGCAGAGGTCACAGCAGCGGCTACAACAGTGGTCATGGCAGCGGACATAGCACCGGCTTTGGCGGTGGCGGTGGCGGTGGCGGTGGCGGTCAGTTTGGCGGCGGGCCGCAAGGCTACACAGCCCAAGGCTCGGGCGGCCTGGGCGCTGTCGATGCTCAGCTGATGGACTTGTTGCGCCGCTTGGCCCAAGTGCCAGCCGGGCCAGCCGGCCCAGGTGGTGCAGGACCGGCCGGCTGGGCCACCACCGGCGACAACCCAGCGGGCGACGGCTACGCTCAGCCAGTCGATCTGGCCAACAGCGCTCGCTGGAGCGAAGACTTCAGCGCCTCCAGCTGGCAAGGCGCGGCACCACCCAATTTGATCCATCTGCACCGAGAGGAGCTGCGCGAAGCAGCCACCGGCCGCCTTGATCACATGGTGATCGACGTCGTCAGCAGTCTGTTTGATCAAGTGCTGTCCGACCCCAAAGTGCCGCCACAGATGGCGCGGCTGCTGGCCAGCCTACAGCTGCCTGTCTTACGGGCTGCGTTGGGTGATCAGACCTTCTTCTCGTCCCGCCGCCATCCGGTACGCCGCTTCATCAACCGCATGGCTTCGCTCGCCTGCGCCTTCGACGACTTTAGCGAAGACCCCGGGCTGGCCTTTTTGGCCCATGTGCGGGAACTGGTGCAGGAAGTTGCTAACGGCGACTTCGACCGCATGGATGTTTACGAGAGCAAGCTCGATGCGCTCGAACAGTTCATTGCCGAGCAGGTCGGCAAGGCGCTTAGCTCACAAGGCGATGCCGCCGCCCTGCTGGCTCGCAAAGAAGTTGATCTGCGCCTGCAGCAGATGTACGCGAAGCAGCTGCAATCCGCCTTGACGCCTGTCGCCATGCCGGACTTCATCCGCGACTTTTTGTCGCAGGCCTGGAGTCAAGTCATTGTGCTGGTCAGCCGCGACAGCGCCAGCACGCCCGAGCGCACGCAACGCATCAGGCAGTTTGGCCGCGACTTGGTCATGAGTGTGCAGCCCAAGGCCGGCACGGCGCAAAGGCAGCTCTTTTTGGGCGCCCTACCCAAGCTGATGCAAACCCTCAACGAAGGCCTGGATTTGATCGCCTGGCCCGAGCCTGCTCGCAACGCCTTTTTCGGTCAGTTGCTACCCGCCCATGCGGAATCACTGAAGGGCCAGGCCCTCAGCGCGCTCGAAGCCAATTTGCTGTCCAAGCAACTCGACGGCGTTTTCGGCAGCGCGCCGCCGGCTGAACAAGATTTAGGTGCCGATAGCGCGGGCGCAATGCCTCAAGATGCCGACCTGTCGGCGCGCTTGAGTGCCGCCGAGGCCTCGTCGCTGGGCCTGATCAAAGAGTCCGGCGTTGATTGGTCGGGGGAAATCGACATCGATCTGAGCGCCGACGCGCCCTTGCAGGCCGTGGACATCAGCATCGAGGGCCTGCCAGCCTCTACTGATGCCCCCGAGCCCAGCGAAGGCGAATTGCTGATCGAACATCTTCAACTGGGCTTTGCCTATCAAATGCATACCGGCGACCGCTGGCACAAGGTAAGACTGGCCCATATCAGTGCCGGCCGCAGCTTCTTCATCTTCACCCAAGGCGCCAAGCATCAGGAAACAGTCACCATGACGGCGCGCATGCTCAAACGTTTGTGCGAAGCCAAGCGCATGCGCGCGTTTGAAAACGCCTACCTGATGGAGCGGGCCATCTCCCGTGCACGCAAACAGTTAGCAGCCATCAAGGTCTGAACCCGCGCCGGTCAGCGCGCAGCCCGTTCAGGGCAATAACTGGCAAGCCATGCGCAGCGCCGTCTTGAAGCTGGCGGGGTCGGCACGGCCGCTGCCGGCCAAGTCAAAGGCGGTGCCATGATCCGGGCTGGTGCGCACAAAAGGCAGGCCCAAGGTCACATTGACGCCTTGCTCAACGCCCAGGTACTTGACCGGGATCAGCCCGTGGTCATGGGTCATGGCCACCACCACATCGAACTCGCCCGGGTGCGCGGCGCTGTGGCGTGCGCGCATGAACACGGTGTCGGGCGCGAACGGGCCAGTGGCGTCTAGCCCCTCGGCACGCGCCCGCGCAATGGCCGGCGCAATATGCAGAATTTCTTCATCTCCGAACAAGCCCCCCTCACCCGCGTGAGGATTCAATCCGGCCACCGCAATGCGCGGCGCGGCGATGCCGAAGCGCAGCATCGCCGCCTGCGCGATCCGCAAGGTTTCCAGCACGCTGTCGGCATTGATCAAGTCTATGGCGCGCCGCAGCGCGCAGTGAATCGTCACCAACACCACCCGCAACTCATCATTGGCCAACATCATGCGCACGGGCAGCGCTGCGCCGCTGCCGGCAGCCAGCGCCTGCAGCATCTCCGTGTGGCCCGGATAGCCTATGCCTGCCGCATGCAAGGCCTCCTTGTGGATGGGCGCCGTCACCAGTGCATCGGCCGAGCCCGCTTGTATGGCACCCACAGCCGCCTCGATGCACAGGGCAGCTGCCGCTCCCGCCTTCGCATCAATCTGCCCGATGGCGCAATCCAGCAGCCCCTGGGGCAAGCCCTCGGGCTGCCATACCGCCACACAATTCGGCGGCAGATCGCCCAACTCTTGCAGTGAAGTCAGGCGCAGCAAAGGCCGCTGCACGCCCGCCCAAGTCATCGCGCGGCGCATCACTGCAACATCGCCGACCACACAGAGCTGCGCGTCCATGCCCGGCTCCGGACGGCCCAGCGCCATGGCGACAATCTCCGGTCCGATGCCGCACAGATCACCCATGGTGAGCAAGACCCGCTTGTTCGCCCGTACCTTGCTCATGCCGGGTTCGCAATATCGATGAATTGCTGAGTCACGCCCAGTTCGCTCGCCAGGTGCGCGGCCAAGGCCTGCACGCCATAGCGCTCGGTCGCATGATGACCGGCGGCAACAAAAGCCACCCCGGTCTCGGCCGCCAAATGGGCTTGCGGCTCGGAGATTTCACCGGTCACAAACACATCGACGCCGGCGGCGATGGCCGCCTCGAAATAGCTCTGCGCGCCACCCGAGCACCAGCCAAGCCGCCGCAAGGGGCGACCATCACCGGGAGCAGCCAGCACCGTCCGCCCCAACTGGCGCTCCAGATGCGAGCTCAATTCGAGCAGGCTTTGGGGTGCAGCGAGACTGCCCGCAAAACCCAAGTCTTGCTCGCCAAAGCGCGCATCCGCTTGCCAATCCATCAGCCGTCCGAGTTGCGCGTTATTGCCGTATTCGGCATGCGCATCCAGCGGCAAATGGTAGGCAAACAAATTGACATCGGCTGCCAACAAGCGCGCCAGGCGCTGCTTCATCCAGCCGGTGACTCGGCCATCCTGGCCGCGCCAGAACAAGCCATGGTGGACCAAAATCGCATCGGCGCCGGCGGCGATCGCGGCCTCGATCAGGCCCAAGCTGGCGGTGACCCCGCAGACGATGTGCCGAATCTCGGCCCGGCCCTCGACCTGCAAGCCATTCGGCCCATAATCCTTGAACCGGTCGACCTCCAGCAGGCGTTTCAGATGGAGATCGATGACGTGGCGTTGAGGCATGGGGAGACTTTGAGAGTGCGTAAGCTTTGGTTGATTTTCGCTCAGACCACGACCGTGGCGATGGCCATTCTTTTTGTTCTGAGCACACTCAAGCCCGAATGGCTGCGCCCGGCCGCGAGCGCCAACTTGCCCGCCTTCAATCAAGCAGCCCTGTCCGCCGCCTACCCGCCCGCCACCGCAGCCAGCAGCGGCCAGCGCACCGGCTACAGCCTGGCCTCCCGACGCGCCGCGCCCGCAGTCGTCAGCATCACGGCCAGCAAGGCGCCGCCGCGCAATAGCGAAGCCCAAGACCCCTGGTTCAGGTTCCACTTCGGTCAACGCGGCCGAGGCAAAGAAGCGATGCGCCCGCAAACCGGCCTGGGCTCGGGCGTGATCGTATCGGCAGACGGTTATTTACTGACCAATAACCATGTGGTCGAGGGCGCGTCGGACATCGAGGTGATGTTGACCGATGGCCGCCAAGCGCGCGCCACGCTGGTCGGCACCGACCCTGAAAGCGATCTGGCGGTGCTGAAGATCGAGCTCGAGCGCCTGCCCGTCATCCACCTTGGCACGGCCGACAGCCTGCAGGTCGGCGATGTGGTGCTGGCCATTGGCAACCCCTTCAATGTCGGGCAGACGGTGACTTCGGGCATCGTCAGCGCCCTTGGGCGCAGTCAGCTGGGCATCAACACCTTCGAGAATTTCATTCAAACCGACGCGGCCATCAACCCCGGCAACTCGGGTGGCGCGCTGGTCGATGTGGACGGCAATTTGGTCGGCATCAACACCGCCATCTACTCGCGCAACGGCGGCAGCCTTGGCATCGGTTTCGCCATTCCCATCAGCTCGGCGCGCCTGGTGATGGACGCCTTGCTGCGTGACGGTCAGGTCGCTCGAGGCTGGATTGGCGTGCAAACCCGTGAGCTCACGCCCGAGTTCGCCGAGGCCTTCAAGCTGCCGCTGGTGTCAGGCGTGCTGATCAGCGGCGTGCTGGCCAATGCACCGGCCGCCAAGGCCGGCGTCAAGCCAGGCGATGTGTTGACCAAGGTGGGAAGCACCGCCGTACAGAGCCCGGCTCAATTGCTGGCGGCTGTGGCCGCGCTGCCGCCCTTGAAGCCGGCGACACTGGCGGTACAGCGCGGCGAGCGGCAGATGGAGATCGAAGTGATGATCGGGCAGCGGCCTAAGCCACCGACACAGGTTCAGCAGCTAGAGGGTCCGGGCGGCGAGCGCTAGACCCAGCGCCTCAGGCTTGCTCGTCCGGCGCCTTGGAGTATTGATTGAAATAGCCGGCCGCGAAGACGCCAAGCTCATACAAGATGCACATCGGTATCGCCAGCGCCAGCTGCGACACCACGTCGGGCGGCGTGATGATGGCGGCAATCACGAAGGCCAGGACGATGAAGTAGCCGCGAAACTCGCGCAACTTCTCGACCGTCACCAAACCCATGCGGACCAGCAAGACCACCACCACCGGCACCTCGAATGCCGCGCCGAAGGCAATGAACATCGACATCACAAAGCTCAGATAGGCCTCAATATCGGGCGCTGCGGTGATGCTTTTGGGCGCAAAGCTCTGGATGAATTTGAAAACCTGCCCGAACACGAAGAAGTAGCAAAACGCCACGCCTATGAAGAACAGCACGGTGCTGGAAAACACCAAAGGCAGCACCAAGCGCTTCTCATGCGAATAAAGACCCGGCGCCACAAAGGCCCAGACTTGGTACAGCACGATAGGCAAGGCGATCAAAAAGGCCGCCATCAAGGTGATCTTCAAAGGCACCAAAAAAGGCGAAATCACATTGGTGGCGATCAGCGTCGAGCCGGCCGGCAACTGCGCCACCAGCGGCGCGGCCAGCATGTCGTACAGGGCCGAGGGACCGGGGAAAAAGGCCAAGACGCCAAAGGCAATCGCCACGGCAATCGACGCGCGTACCAAGCGGTCGCGCAGTTCGATCAGGTGGGAGACAAAGGGTTGTTCCGTGCCGGCGAGTTCATCGTCCGGTTTGCTGTCATTGCTCATGCGATGGGGTCGTCGTTATCTGGCTTGATTCAAGGTGGGGTCGAACGACGTAGCGCGGCGCCTGCAGGGCGATAACGAGCAACCCGCGCGGCACCGGACTGCGCATGCCTGCGCACGCCGAGCTGCTGCTTGTACCACTGCGGCGTAGCTCCTCGCTTCAAGCGCCAGTTCTTCTTGGGCCGCTTGTAAGCCGTGGCGCCAAAGGAGTTACCCTCGTAAGCATGGCTGCCAAGGTCGCCTCCAATGCTGTTGTCGCCGAGATCGGACCAGGTCTGCGCGAACGCTTGATTGGCACCGTCCACCTCTTGCTGAACGGCCTGCCCCACATCGCGGGCAGCCGTTTCCATCTCGGTCTTCATTTTTTTGAGCTCTTCGAGCTCGATCGAGCGGCTCACCTCGGCCTTGACGTCAGACACATAGCGCTGTGCCTTGCCGATCAAATGCCCGACGGTACGCGCCACCCTTGGCAGGCGCTCGGGACCGATGACGATCAGAGCCACTGCGCCAATCAGCGCCAGCTTGTCAAATCCGAAGTCAATCATGCAGCGTCAGACCGGCAGTCCATCAAGACTTGGTCTTGGCCTCGACGTCAACCGTGTTGCTGTCGGCCGTCTTGTTGCTGGTGACTTGTTGCGCAGGGGCAGTCGACGTCGGGGCCGCGTCTGCGCCACCGTCCTTCATGCCATCTTTGAAGCCCTTGACGGCACCGCCCAGATCGCTGCCGATGTTCTTGAGCTTTTTGGTGCCAAACACCAACACCACAATCACCAGCACGATCAGCCAGTGCCAAATACTAAACGAAC
Source organism: Roseateles albus (assembly GCF_028595345.1). Taxonomy (NCBI): domain Bacteria; kingdom Pseudomonadati; phylum Pseudomonadota; class Betaproteobacteria; order Burkholderiales; family Sphaerotilaceae; genus Roseateles; species Roseateles albus. Next base: position 258,618 of record NZ_JAQQXT010000005.1, on the reverse strand, counting down.
CCATTATTCAACTCCTACAGACAATCTTGGCATTCTAGTTGGGCCACATGACAAATCGCCCCAGGGTGACATATGACGATGTCACAGATCAAAGCTTGCTAAATGCTTGGTCAGCCTTTCAACCAAGGGCGCGGCCCGCCCATCACATGCATATGCAGGTGGTAGACCTCTTGGCCGCCATCGGGGCCGGTGTTGATGACGGTGCGAAAGCCATTCGTCACGCCCAGCTCCCGCATCAACTTGGGCGCCAGCACCGCCATATGGCCCAGCAATAGCTGATGCTCAGGCCCCAAATCGCTCATCATCGCGATGTGCTGCTTGGGCACGATCAGCACATGCACCGGCGCCCAAGGGTGGATGTCATGAAAGGCCAGCACCAACTCATCCTCGTACGCCTTGCGGCTGGGGATCTGGCCGGCGATGATTTTGCAGAACAGGCAATTGGGGTCGTGTGGCATGGCAGGAGACTCGTTGTGGGGGTCAAACAATCACAGTGCTCAGATCAAGTCGGCATCGCCCGGCCGCCATTCATCGCTGTCCAGCCGCGCACGATGCGATACAGAAACCAGATCGACACCAGGGCCCAAGCTATCCAGCCCGGCACGAAAAGAAGCAAAAACAAGGGGCTGGTCAACGCATAGAGCACGCCCGCCCACAGCACACTGCGTAGGCGCCAGCTGAAATGCGAGGCCTGCCAGCAGCCCTTAGCTTCATCGCGTTTGATCAAATCGATCAACACAGCCACCAGCAACAAAAAGACGCTGGCCTGCACGCCGGGCAGCACCGCCCCCACCGCCACCACCGCATGCAGCAAGTAGCTCAGCACCCCCACGGTGTGCAGGCTGCGCTCACGCGCACTGTCCAAAACGACCGCATTCTCCACCGACTCCTTGGCTTCAGTCATTCGGTTCTTCCTCTTGCGCCTTTGAGCGCTGGGCAAACTCTTGCAAGCCCGACAAACCCTCGCGACGGGCCAGTTCGGCCAGCACTTGCTCGGGCTTCAAACCAAAATGGCTCAGCGCGATGATGGAGTGAAACCACAAATCGGCCACTTCATAGAGCAGCTTTTGGGGGTCACCGTCCTTGGCCGCCATCACCGTTTCGGTCGCCTCCTCGCCGATTTTTTTCAAAATCGAATCCAAGCCCTTGTCGAACAGCTTGGCCACATAGCTGCTGGCGGGGTCGCCGCCATTGCCGGGCTTGCGTGATTCGATCACGGCGGCGATGCGGGCCAAGGTGTTGTCACTGCCGACGCGCTGAATATCATTCATTTGTAAATTTGCTCAGGGTTCTTCAGCACCGGCTCGACAGCCTGCCAGTCCGGCGCGGCGCCGCCCTGCTCCAGGCGTTGATAAAAACAGGAATGCCGTCCGGTGTGACAGGCAATGCCGGGTTGGTGGCCGTTCTGGGTGATTTTCAACAGCAGCACGTCGTTGTCGCAGTCGAGCCGCATCTCATGCACCGTCTGCGTGTGGCCGGACTCTTCGCCCTTGTGCCAGAGTTTGGCGCGCGAGCGGCTCCAATACACGGCCTCCCCGAGTTCCTGGGTGCGCGCCAGCGCGGCGCGGTTCATCCAGGCGAACATGACCACGTCCCCGCTCGCCCGCTCCTGCGCGATCACCGGCACCAGGCCGTCCGCATCCCACTTGATTTGATCCAACCAGTTCATGGGCTTCAGTGTAGTTGAGGGGTCAGCCCAGATGGGTCGCCCCTACAAAGCCCCGCTCGCCGGCAAACCAATCCAGCACCGGAATCGTGCCCGGCAAGACCGGCTGCACCTGCACCGGCAGACTTTGCCAAGCCATGGCCTGCTGCTCACGCATCTCGAACTCGCCTGTCCACTCGAACACCTTGCAAAAGTGCAGCCGTACACGCGCATGCGGGTAGTCCATCACCAGCTCTTGCCAGGGGTGGGCCGCACCGATCTCGATGCCGAGCTCCTCATGCAGCTCGCGGCGCAGCGCCTGCTCGACGGTTTCACCCGCTTCCAGCTTGCCGCCGGGAAATTCCCAGAAACCGGCATAGACCTTGCCCACCGGCCGACTGGTCAACAAGAAACGCCCTTCGCAGCCGCTGCCGTCGCGCTCGACCAGCACGCCCACCGCCACATCAACCGGCACACGGTCCTGCGCGCTTGGCTCAGCCATGATGATCCAGCCCTTCACGCCCGGCCAAATCACGGGCGAACTGGTAAGCCACCCGGCCCGAGCGTGAGCCGCGCTCCAGCGCCCAAACCAGCGCGGGCTGACGGGACGCTGCAATCGCCGGTTCGGGCACGCTGAAGTAACGCAACCATTGAGCGGCAATGGCCAGATATTCATCCTGGCTGAAGGAATAGAAGCTCAGCCACAGGCCGAAGCGCTCGGACAGCGAGATCTTCTCTTCGATCGCCTCGCCCGGATGCACCTCGCCGTCGGGCTGGTGGGTGTAGCTCAGGTTGTCCTTGATTTGCTCGGGCAAAAGGTGGCGGCGATTGCTGGTGGCGTAGATCAAGACGTTGTCGCTGGCTGCCGCCACCGACCCGTCCAACATCGACTTCAAGGCTTTGTAGCCGAGTTCGCCCTCGTCGAAGCTCAAGTCGTCACAGAAGATCACAAAGCGCTCGGGGCGCTCGGCCACCAAGTCCACCAGATCGGGCAGATCCACCAGATCGGCCTTGTCGACCTCGATCAGACGCAGGCCCCGCGGCGCGAATTCATTCAGGCAAGCCTTGATCAACGAGCTTTTGCCGGTGCCGCGAGCGCCGGTCAACAACACATTGTTGGCCAAGCGGCCGGACACAAACTGCTCGGTGTTTTGCAGCAAGCGCTGCTTTTGCGTGTCCACTTCCAAGAGCTCGCTCAGCCGGATGCTGGCCGCATGCCGCACCGGCTCCAGCACCGGCACACCGCGTCGGCGCCGGTAACGAAAGGCCGCCGCTGCCTGCCAGTCGGGTGCGGTCAACGCAGGCGGCAGCAGGGTCTCAACGCGAGCCAGCAATGACTCGGCTCGTTGCAGAAAACCCTGCAGGGAAACTTGTATTGATTCGTCCATGGTCAGCGCGCATTCAAGGGCTGGCCAGTGTAGCGGCGAGCCCCAGCGGGCCCGAGTTTCAGCTGAGCAACATGCGCAGCGCCGAGTCCAGCTGCTCGATCGGGCTGCGCTTGAAGCCACTGCGCGCATAGCGCAGCAACCGCCCGATGATGAAGCTGACCAGCACCGAGGCTTGCGCATTCGCGTCTACCGTCGGCGTGCTGGATCCCTTCGCTTCGGCCGCGTTGCGCAGCACCTGGCGCAGCGTTGACTCCACACGGTCGAAGAACTGGTTCATGCGCAGCACCAGGCGCTCGTTTTCATACACCAGGGCGTCGCCTACCATCACCCTGGTCATACCGGGGTTGCGTTCGCCAAACTGCAAGAGCATGGAGACAATTTTTTGCGCCTGCAGCAGGCCCGACCCTTCGCGCTCGCTGATCTGATTCAGGAGGGTGAAGATGCTGCTTTCGATGAATTCGATCAGGCCCTCGAACATCTGCGCCTTGCTGGCGAAGTGACGGTACAAGGCCGCTTCGCTGACCTCAAGCTTGGCCGCCAAGGCAGCGGTGGTCACGCGATCAGCGCCCGGCTGCTCCAACATGCTGGCCAGCGTCTGCAGAATCTGCACCCGGCGCTCACCCGGCCGCGGCCGCTTTCGCGGTGCCGAAGCTGTGGCAGCGGCAGTGGGCAATGCGGAGGCGACAAGATTCAGTTTTGGCTCTGGAGCTGACATGGGCATAGCGGCTTGGGGTTGTTCGCAAAAATTGTCGCGTCACGAAAGCGCTCGGCCCATGACGGCAGCCGGCGGCCGATTCTGGCACAGCCGCGTGACACTCAATCCCGCAGCCAACCCAGGCGGCGCGCTTCATAGATCGCCTCCACCTTGGAGCGCACATGCAGTTTGCGATAAACCCGTTTGACGTAAGTCATCACCGTGTGCGGAGACACCGCCATAAAGCCGGCGATCTCATCAAAAGTGAAGCCCTTGGCGGCCAGATTCAAGACCTTTGACTCCTGCTCCGACAAGGCCACTGCATCCTCGTCCAAGGACGCCGCTGGCCCAGTACCACGATCCGCATGGGCGGTGGGCGCCAAGCGTTTGAGCAAACGCCGCGCAATCAGGGGGCTGATCGGGCTGCCGCCGCAGCGCAAGCTGCGCAGTTGCTCGGGCAGATCGAGCGCCAGGCTGTCCTTGAGCAAATAGCCGCTGGCTCCGGCCTCGATACTGGCCAAGACATGCTGCTCATCGCCAAACACCGAGATCACCATCACCTCGCACTCGGGCCGCGTTTGCGCGGCATGGCGAATCAAATCGATGCCACTGCCGCCGGGCAGATCCAGATCGACCAGCAATACGTCCGGCCGGTACTGGTCAAACATTTTGCGGCCCTGCGGCAGATCATGCGCCAGCCCCAGCAAGTTGATGTCGGTCACATGCGCCAGCGAACGCGCGAAAGCCTCGCGAAAGCGGGCCTGATCTTCAACGACAAGCACGGAGAAAACACTCATGAGCGCTTCACGATTTGAGTTTGCAAACGAGTAAACAGACGCTGTACGGTACCGCAAGGTTAGGCGCAGCGCCTCGTCCATGCAGGCCTCAAACTGGGGGGATGGTCAGCAAGGCACCGAGCCGATTAATGCGCCTATCCACATAGACCGGCCTGCGGCGCAAGCCCTTGTGCGCCTCCGGGCCGAGTGGATTGTTGCGGGAGCGATGCAGCCAGCGCTGCATCCAGACCGTGCGCATGCCCACCCGACGGGCGGCCTTTTGATGTACCAGCGTGTCTTCCACCAGCACACAGCCCCCTGCGCGAAGCTGCAGCCCAGCCAGCAAGTGGCGGAATATGCGCGCATCGGGCTTGGGGCGTAACTGGCCAAACATACGCATTTGCTCGAAGGCGATCACACCCTCAAAACAATGCGAAATTCCCAGCACGGCCAATACCCGTTCGGCATAGGCCAAAGGCGCATTGGTCAACAAGAATTTGCGCCCGGGCAGACGCTTGAGCGCCGCCAGATCATGAGCATGGCCGTGCAGCAAGGCGTCCACGCCCGGCAATTGATGGGTGTGGTGCAAAAAATGTGCCGGCTGCACGCCGTGGTGCCGCACCAAACCCAGTAGCGTCGCGCCGTAACGATGCCAGTACAGCGCGCGCAGGCGGTTGGCCTCATCGCGCGGCACGCCGACATGGGTTTCGATGTAATCGGTCATCGCCAAATTCAGCGCCCGGAACACATGAGCGGACGCGTTATGCAGCGTGTTGTCGAGATCGAAGAACCAGACTTTCCTGCGGGCTTGGCCCATTCACAGTCCTCGGTACGATCTGATCATCGCAAGTCCTCCCGTCGGTCGGACGCGGAACGATGTCCCGATCCCTTAGTGGGATCGGATCATCGTTCCGTACGCTTGATCGCTCAAAATCTCCAGCAGCATCGCATGCGGCACGCGGCCGTCGATGATGTGGACGGCATTGACGCCGCTCCGGGCCGCCTCCAGTGCCGAGGCGATTTTGGGCAGCATGCCGCCCGACAGCGTGCCGTCGGCAAACAACTCGTCGATCTCACGCGCGCTCAGGTCGGTCAGCAAATTGCCGGCCTTGTCCAGCACGCCGGGCGTGTTGGTCAAGAGCACCAGCTTTTCCGCCTTGAGGATTTCGGCCAACTTGCCAGCCACCACATCGGCATTGATGTTGTAGCTCTCGTTGTGCTCGCCAAAGCCGATCGGGCTGATGACCGGGATGAACTGGTCGTCCTGCAGCGCCTTGACCACGCTCGGGTCGATGCTGACGATGTCGCCGACCTGGCCGATATCGTGTTCTTTGGCCGGGTCATCCTTGTCCAGCATCTTGAGCTTCTTGGCGCGGATCATGCCGCCGTCGCGGCCCGTTAGGCCCACGGCCTTGCCGCCGGCCACATTGATCAGGCCAACAATGTCTTGCTGCACCTGACCGGCCAAGACCCACTCCACCACTTCCATGGTTTCTTCGTCGGTGACGCGCATGCCTTGGATGAAATGGCCCTTCTTGCCCAAGCGAGTCAAGGCACCTTCGATCTGCGGGCCGCCGCCATGCACCACCACCGGATTCAGGCCGACCAGCTTCAAGAGCACCACATCCTCGGCAAAGTCCTGCTGCAGGGCCGGGTCGGTCATCGCGTTGCCGCCGTATTTGATGACGATGGTCTTGCCATGAAATTTGCGGATATAGGGCAGCGCCTGCGACAGGATCTCGGCCTTTTCGCGCGGAGCGATATGGGAGACATCGGTGCTGTGGGCCGAGCTGGCTTCGTTCTTCATGGCTGATCCAGACAAAAACAAGGGTGTGAAGTCACAAATTCTGGCGGGATTGTAGGGGGCGTCTGGCGCTGAAGCTCGGGCTTGCGGACACAATTCGAGCCGCTGCACAGGCGGCATTTCAACTGCCAAACAAGGAAGAATTTTGATCGCGATTTTGCAAAGAGTGCGCCACGCCGAGGTCGAAGTCGCCGGGCAAGCCATAGGCGCCATTGGCCCCGGCCTGCTGATGCTGGTCTGCGCCGAGCCGGGCGACAGCGACGCGCAGGCCGAGAAACTGATCAACAAGGTTTTGAAGCTGCGCATCTTCGGCGATGCAGCCGGCAAAATGAATCTGAGCCTGCAGGACGTGGGCGGAGGCCTGTTAATCGTCTCTCAATTCACGCTGGCGGCCGACTGCAGCGGCGGCAATCGGCCCAGCTTCACCGGCGCAGCCAGGCCCGAAGCGGGCCAGCGCCTATATGACCATTGCCTGAACTATGCCCGCGGCCTGCACCCGGTAGTGGCCGGCGGTGAATTCGGCGCCGATATGCAAGTGAGCCTACTGAACGACGGGCCGGTAACGATCCCGCTGCGAGTCAATTAGCCAGCGTTTGTCTGCTGGAGCCGAGCAATGCGCTGCTCCATCGGCGGGTGGCTGGAGAACAGCGCCATCAGGCCGCTGGGCCGCGCGCTGATGCCCATTGCCTGCATGGACTTGGGCATCTCGCCGGGGTCCAGCCCACCCAAGCGAGCCAAGGCATTCATCATCGGCTGCTTACGGCCCATCAATTGCGCCGCCCCGGCATCGGCCCTGAATTCGCGTTGACGCGAGAACCAGGCCACGATCATTGCCGCCACCACGCCCAACACGATGTCCATCACGATGGTAGTGATGAAGTAGCCCATGCCGGGCCCGTCGTTCTGATTGCGCAGCACGAACTTGTCGACCAAATAGCCGATCACGCGCGAGATGAAGACCACAAAGGTATTCATAACGCCTTGAATCAAGGCCATGGTGACCATATCGCCATTGGCCACATGCGCGATCTCATGGCCAAGAACCGCTTCCACCTCCTCGCGCGTCATCGACTCCAGCAGGCCGGTCGACACCGCCACCAAGGCCGAGTTCTTGAAAGCGCCGGTCGCAAATGCATTCGGCGGGCCTTCGTAAATGCCCACCTCGGGCATCTTGATGCCGGCCTTGGCAGAGAAGCGCTCCACGGTCGTCACCAACCACATATGGGTCGTGTCGCCGGAGTCGTTGATGAGTTTGACGCCGGCGGTCCACTTGGCCATCGGCTTGCTGATCAGCAGCGAGATAAAGGCGCCGCCAAAGCCCATGACTAAGGCAAAGCCCAGGAGGCTGGTGAGATTGAGTCCGTTGGCCGTGAGGAAACGGTTCAGGCCCAAGAGGTGAACGGCCAAGCCCAACACCAGCATGACGCCAAGATTGGTCAACAAAAACAGGGCAATGCGTTTCATGAACGGCCTTTTTACAAAATTTCCGGCTTATTGCCGAGGGGACTTAAACACTTTCGGTGACAAACTGAGGCTCCGACTGCCATGGCCAAGGCAAGTCCCCCCGGGCCTCCCATGTTGAGGCCTAGGGGGACTTGAATAAAGCAGCCAATCCAAGAGCTTGCTTCCTCTTTTTACGAACAAGCCTCTTGTCAGTCGTGTTCAAACAGTCTGCGCAACCAAAGGCGTGCCTGCGCCGAGTTCCAAGCAGCGGCCTTGCTGCCATTGCGCCTGCAACTGCTGCATCAGCACCTCGGTCTCTTGCCGCTGCGTCGCCAAGGTGTTCTGCATGGCATCGATTTCACTCAAACGCTCTTGCAAGCTTTGCATTACCAAATCATGCGGCATCTCGCGCCCTTGATGGCCGGCCAGGCGACGCAAAGTGTCCAGCGAAAAACCCAAGCGCTGCGCGGTCTGAATCACCAGCAAGCGCTGCAAGGTTTCTTCGTCATAACTGCGATAGCCATTGGCGCCGCGCTTGGCCGGCGGCAACAAACCGCTGGATTCATAGAACCGAATCGCCGACGTGGCCATCCCGGTGCGCTGCGCCAAATCTCCAATCTTCATTACATTTAGCCCCTGCCCGAACGTTCAAAAAATGCTTGACCTTCAAGTCGGCTTGAAGCTTAGCATGGCGACCATGAACACAAACCTCAGCATCAACGGCCAGCGCCACAGCTTGGATATTGAACCCGAGACCCCGCTGCTATGGGTGCTGCGCGACGAGTTGGGCCTGACTGGAACCAAGTTCGGCTGCGGCGTCGCCAGCTGCGGCGCCTGCACGGTCGAGGTGGACGGCGTCGCGACCCGCTCATGCGTGATGCCCATCATGGCGCTGGAAGGCAAGAGCATACGCACCATCGAGGCCGAGCCCGACCGCATCACCGCTGCCTTGCAAGCGGCCTGGATTGAACAGCAAGTGCCCCAATGCGGCTACTGCCAGAGCGGCATGATCATGGCTGCAGCCAGCTTGCTGCGAGCTAAACCCCGGCCTACAGACGCCGACATCGACACCAACATCAGCAATATCTGCCGCTGCGGCACCTACCAGCGCATTCGAGCGGGCATACATCTCGCCGCAGCTCAGCTGAACGGAGCTTCAGCATGAAGCGCCGTGGCTTTTTGATCGCCGGCGGCCTGCTGGGCGGCGGCGTTTTGTTGGGCGTGAGCCTGACGACACCGCCCTCGGCCCGCTCGCGCCTGGGCGACAAGCACAGTTTCCCCACCAGCGGCGAGCAAGTCGCGCTGAACGGCTGGGTCAAGATCATGCCGGACGGCCGCGTCATCGTCGCCTCGCCGCGCGCCGAGATGGGCCAAGGCGTGCACACCGCTTTGGCGATGCTGGTCGCCGAGGAGATGGACGCCGACTGGGCCAGCGTCAGCACCGAGCAGGCGCCTGTCGCCCAAATCTATGCCAACACCGCGCTGCTGCTCAATGTGCTGCCCTTCGCCAGCGATGATGACAACCTGCTGGCTCGCATCGCGCGCCGCTCCGTACAAAAAGTCGGTTATGCGCTGAGTCTGCAAGTCACCGGTGGCTCCTCCAGCGTCCGCGATGCCTGGGCCCCGATGCGCTTGGCCGGCGCGACGGCCAGAGCGATGCTGGTCGACGCCGCCTCGCAAGCCTGGGGCGTGGCAGCCGAGACTTGCCGCGTGCGGGCCGGCGTGGTCAGCCATCCGGCCAGCGGCCGCAGCATCGGCTTTGGCGAGTTGGCGGCTGCCACAGCAAAAATTGCACCGCGCAGCGACGTGAAGCTCAAGAACCCCAGCGAATTCCGCCTGATCGGCAAGCCCACCGCGCGCACCGACATCCCGGCCAAGGTCAATGGCAGTGCCGAGTTCGGCATCGACGTCAAACCCGGTGGCCTGCTGTTTGCCGCGATTCGCCAATGCCCGGTCTTGGGCGGCAAGGTCTTGCGCTTTGATGCGAGTGCGGCCAAGGCCGCGCGCGGCGTAGCGGACGCTTTTGTGATTCAAGACCAAGCCGTGGTCGTCGTGGCCGACCGCTATTGGCGCGCCAAGTCCGCGCTGGAGGCTCAGAACGTCGAATGGGACGAAGGCCCCAACGCCAAGCTCGACTCGGCGCAGATCAGCGCTCAGTTGCAAGCCGCATTGACCGGCAGTGACAATGGCAGCGGTTTTCGCAGCCAAGGCGATGCCGACAAGGCCTTGAGCCAAGCCTCGCGCAAATTGGAGGCGACTTACTCGGCGCCATTCTTGGCCCATGCGGCGATGGAGCCGATCAACTGCACCGCCCAGTTCAAGGACGGGCATTTGACCGTCTGGTGCGGCACCCAAGTCGCGTCGCTGGCACGTTGGCGCGCCGCCAAGATTGCCGGCCTGGACAGCGAACAGGTGACGCTGCATGTGCCGCTCTTGGGCGGCGGCTTCGGCCGCCGGCTGGAGCTCGACATGATCGAGCAGGCGGTGCTGATCGCGATCCGAACAAAGGGTCAGCCGGTCAAGCTGATCTGGTCGCGCGAAGAAGACATGCAGCACGATATGTACCGCCCAGCCGCGATGGCCAGCTTCGCCGCCGCGCTGGACGAGCAGGGCCAAGCCCTTGCCTGGCTGAATCGGGTGGCTGCGCCCTCAATCGGCCTGTCCACCACCGAGCGCCTGCTACCCGCCTTTGCCGCGGACTCGCCGGACAAAAATCAGATCGAAGGCGCGTTTGACCTGCCCTACGCAATTCCTCACTTGAGCGTGCGCCAACTGCGCGTGAAGACCCCTGTGCCGGTGGGCTCCTGGCGCAGCGTCGGCCACTCCTACAACGCCTTCTTCACCGAAGGCTTCATCGATGAGTTGGCCCATGCGGCCGGCAAGGGCCCGCTTGAATACCGCCGCGTCCTGCTGGCCGAAAAGCCCCGGCACCGCGCGGTGCTGGAGTTAGCTGCCGCCAAGGCCGGCTGGGGCCAAGCCTTGCCCGCCGGCCGAGCACTCGGCATTGCCGTGCATGAAAGCTTTGGTTCCTGGTGCGCCCAGGTCGCCGAAGTGTCCGTGCAAGACGGCCAGCCGCGCGTGCACCGGGTCGTCTGCGCGATCGACTGCGGCGTGGTCGTCAACCCCGACACGGTGGAGGCGCAGATGCAAAGTGCGATCGTCTACGGCCTGTCGGCCGCCTTGTTCGGCGAGATCACCATCAAGAACGGCCGCATCGAGCAGAGCAACTTCCCCAACTATGAAGTTATTCGGATGGCGCAGATGCCGGTGATCGAGGTCCACATCTTGCCCAGCAGCGCGCCTCCGGGCGGCGTCGGCGAGCCGGGCACCCCGCCTATCGCTCCGGCAGTCGCGAACGCCTTGTTCGCGCTGACCGGCCAACGCCTGCGCCGGCTGCCGCTGATGCTCTAAGAGGCCGTATGGCCTGTCAGTTAGAGTTCTCGCTGGTGATTTGCCAATCGCCGGCTTTGCCCTTGATCAGCGCCAAGGTCTTGTCGTTCTTCATCTTCAAGGCGTCGGCGCGGTAGTCTTGCTTGAAGCTCACGGTGGCGGTGTTGCCCTCAAGCTTGACCTGCACATCGCTGAGCACCACCGAGATTTCCTTCTTGCTGGAAATACGCGCGACCCGGTCCGCTTCCCAGGCCTTGCGGCTGGCGGCCTTGCCCTTGAAATCGGGGGCGTAGGCGGCGAAATAGGCAAACATATCGCGCTTGCTCCAGGCCGCAGCCCAGGCGTCAACCGCTGTTCGAACTGCTTGGCTGTCGCTGGCCGAGCTGTCGACCTTGGTCGTAGCGGCCGCTGCCGCCGGCTTGGCCGCTGCAGCAAGGGCTGGGGCGGGCTGGGCCGCTTTGCTTGTGTTACCTGTGTTGGCCGTGCTGGGCGTGTTGGCAGCAACCTTGGCAGGCTGGCCCGACAGGCTGGACAACACGGCCGAAGTGAGTGGATCAGCAGGCTTCGCAGATTCAGCGCTGGCTTTTGCCACCACTGCCGCAGCAGCAGGTGCAGCAGGGCTCTTGGAAGGAGCAGGAGCAGGAACAGGGGTAGGCGCCGCAGCGACGGCCGCAGGGCTAGGTGCGGGAGTCGGCTTTGCCGCTGGTGGGCTGGTACGAGCCGGCGCGCCGGGCTCGAAGACATTCTGCACTGCCGCGATTTTCAGCGGCAGTGCCAGGTCGTTCTTGTCCAGTGACAGCGATTTGGCATAGGCTTTTTCGGCCAGCCGCGCATGGATGTCGCCCAGGTTTTGGTAGGCAGTGGCGTAGTCAGGGTTGGCCCTGACCGCTTGCTCCAACGATTGCCTGGCCTTTTCATAGTCGCCCTGGTTGGCGTAGAGCACGGCCAGATTGTTGTAAGGGCCGGGCATCTCCGGGTTGCTCGCGACCAACTTCTTGAACACCTCGATCGCCTCGGGGTTGCGCCCCAGCAGGGACAGGGCGATTCCGCGCTGCAAGCGCAGGCGCGCGTCGCCAGGTTTAGCCTTGAGCAAGTCGTCCGCCTTCTTCAAACCCTCGGCAAGCTTGCCGCCGGCCAACATGGCCTGCACATCGGCCACATCATCGGCACGCGCCGAAGCCGACATGCCCAGAGCCAAAGCGCAAGCGAGGCAGATCGGCCCCAAGCTAGGCCAAGACAATGACTTTGGTGCGATCCGAGCTGTTGACATGTGCGTGGCCTTGAATAGAAAGAAAGTGCGAGAAATGGGATGACTTGGCGCGCCACCTTGACGGCGGCGAGCCGCACTATAACGAAGCCGAAAGCCTGCCGAGCGGGGCAAGTGCTGCCAGCCCGAGCAGATTAGGCATAAATGCGCGCATCCTCAATAACCCGCCCATCGTTGGGCAGGCTGCCGAGCGCCAGCAACTGCACTTCGGCACGCAGCTTGGTGACTTCGCGCACCACTGCGGCGATGCGTTCACACAGACCCTCCTCATCGGCGCCGGCCGCAGCCTCGATTCTCAAGCTCATGCGGTCTTGCGCCATCTCACCCTCGACAAGCAAGCGCGCACGCCCCAGGGCAGGAAAGCGCTGCATGATCTCGGCCACCTGGGCCGCGTGCACAAACATGCCGCGCACCTTGACCGACTGATCGGCGCGGCCCATCCAGCCTCGGATGCGGGTGTTGCTGCGCCCGGTCGGGCACAGGCCCGGCAGCACCGCAGACAAGTCCCCGGTACCAAACCGTATCAAGGGGTAGTCCGGATTCAAGCTGGTCACCACCAACTCACCCACTTCCCCGTCCGGCAAGGGCTCGCCCGTGCCCGGCCGCACGATCTCGACAATCAAGCCCTCGGCCAGCACCAAGCCCTCGCGCGCAGCGGTTTCATAGGCAATCAAGCCCAGATCGGCGCTGGCAAGGCATTGAAAAGCCGCCACCCCGCGCTCGGCAAACCAGTCGCGCAGGGGGGGCGGCAGCGCCTCGCCGCTGAGCAGCGCGGTCTTCAAGGCGCCGACGTCCAAGCCCATGGCTGCAGCCTTCTCCAGCAGGATGCGCAGAAAGCTCGGCGTGCCAGCAAAGGCTTTTGGCCGCAAATCGGCAATGGCCTGCAGTTGCAACTCGGTATTGCCAACGCCGCCAGGGAAGACGGTGCAGCCCAGCGCGTGCGCGCCGCCCTCCATCATTGAGCCGGCTGGCGTCAGGTGGTAGCTGAAGCTGTTGTGCAGCAAGTCACCGCTGCGCAAGCCGGCCGCAAACAGCGCCCGCGCGGCGCGCCAATAGTCGCTGGCCTCGCCTTCAGGCTCATAGACGCCGCCGGGCGACTGGAAGACCCGCCGGGCGCCGCGCCGCAGCCCCCAAGCAATCGTTGCATAGCCTCCAAATGGATCGCTTGCGCGCAGGCGCTGCTGCCGCGCTAACAGCTCGGCCTTGCGGGTAACGGGCAGCTGCGCCAGCGCTGCCCGGCTGTTGATGCCGCGCGCGTCAAGACCGGCAAACAGCTCAGAATATGCACCCGCCTGGGCCTGGGCATGCGCGATCTGCTGCGGCAGCGCCGCCATCAGGGCGCGCTCGCGCTCGGTCGGATCAAGGCACTCTAAGGCGTCGAAGAACGGGCCCGGCTGCACGCTGCTCATGGGGTTTCGTCCGTCCAGCGCGCCAGGCGGCGCTTGATTTCGTCTTGCAGCGCCCGCGCCTCGCTGCTGTTCTTGCAGTCACGCAAATCCCAGTCCGGGCTGCGCGCCGGGCGCTTGGCCAAGCGGGCATGCAGGATCGAGTCAGCCACGCTCAGCTCCAGCACGACTTGACCCTGCAGGCTGAACTGGTTGTTGCGCTCGCTCAGAGAGCGGCTGTCGCGCAACGCTCGCTTGAGTTGTTGCAGCGCCTCGTCCGGCTTGAAGGCCGGTGGGGCAAAAAATTGTTCGTCATTCATACAGTCCAGTCCCTACCTTGCCTGCTGCCCAGCCGCGCCTCAGGCCAACCAGCGCTTGCGGCGCTTATAGCTTTTGACATCCTTGAAACTCTTCCTATCTCCGCCGCCCATGCCCAGGTAGAACTCCTTGACGTCCTCGTTCTCGCTCAACAGCGAGGCTGCGCCGTCCATCACCACGCGGCCGTTCTCCAGGATGTAACCATAGTCGGCATAACGCAAAGCCATATGGGTATTTTGCTCGGCCAATAAAAATGTCACCCCCTCGCGCTGGTTGAGGTCTTTGACGATCTCGAACACCTCCAGGGCAATCTGCGGGGCCAGCCCCATCGAAGGCTCGTCCAGCAAGACCATCTTGGGCTTGGCCATCAAAGCGCGGCCAATTGCGCACATCTGCTGCTCGCCGCCCGAGGTGTAAGCGGCTTGGGTGGCCCGGCGGTCTCTCAGCCTTGGAAAGTAGTTGTAGACCTTCTCCAAGGTCGCCGCCACCGCCGCCTTGCCGTCGCGGCGGGTGTAGGCGCCGGTCAGCAGGTTTTCCTCGATGCTGAGGTGGGCAAAGCAGTGGCGCCCCTCCATCACCTGTATCACGCCGCGCCCGACCAAGTCGGCCGTCGAGAGCTTGTCGATGCGCTCGCCACGCAGCTCGATAGACCCCTTGGTGACGGCGCCGCGCTCGCCGGCCAGCAAGTTGGAGACGGCCCGCAGCGTCGTGGTTTTGCCGGCGCCGTTGCCCCCAAGCAAAGCGACGACCGAGCCTTCTCTGACCTGCAGCGACACGCCCTTGAGCACCAAGATCACATGGTTGTAGATGACCTCGATGCCGTTGACGTTCAGCAAGATGTCCGAATTGCTCACACTGAGTCCTCGTTCGCTATCAAGATTGGCAGTCTTCGGGTGTTCTGCGCGTGAGCTTTTTGTCCGCCGCGTATTTGTCGGCGGTCGCCCTGACCATGGGCTTGATCAGGCTGTCGTCGGCCTGATACCAGTCGGAGCTGAATTTCCATTGTTTGCCATCCCAGCTGTGCACGCGCGCCCAGCTTGAACCCATGTGATCGACACAAGAGGTCGACACCGGCCGCATCACGCCAGCCAGACCCAGCGCGTCGAGTTTTTTCTGGTCCAGGGCCAGATTTTCCAGGCCCCAACGGACTTGCTCGCCGTCCATATGCTTGCCCTTGCCGAAGCGTTCTTGCGCACGCTTGACGCCCTCGACGCCCAGCATCGCCGACAGCAGGCCACGCATATAGAGCACCTGCCCGACTTCCTCCTTAGGCCCGGTGCCCTGCCCCTTGGCGTGCAGCTCCTTCAGCACATCCTGCACAACCTTGGCGTTAGGCTCGGCGCCATGCTGGATGGTGACCGCGCTATAGCCCTTGGCGCCATCGCCGACATCCTTAACATCGGGCTCGGCGCCGGCCCACCAGACGCCATACATCTTCTCGCGCGGGTAGCCGGTCGCCTGCGCCTCCTTCAAGGCAGTCGAGTTCATCACGCCCCAGCCCCACAGCAAGCTGTAGTCGGGCTTGCTCTGGCGCACCTGCAGCCAAGTGGCTTTTTGCTCAACCCCGGGTGCGGTCACGGGCAGCAGTTGCAGCTCGAAGCCATGCATCTTGGCGCGCTCCTGCAGCAGCGGGATAGGCTCTTTGCCGTAGGGGCTGTCGTGATAGACCAGCGCGATCTTCTTGCCCTTGAGCTTGTCCCAGCCGCCTTCCTTCTTGGCGATGTGCTGAAGCAGCACATCGGCCGCCACCCAGTAGGTGCCCAAGAGCGGGAAGTTCCATTTGAAAACGCCGCCATCGGCCGACTCGCTGCGGCCATAGCCGGCGGTGATCAAGGGGATTTTGTCGCCGGGCGCTTTCTCGGTCAGCGCGAAAGTGGCGCCGGTGGAGAGCGGCTGGAACAAGGTCGCACCCTTGCCCTTCAAGCGCTCATAGCATTCGACCGAACGGTCGGTCGCGTAGCCGGTTTCGCATTCCTCAAACGTGATCTTGACGCCGTTCATGCCGCCGCGCGCATTGACCAACTTCAGATAGTCCACATAGCCGTTGGCCCAAGGCGTGCCGTTGGGCGCGTAGGCGCCGGTGCGATAGACCAGCACCGGGAAAAATTGCTCGGTGACGGCCAAGGCAGGCAGGCCAAGCAGCAAGCTGGTAACAAAGGCAATCGATTTCAGTTTCATGTTTTTCGTCTCCGTGATTACAAGGGCTGATCAATGAAAATTCAATGCGGAATCAATGAGGAATCAATGAGGAATCAATGAGGAAAGGGCCACAGGCGCAACTTCTCTTTGGCGGTGGACCACAGGCGCGCGATACCGTGTGGTTCAACAATCAGGAAGAACACAATCAATGCGCCGAAGATCATGAACTCCAGATGCGAGGCGGTCTCGGTCTGCATAGGGATGCCGAACCAATGCGGGATCTGCCCCAAGACGATGGGCAAGATGATGATGAAGGCCGCGCCAAAAAAGCTGCCCATCACCGAACCCAGGCCGCCAATGATGACCATGAATAACAACTGAAACGAGCGGTCGATCGAGAATGCCGCCGGCTCCCAGCTGCTCAGGTGGACAAAGCCCCACAAGGCGCCGGCCACGCCGACGATGAAGCTGCTGACGGCGAAGGCGCTCAGCTTGGCGTATACAGGCCGTATGCCGATCACCGCGGCGGCCACGTCCATATCGCGCATCGCCATCCATTCCCGGCCAATCGCGGACCGCACCAGGTTCTTGGTCAAGAGCGCAAAGACCAGCACAAAGCCCAGACAGAACAAATACTTTTGCACCGGCGACTCGATGCTGTAACCCAGCAATTGCAGGCCGGACACCGAGACATTGCCGGACGGCGAATCATTCGTGAACCACTTGATACGCAAAAACGCCCAGTCGCAAAAAAACTGCGCCGCCAGCGTTGCCACCGCCAGATACAGGCCTTTGATGCGCAGCGAGGGAATGCCGAACAGCACGCCGACCAAGGTGGAACACAGCCCGCCCAGGAGAAGCGAAGCAATCAAGGGCATGCCCTCGATGCGCACATGAAAGTTATAGGCCGCATAAGCCCCGACCGCCATGAAGGCGCCGGTGCCCAGCGAGATTTGCCCGCAATAGCCAACCAGGACATTCAGCCCCAAGGCCGCCAGCGACAGAATCAAAAAAGGAATCAAGATGGCGCGGAACAAATACTCGGACGCAAACAGCGGCACACCAACGAGGGCGATCAGCAAGAGCAAGGCCATAGCGATCTGGTCCTGCCGAATCGGGAAGATCTGGCCGTCGGCGCGATAGCTGGTTTTGAACTGGCCGTTTTCTCTGTAGAACATGTATTTATTTAACCTCGATGATCTTCTGACTCCGGCCGCTCACTGCGTTCGCTTAACTTTGCCGCGCAAAGTTAGCCTGCGCCGAAAGATCATTGACCGCGTCATACGCGGTCAATGATCTTTTCACCGAACATTCCTTGCGGTCTGAACAGCAAGAACAGCAGCGCCAGCACATAGGCAAACCAGATCTCGATGCCGCCGCCCAAATGTGGGCCGATATAGACCTCGCTGAGTTTTTCACCCACTCCGATCACCAGGCCGCCGATGATGGCACCGGGCACCGAGGTCAGCCCGCCCAGGATCACCACCGGCAAGGCCTTCAGCGCCACCAGCGAGAGCGAAAACTGCACGCCTAACTTGCTGCCCCAGATGACGCCGGCCACCAGGGCCACAAAACCGGCCACGCTCCAGACAATGACCCAGATAGTGGACAGCGGAATGCCTATCGACTGCGCCGCCTGATGATCATCGGCCACCGCGCGCAAGGCGCGGCCGGTCGCCGTCTTCTGGAAAAACAGCGCCAGCAAGGCCACCATCACGGCAGCGATCAAGGCGGCATAAAGATCTTCCTTGTTGACCAGCAGCCCGCCCTCGAAAGTCTTCTCAAACAAAAATATCGGGTCCTTGGGCATGCCAACATCGATCTTGTAGATATCCGAGCCAAACAACGATTGACCCAGGCCTTCGAGGAAATAGGTCACCCCCAAGGTGGCCATCAAGAGCGTGATGCCCTCTTGATTGACCAGATGGCGCAGTACCAGGCGCTCAATCCCCCAGGCCAAGCCAATCATCAACAGGAAGGCCAGGCCAAAAGCCAGCGCATTGACCGCAACGGGGTGGCTGAGGCCCGTGAGCCCGGGGATCCATTCGGCAAAACGCGCCATCGCCAGGGCCGCGAACAGCACCATCGCCCCTTGGGCGAAATTGAACACGCCGCTGGCCTTGTAGATCAAGACAAAACCCAAGGCGATCAGCGAATAAAGCATGCCGGTCATCAGGCCGCCAAAGAGTATTTCAAGAAATGCACCCATCGGTCGCTTTCAGTGGCTGGTGCCAAGATAGGCACTGATCACGTCGTCATTACGCCTTACCTCAGCGGGCGTGCCGTCGCCAATCTTCTTGCCGTAATCCAAGACCACGACACGGTCAGAAATGTCCATCACCACGCCCATATCGTGCTCGATCAACACAATCGTGCAGCCGAACTCGTCATTGACGTCGAGGATGAAGCGGCACATATCCTGCTTCTCCTCGACATTCATGCCCGCCATCGGCTCATCCAGCAGCAAGACCTGCGGTTCCATCGCCAAGGCACGCCCCAGGTCGACACGTTTTTGCAGGCCGTAAGAGAGCCGCCCAACAGGCGTCTTGCGGTAGGCCTGAATCTCCAGAAAGTCGATGATGCGTTCGACCTTCTCGCGCTGCTCGTTCTCCTCTCGCTCGGCCGGCCCCCACCTGAGCGCCTGCCAGAGCAGATTGCGTTTCATATGCAGGCTGCGCCCGGTCATGATGTTGTCCAGCACGCTCATGCCCTTGAACAGGGCCAGATTCTGAAAGGTGCGCGCCACGCCCATCTCGGCCACCTGGCGTGAATTCATATGCTTGAAATGCTGGCCGCGCAAGGTAATTTCGCCTTGCTGCGGCTGATAGACGCCGTTGATGCAGTTCAGCATCGAGCTTTTTCCCGCGCCGTTGGGGCCGATGATGGCGCGGATTTCATGCTCGCGCACATCAAAGGAAATGTCGGTCAGCGCCTTGACCCCGCCAAATGCCAGCGAGATGTTTTTGACCTCGAGGATGATGTCGCCGATCTTCTTGCTGCTCATATCAACGTCCGCCGGGCCGCCCCAAGGGCGTTGAGCGCCCCCTCGGGGGGCTGAGAAGCGGCGTAGCCGCAAACGTGGGGGCAAACATTCAGGCGGCCCTCCCGACCGAGGCGAATGTCTTCGCATCGACGATCTTCAAATCGGCCGATATCGAGCCACTGCGCCCATCCTCAAACTTGACTGCGGTCTCAATGAACTGCGATTGGCGTCCGTCATACAGCGCCGAAATCAAAACCGCATATTTCTCGGCAATCGCACTGCGCTTGACCTTGCGGGTGCGGGTCAACTCGCCGTCATCGGCATCCAACTCCTTGTGCAAAATCAGCAAGCGCGCGATCTGGCTGCCGGCCAAGGCGCTGTCCTCGGCCAAATCTGCATTGACCTGCTCCACGCAGCCTCGGATCAACTCATAGACCTCGGGCTTTTGCGCCAGATCGGTGTAGCCGGCATAGGACAGATTGCGCCGCTCGGCCCAGTTGCCGACCGCCTCGAAGTCGATATTGATAAAGGCGCAGACGCTGGCACGCTGGTCGCCAAAGGCCACCGCCTCCTTGATGAAGGGGAAGAACTTCAGCTTGTTCTCCACATATTTGGGCGCAAACAGGGCGCCGTCAAACGGGCCGCCGGCCATGCGACCGACATCTTTGGCGCGGTCGATGATCTTCAGATGGCCATGGCCGTCGATAAAGCCGGCGTCACCGGTGTGATACCAGCCCTCGGGCGTCAAGGCCTCGGCCGTGGCGCCCGGATTTTTGTAATAGCCGCTGAACAGGCCGGCCGACTTGACCAGGATCTCGCCGCCCTCGGCGACCTTGATTTCAACCCCATCGATGGGCACGCCGACCGTGTCGGCGCGGGCCTGATGATCGGGCTGCAGGCAGACGAAAACCGCCGTCTCGGTCGAACCGTAGAGTTGCTTCAAATTAATGCCGATGGCACGGTAGAAGCTGAACAAGTCCGGCCCTATCGCCTCGCCGGCCGTATAGGCCACGCGCACCCGTGAGAAACCCAGGCTGTTGCGCAGCGGGCCGTAAATGGCCAGATTGCCCAATGCGTATTTGCAGCGGTCCACGAGACCTACGGCCTGGCCGTCCATCAAGCTGGGGCCAACCCGCCGCGCCAGGCGCATGCAGCGCTCAAACAAATAGCGTTTGAGGCGGCTCGCGTCTTCCATCCTGATCGATACGCTGGTCAATAGGCCCTCGAAGACGCGCGGCGGCGCGAAGTAGTAGCTCGGGCCGATTTCCTTCAGGTCTATGGTCACCGTGCTGGCCGACTCGGGCGCGTTGACCACATAGCCGCAGACCAACCACTGCGCGTAGCTGAAGATGTTTTGGCCTATCCAGGCCGGCGGCAAATAGGCCAGGACTTCTTCGCTTGATGTCAGTTTGTCAAAGCGCGCGCCGGCCTGTGCCCGGTCGATCAGGCTCAGATGGGTGTGGACGACGCCCTTGGGGTTGCCGGTTGTGCCCGAAGTAAAGAACATCGCGGCGCTGTCGCCGGGCTGCGTGGCCGCCACCTGCTCGGCAAAGAAGTTGGGGCGCTCTTTGGCATGTTCGCGGCCGGCCGCACAAAGCTGATCCAAGGACGCCAGGCCGGGCTCCACATAGCTGCGCAGGCCGCGCGGCTTGTCGTACCAGATGCAACGCAGCTGCGGGCATTGTTCGCGCAGCTCCAGCATCTTGTCGACCTGCTCTTGGTCCTCGACCACGGCATAAGCAATTTCGGCGTTAGCCAACGGAAACACAAATTCGGCGGCAACCGCGTCGGAGTACAGCGGCACCGGGATCGCCCCCAGGACTTGCGCGGCCAAGACGGCTGCGGACAAGCGCGGCCGGTTCTCGCCCACCAGCGCAATATGGTCACCCCGGCGCAAGCCGGCCGCCGCCAGACCATGCGCCAGCTCAGCGACCAAGGCCTCAAGCTGACGCCAGCTGAGCGTTTGCCAGATGCCGTACTCCTTCTCGCGCAGCGCCGGCGCTTGCGGGCGCTGCGCTGCATGCTCGATCAAGAGCCGGGGGAAAGTCGTCGCCACGGTGCTGGGCCTCCTTGTGAAACGGGGCGCCCAAGTTTGGGGCGCTGTGTTCATCAATCAGGCACTATCCTAGTTCGCTGCGGGCACAGCTTTGTCTCTACAGAGCAAGGGACTTCCCTGCCGCGTAGTTTCCCTAATCCCTTTGCGCCTCTCGGTGCTTGACAAGCATTCCCCCTGCGCTGGCGCAAGCGCCCTGGCGCGCAATCGAAGAAAATCCGCAGCTTGCCGCCAGCGCGCTCACCCCGAGCCGCTGCCGCATCGATTGAAAGTCACCATGCCCCACCTGACCCTCGAATACACCAGCAACCTCCCCCTGTTCAAGGCCGCTGACGCGCTATTGGCGCTCAACAAGCTGCTGCTGAACAGTGGCGAATTCGAGGCGCTAGACATCAAGAGTCGAGCCATTCGCCTGGACACCTATTTGGTCGGCACGCATGTCAGCAACCACCCAGACAACCAGGCCTTTGTGCATGTCAAGCTGGCCTTGCTGAGCGGGCGCTCGGCGCAGCTCAAGCAAACCCTCTCGGCCGGCCTGCTGCAGGTCTTGGAACAGGCCTGTGCCTGGCCCAAGACCCAGTCGGTACAGCTCTGCGTGGAGTTGCAAGACATTGAGCGCGCGAGTTATGCCAAGGCGAGTTATGCCAAGTCCACCGGCCTGGGGGCGGCCGAGCTTTAAGCAGGCGCGGGGCTTAAAGCCTCGCCTCGGCCCCGCTCAAGCACCAAACGGTGTGGGCTGGGGCTGCACCTTGGGCAGGCCGGCAAAGCGCGCGGCGCTGAGTTCGTAGACCAAGCTGGGTGGCTGGCCCGGCACATCGGCCAGCGCGCTTTTCAACAGCATGCCCAGGCGCTCCAGCGTCTTGCGCGAGGGCGTGTTGGCCGGCAACACGACGGCCAGCACATGGGCTTGCCCAAGGGTGTTGAAACTCAGGTCCAGCGCCTTCAAGGCCATCTCGGAGGCGAAGCCCTGGCCCCAAGCTTGCGGGCGGAAGCGGAAATACAGATAGGGGCCGCTGACGCCGTCGACGGTCTTGTGCATCACGCCACCAAAGCCGAGCACGACATCGGGCTGCTCGCGCGCGCTGATCACCCAATAGCCAAAACCATTCGTCTGCCAATGATCAAGCCAGCCCTGCAACAAAACCTGCGCTTCGTCGCGACCCACCAAGGTGGCGCTGGCGCTGCAGCGGGTGCAAACCGGATCGGCATGCAACTCGAACACGGCCTCCAGATCGTCGGCCCTTGGCGGGCGCAGCAAGAGGCGCGAAGTGGCGGCGTCCCCGAAGGCGGCAAAAGCCACTGCTGGCGCCGAGGCCGCCTCAAAATCTTCTGTCAACGCCATCTAAGCTCGCCTTCGAATCAACGACCAGGAATGAAGAACTGGTGAAAACCCTAAGATTACCCCAGCCCAAGACTTGCGCGCCCCGGATCGCCGGATTTACCCCCCTCATCTGCAGGGTGGCTGCGGCATAGACACAACAATGCACCAAGGGCGACAGACCCGCCGCTGTCACCCGAAACCCGGCGCTGCTGCCAACCACGCCGCGCAAGCATGACGAAAGCCTGCACAGCACGGGCACTGCACAATGGCGGCCGTTGCCGGCCGCAAGCTGGCGCCCACATCATCAAAACCGCCATAAGCGAAGAGACAGTCCATGAAATTAAGCGCTATTGCCCTGGCCTCCGCCACCCTGCTGCTGCTCAGCAACGCACAAGCAGCCAGCACCCCCAGCAAGCCCGTCACCAGCAGCGCCAAGGCGCCCAGCACAGCCAGTGCGCAGCAGTGGGACTTGACCCAGCTCTACGCCGACGACGCCACATGGGAGGCCGAGCGCCAGGCCATCGCAGCCGAGTTCCCCAAGCTCAAGGCGCTGGCCGGCACGCTGGGCGAAAGCGCACAGAGCCTGCTCAAGGGCCTGGATTTGATGTCAGCGATGCAACGCCGCCTGTCACGCCTGCAGTCCTACGCCAGCATGAAGGCCGATGAGGACACCCAGATCACCGCCAATCAAGCGCGCAGCCAACTCGGCGACCAGATCTACAACCAGTACGGCGAGGCCGTCTCCTTCGTCAACGCCGAGGTGGCCGCGATGGGCCGTGCCAAGGTCGAGGGCTTCATTGCTGCCGAGCCAGGCCTGGCCAAGCACCGGCAGTCGCTGCAAACCATCTTGCGCATGGCCGAGCACACCTTGAGCCCCAAGGAGGAAGCACTGCTGGCCGCTGCCAGCGAAACGCTGCAGCAGCCGGGCCAGATCTACACCTTGCTGACCAATGCTGATCTGCCTTGGCCCAAGATCAAGATCCGTGGCAAAGACGTGGTGCTGGATCAGGAACAGTACACCGCTTACCGCTCCGACCCGGACCCGAAGGTGCGCAAGCAGGTCTTCGACGCCTTCTGGCCGGTCTACAAAAACTATGAGCGCACGCTGGGCGCCGTCTATGCCGCCAATTTGCGCGGCACGGTCTTCAACGCCAAGGCTCGCAACTACCCCAGCAGCGTGGCGATGGCGCAGGCCGAGTACAACATCCCCGAGGCCGTCTACCTGACCCTGGTGCAAGAGGCCAATGCCGGCCTACCCACCTTGCACCGTTACCTCAAGCTGCGCAGCAAGGTCTTGAGCCTCAAACAAGCCGGCTACCAGGACATGTATGTACCGCTGGCCAAGCCCGCCGGCGCCTACACCCAGGCCGAAGCCGAGGCTTTGACCTTGGCCGCGCTGAAGCCGCTGGGCGAGGACTACACGCAAAAACTCGGCGCCGCGTTCAAACAAAACTGGATGCACTCGCTGCCACAGCGCGGCAAGCGCTCGGGCGCCTATATGAACGGCGCCGCCTACGATGTGCACCCCTATCTCTTGATGAGCTACAACGGCGACTACAACAGCGTCTCGACACTGGCGCATGAGTGGGGCCACGCGATGCACACGGTCTACTCGAACTCGCAGCCCTATGAAACTTCGGGTTACGCGACCTTCATCGCCGAGATCCCGTCCACCGCCAATGAGCTGCTGCTGGCCGATTACATGGTGGCCAACGCCAAGACCCGCGACGAGAAGATCTTTGCGCTCAGCCAGCAACTCGAGAACCTGCGCGCCACCTTCTTCCGCCAGGCCATGTTTGCCGAGTTCGAACTGGCCGCCCATGCAGCGGTCGAAAAGGGCGAGCCCGTCACCGGCGAGAGCCTCAGCAAGATGTACCTGGATCTGCTCAAGCGCTACCACGGTGACGCCCAGGGCGTGGTCAAGATCGACGACATCTATGGCATCGAGTGGGCCTATATCCCGCACTTTTACCGTGATTTCTATGTCTACCAATACGCCACCTGCATCAGCGCCGGGGCCTTCTTTGCGGAAGGCATTGCCAAGGGAGACGCCGCCATGCTGGAGCGTTACTTCACCCTGCTCAAGGCCGGCAACTCCGCCGACCCCTATCCGCTGACCCGCGCTGCCGGTCTGGACTTGGCCACGCCGGAACCTTACCGTGCGCTGGTGCGGCGCATGAACCTCGCGATGGATCAGCTGGAAGGTTTGCTGGCGACCAAGTCCTGAGCGCTCACAGGCGCAGGAAACGAGGCGGGCGACAAGCACAAAGGCGTCGCCCGCCTCTAGGAACGCCCTGCCGAACGGTTTGACGAACTGCTATCCTTTCGCTCAGGGTGATGGGGCGTTCACCTCTAAGAATTTCTCGCATCCAACATTTGTTGCGTGAGCATGGCAGACCAAACCGACAGGACGGCCGAAGTTCTCTCTATGGGCAACAGCCCCGACATCGCCGCGACCCTCTCCCGCCTCGATTTCTACCTCGACAGCAGCGACCGCGCGCAAGTAGTGCGCCTGCTGCAGGACTTGCGGCTGCGCAATGACCTGAGCCCGGGCGATTTGATCAGCCTGAGCAGCCGTGAACTGCGCAACAGCATGCCGCACGGCGTCACGCAAGACATGGTCGATCAAGCATTTGCCTTGGTGGACCGCGCCGAGCAACTGTGCCTGACACAAGCTGAACAACGGCCGCTGGCCGATGCGCTGACCTGTCTCGCCCGCTTTCAGAGCAAATCACATCTGAGCGCGCTGGCGCTGGCCTCGCTGGGCCGAGCCGAAGCCATTTTTGAAGCGCTGCAGGATGCGGAGAACCTGTTTCGCTGCCTCAATCTGGCGGCCAAGATCCTGCATGACACCGAGATGTATCAGCAGGCCGTCGACAAGCTGGAACCCTGGGCGCATGACGCGCAGCGCCTGGCTGCATTAAGCACCGAGCAACGCTACAGCCTGCTGGTCAATTTGGCGGCCGCCTATTCCTTTTTGGACCGGCCGCTTGACGCCACCTACTGGCAGGAAATCCTCTATGCGGAGGCGCTGACGCTGGCCCAGCCGGCCCGGCTGTTCCGCGACGCGGTCAATCTGGCCAACCAGCGCCTGTGGGTCGGGCGTCTGGACGAAGCGCGGCAACTGCT
The DNA here is from genome assembly GCF_028595345.1 of Roseateles albus. NCBI lineage: Bacteria > Pseudomonadati > Pseudomonadota > Betaproteobacteria > Burkholderiales > Sphaerotilaceae > Roseateles > Roseateles albus. Next base: position 232,883 of record NZ_JAQQXT010000005.1, on the reverse strand, counting down.
GGCGGTGGCCGAAGCCACGCACAACGCTCACCCCATCAACAAAGAACAAGAAACCTTCCTTTTGCAAAACCACGCCCTGGTCGCCTGGAAATCGGGCCAGCATGCGCAGGCGATTGAGCTATTCCGGCAGGCCAGAGACTCGGCCCGCAGTCAGTCGCAATGGCCCATCCTGGGGCGCGCCTTGCGCCGCCGGGCCGAATGCGCTGAGGAAGCAGGCCTGTGGGAAGAAGCCCTGGCCGCCCGCAAAGAGCAGATGGAGTTGCAACAGTCACAACTGGCCGCCATGCGGCTGAACAATAGCAACAGCCTGCTGGGCATGTTGGGCCACGCCCGCACCCAGGCTCAGAACGAATACCTGCGCAAACAGGGCAATCAGTTGGAGTTGGAACTGGCCGAGCGCAACCACGAACTCAAACGCAGCCTGCTGCGCCTGCAAGACGAGATCGAAATACGCCGCCAAGCCGAAGCAGAGCTGAAAGCCGCGCGCGACGCGCTGGAGCTCAAAGTCGAGGAACGCAGCCGCGAGTTGGAGCATGCGATGCGCTTGCTGCTGGAGCGCGAAAAACAGGCGGCGCTGAGTTATCTGGTGGCCGGCGTGGCGCATGAGCTCAATACGCCCATCGGCAACGCGATCCTGGCCACCAGCACCATGAGCGACAGCCTGAGAGCGAATGTGCAGGCCTTTGATGAGAACCGCATGCGCCGCCAAGACTTGACGCAGATGCACAGGGCCATGGGAGAAGGCCTGGACATTGCCGGGCGCAGCTTGCACCGGGCGGGCGACTTGATCCAGCGCTTCAAGGCGCTGGCGATCGAACAATCGAGCCAGCAAGTGCTGAGATTCAATCCGCTGCAGGTGATTGAAAACACGCTGGCCGTGATGGCACCGGCCCTGCGCGCCAGCCAGATCGAGGTCGATGCCCAGGGTTTGCAAGCCGTGAGCTTGTGCAGTGACCCCGGCGCGCTCGGCCAAGTACTGGCTCAGCTGATAGAAAACAGCCTGCTGCACGGCTTTCAGGATCAAGCGCCACCGTGCCGCTTGTCCCTTTCCGGAACCGTTGATAATGGAAATTATGTCTTGCGCATCGAGGACAATGGCCGCGGCATAGCGGCCGAGCATCTCGACCATGTGTTCGACCCCTTCTTCACCACGCGGCTCGGCCAGGGTTCTTCAGGCCTGGGGCTGCATGCGGCATACCGCTTGGTCACACAGAGCTTGGGCGGCGAGATCAAGATTCTCAGCAGCGCCGGAGCAGGTTGTCAGGTCGAGCTAAAACTGCCCCTCCATATCCATCATCCCGCCGGCTGACTCCTGCCGCTGAGACACAGCCTGGCGTCACCAGGACAGCGCGCACGCCAAGCAAGGCCCTGACCGACCCTGGATATGAGGCACTCCTGCCGCCGCTCTTGCCAGCGGAGGGTATGGTCGTATACTGTATAAAAATACAGTAAATTGATTACCCCAAACCATGTTCGCCCCCGACCCCCAACGCTCGGCGCTGCCTGACGATGTTGGCGCCGCGGCAGCTTCAGCCGCCGCCAACAGCGCTCGCCTGGATGCTTTGCTGCGGGCGCAGGTCTGGCGCGCCAGCAGCTTGGGCTCCAGCCGCAGTGCCTGTGTAGGCAGCGGCTTTGCCGCGCTGGACGCCGAGCTGCCGGGTGGCGGCTGGCCAAGCCAGAGCCTGAGCGAGATCCTCTGCGACAGCGTGGCCACGCTGGAATGGCGGCTGCTGGCGCCAACGCTGCGCTTGCTGCTTGGAAGCCCAGCCAGCCAGGCCTTGCCAAGCGCAACGAGCAGGCTTAGTCGTGCATCAAACCGGCCCAAGGCCCTTCGCCCCGAGCGCCCGCTCTTGTTGATCAACCCGCCGCTCACGCCCCATCTGCCCGGTTTACAGCAAGCTGGGCTGCCGCCCCACCGGCTGATTTGGATTGCCCCCGAAACACCGGCCCAGCAGCTCTGGACGCTGGAGCAGGCGATCAAGGCCAATGCCAGCGCCGCCATCCTGGCCTGGTTGCCACGCGCCGCGCCCGAGCAAATCCGCCGCCTGCAAAGCTGCGCTCAAGTGATGGATGCGCCGATTTTTCTGTTCCGCCCGCTGGCCGTGCAAACGCAGCCCTCGGCCGCGCCGCTGCGTCTGTGTGTCAGCACCGGCTCGGGCTGGACGCTGCAAGTGCATGTGCTCAAACGCCGCGGCCCGCGCCACGAAGGGCTGTTGAGCCTACCGGCCATGCCGGCCGATCTGGCGCAGGTGCTGACACCGCAGATGCTGAGCCGGGCCCAGCCACAGATTCAGCTGCCCAATACCGTGGAGGCTCGCCATGCATTGGCTCGCCCTGCTCCCCAGCCCGCCATCAGCCACCGATGAGCCGCCGTCCTGCAGCGCTGACCCCGAACAAACCCAGCAAGCGCTGGCTTGGTGGGCGCTGCAGTTCAGCCCCAAGGTCGCTCGGCTCGAAGAAGCGGTGGTACTCGAAGTGCAAGCCTGCCTGCGGCTGTTTGGCGGCGCCGAGGTCTTGCACCAGCGGGTACGGCGCAGCGCCGTCCAGGCCGGCCTGAGCCTGCAAGCCCTCGCCTGGGCGCCGACCAGCCTGGCCGCGCTGGCGCTAGCACGCGCGGCCGTCAGCGACGGTCTTAGCCGGCCCATCGCAGAAGTCCTTGATGGCCTGCCCTTGCACTGTCTGAGCGCGGTGCAGGCGCAGGCAGCCATGCTGGCGCGGCTGGGCTGCCGCACGCTCGGCGATGTGCGGCGGCTGCCGCGTGCGGGCCTGAGCCGACGCTTCGGCAAGGCCTTGCTGCAGGCGCTGGATCAGGCGCTGGGCCTGCAGCCCGAGGCGCACGCTTGGTTGCAGGCGCCGGCCGAATTTGAAGCCAGACTGGAGCTGCCGCAGCGGGTCGAGAATGCGCAGCTCTTGCTTCAATATGTGCGCCATCTGCTTTTGCAGTTATGCGCCTGGTTGGCAGGTCGCCATGCCGGCATCCAGGCGCTGACCTTGCACTGGGAGCATGACGCGATGCGGGCTCGCGGTGTGGGCTGCGGCGGCTCGCTACAGATCCACACCAGCCACTGCACGCGCGACTTCGGTCACCTCTCGCGGCTCTTGGGCGAGCATCTGGCGCAGCTGAGGCTGGCCGCGCCGGCCGGTGAGATTCGCCTGCAAGCGGGCGAAGTCCTGCCCTTGATCGAGGCCAGCGCCAGCCTGCTGCCGGCCGCACCCGATCAGGCACTGGAGCCGCTGGCGCAATTGCTGGAACGCATCTCCGTGCGTTTGAGCCCCGAGCGGGTGCGCTGCGGCCATTTGCAAGAGGACCACCGGCTGGAAGCGATGCAACATTGGCAGGCCTGGGCGAGCAGCGGCGCAGCGCCCAGATCGGCCGTGCGTGGGCCAAGCTACCCGCAACCGAGTTGGTTGCTCAGCTGCCCACTGCGCCTGAGCGTGCATCAGGACCGCCCGCAGTACCAGCAAGCACCACTGCAGCTGCTGGCCGGGCCGCAGCGCATCGAGGGCGGCTGGTGGCAGCTTGATGCGACATTGCCGAATGGCCATGCTCAGGTGCAGCGCGACTACTTTCTCGCGCTGAGCGCCGGCCACCTCGTGCTGTGGGTGTTTCAGCAGCGCTTGTCCGAGTTCGAACATGGCTGGTTTTTGCATGGGGTGTTTGCGTGATGAACCTCATCAGCAGCTACGCCGAGCTGCATGCCCTGAGCAACTACTCCTTTCTGCGCGGCGCCTCGACGCCGGCCGAGCTGGTGGAGCGCGCGCATGCGCAGGGCTATGCGGCGCTGGCCTTGACCGATGAATGCTCACTGGCCGGTGTGGTGCGGGCGCATGTAGCAGCCAAATCCTGCGGTTTGAAGTTGATCATTGGCGCCGAGTTCCTTGTGCAAGATGAGACGGAACAGCCGCTGTTCAAGCTGCTGGTACTGGCACGCCATCTGAACGGCTACGGCAATCTCTGCCAGTTCATCACCGATCTGCGCCGAGCGGCCGACAAGGGCACGTACTGCCTGCGCTGGTCACAACTGCAAAAGCAGTTGCTGCCGGCCTTGGCCGATTGCCTGTTCATCGCCCTGCTGCCGCGCACGGCCAGCGACGCAGAGCTCTTGGCCCCGGCGCGCTGGCTGCTGCAGCAGGTGCCGGGCCGCGCCTGGCTGGGTGTCGAGTTGCTGCGCGAGCTGGGTGACGAGATGTGGTTGCAGCGCCTGCGCGCCTTGTCAGCGCTGACCGCCCTGCCCCTGGTCGCTTGCGGCGATGTACATATGCATCGGCGCTCACGCAAACCGCTGCAGGACGTGATGACCGCCACCCGGCTGAACAAGCCGATTGCCGACTGCGGCTTTGAGCTGCAGCCTAACGCCGAGCGTCATCTGCGCAGCCGCCTGCGCCTGGCCCAGCTCTACCCGGCCGAGCTGCTGGCCGAAACGCTGGTGGTGGCGGGGCTGTGCGATTTTTCGCTCGACGAGATCCGCTACCAATACCCCAGCGAGGTGATCCCCGCCGGCAGCACGCCGACGGCCCATCTGCGCGCGCTGACCGAGGCCGGGGTGGTGCGGCGCTGGCCCGGCGGCATAAGGACCAAACTGCGCAGCCAGATTGAGCATGAGCTGAGCTTGATCCATGAGCTGGGCTACGAGCATTACTTCCTCACCGTGGCAGATATCGTGCGCTTCGCGCGCGGCCGCGAGATTCTCTGCCAGGGCCGCGGCTCGGCCGCCAACAGCATCGTCTGTTATTGCCTGTTCATCACCGAGGTGGACCCGGCGCGCTCCAGCATGCTGTTCGAGCGCTTCATCAGCCGCGAGCGCAATGAGCCGCCCGATATCGATGTGGACTTCGAGCATGAGCGGCGCGAGGAAGTAATCCAGTACCTGTACCGCAAATACGGCCGCGAACGTGCCGCGCTGACCGCCGTCGTCATCAGCTACCGGCCGCGCAGCGCGATCCGCGACGTCGGCCGCGCTTTGAATATGGACGAAGCCTTGGTCGAAAAGCTCGCCAAGGACCACAGCGGCTGGAGCGAAGAGAGCCTGCCGGACGAGCGCCTGCAAGCTTTGCAGATCGAGCTGGGGCTGGACCCGAATGACCTCAAACTGCGCCAGCTGGTGCGCCTGAGCCGCCAGCTGATGGGCATGCCGCGCCACCTCAGCCAGCATCCCGGCGGCTTTGTATTGACCCAAGGGCCGCTGTCGCGCCTGGTGCCGATCGAGAACGCCAGCATGGCCGAGCGCACCGTGATCCAGTGGGACAAGGACGATATCGACGCGCTCGGCCTGATGAAGGTCGATGTGCTGGCGCTGGGCATGCTGAGCGCGCTGCGCCGCAGCTTCGACCTCATCAGCAGCTTGCGCGGCAAGTCTTTCGGCATCAAAGATGTGCCCGAGGGTGACCAACCCACCTACGACATGATTTGCAAGGCCGACACCATCGGCGTGTTCCAGATCGAATCGCGCGCGCAGATGTCCATGCTGCCGCGCCTTAAACCGCGCTGCTTTTACGACCTGGTGATCGAGGTCGCGCTGGTGCGCCCGGGGCCGATTGCCGGCGGCATGGTCCACCCCTATTTGAAGAACCGCGCGCTGCCGCCCGAACAGATCAAATACCCCAAGGACGAGTTGCGCGCGGCGCTGGAGCGCACCTGCGGTATCCCGATTTTTCAAGAGCAGGTGATGCAAGTGGCGATGATCGCGGCCGGCTTCTCGCCCGGCGAGGCCGATCAGCTGCGCCGCGCGATGGCGGCCTGGAAGCGGCCTGGTGATCTGGCCCGTTTCCACGAGAAGATCCTCACAGGCATGCGCGAACGCGGCTACCAGGACGAGTTTGCCGAGGCGATATTTCGCCAGATCAAGGGCTTTGCGTCCTATGGATTTCCGGAGTCGCATGCGGCCAGCTTTGCGCTGCTGACCTATGTGTCCTGCTGGGTCAAACGGCATGAGCCGGCCGCCTTTTTGTGCGCGCTCTTGAACTCGCAGCCGCTGGGTTTTTACACGCCCAGCCAGCTGGTGCAGGATGCGCGCCGGCACCAGATTGAGGTGCGCGCGGCCGACGTCAACGAGAGCGAGCAGATGAGCAGCTTGGAGACTCTTGAAGGCAGCCAGCAGCCGGCGGTGCGCCTGGGCCTGCATTTGATCTCGGGCCTCAGCAAGGCCGCAGCAGCTCGGATTGAGGCCGAGCGCCGCAAGGCCGGCCCCTTCAGCGACGCGCAAGACCTGGCCCTGCGCGCCGAGCTGGACCAGCAAGACATGCAGCAGCTCGCCGCCGCCGACGCGCTGATGTCGCTGGCCGGCCAGCGCCGCCAGCAGGTCTGGCAGGCCTCGGCCCTGCGCGCCCAGCCGCGGCTGCTGCAGGGCGCCTTCAGCGCAGATGAAGAGTTAGACCTGCCGGCAGCACCCGAGGGCGAGGAAGTGATCTGGGACTATGCCGCCTTGGGCCTGACCCTGCGCAGCCACCCGCTTAAGTTGCTCCGCCCGCGCCTGGCCAAACTCGGGCTGAAAAGCTCAGAGCAACTGCAGCATTGGCCGAATGGCCGCAAGGCACACACCTGCGGCATCGTCACCGTGCGCCAGCGCCCGCAGACGGCCCATGGCACGCTCTTCATCAGCCTGGAAGACGAAAGCGGCAGCGTGCAGGTGATCGTCTGGCCCGACATCTATGCCGAGCACCGCATCGTCGTGCGCGCCGCCCGGCTGCTGGCCGTGCACGGCGTCTGGCAGCATGAAAACGGCGTGAGAAATCTGATCGCCCGCAGCTTCGATGATTTGACGCCGCTGCTCGGACGCTTGGGGTTGGAGCGGAGCCGGGATTTCAAGTGAGGCGACCCGGAGCCCGCGCGAATTGATGACCGGCAAAGTGAACGGAGCTGACCTTGGTTCTTGCTCGTGAGGCCAGGCGTGAGGTTCGCATCACTTCTTATTTTCAGAAGCAAACATCAATAAAACACCGGTTTTTCCTTCATGTATCGGACCCATACTCCAAGACAGGCCTGAACCTCAATGCTTCGCTCAACGGATCAGGCCGCCCCACCTCGCCACTCATAAAGGACAAACACCATGCGTTCCTACCCTCGCAACAGCGCGGAAGCCGCCGCCCGCATCGTGGCCCTCGTGCTGATCGCCGATGGCAACGTCAGCCTTTCGGAGTTCAATGCACTGCAGCAACTCGACGCCGCAGGGCAGTTGGGCCTGGCGCCAGGCGGTTTGGGGCCTATCGTGCAATCGCTCTGCGAGGATCTGCTGGTGAATGCTTATGGCTCGGCCTCGATGATGTCCAGCGTAGACGAGCAAAGCATGGCCGCGCTGATGGCCGAAGTTGATGAGCCCTTGCTGCAGCGCAAGGTGCTGACCTTGGCCCTGGCGGCGGCGCGGGCCGATGCTCACCTTGCCGAGGGCGAGACCCTGGTTCTGGAAGCGGCCTGCCGGCATTGGCAGATCCACCTGGGGGACGCGCAAGCTGCCTAAAGCCCCGCCGTCACAAGTATTCCAAGAACTCAATCGACCCAAAATACTATGCTTTACGCCATCAGCTGGTTTGCCGTTCTCAGCCTCATTGGGCTCTGGTCTTTCGCCGCCTGGGCCTTCCATGCACTGACCCAATGGGGCTTGAGCACCAGCGGCGACTGGTCGGGCGCCACGGCGCCTGAAGGCTTCAATTTGCAAGAAATCCTAGGCCCATGGCTGCCGCCCGACTTGGCGCAAGCACTGACGGCGCTGCTGACCAGCTTGAAGCCGCTGTTTGAATCGCTGCTGAGCTTGGCGCCGGCCTTGGGCAGTGGGCTGAGCTTTTTGGTCTGGCTGGTCTGGGGTCTGGGCTGTTTCTTGCTGCTTATCGTCGGCGCTGCACTCCATGCCATGATCGCCTTGATGCGCCGCCGCACGACTGTTGGCAACACCTGACCCCTAAAAAGCACGCCATGATCTACGCCCTTCTCAAGACCCTGCACCTGCTCGCCATCATCGTCTGGCTGGGCGGCATGTGCTTCAGCTACTTTTTCTTGCGCCCGGCCGCCGCGCAGCTCGAAGCGCCGGTGCGAGTGCGCCTGATGCACGCCGTCATGGGCCGTTTTTTCAAAGCCACGTTGTGGGCTTCACTTTTGGTGCTGGGCAGCGGCGTGTGGATGCTGGGCCGAGTGGCCAAACAAGTGGTGCAGTCGGGCGGCGTCTTTCAGATGCCGCTGGCCTGGACCGTGATGGCCTTGCTGGGCAGCGTGATGGTGGCGATCTTTATGCACATCAAGTTCTCGCTTTACAAAAAGCTCTCGCGCAGCGTCGGCGCCGAGGACTGGGCTGCCGGCGGCCAGGCCTTGGCCCAAATCCGCAACTGGTTGGCCTTCAACCTCGGTTTGGGCACGCTGGTGGTCACCATCGTCACTTTGCTGCGCTGAACTGCTTGAGTACAAAGCGCCAAACCATGCGCGAAGCATCGGGCCCAAGCGGGTCACTGAAGGCCTGCGATTTGGCGCCGCCGCTCCAGGCATGGGCCAAACGATCGACCTCCACCCAGCTCACCACGGTGCGGGCGCCGAGTTTGTAGTCGGTCGTCGTCATCGCATAACGCTGGCCGCGTTGGCTGCGGCGCGCTGGGCCGACTTTCACATCAACATCAACATCAACATCGCCAGCGGCGGCAACGGCACTCAGCCGCGCTGCCGCGCACCAGAGCTGCACGGCAGCCTGCGCATTGTCGGGCGACACGACGCTGTCTTGGCGGCCATGGATCAGCAGCAGAGGCGGCCACGCCACGCCGCCCCTGCCGCCAGGCTTTGGCTCTGCCTTGGCATTTGCATGGCCTAGCTTGCGCCGGCCATGCATTGCTCCCAGGGCCGTCAAGCTTGAATGCGCCTCGCCCGGCGGCACCCCCGAATGCATCACCACCGCCTTGAAGCGCTCGGGGTGCTGCGTTGCCAACAAGGCCGCCATGCTGGCGCCGGCCGACATGCCGGCCACGGCCACGCGCTCTGGGTCCACCGGATAGAGCAGGCAGACCTGATCAATCGCCCGCATGATCAGCGCCACTTCCGCCTGCGCCTTGCCGGAGCGGGTAGCAAACCAGTTCCAGCAGCCTTGCGGATTGGCAACGAGATCTTGCTCGGGGTACAGCAGCAGACAGCGCTCGCGCGCCGCCAGCGCATTCATGCGCGAACTCTGCGCAAAGGAGCTGGCCGATTGGCCGCAACCATGCAGCATCACCAACAAAGGCAAGCGCTCCCCCGGCAGCACGCCGGGGGGCCGGTAAACCCGAAACTGGCGGGCGCCGCCTGCGCCCATGCTGACGCCGGGCAGCCAGTCACCCGGGCCGCCCGGCGCACGCGCACGTTTTGCGTGGGCCACTTGCACACTCTTGATCGACTGCTTGAGCGCCTTCGCGCCCGCCTGCATCTGGCTGCGCGCCGCCTGCCCGAAGCTGCGTTGCAGGCTGCGGGTCCAGACCGACATCAGATTTTTTCTCGCCATCACCCCGCCCTGCTGAACGATTGAATACTCTGTGCAGGCTCCCTGCGCCCATTCTCCTCAGCCATGTGACCGGCTCAAGTCAAAGCCAGCCGGTGCCATCAATCAGGCGCCCCGGAAGGTTTGTCGCCAGGCCGTCGGCGACACGCCAAACGTGGCCCGGAAATGCGTCCGCAGCGACACCGCTGAGCCAAAACCTGCCAACTCGGCGATCTGCTCGACCGATTGATCACTCCCCTCCAGCAGCACTTGGCTACGCGCCAGGCGCTCACTGAGCAACCAGGCGCCGACGGTCGTGCCTGTGAGCTGGCGAAAGTGCCGCGTGAAGCTACGACGGCTCATGGCCACACTGTCAGCCAAGCTGTCCAGGCTATGTGCCTGCCCCAGATCGGCGCGCACACGCTCGATCACTGCGGCCAAGCGGGTATCACGCGCCGTCTCCGGCAAGGGCTGCTCGATGAACTGCGCCTGCCCGCCCTGCCGATGCGGCGGCACCACCAGGCGCCGCGCCACACTATTGGCCGGCCCGATGCCATATTGGCGCCGCAGCAAATGCAGGCAAGCATCAATACCGGCGGCAGTGCCGGCCGAGGTCAAGACATCGCCCTCGTCGATATAGAGCACATCGGCGTCGACGGCCACTTGCGGATAACGCGCAGCAAAGTCCTGCGCATAGGCCCAGTGCGTGGTCGCGCGCCGCCCATCGAGCAAGCCGGCCTCGGCCAGCACATAAGCACCCAGGCACAGGCCCACCAGCTGCGCGCCGGCCTGGTGTGCCCGGTACAGCGCGTCGAGCAGCGCCTGCGGCGGGCGCTCCTGCGGGTCGCGCCAGCTCGGCACGATGACGGTGCGTGCGCCCTTCAGAGCTTCCAGACCGGCGTTCAAGCTCAGACCGAAGCCGGCCGTCGTCATCAAGCTGCCCGGCTCGGCGGCGCAGACCCGCAGCTCAAACGGCGGCGCGCCCGGATGCGACTCGCCAAACACAGCGCAGGGCACGGCCAGGTGAAAGGGGCTGATCTGATCAAAGGCCAGAACGGCAATCGGGTGGGTCTTCTTCATCGCCCCGAGGGTACAGGAGTTTGGCCCAACTCTATCGATGAATGGCTTTCAGGCCACTGGCTCCAAGGCCTGTCGATTGAAACAATCTGCCCATCGATTCACCACCTCAACCGAGACCACTCCCCATGAAACATGCGCAAGCCCTGATCGTCATCGACGTCCAAATGGACTATTTCCCTGGCGGCAACTACCCGCTGCACCATGCCGAGGGCGTGCTGACGCAGGTCGAAGCGGCCATCCACAAAGCGCGGGCGGCGCAGATACCGGTGATCCTGGTGCAGCACATTGCCGATCCGGCCAAGGGCCCGTCCCCGTTCTTCAATGCGGACAGTGCCGGCGTCGCGACACACCCGCGCGTGCTGGCCGCCGCAGCGCAGGCGCCGCTGGTGATCAAGCGTTTTGCCGACGCCTTTGACGACACCACCTTGACGCAGACTCTGAACGAATTAGGCGTTAGCGAGCTGCTGATCTGCGGCATGATGACGCAAAACTGCGTCACCCATACCGCCATCTCCAAGGCGGCCGAGCGCTACGCCAAGGTCAGCATCCTTTCAGACTGCTGCACCACCGTCACCGAGATGCTGCACCTGATCGCACTCAGCGCAGTGTCCCGACGCGTCAATGTGCTGCCCCTGGCCGAGGCGCTCTAAAACCTGCGTCACCGGTGGCATGCCAACTCCGTCACGGGTCGACAAGGCCCTGCAAAGCGGGCAACAAAGAAGCCGCGCCAACAAAGCCAGCGGCTTGCCGCCTATGTCACGAATCAGGCGCCTGCGTGACCGCTGGGGCCTGTTCAGCGACCGATGCTGCTTTGAGAATTGCGTCAACGGGCCAAGTGTTGGCCCCGCAACAAGCCAGCCGAGGTATCGCCATGTTCACAGCCAGCGCCAAAACTCTGACCCGCAGCCTGCTCTTGGCTGCTGCGGCCTTGGCCTGCGCCGCGCCGACGCTGGCCGCACCACAAGCGCTGGGCGACGAGGAAATGCGCTCGGTCAATGGCGGCGCGCAAGCCGGCCCTCTGCTCGCCGCATCACTGGGCATGTCGCTGCCGGGTCTGCTGGACCTGCTGGGCAGCGACAAGCTGGCGGCCACCAAATCCAAACTCTCGCCGGCCGAATTTGCCGCCGCCATCCAGGCCGCAGGCTTGAGCGGCGCCTTGCAAAGCGGCTACGACGGCCAAGGCGGCAGTCAGGTTTCCATGGGCGCCGCCAAATTGAACATGCAAGTCGGCCTGGCCGATCTCTTGAGCGCCGGCGCTGGCTCTTACAACGCCGGCAACTCGATGGGATCGATTGCCATCAGCAATTTGGATGCCGGTGGGACCCGCTTGCTGGTCTGGCATCACTGACAGCAGCGGCGGCCACGCCGCCTTGCCAAATCAGAAATGAATCCCCTTCATCATCTGCTGCATCGCGATCGCCTCGGGTGAGAGCTGCGATTTGCCGCTCTTGCCCAGCTTGTCGCCCTTGGACGCATCGCTGTCCGGGAACATGCGGAAGGTCGTGTTCATGACGATCTGCGCGACGCGCGGCATCGCTGCATGCAGCAGCTCGCCCGTGATACCTAACCTCGTCGCCACCCGCACCGGCTTCGAGATGCAGGCCTGTGCCACCATATCGGCTGCTTCTTCCGGCGCCAGCGTCGGCACGTTCTTGTAGATCTGCGTCGGCGCAATCATCGGCGTGCGCACCAAGGGCATATTGATGGTGGTGAAGGTGACGCCCTGGTCGGCAAACTCCGACGAGGCGCAGCGCGTCCAGGCATCCAGCGCGGCCTTGCTGGCCACATAGGCCGAGAAGCGCGGCGCATTAGTCAGCACGCCAATGCTGGAGATATTGACCACATGGCCCTTGCGCTTGGCCACCATGCCGGGCAGCAAGCCCATGGTCACACGCAAGCAACCAAAATAGTTCAGCTGCATGGTGCGCTCGAAGTCATGGAAGCGGTCGTAGCTGCCCTCGATGGCGCGGCGGATCGAGCGGCCGGCGTTGTTGATCAAATAGTCAACACCGCCGAAAGTCTCGGTCAGCCAGGCGACCATCGCCTTGCAGCTTTCTTCGTTGGAGATGTCGGCCGAGTAACTGTGTATCTTGGCGTCAGCACCGGCGGCGGCGCGGATCTCGGCGACTGCCTCAGCCAGCTTGACTTCATCGCGCGCGCAGATCACCGTGATCGCACCGGCTTCGGCAAACTTGATAGCCGAAGCCAGGCCGATGCCGCTCGAACCCCCGGTGACCAACACCACCTTGCCGCCGCAAGCACCGCGCAGGCTACGATCGATGAAGAGATCGGGGTCGAGGTGGCGTTCCCAGAAGTCCCACAGTCGCCAAGCGTAATCATGCAGATTCGGACAGGCGATACCGCTACCCTTGAGCGCAGCGGCCGTTTCGCGGCAATCGAAGCGGGTCGGGTAGTTGATGAAGGTGAACATATCGTCCGGCAGACCCAGATCCTTCATCACCGCATTGCGGATGCGCCGCACCGGCGCCAGCGCCATCAAGCCCTTCTTCACGCTCTTGGGGATGAAGCCCAGCAGTGCGGCGTTGATGAACAGATTCATCTTCGGCGCATGCGCGGCCTTGGAGAAGATGTCCAGCACATCGCCAACGCGGTAGCCCACCGGGTCGACCAAATGGAAGCAGCGCCCCGTTGCGCGGGTCTGATGGCTGATGTGATCGAGCGCGTCAACGACAAAGTCGACCGGCACGATATTGACCCGCCCGCCTTCCAGACCGATCGACGGCAGCCAAGGCGGCAAGATCTGGCGCAGGCGCTGAATTGGCTTGAAAAAATAGTAAGGGCCGTCGACCTTGTCCATCTCGCCGGTCTTGGAGTCACCGACCACCATGGCCGGGCGATAGACCGTCCAGGCTCGCTTGCACTCCTGCCGGACGATCTTCTCGCTCTCATGCTTGGTGTTGAAGTAGGGGTGATCCAGCCCCTCGGCCTCGTCGAACATATCCTCGCGGAACACGCCTTCGTACAAGCCGGCGGCTGCGATGGATGAGACATGGTGCACATGCCCGGCCTCGATAGCGGCCGCAAACTCGACCATGCTGCGCGTGCCGTCCACGTTAGCGGCCATCTGCGAGGCCTCGTCGGCCTTCAAGTCATAGACGGCGGCGAGGTGGTAGACATGGTCGATCTGACCCTTCAAGGCCTTCAGGTCGGCCGCCGACACGCCGAGCTTTTTGCCGGTTAGGTCGCCAAACACTGGCAGCGCGCGAGCCTTGCCTGACTTGGCCAGGCCCCAGAACTCCAGCAACTCGGGCAGCTTGTCGCGGCTTTCCTCACGCATCAGGAAGTGAACCGTGCTGCCGCGCCGCGCCAACAGTTTCTTGACCAAGCGCTTGCCGATGAAGCCGGTCGCGCCGGTGACGAAATACTGCATGTTTGTCTCCTTTGTCTAGCTCGGATTCTTGACCATCTGGAAGGGCTTGCTGATGCGCGATTACCCGCAGTTCGCGCGACCGATCTGGTGAGAACTCACTAGGAACCCTGTACACATCGGCGCCTATGGCATTTATAGTGAAAGGCATCCAAGCGCGATCCGTGCAAACACACCACCACCAAGGACGAACGACATGGTCAAGAAGCTTCAGAAGATGGCAGCCAAGAAGAACACCGCTTCCAGCGCGGGCTTTGCCTCGGCCCTGCCGGCCGGCCTGCTGGACAGCCAGCTTGCCCAAGGCATCAAGGACTCCGCACAACATATCTGGGCCGCCGGGCTGGGTGCCTTCGCCAAGGCGCAGGGCGAAGGTGGCAAGGTCTTTGAAGCGCTGGTCAAGGAAGGCCTGCACCTGCAGAAAAAGACTCAGTCTGCGGCCGAAGAAAAGCTCGGCGCCATGGCCAGCAAGGTCACCGATATGGCCGGCGGCGTGGGCAATAAGGCAGGTCAGCATTGGGACAAGCTGGAATCCATCTTCGAGGAACGCGTCGCCCGCGCCCTGAACCGCCTGGGCGTGCCCTCGGCCAAGGATGTGGCCGAGTTGATCGCCAGCATCGACGCGCTGAACGCGGCTGTGGGCATCAAGGCCCCGGCGAAAAAGGCCGCCAAGGCCGCAGCAAAGGCAGCTGACAAGCCGACAGTGAAGCCAGCAGCAAAGCCGGCGGCTAAAAAGGTCACGGCCAAAGCTCCCGTTAAAGCACCCGCCAAAGCGCCCGTTAAAGCCGCCGTCAAAGCAGCTTCTGCAAAAGCCGCTCCCGCCAAAACAGCCGTGAAAGCCGCAGCCAAATCCGCTGTGAAGGCCGCCCCGAAAGCAGCCGTCAAGCCAAGCGCCAAGCCTGCAACGAAAGCGGTGCCAACACCGTTCAAGAAGGCCGCCACCAAGAAGGCAGCTGCTCCCGCAGCAGCCGCCAGCGAAGTGGCGCAGACCGTCGCAGCGGCCGTCGAGTCCTGAGTTCGGCCACGCGCCTAAGTCTAGCCACCCTGGGTCCATCGCTTGAAACCTGAGGACAAAACGGCTCCGCGAATTGGCTTGGCGCTGGCAGGCGGTGGGCCTTTGGGGGCCATCTACGAAATCGGCGCGCTGTGTGCACTGGAAGAGGCGATTGACGGCCTCTCCTTCACCGAATGTGACGGCTTTATCGGCGTCAGTGCGGGCGGCTTTATCGCCGCCGGCCTGGCCAACGGTATAAGCCCGCGCGACTTGTGCGCCGCCTTCATCGAAAACCGCGACTACTCGCCCGACAGTTTCGACCCGGCCGAGTTGCTGCGGCCAGCCTGGGCCGAATACCGCTCACGCCTGAAGCTATTGCCCAAGCTGCTGTTTCGCGCAAGCTGGGCCGCCTTGGTACAGGGCCGCTCGGTGCTGGGTTCTTTCGAACGCCTGGGTGCGGCCTTGCCGACCGGACTGCTGTCCGGGGAAATCCTGGCCGCACAACTGAAGCTGCTGTTCAGCCGCCCCGGCCGCAGCAATGACTTCCGCCAACTGACAAAGCGCCTGGTGCTGGTGGCCACCGATCTGGACAGCGGTGAGGCCACGCCTTTTGGCCTGCCCGGCTGGGATCACATTCCGATCTCGCAGGCCGTGCAAGCCAGCGCTGCTTTGCCGGGGCTGTTCCCTCCGGTATCCATCGAAGGCCGGCATTATGTGGACGGCGCACTGAAGAAGACCTTGCATGCGTCGGTGCTCTTGCAAGAAGGCCTGGATCTGCTGATCTGCCTGAATCCGCTGGTGCCCTATGAGTCTGACCCGGCCGACTCGACACGCACCAAACGTGCCCGCATCCCGCACCTGGTCGACGGTGGCCTGCCCTTGGTCTTGAGCCAGACCTTCCGCTCGCTGATCCACTCGCGGCTGGAACTGGGCTTCAAGCGCTACGAACACAGCCATCCGGAAACCGACATCTTGCTGTTCGAGCCCGATCACCGCGACGCCGAAATGTTCCTGGCCAACACCTTCAGCTACTCGCAGCGTCATCATCTGGCCGAGCATGCCTACCAAAGCACCCGTGCTGCGCTGAAGCAGCGCGCGCCGCATTTGGGCAAACAACTGGCGCGCCATGGCTTGCGGCTGAACACTGAGGTTCTGGATGACCCCAGTCTGCGCCTGCTGGGCGAGCCGGGTGAGCACCGGATGGCGGCCGCGCTGCGCGATTTGCGCCGCACGCTAAAAACACTGCAGAGCAAGCACAGCCCTACATCGTGAACCCGTTCACGTTCGGCGGTTCGACCCCCTATGAACATGGGGATGCGCAGGCCCGATCAAGCCGCCAGAATTGCATCCAAGCAATGAGAAACAAGCTCTGAGAGGCGTGAACGGGGTAGAGGCCAGCAGCGTCAATGAAATGCTCAGAACTGAAAAGGGGAACCCGCAAGGGCTCCCCTTTTTTTCTTCACCAAACGCGCGGCATCAAGCCAAGTAACGGGCCTGCAAATGGGCCTTGAAATGCGCCGGGTTGAGCGTTTCACCGCTGGCCGCCTTGACCAAGTCGGGCGTTTCCAAGCGGCTGCCCTGCAGCCAGATATTGCTGCGCAACCAATCGAACACCGGCGCCAGATTGCCGGCGGCAATGTCGGCGTCAAGCGTCGGGCGGCTGCGGCGAATGGCGGCGAACCACTGGGCCGCATACATCGCGCCCAAGGTGTAGCAAGGGAAATAGCCGAACAGGCCGCAACCCCAGTGCACGTCCTGCATGCAGCCGTCCTTGTAGTTGCCGCGCGTGTCCACGCCCAGCAGTTCCATCATCTTGGCATCCCACAGCGCGGGGATGTCCTCGCACTCGATCTGCCCTTCGATCAAGGCGCGCTCGATCTCATAGCGCAGGATCACATGGGCCGGGTAGGTCACTTCGTCGGCATCGACGCGGATGAAAGCGGGGTGGACGCGTGTCAGCAGGCGATTCAAGTTAGCCGGCTCAAAGGCGGCCTGCGCGCCCAAATGCTTGGTTACCAAGGGGCTCAGCAATTGGGCAAAGGCCGGATGGCTGCCGAGCTGCATCTCGAAGCTCAGCGACTGGCTCTCGTGCAAGCCCATCGAACGCGCATTGGCCAGCGGCTGACCCAGCCATTCGCGCGGCAAATTCTGCTCGTAGCGGGCATGGCCGGTTTCATGAATGACGCCCATCAGGCTGGGCAAAAAGTCATCCTCACGGTAGCGCGTGGTGATGCGCACATCCTCGGGCACGCCACCGCAAAATGGGTGGGCGCTCTCGTCCAGGCGGCCGGCCTCGAAGTCAAAACCGACCAACTGCATGGCCGCCAGGCCCAGCGCGCGCTGGGCTTCTTTGGCGAAAGGACCTTGTGGGCGAAGCGTGGTCTCCTGGGCCTGCTTGGCCTGCACATCCTTGATCAACTGCGGCAGCCAGCTGCGCAGATCACCAAACACCCGGTCCACTTCGGCCGCGCGCATGCCCGGCTCATATTGATCCATCAAGGCGTCGTACAGGCCTAGGCCGCTGCTCTCGGACAGGCAGCGCGCTTCTTCGCGCGCCAGCCTGACGCATTCGCGCAGCAGCGGCAGGTAGCCAGCCCAGTCATTGGCGGGGCGCTGGGTGCGCCAAGCATGTTCGCAGCGCGAGTTGGCCAGCGACTTGGCTTCGACCAGGCTTTGCGGCAAGGCGTTCGATGACATCCAGACACGGCGCATTTCGCGCAAATTGGCGCGCTGATCCGCGGTCAAGGGCTCGCCCGCTGCGGCGTCCAGCAGCCCCTTGAGCTGTGGCTCGGTCGCCAGTTGATGCAGCATGCCGCCCATCTCGGCCAGCGCCAGCGAGCGCGCTTCATTGCCCTTGGACGGCATATTGGCGGACTGGTCCCATTGCGCCATGGACTGCAGGTGCGCCAAGCGGTGCAAGCGTTGATGGCGCTGGTAAAGATCGTTGTAAGCGGGTGTGCTCATAGTGGGGTCAATGGCCGGTAGGCATCAAAGGGCTGGGAGGTTGGAGCCGACATTGTCCACGCTGGACGGCCCAGCTCGGCCGTCCCAAAACTCATACCGACCCCGGGAATACCCATAGCAAGGCCGCCGTCATCAAGACATAGCGGATGAACTTGCCCACGGCCATATAGGCCACACAGGGCCAAAAAGGCAGGCGCAACCAGCCGGCCAGCGCACACATGGGGTCGCCGACCACCGGCAGCCAACTCAGCAAGCAAGTCTTGGCGCCGAACCGGGAAAACCAGGCCAAAACCCTGGGGTTCGGAGGCTTGCGATGGGTGGCGCGCTCATAGGCGGCCTCAGCGCCATAGCCCATCCACCAACTGATCGCGCCGCCCATGGTGTTGCCCGCCGTCGCCACCAAAATCGCCGGCCAGAACAAGGCCGGGTCAGCCTTGATCACCAAAAACACCGCCGGCTCCGAACCCAGGGGCAGCAAGGTGGCCGAGACCAAGGCAATCAAAAACACGCTGATCAAGCCCACTTCCGGCACGGCCAAGAGCACAAACAAGCTGCGTAACAATGATTCCAAATGGGCTTCCATGGCCCTCATTATGGGCAGGGCTGGCGGCGCAGGCTCGGTGGGCGGCAGATAGCGCTGGGCGAGCTGGCTACCCAGCCTTGCCCCGAGCAGGTATAATTTTGCCTCTTTTTTAGGCAAAGCCCTCCCCTCCCCCATGTCCGCCAAGCAACCGGTCCTGCAGATCGGTCCCCATCTCCTGCCGAACAATCTGTTCGTGGCGCCCATGGCCGGCGTCACCGACAGGCCGTTCCGCCAGCTCTGCAAACGCATGGGTGCAGGCTACGCCGTGAGCGAAATGGTGACCTCGCGCAAGGACTTGTGGAGCAGCCTGAAGACTTCGCGACGCGCCAACCACGAGGGCGAGGCCGGCCCTATCGCCGTGCAGATTGCCGGCACCGACGCGGCCATGATGGCCGAAGCCACGCGCTACAACATTGAGCGCGGCGCGCAGATCATCGACATCAATATGGGCTGCCCGGCCAAGAAGGTGTGCAATAAATGGGCCGGCTCGGCCCTGATGCAGGACGAGGCGCTGGCGCTGGAGATCATTGAGGCGGTGGTGGAGGCGGCGGCGGCCCATGGCGTGCCGGTCAGCTTGAAGATGCGCACCGGCTGGTGTGCGAGTGAAAAAAATGCCCTGCGCCTGAGCCTGGCTGCCGAAGGCGCCGGCGTGGCCATGGTCACCGTGCATGGCCGCACCCGTGAGCAGGGTTACAAGGGCGAAGCCGAATACGCCACCGTGGCGGCCGTCAAAGCGGCGCTGAGAATACCGGTGGTCGCCAATGGCGATATCGATTCACCGCAAAAAGCCCGGGATGTGTTGGCCTTGACCGGCGCCGACGCGGTAATGATTGGCCGCGCGGCCCAGGGTCGGCCCTGGATTTTTGCGGAAACCGCCCATTTCTTGGCCACCGGCGAGCCTCTGCCCGCACCCACCGTCACCCAGGCGCGCGACTGGCTGGTCGAACACCTGCATGATCACTACAGCCTCTACGGCGAGCTGACCGGCATGCGCACCGCGCGCAAGCATATCGGCTGGGCCGTCGCAGACTTGCCCGGTGGCGAAGCATTTCGCCAGGAAATGAACCTGCTGGAGAGCAGCGCGGCGCAAGTCAAGGCCTTGCAAGCTTGGTTTGACACACTTGGGGCTTCCTATCAGCGCTTGCCCTATCTTGCCAAGCTGCCAGAAGCTCGAACAATAGCTCCCCATGAATACAAGCAATAAAGATTGAGACAACAGGCATGATGACCCCGAAAACAATCGATGCCTGCGTGCGCGACAACCTCGAAACCTATTTCCGCGACCTGGACGGCGAGGAGCCGCACTCGATGCATGAAATGTTGATCCAAGTGGTCGAGAAACCTCTGCTGGAGGTGGTGATGAAACACGCCGCCGGCAACCAAAGCAAGGCCGCCGAATGGCTGGGTATCAACCGCAACACGCTGCGGCGCAAGTTGACCGAGCATAAATTGCTCTAGCCCGTTCGAGCACAAGCAAGCGCAACTCCCCCCGCGCGAACGCATCTTTCTAACGTAGTAGCTCCCCGCACACCATGTCCAAACTGACCGCCCTGATCTCCGTGTCCGACAAGACCGGCATTCTCGAATTCGCCACCGCGCTGAACAAGTTGGGCGTGCGCCTGCTGTCCACCGGCGGCACCGCCAAGCTGCTCGCAGATGCTGGCCTGCCCGTCACCGAGGTGGCGGAGCACACCGGCTTCCCCGAAATGCTGGACGGCCGCGTCAAGACCCTGCACCCCAAGGTACATGGCGGCTTGCTGGCCCGGCGCGACCTGCCCGAGCACATGGCGGCAGCGGCCCAACACGACATCACCATGATCGACATCCTGGCCGTCAATCTCTACCCCTTTGAGGCGACCGTGGCCAAGCCCGGCTGCACGCTGGAAGACGCGATCGAGAACATCGACATCGGCGGCCCGGCCATGGTGCGCTCCGCCGCCAAGAACTGGAAAGACGTGACCGTCTTGACCGACGCCGGCCAATACGCGCAAGTGCTGGAAGAACTCAAGAGCAGCGGCAAGACCAGCGACAAGACTCGCTTTGCCGCCTCGGTCGCCGCCTTCAACCGCATCGCCCAATATGACGCTGCGATCAGCAATTACTTGAGCGCACGTCAGGATGATGGCTCACTGGCCGAGTACCCCGCGCAGATGAACTCCACCTTCGTCAAGGTGCAGGATCTGCGCTACGGCGAAAACTCTCACCAGACCGCCGCCCTCTACCGCGACCTCTATCCCGCGCCCGGCTCCCTGGTGACCGCCAAGCAGTTGCAAGGCAAAGAGCTGAGCTATAACAATATCGCCGATGCCGACGCCGCCTGGGAATGCGTGAAGGCTTTTGAAGCTCCGGCTTGCGTCATCATCAAGCATGCCAACCCATGCGGTGTGGCCGTGGCCGAGAACGCCGCTGCCGCTTATGCCAAGGCACTCAAGACCGACCCAACCTCGGCCTTCGGCGGCATCATCGCCTTCAACCGACCCGTCGATGCGGCGGCCGCCACCCATGTGGCCAAGCAGTTTGTCGAAGTTTTGATGGCGCCGGCCTTCAGCGATGAAGCGCGCGCCATCTTCGCTGCCAAAGCGAATGTGCGTCTGCTCGAAATCGCGCTGCCGGCCGGTGGCTCAACGCCGTTCAGCCAAGGCCGCAACGCGGTCGACAGCAAGCGCGTCGGCTCCGGCATCCTCTTGCAAACCGCCGACAACCATTTCCTGAAGGCGGCCGATCTGAAGGTCGTCACCACCAAGCAGCCTTCGGCGCAAGAACTTCAAGACTTGTTGTTCGCCTGGACCGTCGCTCAATATGTGAAGAGCAATGCCATCGTCTTCTGCGCCGGCGGCATGACGCTGGGCGTCGGCGCGGGCCAGATGAGCCGCATCGACTCGGCCCGCATTGCCAAGATCAAGGCCGAGAACGCCGGCCTGACCTTGACCGGCTCGGCCGTCGCCAGCGACGCCTTCTTCCCCTTCCGCGATGGCCTGGATGTGGTTGTTGACGCCGGTGCCACCAGCGTGATTCAGCCCGGTGGCTCGATGCGTGACGACGAGGTGATCGCCGCCGCCAATGAGCGCGGCATTGCGATGGTGTTCAGCGGTGTGCGCCACTTCAGGCACTGAAGAAGGAAACAAACCCGACACCGGGTTTGTTTCAGCGCTTTAGACCAAGGCCGCCAAGCCCACGAGCCCCAGGCCTAAAGCGGCCAAGGCGTCGCCGGCAATCAGCCCACCTCCGACCAAGGAGGTACTGCTCATGTCCTCGGGCAAGTCCAGTTCGCTGGCCTTGGCCTTGGGTTTCAAGGTATTGATCAAACTCGACACCACGCCACCGGCCGCGAACCAGACCGAGGTCGGCAGGTTGACAAAGCCGCCAAAGGACGAGGCATAGGGGCTGGGCAAGAACACCGCGTCAAGGCAGAAGTCGACGCTGAAGCCGAGCTTACCGCTGGCCACATAACGGCGATACACAGCGTTGGACTTGATCAACTTGCGCAAGACCTCGGTCACCAGGCCGACCGCCATTCCCAAGAGAATCGCTGTGGTCTGAAACGGCTTGGGCTCGGTCAGGGTGCTCAGCACGCCGACAAATTTATAGGTCATCGCCGAGGTCCATTGCGTCGGCACCTGTTCGGCGCTCATCACCGTTTGGTCCAGCTTCAGCACCGGATAGGCCGCCATGAAGACATGTGCGATCGCTACCGCGAGCACGGCACCGAGCAAGATGCCCGCCACCTGAAAGCGGAACTGAATCGTCCGGTTCGTGCCCAAGCGCCAGCCGGTCGAGCGGTCTTGCTGCATATCGCCGGCCACGCTGCTTGAGATGAACACCACGCTGGCGACCATCAGACCCAGGACAGGGTCGCGCAAACCGATCGCGGCCAAGATCAGGACCGTCACCACAAAGGCCGAAGAAATCGGATTCGAGTCGGTCAAGCCCAGCGAGATGCCGTTGACGAGGGCAAACACATAGACCAAGGCCACGGCGATCAACATATAGATCAGCGGCTCATTGAAGAACTGCACGCCGGCCACCACCGTGGCCACCGTCCACACCGCCACCCAGCTCAGCAGGCGCGGCAGGCTGGCCCGCGGGCCTGTGCGCTGCTCCTCGGGCACAAGGGTGCGCACACCCGGATCGCGCAAGCGCGCGACGGCGCGCCACAGGATCAAGCTCATATCGATCACGGCGGCGCCCAGAATCATGCCCAGTGCAATCAGGAATGCAATTTTTCGGAAGGGCTCGCCATCCTTGAGCCAGCCAATGCTGATGAAGTAAGGCGCTAGCGCCCAGAACACCAGGCCACCCAAGAGCGCCGGCAAGCCGACCCGCGCGCCAACGATCAAGCCCGCACCAAAGGTCGAGGTCGACAGCTCGATCGCTCCCAGCGCCGCAACCTTGGCCGCAGCAAAACCGCCTGCCAGACCGGCCGCCATGCCGCCGAACAAGCGCGACACCGACTGGCGCAACAGCACCGGATCGGTCAGCGCACGCAGGATATTGGCAACCGCCAGCCCCGAGGGAAAAACCAGCTGCATGCGCTCGACCAGGATGGGCGTGTAAAGCATGCCGATGCCAGCGGCCATCATGCCTATGCACAGCATATAAGTTACCAGCTGCCAGGCGGGAGGCTGGGGCATGCCCATCCAGGTCATCGCTTGTATCAAGGTGCTCATCGCCATCATGCCGGCCACCGAAGCGGCGGTGGTCTGTATGTAATTGGCGCCATGCTTGCCCTCGCTGCCGTAACCAAAGGTCACGACGGAGCCCAAGATGCCGGCCAAGACCTGACCCCCGACATAAAAGCCGATCGAGAAATTCATGAAGGCGGCCGCGATGCCACCCAAGGGCCCGAGCACCAACATGCCGATGGCGGCCAACAAGGCGTAATAGCCGGCCGAGCCGACCGGCGGCAGCCAGGCCCAGCGGCGGGTATCGGTATGAATCTCTTGCGGGTCAGGGCTGAAAGCGGACATGGCGGGCAAATAAATTGGTGTGGCGCGCACTGTAGTCCTCGGTTCACAATCCGACCATGCGTGAAGACACCCCCCATCCACTCTCTCCAGGCTCCCCAGTTTCGGTCGCCATCCTGAGCTTTGATGGTTTCAACGAGCTGGACAGCTTTATCGCGCTGGGTCTGCTCAACCGCCTTCGGCCCCTGGGCTGGTCGGCGCAGCTGTGCGGCCCCGGCCACGCCGTCACGTCGATGAACGGCGTTACCGTGCAGTTGCAACGCCCGCTGGAATGGGCCAATGAGGCCGATGTGGTGCTGTTCGGATCGGGCATCTACACGCGGGCGATTGCCGAGAACTCCGCGTTGCTGGATCGCCTCCAACTTGACCCCTTGCGCCAGCTGATCGGCGCGCAATGCTCGGGCACCTTGCTGCTGGCGCGCTTGGGCCTGCTGGGCGATATGCCGGCCTGCACCGATTTGACGACCAAGCCCTGGGTGGTGGAGGCCGGTGCCCGAGTGATCGATGAGCCCTTTCAGGCACGCGGCGCCGTCGCCACCGCCGGCGGCTGCCTGGCGTCTCAATACCTGGCCACCTGGGTGATGCTCAAGCGCGCCGGCGAAGCGGCCACCCGCGAGGCGCTGCATTACGCCGCACCGGTCGGTGAAAAAGACGTTTACGTGGAACGCTTGTTGACGCGGGTGAAGCCGTTTTTGTTCTAGACCCAGCTCCCTAGTCAAGGGCCATTCCGCTTGGCCTGCCTGGGCATTGCGGTTAGCCTACTGAGAGAACAAGCAGGAGACCCGATGAACCAAACGCTGCAAGAACGATTGCACCTGGCGCTGGAGCTGCAGCGCAGCGCCTTCCGTGCCGAGATGAACCCGAGCCTGGCGGTGCGCCTGGACAGGCTGCAACGCCTGAGGGCCATGACGGCCAAGTACAGCGAGGCGCTGGTGGCGGCCATCTCCAGCGATTTCGGCCACCGCGCACCTCAAGAAACGCTGCTGGCCGATATCTTCACGGTCGAGTCGGGTGTCAAACATGCGCAAAAGCATCTGAAGGCCTGGATGCGCACCCGCCGCATGCCAACCGCGCTGCACTACCTGCCCGCCAGCAACCGGCTGATGCGCCAGCCACTCGGCGTGGTCGGCGTGGTCTCGCCCTGGAATTACCCCTATTACCTCGCGATGGCGCCGGCACTGGCCGCGCTGGCCGCTGGCAACCGGGTCATGATCAAGCCCTCAGAGTTGACCCCGGCGACCTCGGCGCTGATGGCCAAGATGGTGGCCGAGTTCTTCGCGCCGGAGGAGATGCAGGTCATCACCGGCGACGCCGATGTCGGCCGCGCCTTCACCCAACTGCCTTTTGATCATTTGTTCTTCACTGGCTCCACCGCAGTCGGCCGCCATGTGGCGCAAGCTGCCGCGCAAAACCTGACCCCGGTCACGCTGGAGCTGGGCGGCAAGAGCCCCGCGCTGATTGACCGCAGCTGCAATTTGCAGCTGACCGCCGAGCGCCTGGCCTACGGCAAGCTGCTCAATGCCGGCCAGACCTGCGTGGCGCCCGACTATCTTTTGGTGCCCAAAGAAATGGTCGAGCCGCTGGCCGAAGCGATTGTCAAAGCAATGCAGCGCCTGTTCCCGACGCTGGAAGGCAACCCCGACTACAGCAGCATTGCCGCCGAGCGCCACTTGAGCCGCCTGCAAGGCTTGCTGAGCGACGCCAGGTCGCGCGGCGCTCGCCTGCTGCCCACCCACCAGGAAACGATGACTAGCCGCAAGCTGGTGCCCCACCTGCTGCTCGACGTGACAGACGAGATGGCGGTCATGCGCGAAGAAATCTTCGGCCCGCTGCTGCCCATCGTGGGCTACACCCAGGTTGAAGAAGCCTTGGCCTATATCAACAAGCATGAGCGCCCGCTCGCGCTGTACTGGTTTGGCCAAGACGAGGCCGCGCAGCAGCATGCCATGGAGCAGACCCATGCCGGCGGCGTCACCATCAACGACTGCATCTGGCATCTGGGCCAGGAGGAACAACCCTTTGGCGGCGTCGGCGCCAGTGGTATGGGGAGTTATCACGGCGAATGGGGTTTCCGCACCTTCAGCAAGGAAAAGCCGGTCTTCAGTCAAGCCCGTTTTGCCGGCACCAAGCTGTTCTATCCGCCCTATGGCAAGACCTTCACGACGCTCTTGAACCTGCTGAAGAAAATCGTATGAAAAGACGCAGCCTCTTGAAGTTAGGCCTGGGCGGCGCCGTGCTGCTGGGCCTTGTCGGCGGCGGCATGGCGCTGCTCAAGCCGGGCCTGGTAGACAAGCATATGAGCCCGTCTGCGCGCGAGTTGATGCGCGCAGTCGCTTTGAGCGTGATGGACGGGCTTTGGCCCGCGCCCGGGGCCGCCCGGGACGCGGCCCTGCAAGCTCATCTGGACCGGGTGGACGCCAATATCGGCGGCTATCCGGCGGCCGTGCGGGCCGAACTCTCGCAGCTTTTTGCCTTGCTGAGCAGCAGCGGCGGCCGCCTCGCACTGATAGGCATGAGCCAAGACTGGCCCAAGGCCAGCGTGGCCGAGATTCAAGAACTGCTGAACGAATTGCGCCTATCCAGCCTGGACTTGCGCCAGCAGATTTATCACGCGCTGCGCGACCTCAACACGATTGCCTTCTTCACCGCGCCCGAGCATTGGGCCAGCACCGGCTACCCCGGACCGAGAGAGATTCCATGAGTTCTATCGCTGACCCGATCAAAGCAGGCCTGGCACGTGGATGGAAGGTGTTAGGCCAAGGCCATGCCGCCCTGCCGGCCAGCCTGGACTGCGATGTGGCCATCATCGGCAGCGGCGCCGGCGCCGGCATCACCGCCGAGTTGCTGGCCAAGGCCGGGCTCAAGATCGTCATCATTGAAGAAGGCCCACTGCGCTCCAGCTCCGACTTCAAACAGCGCGAGGCCACCGCCTACGCGGAGCTGTACCAAGAAGGCGCCGGGCGCAAGAACGCCGACCAGTCCATGAACATCCTGCAGGGCCGCTGCGTCGGCGGCAGCACCACGGTCAACTGGACCGGTTCCTTCCGCACGCCGCCCGACGCTTTGGCGCAATGGGTCAAGGAATTCGGCCTGAGCGACTGCAGCCCGGACAAGCTCGCCCCCTGGTTCGAGCAGGTCGAGAAACGCCTCAATATCAGCGACTGGTTGGCCGAGCCCAATGGCAATAACGATGCCTTGCGGCGCGGCACGCTCAAGCTGGGCATTTCGAGCAAGGTTGTGCAACGCAACGTCAAGGGATGCTGGAACCTGGGCTCTTGCGGCATGGGCTGCCCGACCAATGCCAAGCAGTCGATGCTGATCACCACCATCCCCTCCGCGCTGGACCTGGGCGCCACGCTCTTGGTGCAGACGCGCGCGCAGCGCTTGGCGCTGCAGGGCGACACCGTGCAGGCGCTGATCTGCCTGCCGGTCGGCCTGGACGGCTCACCTAACGGTCCGGAGCTGCGCATCACGGCGAAACACTTCGTCGTCGCCGGCGGCGCGATCAACTCGCCCGCGCTGCTGCTGCGCTCGAACGCCCCCGACCCGCACAGCCTGCTCGGCAAGCGCACCTTCTTGCACCCCACCGTCGCCAATCATGCACAAATGCCCGCGCCGGTCGAGGGCTGGGCCGGCGCCCCCTTGAGCGTCTTCTCGGATCATTTCCTGCACCAAGGTCCGGTCGATGGGCCGATAGGCTACAAGTTGGAAGTCGCACCAGTGCACCCCGGTTTTGCAATGACCAATCTTGGCGGAGTGGGCCCCACGCTGGCCGAGCGCGCCCAGCTCATGCCCTATGCCAATGTGATGATTGGCCTGCTGCGCGACGGCTTCCATGCCGAATCAAGCGGCGGCCAGGTCAGCTTGAAGAGCGACGGCAGCCCGCAGCTGAACTACCCGCTGAATGCCTACTTGCTCGACGGCGCCCGCCGCGCCCACCTGAGCATGACCGAGATCCAGTTCGCCGCCGGCGCCAAAACCGTGCGCCCCGTGCATGAGCTCACACGCGACTATGGCTCTTGGGCCGAGGCCAAGGACGCCATCAACAAATTGCCGTACAAACCCTTCCTCACCACCGTGGGCAGCGCCCATGTGATGGGCGGCTGCCGCATGGCAGCCGACGCCGGCCGCGGCGTGGTGCGGCCGGACGGCCAGCATTGGCAGCTGAGCAATCTGTCCGTGCATGACGGCTCCGTCTTCCCCACCAGCATAGGCGCCAACCCGCAGGTGTCGGTCTATGGGCAAGCCGCCAGGATGGCGAGCGGCCTGGCCAAGCGTTTGAGCGGGCGCGAAGTTCGCCTGGACTAGGGGATAGTCCGCGCGAAGCGGACTATCGACGCAGTGTCTAATGCCGGCTTCGCCCTAGCGGCAAACCTGCACGGATCATGCGCTTCAACGCCCTTCTTTTCAGCCTGGCCGCAGCCCTCTCCTTGACGGGGCCTGCTTGGGCGCAGAACGCCGCAAGCGCTGGCCCTGTCGTGGATGAGGTGCCGCTGCGCGCCCATTTGGCCTTGCTGTCCTCTGATCTATTCGAAGGCCGCGGCACCGGCCAGCGCGGCGGCGAGCTGACTGTCGCCTATCTGGAAACGCAGGCCAAGGTGCTGGGTCTGCAGCCGGCTGCACCCGGCGGCAGCTACCGCCAAGCCGTGCGCCTGCTGGGCACAAAAACGCTCCAAGCGCAAAGCCAGCTGCGCATCGAAGGTGGCAGCAAGAGCGGTCCTATGCCTGCGCTGAAGTTCGGCAGTGACTGGGTCTATGGCAGCGGCAATGGCCAGGCGATGAATGCCTTTGGCGAAGAGCTGGTGTTTGCCGGCTACGGCATCAGCGCGCCTGAGGAGCGCTGGGACGACTTCAAAGGCCTGGACTTGCGCGGCAAGGTCTTGATCGTGCTGGCCAACGATCCCTACCCCACCGAGGCCGAACCCGGCCGCTTTGCCGGCAAGGCCATGACGATTTACGGTCGCCGGGGTTACAAATTTGAGGAGGCGCTGCGCCGCGGCGCCAAGGGCGTGCTGGTGCTGCACACCGAGGCCTCTACGCTGAGCAGTTGGAGCGTGGTCAGCCAAGGCGCTTTGAGCGAGCAGTTCCAGCTCGACGGCGGCAAGCTCGGCCTGCCCCTGCAGGGCTGGATCAGCCAGCCGGCGGCCCAGCAGTTGTTTGCCAGCGCCGGCCTGGACCTGGACGCTTTGCGCGCACAAGCCGAATCGCGCGAGTTCATGCCCGTACCCTTGGGTCTGCGCCTGCAAGGCGAGTTGCACACCGAACTGCGCCGCCTGGAGCAATTCAATATTGCCGGCCTGGTACCGGGCAGCGACCCCAAACTCAAGGACGAGTTGCTCATCTACACCGCCCATTGGGACCACCTCGGCAAGACGACGAATGCGAGCGGCGAAACGCAGATCTTCAACGGCGCGGTGGACAACGCATCGGGCACCGCCGCCCTGCTGGCCATGGCGCAGGCCGCCGCGCTTCAGCCGGCGCGGCGCAGCCAGATGTTCCTGTGGGTGGCGGCCGAGGAGCAAGGCCTGCTGGGCAGTGCCTGGTACACGCAGCAGCCGCTCTGGCCGCTGGTGCGCACGGCGGCCAACCTGAACCTGGACACCCTGAACTTTGTCGGCCGCACCCGCGACATCGGTGCCCATGGCGCCGAGCGCAGCGACTTGGGCGCTGTGGCCGCGCAGGTGGCCGAACAAATGGGGCTGAGCATCGCGCCGCCGCGCGTGGACGTCGGCGGCTACTACTTCCGCAGCGACCATTTCAGCTTCGCCAAAGCCGGCGTGCCGGCCTTTTCGGTCAGCAGCGGCAGCCAATACCAGGGCGACGTCGCCGCGCAGACCGCCAAGCGCGCCGCCTACGGCCAGCGCTACCACCAAAGCAGCGACCGCTACGACCCCAGCTGGGACCTCTCAGGCATGCGCGAGCAAGCGCAGTACACGCTGACCTTGGGGCGCTCGATTGGCAATGCCGAGACGATGCCGGCCTGGAAGGCGGGCGACCCGTTTGGTGCGGTCAAGCGCTAAGGATTGCAGCATCGCTT
Source organism: Roseateles albus (assembly GCF_028595345.1). Taxonomy (NCBI): domain Bacteria; kingdom Pseudomonadati; phylum Pseudomonadota; class Betaproteobacteria; order Burkholderiales; family Sphaerotilaceae; genus Roseateles; species Roseateles albus. The sequence continues at coordinate 203,454 of NZ_JAQQXT010000005.1, read as the reverse complement.
GCCTTCCCTCAAGCCCCTTCATCCAACAGACCGCCAGCGGCAAAATTCGCCAAGCTTCTCGTTGCAAGACCCTGCCCAAACTGTCAAAGACCGCATGGCTTTTCCAATTGGGCCGCAGCGAACTCATCGGTGATGCGACCGTTGAAATGCAAACGCTGCTCGCAGTTTTTTCACCAGACCGGACTGCAGGCATGGTTCTGGTTCATGACCATCTTTCCAACGGGCTTGTTTTTCTCGCTGCACTGGGCCTTGGGCGTGGCAGCAATCGCGATTGCACCCAGCACGATGCTCGCATACGTCAGCCGAAAGTACCCACTCGTGGCCGGCCCAAAGCATGGCTGAAGCTAGCGATGGAGTTTGGCTAAGGCCGAACTTGCACGTGCTGCCTGAAGCTCGTTTGAGTGCCACACAAACTTCGCTACCATGGCCCCATGTCGTTAGCTCAATTCACTGGACTGGCTCTGGCCGGCATCGCCCGCCTGATCACCGGCGCGCAAGGTCATTGGAAGGGCTGCCCGCCGATGGCGGAGCAGCGCATTTATTTCGCCAACCACCAAAGCCATTTCGATTGGGTCCTGATCTGGGCCGCGCTGCCGGGTGACCTGCGGGCACAAACGCGGCCGATCGCGGCGCGCGACTACTGGACCAGCAGCCCGCTCAAGGCTTGGATTACCAGCGCGGTGTTCAATGCGATCTATGTCTCTCGCACCCGGGCCACACCGGATGAAGATCCGCTGGAGCCATTGATCGAAGCCCTCGCCCAAGGTGACTCGGTGGTGATATTCCCCGAGGGCACGCGTTCCAACAAGGGCGAGCCCCAGGCCTTCAAGGCCGGTCTTTTCCACCTGGCCGAGCAGTTCCCGCAGGTCAAGCTGATCCCCACCTGGATCGACAATGTGCAGCGTGTGATGCCCAAGGGCGAAGTGGTGCCGGTGCCGATTTTGTGCACCGTGACCTTTGGAACGCCGATGCAGCTGGCCCCCGATGAAGACAAGCGGGCGTTTCTGGCCCGTGCCCGCGCCGCCGTGCTGGCGCTGCGCCCCGACGGAGGCCGCGCATGAACTGGGACTGGCTTAAAGCACCCAACCCCTTGAGCGCCTGGACGGCCAGCGAGCAAGTGGGGTTGCTCTTCGTGATCCTGTTCGGCGTTCTGCTGCTGACCAGCATAGGCAGCTTTCTGAACAGTTTGCGAGAGGCGGGCGGCGGCCAGGATGCCTTGGCGGCTCAAGCGCGCCGCCAGCGCTTTGCCCATGAATTGAGGCTGGCCTGGTTTGGCTCCACCGTGTTTTGGCTGGCCTGGGTGGCGGGGCCGATCGGCGCGACGCTGCTGTTCGGCGTGCTCTCCTTCCTGGCCCTGCGCGAGTACATCACCCTCTTGCACACTCGCCGGGGCGACCACCGAAGCTTGCTCTTGGCTTTCTTTGTGATCTTGCCCATGCAGTACGCATTGACGGGCGGGCGCTACTTCGATTTGTTCTCGGTGCTGATCCCGGTGTACAGCTTTCTGGCGATTCCAGTCGTCAGCGCCTTGGCCGGTGACCCGGCGCGTTTTTTGGAACGTAACGCCAAGATTCACTGGGGCATCATGGTCTGCGTGTACGGTCTTTCGCATGCGCCGGCGCTGCTCTTGCTGGAGTTCCCTGGCTACCTGGGCAGCGGCGCTTTTCTGCTGTTCTTCCTGGTGGCGGTGGTCGCTTGCGGGCAGTCGGCGCAACTCGCCGCCACCCGGCGCCTGCGCAGGCGGCCGCTGGCACGCCAGATCAGCCGTGACTTTTCGATGCGCGCCTGGTGGATTGGCGCGATCGCGGCCGGCCTGGCCGGCGGCGCCTTGTTCTGGATCACGCCCTTCAAGGCCAGCCAAGCGATGCTGATGGCATTTGTCGCCTCCGGCGCGGGCAGCTTCGGCGGGCTGATCATGCAGGCCCTCAAACGCGATGCGGGCGTCAACAACTGGGGCAATCTCAGCGCCATCACCGGCGCCGTCGGCCTGCTCGACCGCATTGCGGTGCTGTGCTTCGCCGCACCGGTGTTCTTTCACTCGGTACGCTGGTATTTCCAGTTGGCACTTTGAGCGCTTACTGGCGGTGGATGTTGGGGCGGCGGGCGGCTGCCACGTGCCTTGAGCTGCTGCCCATCACGCCAGATCAATCGTCGCTGAAGGGCTGTAAGCCGAACTTGCATGCCGCCAAAGTAAACACCAAAGGTCGTCCTGCGATGGACGCCAATGAGCGAGAACTCGTGGCAAAAAAGCGGCCTTCAAATTCACATCTCTTACGACAAAAAGGCTTACTTGGCCTTGATCGTGATGCCCTGTCTCTGCAACTCTGCCACCATGCGCTGGGCATTGGCGTTGCCTTGTGTGGCAAGTGCCTGGGTAGCGTTGACCAGTGCATCGCCTTGTTCGCGCAACTTGGCAGCCTTTTCCAGTGTTGGGGCCAGTGCCGCAGACTGTGCGTTGAGCTGATTGCGCTCGGCCACCAGTTGCACTGCCTGAAAGCCTAGCCAGCCCACCAGCGCCACGCCCATCAAGAGCACGGGCACAAAGGGGCTGCGGGTGTCATTGCTGTTCATATTGGCGCTCATGGTTTCTCAACGGCAGCAGCCGTTGCCGGTGCTGGGTTGGGCGTGACTTTCAGGCCCAAGCTGCCCAGCATGTCAATCAGCGCACGGTCATTGTCTTTGAGGGCCAACTGCGCAAGCGAGGTGGCGATGTTGGTGTAGATGCCTTCCAACTGGCCGGTTTGCTGCAAGTAGCCCTGTTTTTGGGCCAGCTCGGCCTGCGCTGTTTGGTTGGTGCTCAGGAGCACACCATTGAGCAGGGCCAGCACCACGGCAAGCGCTGCCAGTAGGGTGGTCAGGATGTATTGCGCTTTAGTCATGGGCAAATTACACGCTTACTGCGCTGCGGCGACGGCGGACCATGGTGCCCATCAACGCCAAACCTGCCAGCAGCATGGCATAGGTTTCTGGCTCGGGCACGGCAGACGTAATCGCCACACGCACCGTGCCATCGGTGCTCAGGTGCGAGAAGTCCAGCTTGCTTTTGTCATAGCCCGTCACAAAGATGCTGGAGTAGCCGTCTTCTGCAGTGCCAAACGAGCCGCTGAAATTGTTAAAGCCAAACAGTGCAAAGCTGGTGCCCTGCGCAGGCACATAGCTGCTGTCAAAGGCAAGGTTCAGCTTGCCATTGAAGGTGAGCGTGTTGATGCTCATCAGCTGGTCGTACTGGGTGCCAGGTGTGGCGCCAAAAAACTCCATGTTCAGCACCGATGTGCTGTCAAACGTGGCATTCCCGCCGCTAAAGCTGAACGCTGCCGGGCTGTTGCCGGGGTTGAAGGCGGCTTTGAAGGCAATGTTGCCCGCAAAACTGCCAGCACCATTCACATCGTTCATGAAACTCAGGGTGCCTGCGCTGCCCGCCACAGTGCCGTTGTTGGTGAAGTTGCCCTGCACGCTGCTGTCGCCACTGAAGGCAACGGTGCTGTTGTTGACCGTGCCGCCCACCGTGCTGATTTGACCGCCCTGACCCAAGTTGACCGTGCCGTTTTGTGTCAAGGTGTCTGCGCTGAGCACGCCACCATTCAGATTCAGGGTATGTCCCGCGCCAAGGCTCAGGTTCTTGGCTACGTTCAAAGCCTGGGTGCTGTTCAGCGTGGTGGTGCTGGCCAGCAAACCGGTACCCAAGGCTGCGTCGCCTCGGTAGCCCAGCGTGCCGCTGGCCCAGTTGAAACTGCCAGCAGACGTTTCACCGCCACTGGTTTGTAGCGTGCCGCCGCTGAGTGCAATGGTGCCCGCAGCAAGGGTTCCACCATGGGTATCCAAGGTATTGCCCGTGCCAATGTTGAGAATTTTGGCAACATTCAAAGCTTTACCGGACGCGAGTGTGGTCGTGCTGGCCAGCAAACCAGCGCCCAGGCTGGCATTGCCGGTATAGCCCAGCGTTCCCTGGTTCCAGTTGAAGTTGCCGCCATCCAAAGAGCCGCTAGCAATTTGCAGCGCACCGCCACTCAGAGCCAAGGTGTTACCACTACCCACACTGAGATTTTGGGCTACGTTCAATGTCTTGCCGGAGCCGAGTGTCGTGTTTTTAGCCAACAGGCCCGCAGCACTTAAGGCTGCATCGCCGGTGTAACTCAGTGTTCCCTTGCTCCACGTAAAGGTACCGCCGCTATCCACCGCGCCAGTTTTGACTTGCAGTGTGCCTCCATCCAGGGTAAGGGTTGAAGCATTGACAACGCTGAATTTCGCTCCTACAGCGAGTGTCTGCCCGGCGCCCAGTGTGGTGGTTTTGCTCAATAAGGCGCTATTCAGAACAGCGTCCCCAGTGAAGCTCAGCGTGCCAGCCGTCCAAACGAGTCTGGACGGAGATACGAGTGTTACGCCGGCGTTGTTATTGGGCAGTTCCAAGGTGCCGCCAGCCAGATTGACTGTGCCTTTGGCACCGATGTTCAGCGATGACGCTGTCACTTTGCCAGAATCCTGAATGTTCAGGGTGCCGGTGCCATTCAACCCAACAGTTAAGGTAGAAGAGCTATTCCACTGCGAACCAGCGCCCTTAACTGTGAGGGTGCCGGTGGAGTTTGTGGCGTTTCCGACAATGCCTTTTTGGGCACTCACCACACCACCTTCTTCGATGTTCAGAGTGCCGGTGGTAGTAAAGGCGCCACCTATGATGATCTGGTTGGAAAGGTTCCACTGGGAATCCGCACCGATGACGTTGACCACGCCGATACCCGCAGAGCCATTCTGGCCGACAATGCTGTTGACACTATTCACAACGCCACCAGTTGTGATGTTCAGAGTGCCCTTACTGGAAGCAACAGTACCAAGGTTTAGATACCCAGTAGTGTCCCAACGCGACCCGGCGCCAGACACGTTAACTGTGCCTTGGCCAATACTAGTTTGCCCGGTACTGCCAGTCACCCACCCACCGTTTTCAATGTTCAGGACGGCACCTGTGTTTTTGACGCTTGCGCCAACGGTGAGGTTTCCGGTGTTGGTCCACTTGGAGCCTGAACCGGTCACATTGATGGTGCCATTGCCGCCGGTTAAACTGCCGCCGGGCGAGCCGCCTAATGCGGCGCCATTGCTGGTCACGGTACCGCCATTTTCGATGTTCAGTGTGCCGGTGCCCCCATTACCAATCGTCAGGAAACCTGCGTTTGTCCACTGCGAGCCCGCGCCAGTGACCTTGACCGTGCCGGTGCCGTCTTTGGATTCACCGACTCTGCCATAGAAGTTACTCACCACACCGCCGTTTTCGATGTTGAGCGTACCGGCTCCGCTCCTACCGACGGTCAGGTCAGCCGCGTTGGACCACTGCGAGCCCGCGCCGGTGACAGTTGCTTTGCCAATGCTGCCTGAGTAATAACCAATATCGCCGCCTGCACTAGATACATACCCAGCATTTTCGATGTTCAGGGTACCTGTGCCGGCCTCTGCAACGTTCAGTGCGTCTGAGTTGACCCACTGTGAAGCCGGGCCACCACCAGTGGCCTTGCCAGTCACGTTCACGGTGCCAATGCTGCCCAAAAGGCGGCCGATCATTCCGCGGCGGTTACTCACAGCCCCACCGCTTTCGATATTCAAGATGCCGATGCCGCTGTTGCCAATGGTGAGATCGAAGGTGTTTGTCATCTTCGTGCCGGCGCTGAGCACGTTGTAAGTCTCGGTGTCCCCCGCTAAGTTCCCCACAAGAACACTATCAAAAGTGTTTTTCACATCGGTGCCCGTTGCCACCGTGGTGGTTTTGTCGGCAGCGAAGCCAGGTGCAAATGCCACCAGCAGGCTCAGGGCCAAAGTGCTTTTTGCGGGCAAACGAAGGCGGCTAAGGCCCAAAGGCTTTGTCATGGAACATCCTTGAAAAACGGATTGAATGTGCATACATCCCATGGCGATATGAATCGCTACTGCAGGGCGAGCTTTGGTTCAGCTCTTTAATGTGGCGCGATTATCAGTAGCAAAAACACCATGCCTTTGGTTGAATCCGCGTGTTGTTAAAACTTTGGCGAGCCCTCTGTGCATTAGTTCAAACCTTTGCCATTTTTCTGCGGGGCCCTGGATGCTTAGGCTGCTTTGCACAGTTTCCATGGACTGAGGCCAGATCATCGAGCGAGCCAACACAGCAGAATTTTCCAACTACCCGCAGAGTGAATACAGCCGGGAGTTTTTGGCAATTAGGCTTTGGCCTGGGCTATGTACCTGATGCCAACGGTGGTGAATCAGCGTCTTGCTTCGAGTGAATGCAATTTGAACCACTCCAAAGGCGACCTTCACTCATTGCGAATCTGGGATGACTCTCGCTCTTTTGCGCCTTCAGCACTACGACTCCCGCCGCGGTGTTGCTGCCATCCACCTTGAGAACTTGGGCTTCCGCAATGGGCACGCTTCGGTCAGCCGCCAACTTCTCAATGCAAACCCAAAGCTGCAACAAGTCATCAGCATTGCTTGAATTGCTCTCTCGCCCAAGCGGCAACACGCCAGCGCCAGAATTACTGGCTGCCGCCCAGGATCTCCTCCTGAACTGCGACACTTCGAGCCATGAGAATTCTTGGCATTGACCCCGGTCTGCAAACCACGGGTTTTAGCTTTGGCACGGCGCTGTCGCGCCTTCAAGTCCGCCGCAGCGTTCTCAGCCGTCGCTGAAACCCTTTCCAACTTAACCCTCGTCGGATCTACACCTTGCGTATTCTTGGCATTGACCCCGGTCTGCAAACCACGGGTTTTGGACTTATCGACGCCGACGGCCCGCGTCTGAGCTATGTGGCCAGCGGCACGATCAAGACCAGCGCGGTCGCGACCGGTGACTTACCGGCGCGCCTCAAAATCATTTTCGACGGCGTGCGCGAGGTGACGGCGCGCTACCAGCCGCACTGTGCGGCGGTCGAGATCGTGTTTGTCAACGTCAACCCGCAGTCGACCTTGCTGCTGGGGCAGGCACGCGGCGCGGCCATCACGGCGCTGGTATCGAACGACCTGGCCGTGTCCGAATACACCGCGCTGCAGATGAAGAAAGCGGTAGTCGGCCATGGCCATGCGGCCAAGGAGCAGGTGCAGGCCATGGTGCAGCGGCTCTTGAGCTTGCCGTCAGAGCCGGGCAAGGACGCAGCCGACGCGCTGGGCCTGGCCATCATGCATGCACACGCGGCCGTGTCCTTCGAGGCGATGGGCCGCAGCACGACCTTGCAGCGCCGCCAGCACGCGCAGTTCAAGGGCGGGCGTACTTACTGAGAGTCCTTTTCTATGACGAACGAGTTCAATCAGCCGATCGAACGCCTGCCTGCCTTGCTGCGTTATTGGCGTTGGCGATATGGCCTGAGTTGCGCTGTGCCGGGTCTCGCCTTGGCGCTCGGCGCATCGTTGCTACTGCTGCGCTCGGCCGCGGCCGGCAGACATGGGCCGGACTTGGCGTATGGGGTATTGCCGGCCCTGGCAGGCTTGGCCTTGCTCGGTTTCGCTTGCGGGTGGCGCTATGCCTCACTGCGCTTTGAGCATTACCGCGCCGAGCACCATATCGGCGAAGGCGTGGTCTTGCGCAGCGGTGTTTGGTGGCGCAGCGAGGTCTGGGTGCCGATTGCGCGGTTGCAGCATTTGGACGTCACCCAAGGTCCGCTGGACCGGCGCTGGGGCATGGCGACCTTGAGCCTGCACACGGCCGGCAACCACGACCATCACATCCGCATCGATGGCCTGCCACTGGCGCAGGCCCATGCCTTGCGCGAACAACTGTTACCTCGCCAAGCCCTTCAGCATGAGTGAAGCCTCGCAGTTGCAAAGCCTGCATCCGGCATCCTGGCTCTTCGGCATTGCCGGCTTGCTCAAGCAGATGCTGATGCCTCTCGTTGCCGTGCTGATTCTGGGTCATAAGGATGCGCAATGGGTGTTGTGGGCCTTGCCCGCCATGCTGGCATTGACGCTGCGCTCGGTGCTGCGGGCACGCGCTTTTCGTTACGAAGTCACCGGAGGCGAGTTGCTGGTGCGCGAAGGCGTGTTGGATCGCTCGCTGCGCCACATCCCGCTCGCGCGCATCCAGAACATCACCCAGCGGCGAATCTTTTTGCACCGGATTTTTGGGGTCACCGAGTTGCACCTGGAGTCGGCCGCCGGAGGCAAACCCGAGGCGGTGATGAAGGTGCTGAGCCTGGCGGCCGCAGCGCAGTTGGAGGCCTTGTTGCGCGGCGCGGTCAATCCGCTTGAAACGACCGGAACCTCCTCGGTGACCCATGAGCCGCAACTCTTGTTCGCGATGCCCATGCGTGAGGTTCTGCTGCTAGGGCTGACCAGCAACCGAGGCAAGCTGATGCTGGCGGCCATGTTTGGCGCAGTGATGCCCAACCAGACCTTGCGCACCACGCTGCTGCAATGGTCTGAGCAGCCCTTGACGGCGCTGAGCCGCGTCTTCAGGGCGGACCTGGAAAGCCAGGGCTGGCTGCACCTGGCCGCGCTGAGCTTGGGCCTCTTGCTGCTCGGGCTATTGATGCTGCAAGCGCTGTCCGCTGCCATGGCTCTGATCAAGTTCCATAACTTCCGGCTTGAGCAGCAAGGCGAGCGTCTCTTGAGCAGCTCGGGCCTGAGCACGCAAACGCGCGCCGCCGTTCGCCTGCCCAGGCTACAGCGCTGGGAGCTCAGCAGCAGCTGGCTGCAGCGCCGGCTCGGTCGCTGCCAACTCAGCGTGACGGTGGCCGGCCAGCATGACAGCCCCGACAAGGCAGAAAAATTTGCCCGCTTCAGCGAGTTGGCGCCGCTGGCCACACCCGCGCAAGCGCAGGCGCTGCTGCGCCTATGCCTGCCGCAGCTGGACTGGCAGGCCTTGGCCTGGCGGCCGCTCGGCGATGCGAGTTTGGGGCGCAGGCTGCTCGGCCAAGCGCGCTGGCTGCTGCCGCTGGGGGCGCTGGGCATGGCGGCCAATCTGGTCTTGGGCGCGCCACTGCCCTGGCTGGCTGCGCTGCCGCTCAGCGCCCTGCTGCTGGGCGCTGCCATGCTGCATGCGCGCGCCTGGGTCGGCTTTGCCGCCTACGCCTTGTCCGGCGACCTGATGCTTTACCGCAGCGGTGTGTTCTCACAGCGCTGGGTCATCGTGTCATGCCCCAAGCTGCAGAGTCTGCGCCTCTACAGCTCTGGCCTGGACCGCTATTTCGGCCTGCGGCATTTGCAGGCCAACACCCATGGCGGGCTTGGCGGCAGCGGCTTGCAGCGTGCGCTCGACATCCCCTGCCTTCCGGCGGGCGAAGCCGAGTTACTCCGCGCCGCTTTGTGGCGGGGTTTGCTGCAGACGCCCTAGGCCTCAGCCCAGCTGCGCGCGCCGGCGTGCCAGGGCGCCTAGACCCAAGAGACCGACCAGGCTCAGCGCCCAAGTGGACGGCTCGGGCACGGCGCTGACCGTCAGGCTGCCCAGGCTGTCCGCACCATGGTGGCTGTAGCTGAAGCCGCTGCTGCCCCAGACCGACAGCAGTTGCAGATAGCCGCCGGCCACACCAGCAAAGCCGGCATTGGGGCCGACCAGCGCGCCGCCTTCAAACTGGGCGTAGGCGTCGCTGCCTGGCGCCAAATGAAAGGTCTGGCCCAGGAAGCTGAGGTCCAAACTCTGCAACGCGACCGTCCCATCCGGGCCTGCCAGCAGGGCCGCTTGGTCGTCGTAGCTGAATTGCCCGGCGATGAGCTCGCCGACCAATTTGGGTGACGCTGAGCTGAAATCTACAACCCCGCTGAAGTTGAAACTGGCCGCCGAAGCCGCCTGCGATGCCAAGGCCAAGCCGGCCGCAAAGGCGAGAGTTTTGAGATTGAAGATCATGATCTTGTTTGCTTTCAAAATGAGAGTGAGACGGTCACTCAGAACTTGTAGTTAGCGGTGCTCAGCTTGTCGCAGCTCAAGCCCTTCAGCTGGACCAAGGGGCGGCTGCGTGTCACGCCACCAGTGCCGGCGGCATTGATGCCGATCATGGCCGCGCCGTTTGCATTGCTGCAGACCACATGGCCGGACGCCAAAGGGTCGGCGCTGCTGATGCCCAAAGCGCGCATCAACTGCCCCAGGTCCAGCAAGTCATCTGCAGGCGTGAAGTCGGTGATGGTGTCGCCGGCATCGATCATGCTGGTGTAGACGAACTGGTCCCGGCCCTTGCCGCCGGTCAGCGTGTCGGCACCTGCGCCGCCTTCGATGATGTCGTCGCCGTCGGTGCCAAGCATCACATCGCGGCCGACCGTGCCCTTCAGCTTTTTGTACAAATTGAGGCCCAACACCATCGGATCATGGTCAGAGGACTTGAAGGCCGTGGGCGCGTAGTAGCCGGCCGGGTTGAACTCGGTGTTGTAGTCCAGCACGGTTGGCTCATCAGCATTGATGTGCCAGGAAGTCGCGTAGCTGACCTTGGGCGCGATGGTCGCAGTGCCGAAGCCGTGATCCAGGCGGCCGGCAAAGCCGTCGAACACATAGGAGTAGTCGGCCGGGTCGAACTGCCCGACCAAATCAACAATGGCGCCGCCCGCTGTCAGTTCATGCACGGGGTCTTCTTGCGCATAGGCATTGAAGTCGCCGAGCAAGATCACGTCTTGCGTGCCGGCCGCCGCTTGCACCTGACCGACAAAGCTGCGCAGCTGCGTCGCTTGCTGGGTGCGATGGGCGTTGAAGCAACCTTGCAAATCACCTTGGTCGGCGTCCGCGCCGGCAGCGCCGGTGCAGCTCTTAGACTTCAGGTGGTTGACCACCACCGCGAAGCGCTCGCCGTTGGCAGCCTGGAAGCCCTGCGCATAGGTGGGGCGGTTGTTGATGGGGTTGTTGTCTGACAGGGCAGAGCCGGCCAACTTCAACTTGGCGGGCTTGTAAATCATCGCCACGCGGATCGCGTCGGTGCCGGTGTCTGCCGGCAGCGGCGTGGCCGCATAAGTACCCGCACCCAGCACCGCGTTGAGGCCATCGACCAGGTTCAACAGCGCCACATTGCCGTTGTTCTGAATCTCCATCAAGCCCACGACATCGGCGTTCAGCGTGCTCAGCGAAGCGACGATCTTGGCGCGCTGACGAGCGAACTCGGCCGCGCTATCGGCGCCACGGCAGTTGGACGCCGCTACGGCGCCGCCCAAGCTGCAACCCTGGCCGCTTTGGCCGGATGCGGTCTTGCCGTCGGTGAAGGTGGTGAAGTAATTGAGTACGTTGGCGCTGGCGATGCTGATATTGCCGCCCACCGCCGGGGCCTTGGCGCTGCGCGGGTTGCTGCGGGCAAACACCGGCTTGCCGACCGGCTGCAGCCGGTACATCGAGGCACCGGCGGCGCTGCTGGTGGCCAGGCCGTAATCGATCACACCGGTCAGGGATTCAATCGTGTCACCGGCGCGCACCGTCAGGTCTTCGCCCATGAAAGGCACAGGGTTGGGGTTCTGTGCCGAGCTGTTGTCGTCCAGGATGATGGCGCGGGCCAGATTGCTCTTGGCCATGGCCAAGGCGTCGGCCCCCGGACGCATCACATTGGTCGGGTTGAGCAGGCGCCCGCCGGCGGCCAAGGTCAGCTGACCGTAGCGGCCCAGGAAGTAGTTCTGCTGCACCATCACCGGGCCGGTCAGGGTGACCAACATGCCTTCATAGGCTTCCAGCGCGCCATTGGGCAAGCTCGCCAAGTCCACCACCGTCGGCGTGATCACATTGCCGCTGCTCACCACTTTCAAGGATGTGACATTGTTCAGTTGCGTGGTGGTCTTGTTGCCGGAAGCAAACTCAGCCACCAGGCCGTTCAGGCGCAGCTCTTGGCCGACGCTGACGCTAGGCGCCGAGCCGGTGTAGACAAAAACCCCGTCCGAGGTGCTCGAGTCTCCATCGCCCAGCCGATCTTGCAGATAGAAGCCGGCCGGCGTCAGGTAAGTCACCACGCCACCGGTGCTGACGGTCGAGCCGACCAGCGGGCTCTTGTCGCCGCTGCCTTGAATGCTGTAGATGGGCGTGAAGCCTGCAGCCGAGACCTTGATCGCGCAGCTGGCGGTTTGCGCCTCGTTATTGGCCCAGGCCAGGTTCAGGGTGTAGCTGCCGCCGGCAACGCTGCTGGCGACTTCAATCTCCTGCGTGGCCACGCCGCCATCGACTGTTGCCGCGCTGAAGGCGCCGAGTGTGAAGGCTGCGGGCCAGTTGCCGCTGATGGCGGCTGCATTGACGACGCTGTCGGCATCGCTGGCGGTGACGCTGAAGCGTCCACCCGTGCCGGCGGTGACGGAGGCGTCCGGGCAGACCGGCACGATGGGCTTGTCAAGCGGTGGCGGGGTGCCGCCGCCGCAGACATTCAAAGCGGAAGCCATGTTGCGCGGAGCTGGGGCTGCGACCAAAAAGTCGGCTTGGTTTTGATCGGTATCGGTGCAGCCGCCCAGCGCGCGAATCGCACTGGTGCTGTTGCTCACCGCTGGCGTGGACCCGCTGCCTTCAGCAGGCGTGGCGCCAGTGCCATAAGCCACCAGATCCAACACAGTCGGAGCCGTTGCGCTGGCCACCGCCGATGTGATGCTTGCCAACACCACCTTGCCGAAGGAGCCATTCATCGCTATTGAGCCCACCTTGTCTGGCGTCGGCAGATCGACCGTACCGCCAGCACCCTTAGCCTCCTGCACCAAGAAATACTGCCCCGGCTGCAAGACGACATCGGGCAAGACCGTGATGTTTGAGAACCCGGCCGAGGCACCAGCAGCGGCATATTGCACGCTCCAGCCTTGGAGACGGACAGGCGCATCGCTGCGATTGAACAACTCAATAAAGTCATTCTTGAGCGTGGCGCCGGAGTTACCGCCCCCGCCATAGACTTGGCTGATGACAACATTGCTGGACGCCAAAACGGCCGGAGCAGCGAACGCGGCGGCCAAAAGGCCGGCAATGGTTTTCAATTTCATGGGAGTTCCAGAACGGGAGAAAGGTGGAGTGGAAGTGGAAGAGAGAAAGGCTCAAGAAAACTCAACAAAACGCGTAGAAAAGGCGATAGCAAACGTTTGCCATCACCTGTTCTGGTTCGCGCTTTGATGCAATGGCCGTGATGCTAACGAGCATCTGTGACAAATTGACGTGCCCCAGAGGCGGTGCTTGAAACCCTTGCCTGGGATCTTTTCGCGCCGATCCAAGCGTGCTTACGCATCGTTTGCCCTCCATCCGCCCAGCGAACAGCTTGCTCCAGGCGCCCAAGGTGGCAGCCCTAGAATGCCGGTGCGGCTCCTGCACGCAATCTCGTCCTACGATCGGCGCGGCCCTGAGCCGGCCTCATTGACAAATCCATGACCCTGAAACAGATGATCGCCGGCTTTGTGCGCCGGCATTGGGCGTCTTACGCGGCGTCGGCCTTGATGCTGCTGGGGATCGCGCTGCTGACCGTGTGGATTCCGCGTCAGGTCGGTCACGTGGTGGACGGCATGGTGGCCGGCTCGCTGCATGGCGAGGCGCTGCTGCGCCAACTCGCACTTTTGGTCGGCTGCGGCGTCTCGATCTATTTGCTGCGGGTAGGTTGGCGCCTGGCCTTGTTCGCTGCCGCCTACCGTCTGGGTCGCGAGTTACGCACCCGGCTATACAAGGTCTTGACTCTGCAAGGCCCGGTATTCTTCCAAGCCAAGCGCACCGGTGACTTGATGGCGCTGGCCACCAATGACATCGACGCGGTGGAGATGGCCGCCGGGGAAGCGCTGCTGGCGGCTTTTGACGGCTCGCTGACCTTGATCCTCGTGCTGTCGATGATGACACTGGGCGTCGACTGGCGACTGGGCCTGGCCGCGCTGATCCCCTTCCCCTTCATGGCTTACGCGTTTTGGCGCATCTCCGAGAAAGTGCATCAAGCCTGGCAAAGCTCGCTGGGCCGCTTCTCGGGCCTGAATCAACATGTGCAAGAGGGTCTGGCCGGCGTGCGTACCTTGCGCGCCCTGGGGCTGACCGAACGCAACGCGATGCAGTTCAGCGAGTTGGCCGACAGCGCCGGCGAGGCCAGTTTTCAGGCGCAGCGCTGGGAGGCTGCCTTCGAGCCGGCCGTGGGCATGACCTTGGGCGCAGCCTTGACCATCGCCTTAGGCCTGGGTGGCTATTTCGTCGCCAAGCAAGAGCTGACGATAGGCCAGCTGACCGCCTTCACCATGTATCTGGGCCAGCTGATCTGGCCGATGTTTGCGGCCGGTTGGGTCTTGTCCTTGCTGGAGCGAGGCCGCGCCGCCTGGGACCGTTTGTCGCCGGTGCTGGAGGCCCCCATAACGCTCAATGACAGCGGCTCGCAGCCCCTGCCCGCCAGTGCGACGCTACGCTTTGACAACGTCGGCTTCGGCTACGCGCTGGCCGAGCGCGCCGCGCTGAGCCAAGTCAGCTTGACGCTGGAGCCCGGCCATATCCTGGGCCTGGTCGGCCCGACTGGGGCGGGCAAATCCACTTTGCTGCAGCTTGTATTGCGCCAGTTCGAGCCCAGCGGCGGCAGCATTCATCTCGGGGCCTACAGCTTGCCTGAGCTGAGCCTGCAGGCACTGCGCCAAGGCTTGGCCTGGGTGCCGCAGGAGCCGTTTTTGTTCTCGGCCAGCATTGCCGAGAACATCGCCCTGGCCAAACCGGAGGCCACCCCCGCCGAGATTGAGGCGGCAGCCCGCATGGCCGCCGTGCATGAGGACATCACGCGTCTACCGCAAGGCTATGCGACCGAGATCGGCGAGCGCGGCGTGACGCTGTCGGGCGGCCAGCGGCAACGCGTGGCGATCGCCCGCGCCCTGCTGTCCGACGCGCCACTGCTCCTGCTTGATGATGCCTTGTCGGCCGTGGACACCGGCACCGAGACACAAATCCTGGCCCATCTGCGCGAGCTCAGGCTGCTGCGGCCCGAGCGCAGCAGCCTGATCGTCAGCCACCGGCTCAGTGCGGTGGTGGACGCCGACCATATCGTCGTGCTGCAGCAGGGCCGCATCAGCGAGCAAGGCAGCCATGCCGAACTGCTGGCCTTGGAAGGCGGCTGGTACGCCACGCAATGGCGCTATCAACAACTGGAGGCCAGCATCGATGCGCAAGACTGAAGCCACGGCCGCAGCTGAAAAAGAACGCCCTTGGGCCGCCGTCGGCCTGCTGATGGAGGCCGCCACACCCGAGAAGGCGACGCTTTGGCGCGGCCTGATCTGGCTGTTGCTGGCGGCTGGCCTGGAAGCACTCGGCCCCATCATCAGCAAGCATTTCATCGACACTTATCTGCAGCCACGCCATTTCGATGCCGGCGCGATGGCCCAGCTGCTGCTCGCGCTACTCTTGAGCAGCTGGGCCAGCAGCTGGATACGCTTTGGCCAGCTCTCTCGCATGGCCGGCGTGGCGCGCCGCTCGGTCCTGCGCCTGCGTGAAAAGGTCTATGCCCATGTGCTGGCGCTGCCGATGAGCTACTTTGACAGTGCTATCACCGGTCAGTTGGTCAGCCGCGTAACAAATGACAGCGAGGCCGTCAACACCCTTTACCGGCAGGTGCTGTATGTGATGCTGGACTCCAGCATCGTGGTGCTGGGCTCACTGATCGCGATGGCTTGGCTGGACTGGCGGCTGATGCTGATCGTCGCGACGCTGGTGCCGGCGATGGTGATGATCATCGCGCTCTACCAACGCCTGAGTGCACCGGCGGTGGCGCGCGCGCGGCAGCTGCGCAGCGACATCAATGCGCAAATGGCCGAGAGCATGGCCGGCATGGCGATGCTGCAGGCGGCCGGCGCCGCCCAGCGTTTTGGGGCGCGCTTCGAGCGCAGCAATCAGGCCCATCTGAAGGCCCGCGTGGCCGAGCTCAGCGCCAATGCCTGGCTGCTGCGCCCGGCGCTGGACCTGCTCAATGTGCTGCTCTTGGTGACGGTGATTTACGGCTTCGGCCGACGCGAAGTGAGCGGGCTGGAGGTCGGGCTACTGTTTGCCTTCCTCAGCTATATCGCCCGCGTGGTGGAGCCGCTGATTCAGATCACCATGCAGTTCGGCCAGTTGCAGCAGTCGATGATCGCGGCCGCACGGGTGCGCAGCCTGCTGCAAGAGAACGTGGCGCCCAGCCAAGCCGTGGCCGGGCACGCGATCAGCGCCGGCGCCATCAAGATCGAGCATTTGAGCTTCGGCTATGACGCACAGCGTCCGGTCTTGCGTGAGCTTGATCTCGATATTGAGGCCGGCAGTTTCATAGGCATCGTCGGCCACACCGGCAGCGGCAAGTCGACGCTGCTGTCGCTGCTGCTGCGCTTCTACCGGGCGCAAAGCGGGCAGATCACGATCGACGGCCAAGCCTTGGCCAGCTTCCCCGACGAAGCCTTCCGCGCCGCCGTCGGCCTGGTGCCGCAAGAACCCTATCTGATGGCCGCCAGCGCGCGCGAGAACATCACCATGGGACGCCAAATCAGTGCGGACGCCGTGATCGCGGCGGCCAAGGCGGCCCGCGTTCACGATTTCTTGAGCGGCCTGCCGCAGGGCTATGACACCGTGCTGGGCGAAGGCGGTGCCCGCGTGTCTACTGGCCAAAAGCAGCTGATCGCCATGGCACGCGCGCTGGCCGGCTCGCCGCGCATCCTGTTCCTGGACGAAGCCACCTCGAATATCGACAGCGCCACAGAACAGACCGTCAGCGAAGCCCTGATCGCGCTGCGCGGCCGCGTCACCGTGGTGGCGATTGCGCACCGCTTGTCCACCATCCGCGAGGCCGATCAAATCATCGTGTTGAACCACGGGCATTTGGTCGAGCGCGGCAGGCATCAAGAGCTGATGGCCCATGCAGGCGGCATCTACCAGCGCCTGGTTCAGCTGCAAGCGCTGGAGGAGTAGAAAAAGGCCGGCACCCTACAGCATCATCGCCAGCCGCTCCAGAATGAGCACCGCAAAAAAGCCCAGCCCGGCCAGCACCGTCCACTTAATGACGATCACGCCGCGCCGGCGCCAGACCACTTGACCGGTGCCGATATAGAGCGCAAAACAAAGCACACCCGCGAACAGCAAAAGGCCCACGACAAGGCGAAATATCAGCATAGTCGATTACCAGGCCGGAGCCAGTTCCGCAAAGCCCTTGGGCGCATCGGCAGCGTCCTCGAAGCTGACAAATTCATAAGCCGAGGGGTCGGCAAACAGCGCGCGGAGCAGCTTGTTGTTGAGCGCATGGCCGCCCTTGAACGAGGTGTAGGCCGCCAGCAGCGGATGGCCCGCGACCTGCATATCGCCAATCGCATCGAGGATTTTGTGTTTGACGAACTCATCGTCATAACGCAGGCCTTCAGCGTTCAGCACCTTGTAGTCATCGACAACGATGGCGTTGTCCATCGAGCCGCCCAGCGTCAGACCGCGCGAACGCATCAGCTCGATATCGCTGGTCATGCCGAAGGTGCGGGCGCGCGCAATCTCGCGCTTGTATTGGCCCGAGCCCATATCGAACACATATTGCTGACCGGTGGCCGAGACAGCCGGGTTGTCGAACTCGATCTCGAAGCTCAACGTGTAGCCATGATGCGGGCTCAGCTTGGCCCACATCAAACGCTTGCCTTCGCCCTGGCGCACCTCGACCTCTTTCTTGACGCGCAAAAACTTCTTCGGCGCCGCCTGCTGTTCGATGCCGGCGCTTTGCAAAAGGTAGACAAAACTGGCGGCCGAGCCGTCGAGTATCGGCACTTCATCGGCATTGATGTCGACATAAAGATTGTCCAGCCCCAAGCCGGCACAGGCCGACAGCAGATGCTCGATGGTCTGCACCTTGGGCGCACCGGGGTCACCCAAGGGGCTGACCGTGGTCGCCATGCGGGTGTCACACACCGTATCCACACGCACCGGAATATCGACCGGCGTGTTCAAGTCAACCCGGCGAAACACGATGCCGGTGTTGACAGGCGCAGGGCGCAGCGTCAACTCGACCCGCTGGCCGCTGTGGATACCGACGCCGACCGCCTTGGTCAGGGATTTGAGAGTTCTTTGTTGCAGCATGGCTTCAGTGTCGGTGATCAAGGTGATGTTTGCTGATCCGGGGGCATTCTTTTGACGGGCAGGCGCAGGCTCAAACGGGTGCCATGCCCCGGGCTTGAGTCGATGCGCAGCGAGCCACCCAGGCGCTGCGCGCGGCGCTGCTGGCTCTTCAAACCCCGCCCCATTTGGGCGCTGGTGATATCAAAGCCGTCGCCATCGTCCTCCACCCGAATCTCGACATAGCGCCCATGGTTGCGGGTCACCATGCGCACACGGGTGGCCCGCGCATGCTTGAGCACATTGCTGAGCGCCTCTTGCATCAATCGCAACACATGCAGGGCGTCGGGCGGCTCCAGCCATTCCAGCAGGGGCAGGTCTTGCACATCCCATTCCAGCATCAAGCCGCCCGCCTGCAGGCGCTTGCCCAGCCGGTAGCGCATGGTCGCCAGCAGGGCGACCAAATCATGTGCGACCGGCTCCAGGGAATCGATCACCAAGCGCAAATCATCGACGCATTCGCGCAGCACCTCGACCACCTTGTCCTGCTCCATGCTGCCCTGCTCCACCGCCACCATCGCCGACAGCAGGGACGATCCCAGGCCGTCGTGCATGTCCTGCATCAGGCGCTGGCGCTCCAGCAGCAAGGCCTGCTGGCGTTCGGCCTCGCGCAGGCGCTGGTGCTGCGCTTGCAACTCGGCGCTCTGCAACTGCAGGCGCGCTTCAAGCTGCTGATTCAACATCTCAACCTCTCTCAAGGCGCCCGTATAGCGGCCTTGCACCGCATACAGGAAACTTGCCAGCGTCAGCAAGGTTGCGAAGGGCAGCAGATAGATATGCTCGGGCCAGGCCCAGCCGGCCAAGAGAATCAGATCGTGCAGGCCCAGCGCCAAACTAAGCAGCAAACTCAGCGCAATCATGCGCAACTCGCGGCTGCCGTCGCGCCAGGCCAAACGCAGCACCAAGGCGACTGTCATCAGGCCGACCAAGGCATTGGCGCCATGCTGCAGCACTGGGCTGGCCAACACATCATTCCACCAGGGCAGCGTCAGCAAGGCGCTGAGCAGCACAAAGCCCAACATGGCCCGCTCAAGTTGCGCGAAGCGGCGGTGTGCAAAGCGCAAGGCGAACAAGAAGATCAACAACATCACCCAAGACAAGGAGGCGTTGCTGAGCCACCAGAACCACTCAAGCCCAGCGGGTGTGCGCGGCAAGTCCAGGTGGTAGTGAAGATTGCG
Organism: Roseateles albus; assembly: GCF_028595345.1. Taxonomy (NCBI): domain Bacteria; kingdom Pseudomonadati; phylum Pseudomonadota; class Betaproteobacteria; order Burkholderiales; family Sphaerotilaceae; genus Roseateles; species Roseateles albus. The sequence goes on along the minus strand of NZ_JAQQXT010000005.1, from coordinate 184,350 downwards.
CAGCAGCCAAACCAGGGACAAGAGCGCGAACAAGAAATAGGCCGGCTCGTCGCGCCTGCGTGCCCACAAGGAGAGCGAAAAAAGACCGAGGACGATCAAAGTTAGGCCGGTGGCCTGCGGGATTCCGATCTGCAGCCACCAGCGCCTTTGGAAACGTATTTCAAGGTCCTCCCGGGCACCCAGCCAGACTCTTGAGACCGAGAAAGGCGCGCCCGTCACGACCGGCACCGCCACCACGACATCCATCATCTTTTGCTGCTGCGCCTCGGTCAGCGCCGCCGGTACAAGCGCCCAAAGTGGCCGCACCCATTGCTCGCGCGCACCGGCCTGGTTGTCGAAGACGGGCTGCCAACCCTCGTCGGTGCGCACCAAGACCGCCGCAGCCAGCGTCACCAATCGCGGCATATACAGCGCCACGGACGTCGGCCAGCGGCCCTGCTCGGGCACATAGCGGAAGCGATACCAACGCATCTGAAACGCGGCCTCGGCCGGCGGGCTGGGCGCCAATAGGGGGCGCCCGCTCAGATCGGGCAGCTGCACCCTCGTCCAAGCTTGCGGATCGCTGGGCGGCTGCAGTGCCAACGGCAGCCCGCCACTTTTGCCTGCTGCACCATCCTTCGCCCGCAACGCCGCCCACCAGGCATCGAGGTCAGCGCGACTCCAGTTCGCGAGCGCCAATTCGGCCGTCACGGCCGGCTCGCCGGCGTGACGCGCGATCGGCTCGGGCAGGGGCATGGTTTGGGCGCCAGCCGCCTTATGCACGGCGAGACCACCGATGAGCGACAAGGCCAGCAGCAAGGCCGTCAAGCAGCGCATTAGCAGCGATCTCATCGTTTTGGTTGAGGCCAAGATATGTTCAGGCGCTTGCAAGGGCGGAAAGCTCAAGCAAAAAAGGCCCGAGCAAAAAAAGGCCCGGTTCGGTGCCATCGCTGCACCGAACCGGGCCTTCATTCTGCGCCCAAACCCACCAGGGTTTTAGGCTTCACCTCAATCGGCTTGCTTGCGCAGAAACGCCGGAATTTCGATCTCGTCCATACCGTTTTGCGACAAGGCCTCAACCTTGGCGGATGCGGTGCGACCGCGACCCTGCCACACGCTTGGGCCGCTTGAACCAGCGGCAAAGTCAGCGCTGCCGCTCATGCCAAAACCCATCGTCGATGCAGCGGCGCCGCCACGGCTCATCACCGTCTCGGTCAAAACCGGGATGTCATGAGTGCCGGTGCGCAGGCTTTGTTGCACCACGGTCAGTGGCGCAGCCGCACGGGCACGCTGCGACAGGCCGGTGGCGATCACCGTCACGCGCAGCGCGTCGCCGAGGCTCTCGTCATAGGCGGTGCCGTAAATCACATGCGCTTCTTCGGAGGCATAGCGCTTGATCGCGTTCATCGCATTGCGTGACTCGCTCAGCTTGAAAGTGCCCTTGCTGGCCGCAATCAAGACCAGCACGCCGCGCGCGCCGGACAGATCGATACCTTCCAGCAGCGGGCAAGCCACGGCTGCTTCGGCTGCCTTGGCTGCACGGTCGGGGCCGGTGGCTTGCGCCGTGCCCATCATCGCCTTGCCGGGCTCGCTCATCACCGTCTTGACGTCTTCAAAGTCGACGTTGACCAAGCCAGGGATATGGATGATGTCGGAGATACCGCCGACTGCGTTCTTCAACACATCGTTGGCATGCGCGAAGGCTTGATCCTGCGTGACATCGTCACCCAAGACATCCAAGAGCTTGTCGTTCAGCACCACGATCAGCGAGTCGACATTGGCTTCCAACTCGGTCAGGCCAGCGTCAGCGGCCTTGAGGCGGCGTCCACCTTCGAACTCGAAGGGCTTGGTCACCACGCCCACGGTCAAGATACCCATTTCACGGGCGATCTTGGCAATCACAGGTGCCGCACCGGTACCTGTGCCGCCGCCCATGCCGGCCGTGATGAACAACATATGCGCGCCTTGGATCGACTCGCGGATGCGCGCATCGGCCTCTTCGGCAGCTGACTTGCCCATTTCAGGCTTGGCGCCTGCGCCCAAGCCCGAGGTACCCAGTTGCAGGAGCTGATCGGCCTTGGAGCGATTGAGTGCTTGCGCGTCGGTGTTGGCGCAGATGAACTCAACGCCCTGCACGCCTTGCGCAATCATGTGCTCGACCGCATTGCCGCCGCCGCCGCCGACGCCGATCACCTTGATTTGGGTGCCTTGGTCAAACTCTTCGATCATCTCGATCGCCATACAAATTCTCCTTCAGCTGTTGTGCCGCTGCCTAACGTGAAAAACTTCAGGGAAAACCCTCTTTTTTCACTCACCGCCGTTGTTTCCCGGCAGCTATGCGTGTTAGAAACATTATCCAAGATAAAGCCCATACATTTCAAAAAACTTGTGAGAAAACATCTCAAAATTTTCGGTGGGCTGCACTTTTTGTCTTAAAAATTCCCCAGAAACCAATCTTTGGCGCGTCCGAACATGGTTTTCATCGAACCCGCTTGCTGCGCCGCCTTCAAACCCCGGGTGCGCGACAGTCTGGCTTCCTCCAGCAAACCCATCACGGCCGCCGAACGAGGGTTGGCCACCATATCGAAAAGGCCACCGCTATAGGTTGGATTACCGCGCCGAACCGGCTTCAGGAATATGTCCTCGGCCAACTCGACCATACCCGGCATGACCGCCGAGCCGCCGGTCAAAACAATTCCCGAGGAAAGCAACTCTTCGTAACCACTTTCTCGAATTACCTGTTGCACCAAAGAGAATATTTCCTCGACACGCGGTTCAATCACGCCAGCCAGGGCTTGTTTCGACAACATCCGTGGCGCCCGGTCACCCAAACCCGGTACTTCAACCTGCGCGGCCGGGTCGGCCAGCATTTGTTTGGCCACGCCATGCTCGACCTTGATTTCTTCGGCATCTTTGGTGGGCGTGCGCAGCGCCATCGCAATATCACTGGTAATCAAATCACCGGCAATTGGTATTACGGCGGTATGGCGAATAGAGCCTCCGGTGAATATCGCCACATCGGTCGTGCCGGCGCCAATATCGACCAAAGCCACCCCCAAATCGCGTTCATCGGCGGTCAACGCCGCGAGACTGGATGCGCTTGAATTCAAAACCAGTTGCTCGACTTCCAAGCCGCAACGGCGCACGCATTTGACGATGTTCTCTGCGGCGCTCTGGGCGCCGGTGACGATATGGACCTTGACCTCCAGGCGACCGCCGCTCATGCCAATCGGCTCTTTAACCTCATGGCCGTCAATCACAAACTCTTGCGGCTCCACCAATAACAGACGCTGATCATTAGGAATATTGATCGCCTTGGCGGTTTCAACCACCCGCGCCACATCGATGGGCGTGACCTCTTTATCCCGCACGATGACCATGCCGGTTGAGTTTTGGCCGCGAATATGACTACCGGTGATGCCGGTATAGACCTTGCTGATTTTGCAGTCGGCCATCATTTCGGCCTCTTTCAAGGCTTGTTGAATGGACTGCACGGTCGCATCAATATTGACCACCACGCCGCGCTTGAGCCCAGTGGAGCTGGCAACCCCGAGACCGGCGATGCGCAATTCGCCATTTCCCAGCACCTCGGCCACCACCGCCATGATTTTGGCCGTGCCGATATCCAGCCCGACGACCAAATCCTTGTATTCCTTGGCCATGCTTTTAATCCTTCAGTTTTTCTTCGATCGGCCATTCAATCCGGGTTTAACCTGACTGGGCGTTGTTGATATTCCGCTCAAGCGCACCGCATACCCCTCTGCATGACGCAGATCGGCTGACAACAATGGGGCGTGATTGAGCGAAGTAATTTGGGTAATCGAGCGGGTAAATTGCGCGAAGCGGGCCAGTATCTCGTCTTCGCTGCCGCGCCCGAGTTCGACCACGGCGCCTTTTTCAAAGCTCAGGCGCCATGATCCGCGTCCGGACAAGTCCAGTCGCTCGACTTGCTCGCCGATGGCGGAGCTGACGGTTTGCAAGCGCTGCCACATATGCAGCATCGCAGCACTGGTGCCGGCTGGGCCGGCCAAGACCGGCAGGTCTTCGTCCTCGACATCGCCCAGATTGGCCTGAAAGACTTCGCCGTAACTATTCACCAGCAAGCGATCGACATTGGCATCACTCTGCGCGTCGGCGCCCTCGGCCTTGGTTTCCCAATAGGCGCTGGGCTTGTGTTCTTCCAGTTTGACCAAGAGGCGGCTGGGCCACACACGCTGCACCACCGCGCGCCGAACCCAGGGCACAGACTCAAAAGCATCACGGCCGTCTTGCAAGTTCATGCTCAAGAATGAGCCCGACAAGCGCGGCAAGGCATTGGCTCGCAAAGAAGCCTCGCTATTGCGCGTCACATCGCCGTCCACCTGGATGGCGCGGATCGCAAAAACCGGCAGTCTCACCACCCAGCGCAAGCCCAAGGCCGCCACCGCCACCAACATGGCCGCCAACAGCAGCGCCGTCACCGCATTCATCAGGCGGATATCGGGCGGCACAGAGATGGGCGTGCTGTTGCTGCGCATGGCTTTTGTTCAGCTGAGGCTCAGGCCTTGCCGTCCAAACGTGCTTGCGAGAGCAGCCACAGGCACAGCTGCTCATAGGAAATGCCGGCCGCCTTGGCCGACATCGGCACCAAAGAATGCGAGGTCATGCCCGGCGAGGTATTCATTTCCAGCAAAAACGGCTTGTTGTCGCTCTTGCGCAGCATCACGTCGCCACGACCCCAGCCGCGGCAACCCAGCGATTGGTAGGCGGCCAGCACCAAGGCGCGAACTTCCGCTTCCTTTTCTTCGCTGAGCGTGCCGGTGGAGTAGCGGGTTGTGGAGGTGAAGTATTTGTTCTGATAGTCGTAGTTGCCGCCTTCGGCCTCGATCTGCATCACGGGCAATGCAAAAGCTTGATCGCCCTCACCCAGAATCGGACAAGTCAGCTCCGGGCCGTCGATGAATTCTTCGCAGAGGATTTCATCGTCGTACTGCGCAGCAAGCTGCACCGCATCCTGCATCTGCGAGTAGCCCATCACTTTGCTGATGCCAATGGTCGAGCCTTCGTGCGGCGGCTTGACGAAGATGGGCAGGCCCAACTCATCGGGAATCGCCATGCAGCGCTCGCGGCTGATCTGGTCTTTCTTCAGCTTGACGTAACGCGGCGTGGCCAGGCCGTCGGCCAACCACAAGCGCTTGGTCATGATCTTGTCCATGGCGATGCTGGAGGCCATCACGCCGGAGCCGGTGTAGGGAATGCCGAGTAACTCCAGCGCGCCTTGCACCGTACCGTCTTCGCCGTGGCGGCCATGCAGCGCGATGAAGCAACGATCGAAGCCCTCGGCCTTGAGCTCATGCAGACCGCGCTCGGCCGGATTGAAGGCATGGGCGTCGACGCCGCCGTGCAACAAGGCCGCCAACACGCCCGGCCCTGACATCGTCAAGGAGACCTCGCGTTCGGACGAGTCGCCGCCCATCAAGACGGCCACTTTGCCCAGGGCTTTGGGGTCAATATTCAGATCAAGTTTGCTGATCATGGCTGCGCGCCTTTCGTCTTCGTCAAATAGTCCACTGTCTTGGCCGGCACCGCGCCTATCGTGCCCGCGCCCATCACGATCACCACATCGCCGCCGCGCGCATGGGCGGCGATCTGTGCGGGCAAGTTCGCCACATCATCAACAAACACCGGTGTCACTTGGCCGGCCGCCTGCAGGGCATGTGCCAGCGCGCGCCCATCGGCCGCAGCAATCGGCGCTTCGCCGGCGGCGTAGACCTCGGTCAGCAAGACCGCATCGGCAGTGGAGATCACCTGCACAAAGTCGTCGAAGCAATCGCGCGTGCGGGTGTAGCGGTGCGGCTGAAACGCCAAGAGCAAGCGCCGCCCGGGGAATGCGCCGCGCGCCGCCGCCAAGACGGCCGCCATTTCCACCGGGTGGTGACCATAGTCATCGATCAGCGTGAACGTGCCACCATCTTGTGTGGGCAGCTCCCCAAAGCGCTGAAAGCGCCGGCCGACGCCGCCAAACTGCGCCAAAGCGGCCGCGATCGGCGCGTCCGGCAGCTCCAGCTCGGTCGCCACAGCAATCGCGGCCAAGGCATTCAAGACATTGTGTGAGCCGGCCAAATTCAGCGTGATGGGCAAATCCGCCATGCCCTGACGCTGCACGGTGAAGCTCATCTGGCCGCCGGCCAGCGCCCGCACATCGACCGCACGCACATCGTTGTCGGCACCGAAGCCGTAGCTGATCATCGGCCTGGACAGCAAAGGCATGATGGAACGCACGCCGGCATCATCACCGCAGAGCACGGCCGCGCCATAAAACGGCATGCGGTGCAGAAATTCGACAAAGGCCGACTTCAGGCGCGCGAAGTCGTGGCCATAGGTTTCCATATGGTCGGCGTCGATATTGGTGACCACCGCCAACATCGGCAATAGATTCAAGAAGGACGCATCCGACTCATCGGCCTCGACGACGATGTACTCGCCCGAGCCCAAGCGGGAATTGGCGCCGGCACTCATCAACTTGCCGCCGATCACAAAGGTCGGGTCGATGCCCGCCTCGGTCAGCACGGCCGTCACCAAGGACGTGGTCGTCGTCTTGCCATGTGTGCCGGCAATCGCGATGCCCTTTTTGAGGCGCATCAGCTCGGCCAACATCACCGCGCGCGGCACCACCGGGATGCGCTGGGCGCGGGCGGCGATCACTTCCGGGTTGTCAGGCTTGACCGCCGTCGAGGTGACCACGGCCTGCGCACCGGCGATATGCGCCGCCGCGTGACCGATGTAGATCTGCAGACCCAAGCTGGCGAGACGCTGCGCGGTAGCGCTGTCTGACTGATCGGAGCCGGACACGGTATAGCCCAGGTTGTGCAGAATCTCGGCGATGCCGCTCATGCCGGCGCCGCCGACGCCGACGAAGTGGATGTGTTTGACGGCGTGTTTCATGATGGATTGACCATTCTTTCTATTTCATCGGCAACCCGAGAGGCCGCGCGCGGCCGCGCCAATGCGCGCGCCTTCTCGGCCATCTCCAGCAGCGCCTCGCGGTCCATGCTCTTCAAGAGCTGGTACACGCCCTCGGCCGACAAGTCCTCTTGCGGCAGATGCACTGCCGCGCCATGCTGGGCCATGAAGCGGGCGTTATCGCGCTGATGCGAGGTCGTGCTGACGACCAAGGGAATCAAGACGGAAGGCAGACCGGCCGCGCAGATCTCGCTCACCGTCACCGCGCCGGCCCGGCACAAAATGACATCGGCCTGGGCCAATTGCGCAGCCATGTCATCGATGAAGGGCAAGATCTCCGCTTGTACCCCTGCTTCGCGGTAAGCGGCCTGCACCGCCGCAAAATTGGCTTGCCCGGTTTGATGCACGACGTGCGGCCGCTGCTCCTGCGGCCACAGCGCCAGCATCTTGGGCAGCATCTCGTTGATCGCGCGCGCGCCCAGCGAGCCGCCTACCACCAACAAGCGCAAGGGTCCGCTGCGGCCGGCATAGCGTTCGGCCGGCGGGGCCAATGCCTCGATCTCGGCCCGCACCGGGTTGCCAGTAACAACCGCTTTGGCGGTCGATGCGGCGGCCACGCCGTCGAAGCCAAAGCCGATTCGGCTCGCGAAGGGCTTCAAGCTCTGGTTGCTCAAAAGCATGGCCGCATCGGCATTGACCAGCATCAGCGGCCTGCGCATCAACCAGGCCATCAAGCCGCCGGGAAAGCAAACATAACCACCCATGCCCAGGACCGCGTCCGCGCTGCGATTGCCAAACACCGAGCGGCTCTGCACAAAGGCCTGAACCAGCTTGAAGAGGCCCTTGACCGTGTGCAGCAAGCCCTTGCCACGCAAGCCCGCAAAGGCCAGGCGGTCAAGCGGGATGCCGGTCGGCGGCACCAGCTTGTTTTCCAGGCCCAGCTCGGTACCCATCCAGCTGACGCTCCAGCCGCGCCGAATCATTTCTTCGGCCACCGCCAGACCGGGGATGATGTGACCACCGGTGCCGGCCGCCATGATGACGAGGTGTTTGCTCATGTGAGCCCCTCGCCCAGCGGGTACGCTGGTCGGTCCCCCGCGGGGACGCCAGCCTGACGGCTGCCATAGCGGGCCGGCTCGGGAGCGGCCCAGCGCTCGGCCCGTGAGAACAGAGCACTCATGCGCGGCCTCCGCGCATGAGCGCTCTGTTCTCAATATCAATCCTCAGCACGATAGCCAGGGCCACACAATTCATCAAGATCGCCGATCCGCCGAAGCTCATCAAGGGCAAGGTCAGGCCCTTGGTCGGCAAAGCGCCCAGGTTCACACCCATATTGATGAAGGCCTGGCCGCCCATCCAGATGCCAATGCCTTGCGCGTAGAGACCGGCAAACACACGGTCCAGCGCCACTGCTTGGCGGCCAATATGGAACAAGCGGCGCGACAACCAGAAGAAGCCGATGATCACGACGGCCACGCCGACAAAACCCAGCTCCTCACCGATCACCGCCAGCAAAAAGTCGGTGTGCGCCTCGGGCAAGTAATGCAACTTCTCGACGCTGGAACCCAGGCCCTGGCCAAACCATTCGCCGCGCCCGAAAGCGATCAAGGAATGCGTCAGCTGGTAGGCCTTGCCTTGCGCGTATTTCTCGTCCCAGGGGTTCAGATAGGCAAAGATGCGCTCACGGCGGAAGTCGCTGAAGGCGATCATCAAGACAAAAGCGCCCACCAAGACCGCCACGATCAAGAAGAACATGCGGCCATTGACGCCGCCCAGGAACAGAATGCCCATCGCGATCGCCGCGATCACCAAGAAGGCGCCCATGTCCGGCTCCGCCAACAAGAGCACGCCCACCACGCCCAGGGCCATCGCCATCGGCCAGACCGCTTTGAAGAAGTTCTCCCGTGCGTCCATCTTGCGCATCATGTAGCTGGCCGCGTACATGGCAATAGCCATCTTGGCCAGCTCGGAAGGCTGGAAGTTCATCACCCCCAGCGGTAACCAGCGGCGCGCACCGTAAACCACCTTGCCCACACCGGGTATCAAGACCGCCACCAGCAAGACCAGCGAGACCACGAACATCCAGGGCGCCAAGCGCTCCCAGGTAGAGACCGGAATCTGCACCGTGATCAGCGCCGCGATCAAGCCGAACACCAAAGCGAAGATGTGGCGCGTCAGAAAATGCGTGGGCAAATATTTGGCGAATCTTGGGTTGTCGGGCATCGCGATCGACGCTGAATAGACCATCAGCAGGCCCAGGCCCATCAGGCCCAAGGTCACCCAAATCAGAGTCAGATCCAGCCCTTGAATGCGCGTGGGCTGACCCGCCGTTGGCGACACCCATTCACGCACGGGCACATCCACGGCCGCATCCTTGGCGCCGGGCAGCCAAGACTTCAAACGCTCGGCAAAGCTCTTCACGGACAGGCCCGCAGCAGCACTCATAGGCCCTGCCCCAGATCTTGTGCCAAGGCCTGCACGGCGGCGACAAACACCTCTGCGCGGTGCGCGTAATTGCGGAACATATCGAGGCTGGCGCAGGCCGGGCTCAAGAGCACGCTGTCACCGCTGTGCGCCTGAGACAAACACCATTGCGTCGCGGCCTCCAGGCTGGCGTGGTCTTGCATGGGCACGCCGCTGTCCGCCAAGGCGGCGCGGATCTGCTCGGCGTCGCGGCCTATCAGAGCCACGGCCCTGCCGTAACGCGCAACACCAACGGCCAATGGGCTGAAGTCCTGGCCCTTGCCGTCGCCGCCCAGAATCAATACCAGCTTGGCCGGCGCACGGTCGTCGCCCAGGCCCTTGATCGCCGCCACGGTGGCGCCCACATTGGTGCCCTTGGAGTCGTCAACGAAGTCAACCCCATTGAGCGTCCCCACATGCTCGACCCGGTGCGGCTCGCCGCGGTATTCGCGCAGACCATGCAACATCGGCGCCAAGGCGCAGCCAGCGGCCGTTGCCAGCGCCAAGGCAGCCAAGGCATTGGCGGCGTTGTGGCGCCCGCGCACTCGCAAGGCGTCGGCGGGCATCAGGCGCTGCAGCGTGATTTCTTCTTCCTCGTCGCCCTTCTTGCGCCTAAGCGTTTCATCTTGTTCGCGAGCCCGCACCAACCAGGCCATGCCACCTTCCGTGACCAAGCCAAAATCACCCGGCCGGTCCGGAGCGTCCAGGCCAAAGCGAGCGACTTTGCGCCCAACCGATTTGGCCGCACGGCCCCGCCCTTGCTTGACCATCACGGCGGCCGGCACCATGGCTTCGACGGCCGGGTCATCGCGGTTGATCACCATCAGCGCGGCCTCACCGAACACGCGCGCCTTGGCCTGCGCATAGGCCTTCATATCGCCATGCCAATCAAGATGGTCTTGGCTCAAATTCAAGACGGCGGCAGCCGTCGGCTCAAAACCGCGCACCTCGTCGAGCTGGAAACTCGACAACTCCAAAACCCAGACTTCGGGCAAAACTTCAAACACCGGGCCTTTGGGCGGCGGTGGGTCTATAGGCAGCGGCGCTTCATTCAAGAGCGCATCGACCATCTCCATGGTGGTCTGCTTGTCCTCGCCTTGCTCCACGGCTTCAGCCACAGTTTCAGCAACAAGCTCCGGCGCGGTTTCAACCTCAGCCCCAGCCTCGACTTCTACTTCAACTTCTGGATCAGAGACTTGATGCGCCGGCTGCTCTGTCACGGCAGGCTCGGTCATCGACTCAACAACAGGCTCGGGCTCTTGGTCCAGCGCCACTGCCAGCGTCGTCAGCATGCTGGGGCCAATATTGCCGGCCATCACGACACGCTTGCCGGCCCGCTCGACCAGCAAAGCCGTCATGCAGGTGGTGGTGGTTTTGCCGTTAGTGCCGGTGATGGCGAGCAAGGCCGGCGCGTACTGGCGGCTTTGCTTCAGATCGGCCAGCGCTTGCGTGAACAGGCCCAACTCGCCTTGCACCGGCACGCCGGTCTGCTTGGCCAGCGTCAAGAAGGGAGCGATGCGGGCATCCAGCGGCGACAGGCCTGGGCTCTTGAGCACCATCTGTATGCCGTTCAACGCGCCGACAGGCAGGTCACCATGGAAGAACTCTGCGGCCGGCAGCTCGGCGCGCAGCTTTTCCAGCTGCGGTGGATTGGCGCGCGAATCCCAGACCTGGACGCTGGCGCCATAACGCGTCATCCAGGCGGCCATGGCCAGGCCGGAGTCACCCAGACCCAGAATCAAGACGCGAATGCCTTCGTAGCTGCGCATCGCCTTACCTGAGCTTCAAACTGGCCAAACCAACCAGGCACAGCAGCATCGTGATGATCCAGAAACGCACGACGACCTGCGTTTCTTTCCAGCCGGACTTTTCGAAATGGTGATGCAGCGGCGCCATCTTGAAGATGCGCCGGCCCGTGCCGTATTTCTTCTTGGTGTATTTGAACCAGCTCACCTGCAGCATCACCGACAAGACTTCAGCCACAAAGATGCCACCCATGATGCCGAGCAGCATTTCCTGCCGCGTGATCACCGCCATCGTGCCGAGCGCGCCGCCCAGCGAGAGCGCGCCTACATCGCCCATGAAGACCTGCGCCGGATGGGCGTTGAACCACAAAAAGGCCAGACCAGCGCCGGCCATCGCGGCGCAGAAGATCAGCAACTCGCCGGCACCGGGGATATAGGGCAGAAGCAGGTATTTGGAGAACACCGAGGAGCCGGTGAAATAGGCAAACAGTCCCAGCACCGAGCCCACCATCACCACCGGCATGATGGCCAGGCCGTCCAGCCCGTCGGTGATGTTGACCGCATTGCTGCAGCCGACGATGACGAAGTAAGACAGTCCGATAAAGCCGAATACGCCCAGCGGATAGCTGACCGTCTTGAAGAAGGGCACGATCAAGTCGGCCTTGGGCGGCAGCTCGGTCGAGAAGCCGCTGCTGACCCAGCGGAAGAACAACTCGATGACGCCGAAGATCGATGTTTCCGACACGCTGAAGGCCAGATACAGCGCTGCGATCAAGCCAATCAAGGACTGCCAGAAAAACTTCTCGCGGCTGGCCATGCCCTCGGGATCTTTGTCGACCACCTTGCGCCAGTCATCGACCCAGCCAATTGCGCCAAAACCCATGGTCACCAGCATCACCACCCAGACAAAGCGGTTGCTCCAGTCAAACCACAGGAGCGTGGACACGCCGATGCCGATCAGGATCAAGACACCGCCCATGGTGGGCGTGCCGCTCTTGACCAGATGCTGCTGAATGCCGTATTCGCGGATGGGCTGACCGATCTTCATTTCGGTCAGCTTGCGTATCACCCAGGGGCCAAATGCGAGACCGATCAACAAGGCCGTCATGGCCGCCATCACCGCACGAAAGGTGATGTACTGAAAGACGCGCAAGAACCCGAGTTCGGGATAGATGCTCTGCAACCATTGAGCCAGACTAAGCAGCATTGACTGTTCCTCCGCCGTGGGCTTGCAAAGCGCTAACGACCCGTTCCATCTGCATGAACCTCGAACCCTTGACCAACACGCTATTGACCACCGGCAACTCGGTAGCCGTATTCAATGCCGCGACCAAATCGGCGCAGGTATTGAACTGACGGGCCGCCGGGCCAAATGCCGCCGCGGCGTCAGCCGCCGCACTGCCGGCGGTCCAGAAATGAGCAATCCCACGAGCAGCGGCATAAGCGCCAACCTCGCGGTGAAACGCTTCGCCTTGATCACCCACTTCGCCCATATCGCCGAGTAGCAGCCATGAGTTGCGCCCCAAGTCGGCCAGCACATCAATGGCGGCGCGCACGCTGTCCGGGTTGGCGTTGTAGCTGTCGTCGATCAGGGTGACGCACCGGCCACCCTGCATAAAGTTCTTGAGCTGCGAGCGACCCTTGACCGGCTGAAAGCTCTCCAGCCCGCGCACGATCGCCGTGAGTGGCGCACCGGCCGCCAGCGCACAGGCCGCTGCGGCCAAGGCATTGCGCACATTGTGCAAACCCGCCACGGCCAGCGCTACCGGCGCATCACCGGCGGGCGTATGCAACTCCAGCGCCCAGTGACCCACCGAAGCGGCGCCTGCGCCGTCTACCCAGTTCGCCTTGCCCGTCACATCGGCTTCACCCTGCAGGGCAAAACTCAGGTGCGGACGCGTGCCGGCCATGGCGTGCCAGATCGGCGCGCAAGCATCTTCGGCAGGGAACACGGCCACGCCGGTGGCACCCAGCGCCTCGATGACGGCGCCGTTCTCGCGCGCAGCGGCCTCTACCGTCTGCATGAATTCCTGGTGCTCGCGCTGCGCGTTATTGACCAAGGCCACCGAGGGTGCCGCCATCTGGGCCAGGGGGGCGATTTCACCCGGATGGTTCATGCCCAGCTCGACCACTGCCGCGCGCATCCATTGCGACTTGTCCTGGCGCAAGCGCAGCAGGGTCAGGGGCACGCCGATATCGTTATTGAAATTGCCCGCCGTCGCGAGCGAATCCTCGCCCAACCAGGCCTGCAAGATGCTGGCGATCATCTGGGTCACCGTGGTCTTGCCGTTGCTGCCGGTGACAGCGATCAGCGGCAGCTCGCACCGAGCACGCCAGGCGGCCGCCAAATGACCCAGGGCCGCCTTGGCATCGGGCACCAAGATGCCGCTCATGCTCGCTTCCAGCAGGCCGCGCTCGGCCAGCGCCGCCACCGCACCGGCGGCCTGCGCCTGTGGCAAAAAATCATGCGCATCAAAGCGCTCGCCACGCAGCGCGACAAACAAGTCGCCCTGCGCCAGGCTGCGGCTGTCGCTGTGAACGCGGCCGATCAGGGTGGCGGCGTCGCCGATCAGCTGCGCTTGCGGCACGGCGCTCAAGAGCAGGCTATGGGCTTGGCCCAGCGTCATCATGGGGCTCACAGACCTGCCCTCGCGATCAAGGCCAGACGTGCTTCATCAACATCGGAGAAAGGCCAGCGCTGGCCCTTGATTTCTTGATAGTCTTCATGACCCTTGCCTGCCACCAGCAGCACATCGCGTGGGCCGGCCTGCAGCACAGCAGCCTGGATGGCCGACCGGCGATCAACCATGGTCAAGGGCGCGCCGCCCACTCCGGCGGCAATATCGGCCAGGATTTGCGCGGGGTCTTCATCACGCGGGTTGTCGCTGGTGATGATCACCTTGTCCGCCTTGGCAGCGGCAATCGCGCCCATGGCCGGACGCTTGGCACGGTCACGGTTGCCGCCACATCCGAACACACAGATCAGCTTGCCGCCGCGCGCCTCGGCCAGCGGCTGCAGCGCCGTTAAGGCCTTGTCCAGGGCATCCGGCGTATGGGCATAGTCGACCACCAACTGCGGCAACTCCAAGCCATTGCCGACCCGCTGCATGCGGCCGGGCACCGGCGTGACTTGGCCCGCCACAGCGGCGATTTCCGCCAGACCATGGCCGAGTGCCCGCAAGCAGCCGATCACCCCCAGCAGATTGGCGACGTTGTACTCGCCGATCAAGCCGGTCTCGATCAAGATCGCCTCTTCCGCTTCGCGCAGCGTGAAGGCCAGGCCGCCGGCGCGGTAATGCAACTCGGTCGCCCGCAGTCGAGCGGGGCTGCTCAATGAACAGGTCCAGATGTCCAGCTTGGCGCCGAGTTCAAACGCCAGCTCGGCGCCCTTGGGGTCGTCGATATTCAGGACAGCAGCGCGCAGGCCCGGCGCATCGAACAAGGCTCGCTTGGCGACCCAGTAGGCCTCCATCGTGCCGTGATAGTCGAGGTGATCCTGGGTGAAATTGGTGAACAAGGCGACCCGGATCTCGCTGCCGCTGAGGCGGAACTCCTTCAAGCCTATCGAAGAAGCCTCGATCGCGCAGGCCGTATAGCCCTGGTCTTGCATGCGGCGGAAGTTCGCTTGCAGCAGCACCGGGTCGGGTGTTGTCAGGCCGGTGTATTCGATCGCAGCGGCCTGCCGACCAGGAATAGGCGGCTCGCCCACCCCCAAGGTGCCGACCACGCCGCAGCGCTGACCCAACAAGCTCAGCGCCTGCGCGCACCACCAAGCGGTCGAGGTCTTGCCATTGGTGCCGGTGGTGGCTATCACGCTCAAGGCCTTGGAGGGCTGGCCGTAATAGGCGGCGGCGATCAAGCCAGTCTTGGATTTCAAGTCCGGCAGCGACGCAACACGGGCGTCCACAAAACCACAACTTTCAACCCCGGCGTCTTCGACCAGGCAAGTCGAAGCACCCGCGGCCAGGGCCTGCGCCACGAACTCGCGACCGTCGCGCGCATAGCCGGGCCAGGCGATGAAGGCATCTCCCGGCTGCACCGCGCGGCTGTCGGTACGCAGAACACCGGTGGTCCATTCTTGCAACCAACGGGCGCAGGCTTCGGGAGATTTGAGGCGGGTCAGCATGATGGTTTCAGAAACTCTCTTCTACGGCCTGCGTTTTTTGGCTGGCGATGATCTGTGGCTTGACCTCAAGATCGGTAGGCACATTGAGCAGGCGCAGGCTTTGCGCGACCACTTGGCTGAACACCGGCCCGGCTACCGCGCCGCCGAAGTAGGCGCCGTTGCTAGGCTCGTCGACCATCACCGCGACGATGATGCGAGGGTTGCCGATCGGCGCCATGCCCACGAACCAGGAACGGTATTTCTTGCTCGCATAGCCCTTGCCTTCTTGCTTGTGGGCTGTGCCCGACTTGCCGCCGACGCTATAGCCGCTGACCATTGCTTGCGGCGCGGTGCCGCCGGGGCCGGCCGCCAGCTGCAACATGCCGCGCATGGTTTCGGCCGTCTTGGGTGAAAACACCCGAATGCCGGTAACCACTTCGTCGGGCGACTTGCGCATCATGGTGATCGGGATCACCTCGCCGTTATGGGCGAAGACGGTGTAGGCGCGGGCCAGCTGCAGCAGCGAGGCGGACAGGCCGTAGCCGTAGGCCATGGTGGCCTGCTCGATCGGCCGCCAGCTTTTGTAGGGCCGCAGCTTGCCGGTGATAGCACCAGGGAAGTCGATCTGCGGCCGCTGACCCAGGCCGATGGCAGTGAACAGCTCATGCATTTCACGCGGCGGCATGGACAGGGCCAGCTTGGCAACACCGACGTTGCTGGACTTTTGAATGATCTGCGTGACGGTCAGCGTGTCGCGCGGCGTATGGTCGGTGGGCGACCAGCCGGCGATGCTGACGCTGCCGCGCCCGGTGTTGATGACGCTGTCGGGCGTGACCCGGCCGGTTTCCAAAGCCAGGCCAACAATCATTGGCTTCATGGTCGAGCCGGGCTCGAAGATATCGGTCAGAGCCCGGTTGCGCAGCTGTGCGCCGCTGAGGTTTTTGCGCTCATCGGGCTTGTAGCTGGGGAAGTTGGCCAGGGCCAGGATTTCGCCCGTTTGCGCGTCCAGCACGACCACGCTGCCGGCCTTGGCCTTGTGCTCGGCGACTGCGTCGCGGATGCGCTGGTAGGCAAAAAACTGCACCTTGGAGTCGATCGACAGGTCGATATCGCGGCCATTGGCAGCCGGCACGCGCTCGCCGATGTCTTCCACCACGCGGCCCAGCCGGTCGCGCACAACCGAGCGGCTGCCATCACGCCCCTGCAGGTCTTTTTGGCGCGCCAGCTCCATGCCTTCCTGGCCCTTGTCCTCGATATTGGTGAAGCCCACCACATGGGCGGCGGCTTCACCTTCCGGGTACTTGCGCTTGTATTCGCGGTCTTGGAACACGCCTTTGAGCCCCAAGGCCTTGATCTGCGCGGCGATCTGGTCATCAGCCTGGCGTTGCAGCCAGACAAAGCGGGTGGCAGGGTCCAGCTTACGCTCTAATTCGGCGTTAGAGATACCGAGGATCTTGGCCAGCGCCTTACGCTTTTCGGGGTCGGCGTCAACCTCTTTGGGGATGGCCCAAACCGAGGGCACGGCCACGCTGGCGGCCAGCACTTGGCCGCTGCGGTCATTGATGCGGCCGCGACTGGCCGGCAGTTCCAGCTGATGCACATAGCGCGCCTCGCCCTGCTTTTGATAAAACTGCGTACCAATCACCTGCACATAGAGGGCGCGGGCCAGCAAGCCGGTGAAAGCGATGCCGACCAAGGCAACCAGAAAGCGCGAACGCCAGACCGGCGTTTTGGATGCCAGCAATGGACTGCTGGAATAGGTGACACTGCGCGTGCCCTGGTTGGCCACCATGGCTTTGGCGCTGCGCGCCGAACGCTTGTTCGGCTCGGCACCGCTGGAGCGAGCGCGCTTAAACCATTTCATCGCGAGGCTCCGGCTTTGCTGGCGGCCGCAGCGGCGGCGTGATCTTCGGCGGTTTGAATCACATTCGGGCTGATCGCGCGCATCTTCAAGCGCTCACGGGCAACCTGCTCCACGCGCAAATTGGTCGCTTGCGCATGACGCTCGGCCTGCAGGCGCTGGCTGTCGGCCTCCAGGCGGCGGCCTTCGGCCTGCGCCCGGTCCACCTCGGTAAACAGGCGGCGGGCCTCATAGGCGCTGCGCACCAAGACCATGCCGGACCCCAGCACGATCAGCAGCAAAACAAAATTCAGCCGGCCCAACATGGCCTACTCGCCCCGCCGGCGCTTGTGATGCTCAACAGGCAGCGGCACGTCGGTGCGCTGCGCAATGCGCAGGACGGCCGAGCGTGAACGGGGATTGGCCTGCACCTCGGCCTCGCTGGGCTTGATGCGGGCAATCGCCTCCAAGGCCAAGGGCTTGGGCTCGGCAAACAGCGCGCGGCGGTCGACCACCTGCTTGCTGTGGCCGCCGATGAAGTTCTTGACGATGCGATCTTCAAGCGAATGGAAGCTGATGATGGCCATGCGCCCGCCGGGTGCGAGCAGCGCCAGCGCCGCGTTCAGCCCTTGCTCAAGCTCCTCAAGCTCGCCATTGACGTGAATCCGAAGAGCTTGAAATGTGCGCGTGGCGGGGTTTTGGCCCGGCTCGCGTGTCTTGACCGCACGAGCCACGACTTCGGACAAGTCATCCGTGGTTCGGACGGCTCGGCCCTCGACGCGGCGAGCAACAAGCGCCTTTGCAATTTGCACAGCAAACCGTTCTTCCCCATAGTTGCGCACGACCTCCGCAATCTGGCGCTCATCGGCGCGGGCCAGGAAATCCGCGGCACTTTCGCCGCGGGTGGTATCCATGCGCATATCCAGCGGCCCGCTAAAGCGGAAGCTGAACCCACGCTCGGGGTTATCAATCTGCGGGCTCGACACGCCCAGGTCCAAGAGCACACCCTGCACCTGCTCGATGCCGATGGCGCGCAGCTGCGCGCGCATATCGGCAAAGGCCGAGTGAACAATCGTGAAGCGCGGGTCGCTGATGCGATCCGGCCCTTCGGTGGCGGCGGCAATCGCCTCCAAATCGCGGTCAATCGCGATCAAACGGCCCTGTGGGCTGAGCTTATTCAACAACAGGCGGGAATGCCCGCCACGCCCAAAAGTGCCGTCAACATAAATACCGTCGGGTGAGGTCAGGACGCTCTCGACGGTTTCATTCAAGAGCACGGTGGTGTGCGAGAACTGTGGTGCTTGCGTATCCATCAGAAGCTGAAGTCCTTCAAGGCGTCCGGCATCTCGGACTGCATGACCTGGGCTTCATGTGCGGCATAGGCGGCCGCATCCCAGAGTTCGAAATGACTGCCCATGCCCATCAAGATCACATCTTTTTGCAAGCCGGCGGCGGCACGCAACTCGGGCGAAATCAGCACGCGCGCAGCACCGTCGATTTCGACATCCATCGCATTACCCAGAAACACTCGCTTCCAGCCGGAGGCCGACATTGGCAGAGCCGCCACACGCTCCCGAAAACCCTCCCACACCGAACGCGGAAACACCACCAAGCAGCCATCGGGATGCTTGGTGATCGTCAACTGACCGGCGCACAGCGCCTGCAAGACCTCGCGGTGGCGTGTAGGGACGGCCAAACGCCCCTTGGCATCCATTGCCAAGGCTGAAGCCCCTTGAAACACAAAATTCGCCACGGCGACCCACCAATCTGCACTTATCCCCACTTTACTCGATGCGAGGTCAAAGATCAAGGCAGGTCAAATATTTTTCAATTAAATCAAGTACTTAGCGGAGAGTTGCAAACCAGGCAAGAAGTAAAAATCGTTCAAAAATAAGGACTTGCGGCCTGATCTGCATGTTGAAGATGAAGTGACTAAATCGAGTTCAGCCTCCTGTCACCAGCGTTTCACGCGCTGCTGTCACGCTCTTGCCTTCAAATCGACCAGCAGACCTCAGCTCATGCCCACTGGATTCTTTCTGCTGCTTGCGGCGCAGTTCGCTTCAGCTCTGGCCGACAACGCCCTGCTGATCGTCATCATTGCCCGGCTGGTGGAGCTGGATCTGCCCGGCTGGTGGGCGCCGATGCTGAAGTTCGGCTTCACGATCTCCTATGTCGTGCTGGCCCCCTTTGTCGGCCCCCTGGCAGACGCCATACCGAAGGCGCGCTTGATGGCCTGGATGAACGGGGTCAAGCTGCTGGGCATCTTCGGGCTGGCGCTAGGCCTGCATCCGTTCGCCGCCTTTGCCATCGTCGGCTTCGGAGCCAGCGCCTATGCACCGGCCAAATATGGTCTGGTCACCGAACTGGTCGGCCCACAACGATTGGTGCAAGCGAATGGTTGGTTGGAAGTCAGCGTGGTCTGCGCAGCGCTGTTCGGCACGGTGCTGGGTGGCTTGCTGGTCAGCCCCTGGTTGCTCGGCTTGAGCGGCTTCGGCGCGGCGCAACAAGCGCTGCAAGCCTTGGATTGGCTCACACCCAGCCGGCTGAGCCTGTCCATCCTCTTGTTGATGCTGGTTTACGGTCTGGCGGCGGCACTCAATCTGGGCGTGCCCGACAGCGGCGCTCGCTATCCCGCTTGCGGCCTGCACCCCCGGCGCCTGTGCGCAGATTTTTGGCAATCCAATCGGCGGCTATGGGCCGACGCCGATGGCGGCCTCTCCCTCGCGGTCACCACGCTGTTTTGGGGCGTTGGTGCGACGCTGCAATTTGCCGTCTTGCGCTGGGCGGCCGATGTCTTGCACCTGCCCTTGTCTCAGGCGGCCTATTTGCAAGCGGCGGTGGCGGTCGGTGTGATTGCCGGCGCGGCCATCGCCGGGCGCTGGGTGCCCTTGCACGCGGCCAAACGGATGCTGGTGTTCGGCGTGCTCTTGGGATTGTTCATCCCGGCCATTGCCAGCGCCGACTCGCTGCTGGTCGCCATTCCCTTGCTCGCCTTGGTCGGCGCGGTCGGCGGCTTGATGGTGGTGCCACTGAACGCGCTGCTGCAGCACCGGGGCTACAAGCTGCTCAGCGCCGGCCGCTCGATCGCCGTACAAGGCTTCAACGAGAACGCCAGCGTGCTGGTGATGCTGGCGGTCTATGCCAGCCTTTTGGCGTTGGATGTGTCGATCGTCGGCCTGATGTGGGGCTTTGGTCTTTGCATCGCCAGCTTGATGGGCTTGCTGATCTGGCGGGCTCGCCGCCAGACCGAGATCAAACCATGCGCTGTTTAGGCGCCACGATAGGCGAACGATAGGGCTCCTCGCCCCGGTGAATCACCGAGTCGAGCACGCCCTCGAAGCGCGCCACGATGCTGCTCCAATCCAGCGCTTGAGCCGTCACCGCTGCTGCCTCGCCCATGCGCCGGCGGCCCGCTGCATCGCCGGCCAAGTCGACGGCGGCCTGTACAAAGCCGGCCGCGTCGTCAATCTCCACCACCTGGCCATTGACACCGCTGCGGATCAGCTGCGCGGCGGCGGCGTAATTAAAGGCCAGCACGGCCAAACCGCTGGCCATCGCTTCGGTCGTGACGTTGCCGAAAGTTTCGGTCAGGCTGGGGAACAAGAACAGATCACCGCTGGCGTAATGAGCGGCCAGATCTTCACCCTTGCGCTGCCCCGCAAATATTGCGTTAGGCAGCTGCTGCTGCAACTCAGCCTGCTGCGGGCCGCTGCCCACGATCACCAATTTAGCGCGTGGATCGTTTTTGCTGATGGCCTCGAAAGCGGCCATCAACGCCGGCAAGTTTTTCTCCGGTGCAATCCGGCCCACATACACCACCACCAAATCGTCGGGTGCCGCGCCCCATTGCTCGCGCAAGGCCTGGCTGCGCCGCAGCGGCGAAAACTGCTGAACATCCACACCGCGCGACACCACGCTGAGCTTTTTGAAACCACCCGCTTCGAGATCACGGCGCAACGCCTCGGTCGGCACCATGGTCGCCTGCGTGCGGTTATGGAACTTGCGCAAATAAGCCATGATGGGCTTGTAGAGCCAGCCGATGCCGTAATGCCGGCTGTAGGCGTGAAAGTTGGTGCGGAAGTCCGAGCACACCGGCAACTTCAGATGCGTGGCAGCCTGCAGGGCCGACCAGCCTAACGCCCCCTCGGTGGCGATATGCACCACGTCCGGGCGGTGCAGCGACCAGAGCTGTACCAAGGCCTTCTTGGACGGCAAACCCATGCGCAGATTCGGATAGCGCGGAATTGGCAGGCCGCGCATCAAGACCTCATGAAAACGCACGCCGGTTTCGGCCGCATCGCTGGCATCCTGACGTGGCCGTATCAGCTGCACATCGTGATTGCGCGCATGCAAGCCTTCGACGACGCGGGCAATCGTCATCGCCACCCCATTGACCTCGGGCGGGTAAGTCTCGGTCACGAACGCAATCCGCAAGGAGCGCTGCGCCGCCGGATAGTTATCCACCAGGATGCCGTTGGAGCTTGCGGTCGTAACGTTTTTCATGTGCGCATGGTGCACGGCGCGCATAACAGTTCGATGACAGATACAAAAGATTACGGCGCCGCATCGTCACGGAATTTTCACGCAGCGAAGTCACCATTGCGCTCGCAGCATGCCGGCCCATCCCGGGCGGCGGCTCTTGCAAATGACGAACGAGGACGCGCGCGTGAACGACAAGCCTTTTCTTCAAACTCTTGCCCACACTTTGCGAGTGCAGCGCTGGGACGACCACCGCTACTACCACCACAGCCGCATCAATCAAAGCCTGCACTTGCTGAGCGCGATCTTCTTTCTGATCTCGTATGCGATGCTGTTCTTCAACCCGGCAATGGCCGCGCTACTGGCCTGGTGTGTGTCGATGACCAGCCGCCAAGCCGGGCATTTCTTCTTCGAGCCGCGCGGCTATGACCATATCAATCAGGCCACCGATGAGCACAAGGAAGAAATCAAGATCGGCTACAACATCCAGCGCAAAATCGTGCTGCTGGCGATCTGGGTCGCTATTCCCGCTGCGCTGTGGTTGCAGCCTTCGCTGTTTGGCCTGATCCAGCCGGCCACCGATGTGCAGGGCTGGCTGCATGACGTGGGCATCGCCTGGTTGGCGCTAGGCGCGGCGGGTTTGATCTTCCGCGTTTTGCAGCTGTGGATTCAGCAAGACCTGATGACCGGCGTGGCCTGGATGACCAAGATCCTGACCGACCCCTTCCACGACATCATGCTGTATCACAAGGCGCCGCTGTATCTGCTGCGCGGCGAGTTGATCGACCCGATGAACCATGTTGCGCATGACCTGAATGCGAAACACGGTTAAATAACGCTTTAGGATTTGCTGCCGCCAGCCCACCAGTGGCTCAGCATTTCCTTCAGCAGGCCGCGCTTGATGGCCTTATTCGTCAGCGCGGCATCTGCCTCCCACCAGCCCTCGGCCCGCATTGTTTGAGCCGCCTTGACGAAGCGCTGCGTGACTTGATCGAAGTCCGCATCGCTGTAGTTGAGGCTGAAGATCAGGCGCCCGGTACCGACCCAACTCAAGGCCAAACCCTGCTCGCGCAGATAGAACTGCAGCATCCAGTTGTAGCGCGAGGGCTCGGTGTAGTACACCGTCCAGATTGACTGCATATGAGCAACCCGCACCGGCAGACCGGCGCTCTGCAGCGCCGCATTGAAGCGTTCGGCGCGTGCGTTCCAGCGCTCATCCAGGCCCGCATAGACATCCTTGATGGCCGGACTCTCCAGCCTATCCAAAAACACCTTCATAGCACCCATCACATAGGGGTGCGAGTTGAAAGTGCCACGAGCGAAGCAGATATCGGCCGGACGCTCTTCGCGAAAGCGCTTCATCAACGCACGTTTGCCACAGACCACGCCGACCGGCAAGCCGCCGCCCAGGGTCTTGCCGTAGGTCACCATGTCGGCGCGCACGCCAAAGTATTCCTGCGCGCCGCCCGGTGCGAGCCGGAAACCCAGGAACACCTCGTCGAAGATCAGCACAATGCCACGCTCGCTGCAGACCTGACGCAGCGCCTTCAGCCAAGCGGTATAGGCCGCACGGTCGTAGCCGGCGCGCCGGGCACTGTCGAGCAGCTGCGAGTCACCCGGCGCGCCCTTGTTCGGATGCAGCGCCTGCAGCGGATTGATCAAGACGCAGGCGATGTCCTTGCGGGTGCGCAGCACTTGCAGGCTGCGCTCGTCCAACTCCTGCAGCGTGTAGGTTTCGCGCGGGGGCAGCGGGTTTCCGATGCCGGGCTGCACATCCTCCCACCAGCCGTGATAAGCGCCGCAAAAGCGCACCAGGTGCTTGCGCTTGGTGTGATAACGCGCCAAGCGCACGGCCTGCATCACCGCCTCGGTGCCCGACATATGGAAGGACACTTCGTCCAGCCCCGAGATGCTTTTCAGGCGATCGACGTTGTCGGCCACGCAGGGGTGGTAAGCACCCAGCACCGGCCCAAGCTGGTGCGTCAAAGCGATGCCCTCGTCCACGCAGTCGCGGTAGAAGTCGTAGCCGAAGACATTGACGCCGTAACTGCCCGTCAGATCGTAAAAGCGGTTGCCATCCAAATCCACCACCTCAACGCCCGACGAGGCTTGCAAGAAGCTGCCGGTCTTCAGATGCTCACGCAGATACGGGCTGTATTGAAACGGCACCCGGTAGCTGCCGGTGAATTGCAGATCGGAAATCCCCTCGCGGGCGCGCGCCGTCATCGCGATGCTCTTGGCATAGCGCTGCGCAAAGGTCTCGCTCAGCCGCTTGAAACCAATGCGGCGGCGGTTCACGACCTGTTCGGGCGCGGCGTCGGAATTGAAGAAACGCACTTCGTCATAGGTATAGCCGGGAATCCAGCCGGCCAGGCGCTTGGCCATGCGAGAGTGGCCGGCAAGCGAGCGGTGCTTGGCGCGCGACAGCTCCAGCCGCCGCTTGGCGCGGGGCAGCGTCCAGGCCAAGGCCGCCAGGGCCAAGGCGGAAAGCGCAAAAGTCGATGTTTGTTCCATGACGCAATCAGAAGAAGTCCAGTCCCTCTATCTAATCAGCGCTGCTTGACAGCCTCGTGAATATGACAATTTCCCTGCGAAAGATGCTCCAACAGGAGGATCTGAACTTCTTGCTCACCAACCGGATTCCGCGCATCGCCCTGACCCGGCTGATGGGCAAATTCAGCCAAATCCGCCATCCGCTGCTGGCCCGCGCTTCGATCGCGGTCTGGCGCCTGTTCACCGATCTCGATCTGAGTGACGCCAAGAAACAAAAGTTCGACAGCCTGCATGACTGCTTCACGCGTGAATTGGTGGCGGGCGCACGCCAGGTCGACATGAGCGCCGAGGTGCTGAGCAGCCCCTGCGACGCCATCGTCGGCGCTTGCGGCTCAGTCGAAGGGCGCCAGATCTTTCAGGCCAAGGGCTTCCCGTACTCGATGCAAGACCTGTTCGGGCCGACGCAAGATACGTCCGCATTCCAAGACGGCATGTTTGTCACGCTGCGCCTGACCTCGGCGATGTACCACCGCTTCCATGCGCCGCAAGACTGCACGGTCGAGCATGTGACACACATCGCCGGCGACACCTGGAACGTCAACCCGATCGCGCTCAAGCGGGTCGAGCGCCTGTTCTGCCGCAATGAGCGTGCGGTGCTGAGATCAAAGCTGAAGACCGGCGAGCCGATCGCGATTGTGCCGGTGGCGGCGATCCTGGTGGCCAGCCTGCGCTTGCATTTCCTCGACCTGCTGCTGCATGTCGACTACCGGGGCGCCAACGAATTACCCTGCCAGGCCAGTTTCAAAAAGGGCGAAGAGATGGGCTGGTTCCAGCACGGCTCGACCATCATCGTGTTCGCGCCCAAGGGCTTCAGCTTGAGTCCTGGGATAGCAAACGGCGCCAGAATTCAAATGGGGCAGGCTTTGATGCATTTGCCCCAGCCCAGCTGATTCAGCGCTGGAGCAATGGCCGCCGCAACAGCAGCGCGACCACGCCCGCCCCCAACAAAGCCAGGCTACCGGGCTCCGGCACCGAGACGGGTGGCTGAGCGTCGCAGCCGGCCACGCAGTAGAGGCTGCCGAGTTGCCCTTGCAACTCGGCGTCGGCCGACTCGTAGCGAAAGCTGTTGAAAGAAAAATTGGCCAGGGTCAGGCCACCAAGCGGCAAGGCGTCACTGCCGAAGATGCTGGCCGAGGTATCAACCAGGCTGAGCGAGAACAGCTCGCTGCCACTGCCGTTCAGGGCCAAAGCACCCCATTGATCGATGCCCTGCAAGTCATTGCTGACCAGCATATTGAAGCCATAGTCGAGCAACACCGCCGGGCCGTCGTCGAAACTGACGCTCATGCCCCAGGGCGCGCCGGCATGCGCATAGGCGGCGGTGCTGGCGTCGGCAATGGCGTCGATGGCGGCGCTGTCGAAGCTGAAGCTGCCGGTGAGCTGCCGCCAGCCGCGCTCGGCCGTGTCGCTGGCCACCACGCCGCTGAACTCATAGGTGATCGCTGAGGCTTTCGCTTGGCCCGAGACGGCCAGGCAGCCCAATATGAGTAGGCTTGGCAGCGAAGGCAGGTACTTGAAATTCATGGTGCGCTTTCGGTGTTGGTGTTGGGCTTGAATGAGCGGGCAGGCAGGCTGAGGCGGCTGCTGCATCACTCGGCGGGAAACAGTCCCGGTGGATCGGGCTCGACGGTGCGATATGGCGGGCTTGCCAGGGATGGTGCAGCGCCTGCAGGCTCGGGCGCTAGGCGGCCCAATGGGTGGCCCAATAGGTGGCCCAATATCCAGACGCGGCAATGTTGGTTCGAGCATTGCGTCGCGTAGCTGGCCTGGCTTTGCAGCAGCAAGGCCCAGGCCAGCTGCGGGTCGCGGCCACGCCAGCGCAAGCTGAGCGGGCGTGCCTCGTTCAACAAGGCCAGCTCACCCAGCAACTCGGTGCCTGTCTGTGCGGCCAAGGCTCTGGCCAGCTCGGCCACCCTTGCGGCCTGGGCCTCGATCACCAACTCTTGCCCGTCCCACCGGATGGATGGCCCGGTGGCGGCGGCTAGGCTTGACCCCGCCCCTGCCACTGTCGGCTCGGGCGCAGGCGCCACCACTGGTAATGCTTGTGGGGCAATGCTTGGCACCGTCGGCCGGGCTGCTGCCGAGTTCAGGCACAGCCAGACGCAGATCAGCAGCAAGGAGACCCAGGCCCAAGCCTGCACCGGCATGCGCTTGTCGGCCGATTTGGCGGCTACCCGCCGCAACCCCTGGGGAGCCGACAGGTTCAAGTCAAAGGTCTTGGCCATGCTCATGGGCTCCGCTTAGTTGCTGCGCCTGAGTTCAGAATGGCGTGCCGCCATCCATATTGCCGCCCATCGACAGCCCGCCGATGCGGTTCGTGCCGTTGAGCTGCACGTTCACCCCGCGCAACACGCCATTTCTCACCCCGGCAAATCGGTTCCCGTAGGCAAAACTGTCCAGCAAAGAAACGACCTGCGAGTTCAAATCAAAGCCGTCCCCACCGTTGTTATTGGCTTGGCTGCGCTCAATAAGGCCGTTGGAGACCCTCATGCCGTTTTCGCCATTGAGCGTCGCAATAAGCCCACTGGCGCGCAGGTGCGGGCCTTTGGATGCGTTAGAAGCCAGCCCATATCTCAGGTTGCGGGTCAGCAGCAGGTCTGCCAGTACGACACCCCCCTGGGTGCCGTTTCCAAGGTAAACCAAGTCAATACCAAACTCGAAGCCGGAGACCGTGCCATTGCGAATGGTCACGGCGTCAGCCACCACGCGGACCCCGATCGGGCTGCCCACAGTGCCGGTGCAAGTGACCACCTTGGTGCTGTCATTGCGGATGCAATCGCCCGTGCCCATGATGCCGAAGCCGTTCAAATCCAGCGTCACGTTTTTGCCGGTGATCTCAATGCCATTCAAGCCCGCCGGCACCTGCAAATTGCTCTTCAGCACATAGTGGCCGGGTTGGCTCAGGGTGATGGGGTAGCCCGGTGCATCGCCCGGCAGCGAGTTGCCGGCCAAAGCCTTGTTGTGGTCGAGCGTGGCTTGGGCCATCGCGCTGCCGCCAGCGGCCAGCAAAGTGGCGGTGATCATCAGGGTCTTCAAAGTGTTGAGGTTTTTCATGGTCAAGGTTCTCCGTCAGGTTGTTTACAAAGGTGAAGGGGTCAGGGATTGAGTCTGCCGTCGGGGTCAATTCGGCTCATTGCATCCGGCGGCGGCAATGCACGCCGATCAGCGCGAGGCCCGCGAGCAAAAGCGCATAGCTCGCCGGCTCGGGGACGGGTGCCATGGCCGTCAGCACGCCGCCGTCTTGCAATGCGAAGGTCTGGCCGCCCAGGTAGGCGTTGTCGCCCAGGCTGGCGTCGTAATAGATATTGAAGCCGTTGCCGGTGATATTGCTGACCGCATTGCCGGTCAGCGCCACACCCGTGACGCGGCCCACATAAAGCGCAGCCCCGCTGCTCGCATTGCCATCGGCCAAGGCCAGATTCGCGCCGCCGGCAAGTGCCAACTCACCCCAGCTGAAATTGTTCTGGGCCCCTGCTGCGCTGAAGCCCAATTCCTCGCCGGCCAGCAGCATGGTCTTGCTGCCCGGGCCAGCAAACACCAGGCTGGCCGCGCCGGTCTGCCACTGCGAGGCCTGTGCGCTGTGGTTGATGAAGTTGCCGCTGAAGATGAAGCTGTCGCCGGCCTCTCCAACCAGGAAACCTTGCTCATTGACGATCAGGTCGGTGAAGTGGTTCTCGGACGGATCGCTGATATAGGCGCCGTTGTTGGTGAGCGTGCCCTCAAAGACGACCTTGCCTTTGATCGTGCGAATGGTGCCGTTGTTCACCAAGTCACCGGTGATCAAGGTTTGGTTGTTGCGCACCAGGAAGTCTGCGCCCGCTTCATTGCTGACGTTGCCGACGATATTGGTCGGGCCATAAAAGTCCACATTGCCGAGATTGCGAAGGTCGCCGCTGAGCGTGCCGAAGCCGGTGACCGTGCCGCCGGCAAAGTTGCTGAGCTTCGGTGTCGCCAGCGTGCCTCCTTGCAGCTTGACGACCTTGCCGGACTGGTTGCCGAGGTTGGCATCAAAGACGACCGCTCCGGCGGAGTTCACGTCGATATTGCCGTTGTTGCTGACGCTGGCGGCGTTGACGAACAGGTTGCTGCCGACGCCGTTGCGCAGCTTGCCGCTGTTGACGAAACTGGCGCTGGCCAGGGTCAGGTCACCACCCTTGGATTGCAGGGTGCCGGCGTTATTGACGGTGGCCAGGATGCTACCCTGGCCCGAGATGGTGCCAACGCCATGGTTGTACAGCGTGCCGCTGCCGATGATGCTGTGGTCTGCCACCAGGCTGCGCGTGACCGTCATCGTGCCGGCGTTGGTGAAGGTAGCGTCGAGCTGCGTGAGCGAGCTGCTGCCGAGCTTGATATTGGCCGAGGTGCTGCCGTCCTTGCTGACCAAGAGCTTGCCGTTTTGGTTGATCACGCCGCCGGTCATGCTGCCGCCGTCGAAGATCAGTTGGCCCTTGGCATTGATGTTCAGGCTGGCCGTGTTCAACAAGCCGCCGCTGAGGGTGTAAGTGCCGGCCGCCGCGCCGCCGAGTTGCGTTGTGCCGGACACCACAAAGCTGCCGCCTGTTTGGGCAAAGCTGCCCTTGCCGGCCGCGCCAATGCTGGCATTGGTCGCACTCAGCACACCCCCGGACAAATTGACGCGGCCATCGCCGCCATCTGCCTGGCCGACGATGAGCGCCGTCGTCTGGTGGGAGCCCGCGCTTTGCTCGAAAGTGCCTATGGTCTTGTCGCCGACGATGGTGCGGTTGCTGCTGAGGCTGCCCCCTTGAAGCTTGTAGAAGCCGTTGGCGATGCCGGAGAGCGCGAGGTCGCCGGTGATGGTGTGGGTGCCGCCCGACTGATTGAAGCTGGCCCCGGCGCCCGTGTTCGAGCCCACGCCGACGGCAGCGCTGTTGAGGACGCCGGTGCCGGACAAGTAGTACGCAGCGCTGGGTCCGAACACCGACAGCGTGTTGGTGACCGTGACGCTGCCGGCACCGTGCAGGAAGCTGCCAGCATCCGAGATTAGCAACTTGTCCCCCGCGAAGCTGCTGCTGCCGGCAATCTTGTAGGTGCCGCCGCCATTGATCATGGTCTGGCTGCCACCCGACACGGTGCCTCCATTCTGATTGAAGAGGCCATCAGATGACACAGTGATACCGCTGCCAGTCACCACCTTGCCGGTGCCCGAAAGCAGATATTGCGAGCCGGCGCCCACACCAATGCCGTACTGATTGGTGTGGATGCCGCTGCTTTGGGCGAACTGGCCCTTGTAGGTGTCGCTGCCTTGCAAAAACCCGAGCGAGAGGAAGTTGGTATTGAGCGTGCTGCTGCCGGACATCGAGTAGCTTGCAAGGACATCGCTGCTCAGAAATATATTGTTCGCGTTATTGACGCCGCCGGTTTGCGTGAAACTCATGCTGCCGAGGTTGCGCATGTCCAGCAGCTCGGTATTGAGCGTTCCGCCTGCCAGGGTGTACTGGCTTTTGGCATTCACGTTGGCGGTGTTGCCTATCATCCTCAGGCGGGTTGCGGTAGTGACCACGCCAGCTGACTGCGTGATGCTCGCACTGCCCGCAGCGGTGGCCACGAGGTCGACATAGTCGCTGCTGAAGTTCGAGGCCGCGCTGTTGATATTGAGCGTCATGTTCCCGCTGGAGGAGGCCTTGATCTCGGTGAAGCCGTAGACCTTGCCGGGATTGAAGCCGAAGGTGACCGTGCGGGCAGCCGACGTGGCGTTGTCGAGGTAGGCAGAGTCACCGGTGTCCGGCGCCGTCGTGACGACGCCTGCCTTGGTCTTCCAGCAATTGGCGGTATTCCAGGCCACGGTGTTGGCGCAAGCCCAATATTTTTCAGCCGCCTGCGCGGCCGGTGCGGCTAAGCCCAGCAGGGCGGCACTGGCCACCAGGGCCAGCGGGTGGAGCTTGAAAGGAGCGGCAATGCGGTTCGACATGATGAATTCCTTGAAGTGGAGATAGGGGTACAAAGAGTGATGGGGTCAGGGCTTGAGCCTGCCGTCGGGGCCGGTCTGCCGCAGCAGCGCCATCAACTGGCGCGCCGAGCCAAACTCGAACTGCCGCCCGCTGACCACATGCTCCAAGCGGCCGGTCAATTCACCGGCGGTCGTGCTTTCAGCCAGCTTCAGGACAAACACCTTTTCAATAGGCAGTGGTCCGTGTTCGGGCTTGTTGTTGTGGGTGGTGGAAGGCATGGATCACAGTGTCTGCAGCCCTGCCACCCAAGTCCTCAACTGCGGGTTAGCGTTTGGTTAGCGTTGCGTGTTAATAGGGGGGCAGGTCGAACAATTCGCCTGCTAAAGTGCCCCGCATGCATGCCCAAGAGCCCTCACCACAGCGCCTGAACTTCGGGCCATTTGAGATCGACTTGCACGCGCAACGCCTGTTGCGAGAGCAGCAGCCGGTGGCGCTGAGGCCCCGCTACTTCGATGTGCTGGTGTTTTTGGCCAAGAGCGGCGGAAAGCTGGTCACCAAGGACGAATTGCTGGACGCCGTTTGGGGCCATCGCCATGTCAGCGATTCGGTGCTCAAGGTCGCCATCAATGCTTTGCGAGTGGCGCTGGACGAAGATGCCAAGGCGCCGCGCCATCTGGAAACCGTGTCGCGCCGGGGCTACCGTCTGATGGGGGTCAACGATGCGCGGCCCACGGCGGGCGGGCAGGCAGCAAAGGTGGCTGCCCCGGCACCGGCCAGCAATCCAAGCCCCAGCCTCGGCAATCTGCCCGCGCCCCAAGCCGGGCTGATCGGCCGCGACGCCGAACTGACTCAGTTGCAGGATATGTTCGCTAGCCAGCGCTTGATCACCCTGCACGGGCCTGCCGGCGTGGGCAAGACCCGCCTGGCCCTGAGTGCCGCCCAACATGCCGCGCCGGCCGACGGCGTCTGGCTGATTCGGCTTGACGCGCTGGCCGACGCCGAGCCCCTGCTGGCCACGGTGGCGCGCACCCTGAACCTGGGTGCCAGCACCCAAACCAGCGCCGATACCCTGGCGCGCGCGCTGGCGCCGCTGTCCATGCGCCTGCTGCTGGACAACGCCGAACACCTGGTTCAAGCGGTGGCCGAATTGGCCACGGCCCTGCTGAACCATGCGCCGCGCCTGCAGTTGCTGGTGACCAGCCAATTGCCGCTGCGCGTCAGCGGCGAAACCGTTGTGGCCGTGGCGCCCTTGGCCGTTCCAAGCGATGCCAGCGAAGGCCTGGACAACAGCGACGCCGCGGCCGTACAGCTGCTGCGCCAACGCGCCCAGCAGCATGACGCCGCCCTGCCCTGGACGCCGGCCGCCGCCGCCTCGGCGGGCGCGATTGCCCGCATGCTCGACGGCCTGCCCTTGGCCTTGGAGTTGGCCGCCGCGCGCGTGCCGCTCTTGGGTTGGGCCGGCGTACATGCCCGGCTCGATGAGCGCTTTGCCCTGCTGACCCGAGGCGAGCGCGGCGCGCCCGAGCGCCACCGCACGCTGCGCGCTGCGCTGGCTTGGTCCTGCGCTTTGCTGCAGCCCACCGAGTTGCGACTGCTGCAGCGTTTATCGGTGATTGCCGGCAGTTTCAGCCTGGACGCCGCCGCAGCCGTACTGGGCACCCCCGTGGATGCCGACCTGCTGGACGCACTCGACGGCCTGCGCGAGCACGCGTTGCTCAGCAGCAGCGAGAGTGGGAATGCGCCCCGCTGGCGGCTCTATGACAGCGTGCGCAGCTATGCCGCCGAAGGTCTGCAGGCCAGTGATGAAGAGACCGCGGCGATGAGCGCTATGAGCGGTTTGGTCAACCATTTGATTGCCTTGTTTGAGCGGGCCGATTTGGAACTGTTTGAAACCTTCCTGCGCCCCTGGTTGGCGCAACTGAAGCTTGAGGACGACAGCTTGCGCGCCGCGCTGCAAGCCGCCTTGCAGCAACCCGCCCTGCAGTTGCAGGGCGTCGCGCTGTTTTCGGCCAGTGCCAACTACCGAGCCAGAGCCGGTCACAAGCGCGAATTGCAGCAAGACCACGCGTTGGTGTCCGCCCTGCCCCGTGATCACTGGCCGGCGCGGCTGCAAGCCCGTTTTGATTTGGCGCAAAGCCATCTCGGCGTGATGGCCCAAGTGATCTCGCCGGCCTTGGCCCTTGATAGCGCGCGCCGTGCCCAGCAAGCCTTTCGAGAGCTCGGTGAAGTCCCCGCGCTTTACGTCGCGCTTGACCGCGAAACCGGCTGCTTGATGCGCCAGCAAGCACCGCTGGAGCAACGCGTGGATGCCATAGCCCGCATGCGGGCACTTGAGCCCGAAGCCTGGGGGCCAAGGCAGCGCCGCTTTCGCGCCTGGCACGACTTGATGCTGCTGCGGGATATGGGCAATGACAGCCTCTATGAAGACCGCATCACCAGCTACCTGGCCAGCTCACGCGCCCAGGGGGATGACTATGGGGCCTGGAACTCCGCGCAACTATTGGCCCAACTCAAGAGCAGCCAAGGTGATCTGGCGGCCGCCACCCAACTGCTCGACTTGGCTGTGACCGAAATGCGCAGCACCGGCCAGTTGCTACAGAACAAACCGGTGCTGGCCCAATGGGCTTTTTTGCGCATCGCTCAAGACGCCGAGCCCGCTACCGTGCAATTGCTGCGCGAGGCCGTGGCGGCGCTGCAGGCCGAGGCGATGCTCTGGTGGATGGCCGACGCGCTGGCCTGGCTGCCCGCCCATCAAGGCCGTTGGCACGATGCGCTGCGCTTGCAAACCTGGGCCGACGGCCTGGTGGCGCAGCGCGGCGACAAACGCGGCCCGATGTTCAAGGCCTTGCGAGAGCGTATGCAAGCGCAGTTCCAGACTCACGCAGCGGGCCTGCTGGGCGCGGCGTTACAAGAAGCGTCCGGGCTTGATGAAACTGCCGCCATGGCGCTGTGCTTTGGCCCGACGGAATTGAGCGTTATCCAGTAGGCCCGAGCGGCCACGGCCGACTTGAGGGATTTCTCAACGCTGGGCAAAAGCCAGCCGCAAGGCCAGGCCAATAAAGACCGTACCGGCCAGCCAATTCAGGCCGCGCTGGGCACTGGTCGAGCGCTTCAGCACGCGGCTGACGGCACCGGCAAAGTAGGTGATGGAGCCAAACGAGATCAGCGTCGCAACGATGAAGATCAAGCCCAGCTGCGCGATTTGCCAGGCCACTGCACCCTGCTGTGCGTTGACGAATTGCGGCAACAGAGCCAGAAAGAAGAACACCACCTTGGGGTTGGTCAAATTCATCACCACGCCGCGCCCATACATTTTCCATGGGCTCATGCTGACTTGGTCTTGCTCTGCCAGCGGCCCGACCGGTGCACGCAAGACCTGATAGGCCAAGTAGGCCAAATACGCCGCGCCCGCCAGTTTCAACACAATGAAGGCGGTGGCCGAGGCGGCAAACACCGCAGCCAGCCCCAAGGCGATCGCCAGCGTGTGCACCATCAAGCCGGTGCACAAACCCAGCACCACATAAAAGCCAGCACGCCGTCCATGGGTGGCCGACTGCATCAGCACGAAGACGTTGTCGGGCCCCGGCGTGTAGCCCAAGAGCAGGGCCAGGGTGAAGAAGGTCAGCGCGGTTTGGAGGGTCAGCATGGAAGGCTCAGGGCACAAAGGTCGGCGATTATCTCCGGCAGCCTAAGGCGCCACTTTTGGAATGATGATCTCGAACTGCGCGCCCGCACCCGGCTCGCTGCTGACGGTGATGCTGCCGCCCAGCACTGAGCTGACTATGTTGTAGCTGATGTGCAGCCCCAAGCCACTGCCGCCCTGCCCTAATTTGGTGGTGAAGAAGGGTTCGAACACATGCGGCAGATTGGCGGCGCTGATGCCGCGCCCGTTGTCGCTGAAATTGATCTTGATCTGCGCATCGCCCAACGCGCTGGCTTGCAGCGTCAGCAAGCCTTCGCGCCGCCCCTCCAGGCCGTGGATCAGCGCGTTCAACACCAAATTGCTCAGCACCTGGCCGAGCGGGCCGGGGAAGCTGTCAAGCGCCAAGCCCGGCGCAACGTCAAGGCGCAACTCATGGCCCTCGCGGCGCAAGCGGCTACCCAGCGTCTGCGCAATCTCACTGCACAGCTGGTGCAGCTCGAAGGGGCGGCGCTGCTCCGAGGTCTGGTCGACCGCCAATTGCTTGAAGCTGGTCACCAGGCCGGCGGCGCTTTGCAGGCTGCGCACCAGCAACTCGCTCGATTCCTGATTGGCCTGGCAATACTGGTCCAACTCCGAACGTCTGATGCCCCCTTGGCTCAGATGTTGCGAAAACTCGCGGCCGCGGTCCAGCAAGGTGCTGGCCATCAACAAGCTATTGCCAATGGGTGTGTTCAGCTCATGCGCAACGCCCGCCACCAAGGCCCCCAGCGCAGCCATTTTTTCCTGCTCAACCAACTGGGTCTGGGTCAGTTGCAATTGACGGTAAGCATCGGCATTGTCCAGCGCCACTGCCGCGTAAGCACCCAAGGTGCTCAGAATCGCCAGATCATTGGCCGTGAAGCCGTGGCTGCGCTCGCTCAGCATAAAGAGCAGGCCGACCACCTTGCCCTTGAGCAGCATCGGCGCATAGATGCCCGAATGCACCGCCGCCGGATCGGCGCCCGTTTGCAGCTGGATCCGGCTGGCGCCTTCCTGGTTGTTGAGCACGCGGCTATCGCGCTCGATCTGATCCACCAGCAACTCCTTGCCTTGCAGCACCGCTTGCACCGCAGGCATCTCCACCTCAGCCAGACTGCGTATATAGGGCTTGCAGGCCTCGCCGCTATGCATGACAAAGTCGAAGGCCAAGTTACGTGTTTTCCAATTGACCAGGCCAAGCCCGAACACCGAGGCCTCGATCAACTCATCCACCTGCTGATAGAGCGTGCGCTGAATCGAGCCCACATCCAGGGACGCGGTGAGCTGGCGG
The DNA here is from genome assembly GCF_028595345.1 of Roseateles albus. Lineage (NCBI taxonomy): Bacteria > Pseudomonadati > Pseudomonadota > Betaproteobacteria > Burkholderiales > Sphaerotilaceae > Roseateles > Roseateles albus. The sequence continues at coordinate 149,383 of NZ_JAQQXT010000005.1, read as the reverse complement.
CCAATTTCGCTCAACAAGGTGATGTCGTGACGGGCCCTTTCGGCCGCTTCCCGGGACTGAAGGGCTAAGGCGGTCTGGGTCAGGGCGATTTGCTTTTCCTGAGCCAGTTGGAGGGTCTGCTGCTGCAGCTCTTGCGTGCGGGCCACGACCTCCTGCTCCAGCTGCGTGCGCGCCCGGTGCAGGCCGCGCACACGCAAGCGATAAGCCGTCCCCAGTGTCAGCAGGACCAGCAGCAGCAGCCCACTGTTCCACCACCAAGTGCGCCAAAACGGCGGCAGCACCTCGACCTCCAGCAACTGCCTGGCTTCGCCCCAAACGCCGTCCGGGTTGGCCGCCTTGGCCATCAAGCGATAGCGCCCAGCGTCCAAGTTCGTATAGGTGGCCAGCCCTACATTGTCTTGGCCATAGATCCAGTCGCGGTCAAAACCTTCGAGCTTCCAGGCATGCTTGAGCAGCGGACTCTTGTCGAAATGAAGCGCTGACAACTCGAAGCTGACCATGGCCTCGCGGGGGCTCAGCTGCACCTTGTTGGCCCGGTGCAGCGGCCCGGTAACGCCCAGATCGGCCAGACTCAAGGGCGGGCCGCTGGCACCATAAAGCCCCGCACTGGCCGGCGCCGGCGCTGCCTCGGGGGCCAGTGATTGATTGAAAACACGCAGATCGCTGAGCACGACCTGAGGCGCGTGGCCATTGTCACGCAAGGCCTCGGGCCGGAAGCGTTGCAAGCCCTTGCCGCCGAAGTAAAGCGTTCCGTCAACGGCGCGGGCGCTGGCGCCAAAGTTGAAACCGCCGCCGAAATGGCTGGCGCTGGGATAAAACCGCGCCCAGCCCTGCTCGGGCTGGAATTCGGTCAGCCCATGTTCACTGCCCATCCAAATACTGCCAAATTGCGCGTCTTGAATCGACTCGAAGGCACCGCTGGGCATGCCCGGCACGTCCGCGAAGGATTTCAGCTGCCAGCTCTCGGCGCCCGGCGTGCGCGACTTGGGCAGCAGCTCAAACAGACCCAGCTCGCTGATCAACCAGATGCGTCCGCCCGCGTCCTGGCGCAGCCCATAGACCTGCAGCGCCGCCGGATTGGGCAGGTCGGCATTGCCCTGCACCGGACGCAAAAACGTCTCGGTGAGCGGATCCCATAGATGCAGGCCGCCCTTGGTGCCTATCCAAAGCCGCCCATCGCGGTCTTGCATCAAGGCATCAACGATGGCGTGATTCAATGCTCCGGCCCGGCCTGCATCGGCCTGAAAACTCTGCACTTGGCCCTTGGCATTGATGCGATAAAGCCCGTTGGAGCTGCCCGCCCAGACCTCGCCGTTTGCCAGCTTCAACAGCGAGCTGATCGAGGCACCCGCAGACGTACTCTGATGCAGCTCGACCGTGCGGCTGCGCTGAGTTTTGGGATCAAACAGCTGCAAACCGCGCTCACCACCGACCCACAGTCGCCCATCCGGCTCGCGCAACAAGGCCTTGATATGCGTTAACGGCATCGCCTCGGGCGCAATGCGCTGAGTCGCCCCGCTGGGCAGATGCAAGCGATTGAGCCCACCACCATAGGTGCCCACCCACAGATGCTCGGCGCCGTCAAAGGCGGTCGCCATCACCACATCGTTGGACAAGCTCAAGGGGTCACCGGGCAGGCTCAGATAGGCCGCAAACCGCCGCCCGCCAAAGTCCGCCAAACTGACCCCGGACATGAGCGTGCCGACCCACAAAATGCCGCTGCGGTCTTGCATCAGCGCGCCGACCGAGTCCGCAGCCAAACTGCTTTCCACCGCCGGCAGGTGCTGAAAGCTCTCGAGCTGCGCCGTCCCCTCGCGCCAACGATGCAAGGCAGGCCGACTGCCCTGGCCGACCCACATCGCGCGGTCCCGGTCCAGCAGCAGAGCAAAGACGCGTTCACGGGGCAGCTGCAATTTCTGCGCCAAGTCATCGGGACGTGGCGATGTGCCGTCGCCCGGAACGCGCCAAGTCTGCAGTCCCCCGGCCATGCCGACCCATAAACGAGCCTGACCATCCAGCGCCAAGCGGTTGACCATCAGGTCCTCCGGCCTGTAGGAAGAAGCCGACAGCCCGTCCAAGGTGCTGAATTGGCGCAGCACCTGGCCGCTTGAATCCAGGTGCAACACTTGGTGGCCACGGCTCAGCCAGACGCCACCCTGGCCATCGGCCAGCAAGGCGCGGGCCGCTGTCTTGTCGGGTGCTTTGTCGGGTGATTTGTCCGGTGATTGGCCCACCGATCCGGCCTGCCAGGGCACAAAACGCCGGCTCGCCTTGTCGAACAAGAGCAGGCCGCCCGTGCTGGCCACCCACAAGCGCCCGGGCGCAGCGGGCGCCAAGGCCAGGATGCGACGTTCCGCCAAGCCCATGCCCTCGGGCATGGGCTGGCGCTGAATCTTCTCGCTCGCCAGATCCATGCGGTCCAAACCGGCGCGGGTGCCGATCCAGAGCTGCCCCTGTTCGTCCTCCAGCAAGGCGTCGATCAAGGAATGGCTGAGCGTGGCGGGCTGATCCTGGCGCGCATAAAAAGCCTTGATGCGGCGCCCGTCATAGCGCGCCAAGCCCGCCGTGGTGCCCAGCCAGACCAGGCCCTGGCTGTCTTGCACCATGCTGAGAACGGCGCCGCCGGGCAGGCCGTCGTCCACCCCCAGTTGCGAAAAGCGCAGGCTGTGAAGCGAGTTGGCCGAGGCCGGCGGCATGACACCCAAACCGAGCAGTGCAAGCCCGCAAACTAGCTTACACAGCATGCGCAGCGGCGGCCGTAGCCCCAATCGTTTCAACATTCGCTCAAATAGAGCCAAAGTCCGCCTCCCAGATTGTTTTCACAAGCATAAACCCAGGTTCGCCGGGATGCAGTTCGGGGCTCTACCGATACCTTGTCAATCAGGGCCACGCAGTGACACCCATTCACAAAAGACCAGAAGACAGTCGATGGGTGGGGCTTGAAAGCTTGGCACTCGCCCATATAATTCGATTGCTAGCACTCAACTCAAGCGAGTGCTAACGATTCAGCAGATCCGGCCCAGCCGGTCTGCGCGAATCTCGAATTGTCCCCATCGGGGTAGCCGGCTCAGCCGAGCGCCTCGACTCAAAGTGTCGAAACTCTCTAGGAGAAGTGATGAATTTGCGTCCTCTGCACGATCGTGTGATCGTTAAACGTCTCGAGCAAGAAACCAAGACTGCCTCGGGCATCTTCATCCCTGACGCAGCGGCCGAAAAGCCCGATCAAGGCGAAGTGCTGGCCGTCGGTAACGGCAAACGCAACGACCGTGGCGACCTGATCGCCCTGAACGTCAAGGTCGGTGACCGCGTTTTGTTCGGCAAGTACAGCGGCCAGACCGTCAAGATTGACGGCAACGAGCTCCTGGTCATGCGCGAAGAAGACCTCTTCGCTGTGGTCGAGAAGTAAAGCTACTCCGCGACGCGCTGGCGTCATTGGGCGAATGCTCGGAATCCTCACGTACAGGAAGTACCCTCCGGTTCCTGCGCTTCGGCCGCTTAGCCAGCACGCCGCCCGCTACGCTTTTCTTCCCAACAATTGATTTGGCAAGCAAAAGCGTGGTCCTTATTCAAGATTTGGAGATATTTTCATGGCAGCAAAAGACGTAGTTTTCGGCGGCGAAGCCCGCGCACGCATGGTTGAAGGCGTGAACATCTTGGCCAATGCGGTCAAGGTGACCCTGGGTCCTAAGGGCCGCAATGTGGTGCTGGAGCGCTCGTACGGCGCCCCTACCGTGACCAAGGACGGTGTGTCCGTGGCCAAGGAAGTGGAACTGAAAGACAAGCTGCAGAACATGGGCGCGCAGATGGTCAAGGAAGTTGCTTCCAAGACCTCCGACAACGCCGGTGACGGCACCACGACTGCTACCGTGCTGGCACAAGCCATCGTGCGCGAAGGCATGAAGTATGTGGCCGCCGGCATGAACCCGATGGATCTGAAGCGCGGCATCGACAAGGCAGTGACTGCCCTGGTCGCCGAGCTGAAGAAGGCTTCGAAGGCCACCACGACTTCCAAGGAAATCGCGCAAGTTGGTTCGATCTCGGCCAATAGCGACGAGTCGATCGGCAAGATCATCGCCGACGCGATGGACAAGGTCGGCAAGGAAGGCGTCATCACCGTCGAAGACGGCAAGTCGCTGGACAACGAGTTGGACGTCGTCGAAGGCATGCAATTCGACCGCGGCTACCTGAGCCCTTACTTCATCAACAACCCAGAGAAGCAAGCCGCTCTGTTGGACAACCCTTTCGTGCTGCTGTACGACAAGAAGATCTCCAACATCCGTGACCTGCTGCCGACATTGGAGCAAGTCGCCAAGTCGGGCCGTCCACTGCTGATCATTGCAGAAGACGTCGAAGGCGAAGCGCTGGCAACGCTGGTGGTCAACACCATCCGCGGCATCCTGAAGGTTGTGGCCGTCAAGGCTCCAGGTTTTGGCGATCGCCGCAAGGCCATGCTGGAAGACATCGCCATCCTGACCGGCGGCAAGGTCATCGCCGAAGAAGTCGGCCTGACACTGGAGAAGGTCACTTTGGCCGATCTGGGCCAAGCCAAGCGCGTCGAAGTGGGCAAGGAAAACACCACCATCATCGACGGCCTGGGCGCAGCTAGCGACATCGAAGCACGTGTCAAGCAAGTGCGTATCCAGATCGAAGAAGCGACCAGCGACTACGACCGTGAAAAGCTGCAAGAGCGCGTGGCCAAGCTGGCCGGCGGTGTTGCACTGATCAAGGTTGGCGCTGCCACCGAAGTCGAAATGAAGGAAAAGAAGGCCCGCGTTGAAGACGCCCTGCACGCCACGCGCGCTGCTGTAGAAGAAGGCATCGTGGCCGGTGGCGGCGTGGCTCTGCTGCGCGCCAAGCAAGCTGCTGGCACCATTGTTGGCGCCAACGCCGACCAAGACGCCGGTATCAAGCTGGTGTTGAAGGCGATCGAAGCGCCTCTGCGCGAGATCGTTTACAACGCCGGTGGCGAAGCCAGCGTTGTCGTGAATGCAGTGTTGGCCGGTTCGGGCAACTACGGCTTCAACGCTGCCAATGACAGCTATGGCGACATGATCGAAATGGGTATCCTGGACCCAACCAAGGTGACACGTACTGCATTGCAGAACGCCGCTTCGGTCGCTTCGCTGATGCTGACGACCGAGTGCATGATCGCTGAAACACCGAAGGACGAAGCACCTGCCGGCGGCGGCATGGGCGGCGGCATGGGCGGTATGGGCGGCATGGGCGATATGGGCATGTAATGCCTGCCTTCAAAGCCGCAAGGCTTTGAGCTCAGCAAGCCAAAAGGGGCCGCAGCAATGCGGCCCCTTTTTCGTTTATCGCGAATGCGTTGAATAGTACCCACCGCAAGCGGCAGCACTCTGCGCCTGCGACTGATAATTGCCGGCTGAGGCCCAGGATTTGCTCGGCCCCATCTCTAGTCAACCCTGTGGGGTCCACGTCAATCCATGTCCTCTGCCCTATCCCTCTCCTCTTTGCTGAACGAAGTACGGCTCGAAACGCCGCCGCTGAGCCGCGATTTGCAGGCCGCCATCCAAAGCGAGTTGGACGCCAGGGCCAAGCATTTCCATTTGCTTGAAGGCTGGCGCCGCATGCGCGGCCGTTTCGCCACCGATTTCGTCGACGCTTTACTGCCCTTGCTGCAGGCCGCCGAGCGGGGCGAAGACCCCTTGCAGCGCCGCTCGGCCAACCTGGATGCACTCAGCCTGGTCGACGAGCGTCAGGCTTTGCAGGATGTCGCCGTTGCCCATGTCATTCAGGCCGCCGAGGATCGCAGCGGCCCAGAGTTGCACCAACTCAGCAATTTCTTCGCTGCCTTGCGTGGCACGGCGCGGGCCCGCAAAAACGAAAACCCGGTGCGCGTCGCCCTTTTTGCGCAGGCCTTGTTGGTCGCCCTGTCGAGCATCGAGTTGGAGCCGCAGCAACGCTATGAGCTGATGCGTGTCGCCGCCACGCCGCTGGCGCTAGGCTTGCACCGCATTTATGCGGCGCTATGCGCCAAGCTGCGGGCCGCCGACGTCAGCCATATGGTGTCCAGCCATGCCGCGCGGGCACAGGACTACGACATTGCCCAGCGCATGGCGCAAGGGCGCCGCAATACCGAGCCTGCCACCTTGGACGGCCTGGCCCGCCGCGTCCAAGAACACAACAGCCGTGCGCCCAGGAATGGGGCGGACAGCACGGTGGCGCCGGTCTTCAAGGCCGATCAAAGCCCCGATATGCTGAGCCGTCTGTATGAGCAGATTCTGGCCGACACACGTTTGCTGCCGCCCCTGAAAGCCTTGCTGGCGCGGCTGCAAGTGGCCGTCGTGCGCCTGGCTCGCCACGACAACAGCCTGCTGCACAAGCAAGACCACCCCACCTGGGCCTTGCTCAACCGCGTGGCCGCTCACGGCATGGCATTCGAGCGTGCCGATGACGAACAGTTGCAGGCCTTTCTACGCCTGATGACAACCGAGATTCAAGTCTTGATCGACGCAGCGCGGCCCACTGCGGTGCAGTTTGAGCAAGTGCTGGGCCGGGTGGAGCACCACTTGAGCAGCCAAGCGCAAGAGCGCAGCAAGCGCAACGCGCAGGCCTTGGCCTCCCTGGAGCGCGAGCAAATGCGCCCGCAATGGCGGCAATTGCTGGGAGAGCAAATCAAAGCCCAAACAGCCGATGCTCCCTTAGGTCCAAAGCTGCGACAGTTTTTGCATTCAACTTGGGTCGATGTGATCGTGCAGGCCATGGTGTTGCACGGTCAGACCTCGGCGCAGGCCTTGGCGCACATCGAATGGGTTGATCATCTCTTGGAGAGCCTGCAGCAGCCCTCCGATGAGGCAGCGCGCGAGCGTTTGCGCCAAAGCCTACCCGGCCTGATTGATGCATTGCGCGAGGGCTGCGACAGCGTCGCTCTGCATGCCGACCAGCGCGAACAGGTGCTGCGGGAGTTGATGTTGCAGCATGGCCGCCTTCTGCGCGGACTACCGGCCTTGCTGACCCCGATCGATGCGCCGGCCGCCGTCACCGCCAAAGCAGAGCCCAGCCCAGAGGAATTGCTGGAACGTTTGTTGAACGAGCGCGAAAGCGAGCTGCCCGAGCATTGGGCGCATGCAAAAGTAGACCGAGGGCAGCTGCCGACCGTGCCTATGCAGCTCTTTGAGCAACATGATCACGATGCCTCGGCGGCAGCGGTCTCCAACTGGATGTCACGCCAGCGGGTGGGCGGCTGGTATCACTTATTCATCCAAAGCGAGTGGATGACGGCTCAGCTTGCGTGGATCAGTGACAAAGAGCAGTTCTACCTCTTCATCGGCCAAAACACCGAGCAACGCCACACCATCACGCGCGGAGCGCTAGAACGCTTGCTGGCCAATGGTTTGATCACCGCCCTGGACGACGACAACCTCGTCCAGCATGCGGTGGACACCTTGATGCAGGATCTTCTGCCCGGCGCCTAACTGATGAATTACGCAGCGCCGTCAGCTTGACCGGCGCCATCGGCAATCTCAGCCGCGGCGGTCTTGGGCACTGGGTGGACCCAAGCATGCAGGATCTGCGCGGCCTTGCCGACGCCTTGCTTTTTCAGCGCCGAGAACAGCATCACCGTGATATCCGACTCCGCGCTGGCGTTCTCGGCCAAGAAAGCCCGCGTGCCGAACAGCGCCGCATCGGCATCTTTGCGGTTGAGCTTGTCGGATTTGGTCAGCAAAACCAGCAATTTGATCTCTCCGGTACTGACACGCGGCGTCACGAATTCCAGCAACTGCTTGTCAAGATCGGTCATGCCCAGACGCGAATCCACCATCAGCACCACGCCCGACAGTGAACGGCGCACCTCCAGATAGTCCGCCATCACCTTTTGCCAGCGGAGCTTGGCCGAGCGTGCCACCGCCGCGTAGCCATAGCCGGGCAAGTCGGCAAACCAGGCGTCGGCGGCGTCTTTGGGGCCGAGTTCGAACAAATTGATATGCTGCGTGCGGCCCGGTGTTTTGGACGCAAACGCCAGCCGTTTTTGCTGCGCCAAGGTATTGATCGCGGTGGACTTGCCGGCGTTGGAGCGCCCCACGAAGGCGATTTCGGGCAACTCATTGGCCTGCAAATGCACCAACTCGCTGGCGGTGGTCAGAAAACGGGCCGTATGGGTCCAGCCCAACGCCACTTTTTCCGTTGGAGTTGTCTCAATTTGCGCAGAATGCTGCGACACAGGAGTGGTGTTGGTCATGGATTGTTCTGGCTGAATGGATTGCCATTGTAAAATCTTAAAGTTGCGCTTACCGAATCTATAAATTCATGACTAAGACTGCCGCTTTTCTGACTTCTGGCCTTTTGGGCCTTTTGCTTGCTTCCGCCGCTGTTGCGAACGAGGCCGTCGCGCCCGCCAAGCCAGATCTGGTCAAGGGTCAAGCGACCTCGACTCAAGTCTGTGCCGCCTGCCATACGGCCGACGGCTCACGCGGCAGCCCTGCCAACCCGATCTTGCAGGGTCAGCACCCGCAGTACTTGGTCAAGCAATTGACCGAGTTCAAGACGGGCCAGCGTAGGAACGCCGTCATGCAAGGCATGGCCGCCACGCTATCTGAAGAAGACATGCGCAACGTCGCCGCCTTCTACGCCTCCAAGCAGGCCAAACCCGGTTTCTCCAAGAACGCCGGCCTGGTGTCGCTGGGTGAACGCATCTACCGCGGCGGCATTGCCGATCGCCAGATCCCTGCTTGCGCCGCCTGCCACAGCCCGAACGGCGCCGGCATTCCGGCCCAGTACCCCCGCTTGGCCGGTCAGCACAGTGACTACACCGAACTGCAGCTGAATGCCTTCCGCTCCGGCACCCGTGCCAACAGCCTGCAAATGAACGGCGTCGCGGCAAAGATGAACGACCGCGAAATCAAGGCCGTGTCGGACTACATTGCCGGCCTGCGCTAAAGCAAATTTCGGCACTCGTCATAGGGCCGATCCGCTGATAAGTTTTAAATCTGCAAAAGGCCGGTGAATCTCACCGGTCTTTTTTTTGCTCGCACCGCAACGCAACCCATGTCAATTGACACTGTCCCCATGAGTGAGTCCCCGAGCGCCCCTGCAAACAGGCCCCGCAACAGCATCGGCAGTGATCTGCTCGACCTGCTGTCATCGATGCGTTTTGCGATCGCGCTGCTGACGGTCATTTGCATTGCCTCCACCATTGGCACGGTCGTCAAACAGCGCGAGCCGCTGAACAACTATGTCAATCAGTTTGGTCCATTTTGGGCCGAGGTGTTTGGCAAGTTCGACCTCTACACGGTTTATGGTGCTTGGTGGTTTTTGCTGATCCTGGCCTTTTTGGTCACATCGACCAGCTTGTGCATCGCACGCAACGCGCCAAAGATTTTTCATGATCTGAAGAATTTCAAAGAGTCTGTGCGCGAGCAGTCGCTGCAGTCCTTCCACCACAAGGCGCTAGGACACATCGCCACCGGCCCCGAGTTAGCCCTGAGCCAAGTCACCGCTTACTTGAGCGCCGAAGGCTGGAAGGCACGCGTACAGGTGCGCGACAAGGGCGTGATGGTCGCGGCGCGCAAGGGCGCTGCCAACAAACTCGGCTATCTGGCCGCGCATTCATCCATTGTGCTGATTTGCCTGGGCGGCCTGCTCGACGGGGATTTGCTGGTGCGGGCGCTGATGTGGGCGCAAAACAAAACCATCTACCAAGGCGGCGGCTTGATCAGCGAAGTCAAGCCCGAACACCGCTTGCCGACCAACAACCCGAGTTTTCGCGGCAATCTGATGGTGCCCGAAGGTGGCCGCGCTGCGACGGCGATTTTGAGCATGCCCAATGGCGTGGTGCTGCAGGACCTGCCCTTCGATGTAGAGCTGCAAAAGTTCATCGTTGAGTATTACGAAACCGGCATGCCCAAGCTGTTTGCCAGCGAGATCAGCATCCGCGACCACGAAACCGGCGCCATCACTCAAGCCAAGGTCAAGGTCAATGAGCCCGCCTTTCACCGTGGCATCGCGATTTACCAAAGCAGCTTCGAAGACGGCGGCTCCGACCTGAAGATGATTGCCCGCCCCATGGGCAAGGCCGGCAGCAACATCAGCAGCAACGCGGCCAAGCCCTTCACGATCGAAGGCCGGGTCGGCGGCAGCACCGAGCTGAAAAGTGATGAACAGACCTTGAAGCTGGAGTTTGCCGGGCTGCGCGTCATCAACGTCGAAAACCTAGGCGGCGCGCCGACTGCAGGCGGCACCGATGTACGCAAGGTGGATCTGGTCAACTCGCTGCAAAGCCACCTGGGCAGCGGCGCCAAGACCCGCACCGACAAAGAGCTGCGCAATGTCGGCCCCTCGTTCAGCTACCGGCTGCGCGACGCGTCCGGCCAAGCGCGCGAGTACAACAACTATATGGTGCCGGTGGAGTTGGACGGGCAACGCGTCTTCTTGGCCGGCGTGCGTGAATCGACCTCCGAGACCTTCCGCTACCTGCGCATCCCGGCCGATGACAAAATGAGCATGGACGGTTGGCTGCAATTACGCCAGGCCTTGCTGGACCCTGCCGAGCGCGAACGCGCCGCCAAACGCTATGCCGAGGCCGCCACCCCGACTGACAAGCCGCAAATGACGCCGCAGCTGCAAGCCACCGCGCGGCGTGCCTTGGCGCTGTTTGCCGGCGCAGAAAGCGTCAAAGCAGACAATAAATCCGGTGCAAATCTACCCGGCGGCTTGCCGGCCTTGTCGCAATTCATCGAGAGCGAAGTGCCCGAAGCGGAACGCCAGCGCGTCTCCGAAGTGCTGTTGCGCATCCTCAACGGCAGCTTGTTCGAACTCTACAAACAGAATCGACTGCAGGCCGGTTTGCCTGCAGCCCCTGCCGATGCTGCAACGCAAGCCTTTATGACGCAGTCGGTCTTGGCCTTGTCGGACAGCATGTTCTACCCGGCGCCTGTGCTCTTGCAGCTGGATGAGTTCAAACAAGTCCAGGCCAGCGTCTTCCAGGTGACCCGCGCGCCGGGGCAAAAACTGGTCTATTTGGGCGCCATCCTGCTGATCATCGGCGTATTCGCTATGCTCTATGTCAGAGAGCGCCGCTTGTGGGTCTGGCTGGAGCCGGCACCCGGGCAAAGCGAGGCGACGCGTATCCGCATGGCCCTGTCCTGCAGCCGCGAGACCCCGGACACCGCGACCGAATTCACACAGCTCAAGCACGATATTTTGAAAGACAGCGTATGAACAGCGCCACCCACCCGGCCGCCAACGGCCTCAAGCTCCAAGCACCCGGCGCACGCGGCCCGCTCGGCAGCCGTGATGTTTTCGACTGGCTGTTTGCCGCGCTGATCATCGCCGGCGGGCTGTTTGCCTTCACACGCTATGGCGCGTCGATGGATGTGTATGAGAAAGGCATCCTGATCTTCGCGATGCCAGCCTTGATCGCGCTGGGCTGGTTCTGGCGGCCGCTGCGCTTGTTGGTGGTCTTGGCCGGTGCGGCCAGCCTGCTGGCGATCAATCTTTATGGTCAACACACGGACGCTTTCGGTGCCGACTTGGCCGCTGCCGACAAGGTCTTCTGGCTCAAGTACATGCTCTCCAGCCAGAGCGCCATTCTGTGGATGAGCTTGCTGTTTTTCATGAGCACCTTGTTCTATTGGGGTGGCTTCTTCGCCAAGACGGGCGAGACCAGCGCAGCCGAAGCGATTGGCTCCAAGCTGGCCTGGGGCGCTGTTTTTATGGCGCTGGTGGGCACCATGGTGCGCTGGTTCGAGAGCCATCAGATCGCTCCCGATATCGGCCATATCCCGGTCAGCAATCTCTACGAAGTCTTTGTGCTGTTTTGCTGGATGACGGCGCTGTTCTACCTCTATTACGAAGCCCGGTTCAAGACCCGCTCACTGGGCGCCTATGTGCTGCTGGTGATCAGCGCAGCGGTCAGCTTCTTGCTTTGGTACACCGTGGCGCGCGAGGCGCATGAGATTCAACCGCTGGTGCCTGCACTGCAAAGCTGGTGGATGAAGATCCACGTGCCCGCCAATTTCGTCGGTTACGGCACTTTTGCCTTGGCGGCGATGGTGGCGCTGGCCTATCTGCTCAAGACCGCCTCACAGCGCGCGCTGTTGATCGGCTTGGTCGGTCTGCCGCTGGCTTTGATTGGCGCCATTCTGGCGGCGCGTTTCTTTGCTGCCGACCTGCCGCCAGAAACGATACAAGGCCTGGACGGCTGGGCTCGCAAGATGGGCGGCTTGCTGGTGTTCTTCGGCATATGTATTGCTTTTCGCACACCGCTCACCGCGCGCCTGCCGGCCCTGCCCATCCTTGAAGACTTGATGTACAAGGCGATTGCGCTGGGCTTTGCCTTCTTCACCATCGCCACAATTCTGGGCGCCTTCTGGGCGGCCGAAGCCTGGGGCGGCTACTGGAGCTGGGATCCGAAAGAAACCTGGGCGCTGATCGTCTGGCTCAACTATGCGGCCTGGCTGCATATGCGATTGATGAAGGGCTTGCGCGGCATGGTGTCGGCCTGGTGGGCGCTGAGTGGCTTGGTCGTGACGACCTTTGCCTTCCTGGGCGTCAATATGTTCTTGTCGGGTCTGCACTCTTACGGCACGCTCTAAGCCGATGCCAACACTGCTGCGCTTACTGGGTTTCTACCTTGTTCTGAGTGCGGCAGCCTGTGACAGCAGGGCCGACACGGTACGCATCGCCACCGGTGAGCTGCCGCCCTATGCGACAGAGTCGCGCCCCGACAAAGGCATCGCCTTGAGCATCGTGCGGCGCGCCTTCGAATTGGCGGGCCACAAGGCAGAGTTTTACTTTCAGCCCTGGTCGCGCGCGCAGATGGAGACCAAGTCCGGCCTATGGGACGCCTCGGCGCACTGGGGCGCATCGGCCGAGCGGCGGCGCGACTTTTTGCTCAGCGACAACATCCTGACCGAACAATGGCTGATCGTGCACCGCAAGAGCATCGCGCTGCAATGGACGCAGCCGCGTGATCTGCGCCCCTACACCCTGGGCGTGATACGCGACTACACCTACACCCCCGAGTTCTGGGCCTTGATCCGCAGCAATGAGCTGCGCAGCGACAACACGCCCAACGATCTGGCCGGTTTGCGAAAAATGATACGCGGGCGCATCGACGCGATGCCGATGGAGCGCAACGTCGCTTGCGACCTGCTAACTCATAACTTCAGCGCTCAGGAGCGGGAAGAATTCGCAGCCCACCCGCGCTTGCTGACCGACAGCTTCAGCACTCACCTGATCTTGCCGCCACAGCAGCCCCGCAGCGCTGCACTGCTGGCCGACTTCAACCGCGGGCTCAAGGCACTGCGCGACAGTGGTGAGCATGCGCGGCTCTTGCAGACCGTGCAATGCCCGCCAAGCTGGGCCAATAGCGCCCTGCCCTTGCGCTGACGAGATTTCGTCAAATCACGTAAGCTTTTGGCGATTGGCGCGACAGAAGATAAAGCTAGCGCCCACAACCGATCGAAAGTTGCCCCATGTTCAGCAAAAGTCCGCTCATCTCCGCCTCGGAAATCACCCCTCAAGCCGCCTACGAGGAGCGCCGCCAATGGCTGCGCCTGATGGCCAGCGGGGCAGCAGGCACAGCCTTGGCCAGTTGGGCCGGCCGCGAGGCTCTGGCGCAGGTACCAGGCGGCGGCAAACTGCCCAAGCTGCCCGGTGCGCGCAGCGCGGTGGCAGGTAGTTTGGTGATGGACAAGCCGACCAGCTACCAAGATGCCAGCACCTACAACAACTTCTATGAGTTTGGCACCGACAAGGCCGACCCTGCACGCACCGCCGGCTCGCTCAAGACTCGGCCCTGGAGCGTGAGCGTCGAGGGCGAAGTCGGCAAGCCCGGCGTGTTCGATCTGGACAGCTTGCTCAAGCTCAGCCCCATGGAGGAGCGCGTCTATCGGCTGCGCTGCGTCGAAGGTTGGTCGATGGTCATTCCATGGGTCGGCTACTCCTTGGCCGAGCTGATCAAAAAGGTCGAGCCCACCTCCAAGGCCAAGTTCGTCGAATTCACGACACTGGCCGACAAATCCCAGATGCCGGGCCTGCGCGGCGGCTCGCTGGACTGGCCCTATGTCGAAGGCCTGCGCATCGACGAGGCCATGCATCCACTGACATTGCTGGCCTTCGGCATGTATGGCGAGGTCTTGCCGAACCAGAACGGCGCGCCGCTGCGCTTGGTCGTGCCCTGGAAGTACGGCTTCAAGTCTGCCAAATCCATCGTCAAGATCCGCTTCGTCGAGAAGCAACCCACCAGCAGCTGGACCAAGGCGGCGCAGCAAGAATATGGTTTCTATTCCAACGTCAACCCGCAGGTCGACCATCCGCGCTGGAGCCAGGCGTCGGAACGCCGCATCGGCGAAGACGGGCTGTTCGCCAAGAAGCGGCCGACGCTGATGTTCAACGGCTATGCCGATCAGGTGGGTCAGCTCTACGCCGGCATGGACTTGAAGCGCAACTTCTGAGATGGCGCGTCGCTCGCTCTGGCTGCACCCCGCCGCCAAACCGCTGCTTTTTGCGCTGTGCCTGCTGCCCTTGCTTTATTTGGTCTGGGCGGCAGCGAGCAATCAACTCGGCGCCAACCCGGCCGAGGCGCTGATACGGGGTTTGGGTGACTGGAGCTTGCGCGCGCTATGCCTGACGCTGGCTGTCACGCCCGCGCGCCAGCTGTTCAATCTGCCGGCCTTGGCGCGTTTTCGCCGCATGCTGGGCCTGTTCACCTTTTTCTACGCCTCACTGCATCTGCTGTCTTACGCCTGGCTGGACATGGGCTTGGTGCCGGCCGATATCGCCAAAGACATCGCCAAGCGGCCGTTTATTCTGATGGGCTTCACGGCCTGGCTCTTGTTGTTACCCTTGGCCGCCACCTCCTTCAACCGCGCCATCAAGGCCCTGGGCGCCAAGCGCTGGCAGACCTTGCACAAGGCGGTCTACGCCGTCGCAGTGATAGGCATGCTGCACTTCATCTGGATGCGCGCGGGCAAGCAGAATTTTGGCGAGCCGTTGATTTATGGCCTGGTGCTGGCCGTGCTCATGGGCTGGCGCCTTCAAAGGATTCGGCGCGGCCGGGGATAATCGGGCAGTCACCTCCACGCCTTCGCCCCTCGACATGCCCGATTCTCAGCCGCCCAACCCCTACGACGTTGCCATCATCGGCGGCGGGCCGGCCGGCTGCAGCGCGGCTTCTTGGCTGCATCAGCTGGGCCTGAGCGTTGCCCTGATCGAGCGTGAGCCGCAGCTCTGCGCCGGCTTGCAGTCGCTGCAGTTCGGCCAAGACTGGGTGCTGGGTGCGCCAGGCCAGAACCTCGCGACCTTGGGCCAGCAGTACGCGCGCCACATCGAAAGCCTGCCCGCCGTGCAAGTCTTGCTCGGCCAAGCACTTGCCCATCTGGATTGGGCCGCCGACGCAGCTTGGCGCTTGCAGCTGGCTGATGGCCGCAGCCTGAACGCACGCGCGCTCTTGCTCGCCACAGGCCTGAAGCCCCTGCGCCCCGAGCTCTATTTCCCTCCGGCCGCAAGGCCTAGCCCGCGCCTGATGGACGCGCTGAGCCTGACCGCTTGTCGCGATCAACTGCCCGCCGGCCGCATACTGCTCTTGGGTGGCGGCGACAACGCGGCCGAAAACGCCTTGTTCCTGCAGGCGCGCGGCCACCAGGTCACGCTTTGGTCGCGCAGCGATTGGCGCGCCCAGCAAAGCCTGGTGGAGCGACTCAAAGCCCAGGCCGGGGTCATCACCATGCGCCCGCGCAATCCCATGCCGACGCGCTTGTTGGCCGATGAACAGGGGGTCACGGTGCAGTCACAGCAGTTCGGTGACGAGCGCTTTGACCATGTGGCCGTGCTCTTGGGCTTCGAGGCCGAGCCGAGTGCCTGGCTCTTGGTTGGCGACGCGCTACAGCGCGCCGGCATCACCGCGCCGTCCCACCCCTTCCGCGACGAGCCGCGCTTTTCCCCGCTGGGCCTGTTCATCGCCGGCGACGCCAGCGGCCACCAGCATCCCAGCGCGCAGACCGCGCTTGGCGACGGCGTCGTCGCGGCCAAGGCGGTGGAGGCATTTCTGCGCCCCTTGAGCGAAGGCCAGCCGACGCTGGCGATGCGCCGCAACAACCGCCAGATCATTCACATCACCGGCCTGCGCTTCGGCGCGAATCTGGGTGTGCTGGACTTCGAGCGCGAAGGTCCGCAGCCAATCCAGGTCGATGCCGAGGTCAATCTTGGCGCGCAGGCCATCGTCTCGCGCGACGCCGACATCGGCCATGTGCTGGACTACCGCCGCGTGCGCGCCATCATCATCGACGAGTGCACGGCCGAGCACACCGATCTGCTGGAAGCGCTGCTGGGCAAGCTCTGCACGCGCTTGATGAAGCTGCCCGGCGTCGCCGGTGTGCGCATCAAAGTGACCAAGTTAGAAATTTTCCCCGACTGCCAAGTCGCCATCAGTGCCGAATGCGGCGCTTGGTAAACCCCTGAAGTCTTATGACCGCCATGAATACCGAAACCTTCGCCCGCCCCGAATTGGACGACGTCGAGACCAAAGACGACCCCAAGCTGTCGGTCGAGCTCAAAAAACTCTCCAAACGCCTGCATCGCCAGGTCGGCCAGGCCATCGTCGACTACAACATGATCGAAGAAGGCGACAAGGTGATGGTCTGCCTGTCCGGCGGCAAAGACAGCTATTCGATGCTGGACATCCTGCTCAATATGCAGCAGCGCGCGCCCATCAATTTCGAAATCGTGGCGGTCAATCTGGACCAAAAACAGCCCGGTTTCCCCGAGCACATCCTGCCCGAGTATCTGAAGGCGCGCGGCGTGCCCTTCCATATCGAGGAGCAAGACACCTACTCCATCGTCAAGCGCCTGGTGCCCGAAGGCAAAACGACCTGCTCGCTGTGCTCGCGCCTGCGCCGAGGCAATTTGTACCGCGTGGCCGAGGAGTTAGGTGCCACCAAGATCGCGCTGGGTCACCACCGCGATGACATCATCGTCACCCTGCTGCTGAATATGTTCTTCGGCGCGCGCATGAAGGGCATGCCACCAAAGCTGGTCAGCGACACCGGCCGCCATGTGGTGATTCGCCCGCTGGCCTATGTGGCCGAACCCGATCTGGTGCGCTGGGCCGCGCACCGCGAGTTCCCCATCATTCCGTGCAATTTATGCGGTAGCCAAGAAAACCTGCAGCGCGTGCAGGTCAAGGCGATGATCAATGAATGGGAGACCAAGTACCCCGGCCGGCTTGAAAATATGTTCACCGCCATGAGCAAGGTCGTGCCCTCGCACATGATGGACCGCGAGCTCTTCCCCTTCCAAACCCTCAAAGCCACCGGCGTACCGGACGCCAATGGCGACATCGCCTTTGACGAGGACGAGAGCTGCGCGCCGCAGCCGCAGGCACAAAGCTCGGTCATCACATTGCGCCCACGCTGAATGCGCCTGCTGCTGGTCGAAGACGATTTGATGATTGGCGAGAGCCTGCGCCTGGCCTTGCGCCAGGACGGCTACGCGGTCGACTGGGTGCGCGACATCAGCGCTGCCAAGGCTACGCTGGCGAGTGAGCGCTTCGACCTGGTGCTGCTGGATCTGGGCCTGCCCGAGGGCGGGCCTCAGCCTGCTCATCCCGCTCATTCCGCTCAGTCCAGCAGCGGCCCCGCTGCCAGCGGCTTGGATGTGCTCAAGGCACTGCGCGCACGCCAGGACAACACGCCGGTGATCGTGCTGACCGCACGCGACGGGCCGGGCGAGCGCGTGTTGGGCCTGGACAGCGGCGCCGACGACTATCTGGTCAAACCCTTTGAGCTGGATGAGCTCAATGCGCGCATACGCGCGGTGCTGCGCCGGCACAGCGGCCGCAGCCAGCCGCTCTTGACTTGCGGTGCCGTCAGCTTGGACCCCGCAACCCGTCAGGTCACGGTGAGCGGCCAACCCGTCCTGCTGTCGGCCCGCGAGCTGGCCCTGCTGGAGGCCTTGATGCAGCGGCCCGGCGCCCTGCTGTCACGCGCCCAACTGGAAGACCGCCTTTACGGCTGGGGCGAGGAGATCGAGAGCAATGCGGTGACGGTCTATATCCACCAATTGCGCCGCAAACTCGGGGCCGACTTCATCCAGAATATGCGCGGGGTCGGCTACTACATCGGCTCGCCCAAGGCTGGCGGCGGCGAAAGTTCATGAGCTTGAATTCGATGCGCGCGCGCTTGCTGCTGAGCCTGCTGGCTCTGTTGGCGGCCGCAGCGCTGGTGATGGGGGCCAGCAGCTACCGCACGGTGCTGGCAGAGACCGAGGCCTTGTTCGACTATCAGCTGCGCCAGATGGCTCTGGCGCTGCGCGATCAAGGCGAGATCGCGCCCAGCCAGGCGCGCACCTTGGGGGACGAGCAACTCGACTTCGTCGTGCAGATCTGGACCGCCGATGGCCGCAGCATCTATGCCTCCCGCGAGCATGCCAATCTGCCGGCGCGCGCCTTGCTGGGCTTGGCCGAAATCAATGTCGCCGGCCAGCGCTGGCGCACCTTCAGCGTGGCCACACCGGGCCGGGTGATCCAAGTTGCGCAGCCGGTGCAGATTCGCCAAAAGCTCGCGGCAGCGGCCGCCCTGCGCAGCGTGCTGCCGCTGCTCTGGCTGGCACCCTTGCTGGCCTTGTTGGGTTGGTGGCTGAGCGCTTTGACCGTGGCGCCGCTGCGAGCGGTTGCGGCCGAGGTCAGCCAGCGTGATGCACAGGCCCTGGCGGCGCTGCCCACGGCCGGTTTGCCTGATGACGTCGCACCCTTGGTCAAGGCGCTGAATGCCTTGTTGCAAAGGCTGGGCAGCTCGCTGGATCAGCAGCGTGCTTTTGTGGCCGATGCCGCGCATGAGCTGCGCTCGCCGCTGACCGCTTTAAAGCTGCAAGCCCAGCTGCTGCAGCGTGCACCGACCGAGGCCGACCGCGCCGCTGCCATGGCCGCCTTGACCGCCGGCATCGAACGTGCCGCCCGCTTGGTTGAGCAGTTGCTGGCGCTGGCGCGCGCCGAGCCCGGCGGCCCGGCGCTGGTCCTGCAGACGCTGGACTTGAGCGAGTTGGTGCGCGGCGTGATGGCCGACTGTCTGCCGCTCGCCCTGGCGCGCGGCACCGAGCTGAGCTTGCAGGCCGAGGCGCCCGTCCAAGTGCAAGCGGAGCCGGCGGCGCTGGCCATGCTGGTGCGCAATCTGCTCGACAACGCCTTACGCCACGGCAAGGCCGGCGGTCAAGTCGAATTGAGCGTTACCAACACAGAAGGCCGAGCAACGCTGTGGGTTGATGATGATGGGCCCGGCATTCCGCCGCAAGACCGCGAGCGGGTATTTGATCGTTTCTACCGCCGCAACCCCGGCGGCGCTGGTCAAAGCACGATCGGCTCCGGCCTGGGCCTGGCCATCGCGCGCAATCTGGCCGAGCAGCATGGCGCCAGCATCAGCCTGGGCGACTCGCCGCTGGGCGGCCTGCGGGTCAGCCTAACTTTCGCCTAATCTTGGCCTAATCAGGCCCTAATCGGCCAAGCCTATCGTTCAGTTCATGCGGAATCTTCCGCGGCTTTGACGACAGGAAAACGCCATGAACATCAAACCACTGAATGCAGCCTTGCTGGCTGCGGGCCTGGCCGCAGGCGGTGTGGCCACTGCACTGATCGCGCCGCAATGGCTGAAGTCTGACCCCGCTCAGCATCAAGCGACGAGTGCGAATGCACTTGCAGCCACCGGCACTAACGAAGCAACTGCTCAGCAGCTGCAAAGCCCACAGATCGCCCCCGTCCCCTACCTGAACGCCGGCGGTGCGCCAGACTTCCGCGCCATCGTCAAGCAGGCCGGCCCGGCCGTGGTCGGCGTGACCGTCGAAGGCATGCGCCATGCCAGCCGTGAAGAGCAAGGCATGCCCGAAGCCTTCAGCGACCCGCAGTCGCCCTTCTCGCAGTTCTTCCGCGGCCAACCCGGCCAGCGTGGCCGCGAGCAAGGCGGTCAGCCTTTCCGCGGCCAGGGCTCGGGCTTCATCATCAGCAGCGACGGCCTGATCCTGACCAATGCCCATGTGGTCAATGACGCCAAGGAGGTCACCATCAAGCTCAGCGACCGGCGCGAGTTTTCCGCCAAGGTCCTGGGGCTGGACAAGGCCACCGACATCGCGGTTTTGCGTATCGAAGGCAAAGACTTGCCGACCGTGCGCCTGGGCGACCCGCGCCAGTTGGAGGTCGGTGACCCGGTGTTGGCAATTGGCGCGCCCTTCGGCTTGGAGCAGACCGCCACGCAAGGCATCGTCAGCGCCAAGGGCCGCTCGCTGCCCAATGACGCGGTCGTGCCTTTCATCCAGACCGACGCCGCCGTCAACCCCGGCAATTCCGGCGGCCCGCTGTTTGACGGCTCGGGCGGCGTGATCGGCATCAACTCGCAGATCTATTCGCAGTCCGGCGGCTACCAAGGCCTGAGCTTTGCGATCCCGATCAATGTGGCCTTGAAGGTCAAGGATCAGATCGTTGCGACCGGTAGCGCCCAACACGCCAAGCTCGGCGTCGCCGTGCAAGACCTGAACCAGTCGCTGGCCGATTCCTTCGGTATGGCAAGGCCCGACGGTGCTTTGATCGCGCAAGTCAGCCCAAACAGCGCCGCCGCCAAGGCCGGGCTCAAGCCCGGCGATGTGGTCACCGAGGTAGACGGCGAACCGGTCGTGCGCTCGGGCGCCTTGTCCAGCCTGATCGGCCTGTCGGCACCTGGTGACAAGGTCAAGCTGAAGATCTGGCGCGACCAAGCGCCGCAAACCCTGGACATCGTCTTGGGTGGCGCCGAGGCCGAGGCCAAAGTGGCCAGCACAGCCGCCGCCCCGCAAGGCCGGCTAGGCCTGGCGCTGCGCCCCTTGAGCAAAGAGGAATCACGCGCCGTAGGTGGCGCGGCCGGCCTCCTGATAGAAGACGCAGACGGGCCGGCAGCGCGTGCCGGCGTCAACGCCGGCGACGTGCTCTTGGCCATCAATGGCCGCCCGGCACAGTCCAGCGAGCAGGTGCGCGACGTCTTGGCCAAATCCGGAAATATGGTGGCCTTGCTGATCCAACGCGGCGACAACAAGATCTTTGTGCCGGTGAAGCTGGGCTGAGCCCCGCCCTCCGCGCCCCTTGGGCAGCGGGCTAGCGCAGCTCGCGGCCCAGCAAACGCTCCAGCGTGCCCCGTGGCGAAGCCTCGGGACGCTGCTGGTGCGCCGCGTCGAGATAGAAGGTTTGCTCCATCATGTACTGCCCGCCCATCGCGGCATGCAGCACTTGGTCGCTGAACACCACCCAGGTCGTACCGGGCGCAAAGTCGACTCGGGCTTGCGGACTGCTCCGCTGAAATTCGGCGTCAGCCTTGGCCAGATCGTGCAGCTTGAGCATCAGGTGGTCGCTTTCGGTGCGGCGGCGCTTGGTGATGTGCAGCATTTCCAACAAGGCTGCCGAGCCATAAATCGGCCGACCGATCTTCGGCAAATAGCGCTTGGCATGATCCTCGAAGGGCTCGCCTACGCGCCATTGGCGCGGCAGCCCGTTTGGATTGATATTGCAAAAAACGCGCAGCAGCCTTGTGCCCTGCATGGGGTTGGACGGGAAGGCATCGACATGTAGACGCGTGTCGTCCTTGCGCCAGCTGGTCTCTCGCCCGGCCACATTGACCGTCCTGAACGAGCTATTGCCGCGCCGCAGATGCCCCCGGTAATGCGGGAACAAGCGCAGTGCCAGAGCCTCACTTTGCTCGGCGTAGCGGCCAATCATCGCCTGCAGCGCCGCCAGATCGGCAGCGTCGCCGGCGGCACCCCGCAGTTCATTGGCCGGCCAACGCACCGAAATATTCTTGGCTTTTGCATCGGCCCAGCGAGGGTCCAAGAACTTGCGCTCGGCCGGCGTCAAAACAAAGGGCAAGTTGGGGAACTGCAGAACTTCCCCGGCCTCAATCACAGCCTCAACGCCCCGAGTCGGCCCGTCTTCGGACCAAGTGCTGTCGGGATACACGCGGATTGGAGTAATGCTGCTCATAGATTCAAGACTGGTCGATGAAGGGTGATTTGACGCCTTGAATATTAACTTGCAGCGTCGCCGCCAAAGCTCGTCATTTCTCGGCCACGTGGCCCCGCCATAATTGCGGCTTCTCAGACCGTACCCACCACACTCATGTCGCTGAATATTGTCATCATGGCCGCGGGCAAAGGCACCCGCATGAAGTCCGCCCTGCCCAAGGTGCTGCACAAACTGGCCGGCCGCTCGCTCCTGCAACATGTGCTGAACATGACCGAAGGCCTAGGCGGCGCGCGCAATGTGGTGATCACCGGCCATGGCGCCGAAGTGGTCGAAGCGGCAGTCGCCGGCCCCGGTGTGCAGTTCGTGCGCCAGATGCCTCAGCTCGGCACCGGCCATGCGATCCAGCAGGCGGTGCCCGCCATCGAAGGTGATGGCACGACGCTGATCCTCAACGGCGATGTGCCCTTGATCAAGCAGGCCACGGCGCGCCGACTGGTCGAGGCCTGCGACGGCAAGGCGCTGGTGCTGCTGACCATCCATTTGAGCGACCCCAGCGGCTATGGCCGCATCCTGCGCCAAGGCGGCACGGCGGACGGCAATGTGCTGGCCATCGTTGAACACAAAGACGCCAGCCCCGAGCAGCGCGGCATCAAGGAAGGCTATACCGGCATGATGGCCGCGCCCACGGCGGCACTGAAGCGCTGGGTGAGCCAGCTGAACAACAACAATGTGCAGGGCGAGTACTACCTGACCGACATCGTCGCGATGGCGGTGGCCGAAGGCGTGCCGGTCTTGGGCATTGCCGCACCGAACGAAACCGAAGTCTTGGGTGTCAACAGTCCGGTGCAATTGGCCGATCTGGAGCGCCGCTTTCAGCGCGAACAGGCGAATGACTTGCTGGAAGCCGGGGTGCGTCTGGCCGACCCGACGCGCTTCGATCTGCGCGGCACTTTGAGCTGCGGCCAAGATGTCGAGATCGACGTCAACTGCGTCTTTGAAGGCCAAGTCAGTCTGGGCGACGGCGTGCGCATCGGCGCCAACTGCGTGATCCGCAATGCCACGATCGGCGCCGGCGCCCGTATCCATGAATTCACCCATATCGACGGCGAGGCCCAAGGCGTCAAGGTCGGCGCGGGCGCCTTGGTCGGGCCTTTCGCGCGGCTGCGGCCCGGTGCCGATCTGGGCGAGGAAGTGCATATCGGCAACTTCGTCGAGGTCAAAAACTCCACCCTGGCCAAGGGCGCCAAGGCCAACCATCTGGCCTATTTGGGCGACGCCACCGTCGGCGAGCGCGTCAACTACGGCGCCGGCTCCATCACCGCCAACTACGACGGCGCCAACAAACACCGCACCGAAATCGGCGCCGATGTGCATGTCGGCTCGAATTGCGTGTTGATCGCTCCGGTGGTCATTGGCGCCGGCGCCACCATTGGCGGCGGTTCCACCATCAGCAAAAACGTTGCCACCGGTGAGCTAAGTGTTGCGCGCGGCAAACAGGTGGCCATTGCGGGATGGACAAGACCGGTCAAGAAACGCTGACGAATGCCGACCGCGTGCGCGATAATTCACGCCGACGGTCGCTTTCACCGCGCGCTCCCCCCGATTTGCGGGAAGCGCCGGCCGGGGCCTCCGCCTAGTATTGGGCCGATAGCAGTGAAAGCACATCATGGCGCGACATTCCAGGCTTCCCCCGATCCCGCAAACCCAGCAGGACGACAGCATTTTGATCGACAGCACTTGGCCGACGAGCTTGGATGAAGCACAGACGCGCCAAGAGCAAGCCGCTCGCAGCGCTGCGCTGGAAACGCAAGCCCAGTACCACGCTCAGTGCGACGACGCGGCGAGCGCCTGCTGGTATCTGTGCCGCAGCCTAGGTCTTGCTCGTCAAATGGAAGCCGGCGGTGAGCCCACGCTGGAGCTGCTGTTCGAGCTGCTCGGCGCCTTGGCCGACCTGCCGGCCGAAATCGGCAATGCACCCATGCCCGAACATATCGGCGCCGACAAGCTCGGCGTGTTCGAGCTCTGCCAGCAATTGGCCGCCGCACGCGAAGCCAGTCAGGAAGCCTGGGTGGACGCCGATCTGGCTGCTCCCTTGCAGACACAGACGCATTGAAACTTGCTTGCCGCAGGTTTGCGAGGATTGCATTCTTCGCAGCCTGGCTGCATGCTGACGGGCAGTTCAAACGGAGCTGCGCATGAAAATCCTGAAAGTTCTCGGCCTCAGCCTTGTCGGCTTGGTGGCCCTCCTTCTGATAGGCGGCTGGCTGCTGCCCTCTACCTTCAGCGTCTCTCGCAGCGTGCAGATTGCCGCCAGCCCAGAGAAAATCTACCCATTGGTGGCTGCCCCCGGCGCATGGCGACAGTGGAGCGTTTGGAACCGGCGTGATCCGGCCATGACGATCGAATACAGCGGCCCGGACACCGGGGCCGGCGCGGTCTGGGCCTGGAAGAGCGCCAGCGAGGGCGACGGCAAGATGACTTTCACGGCAGCCGAGGCGCCCAAACGGGTCGCCTACGATCTGTTTTTCCCCGACTTCGGCACCACCTCCAGTGGTGAGTTTCGCTTCGAGACGCAAGCCAGCGGCGACACCCAGGTCACTTGGCTGATGAATGGCGATATGGGCAAAAACCCCTTGTTCCATTGGCTGGCTTTGTTCGCCGATGGCATGGTGGGCAAAGACTTCGAGGCAGGCCTTAAGAATCTCAAAGCGGTCGCAGAGACGAGGCCTTAGGCCTGGGCTGCCCCAAAAAGCAGCAGACCGCTGTAAGACCAGTCATATCAATGACTTAAAAGCGCTGGCCGCAGCTTGCCCACGGACTTATCCACAGAAAGCAGGGATAGATCGGGCCGATTCCTGGGCGAATAGGCTCGAATAGGCCCAAGAAGGTCCAAGTGCCACGCCCATCATTGAAAATGCCGGCATGCGTATCCGTTCCCCTTCTTTGCATGAGCTGCATGCTTTTGCGGCTTCGGCCCGGCTCGGCAGCTTTTCGAAAGCGGCCGAAGAACTCTGCGTCACCCAGGGCGCCATCAGTCGCGCCATCGCGCATCTTGAGGAGCAGTTGGGCCAGACGTTTTTTGTACGCCAGTCTCGCGGTATCGAATTGACCGCGCGCGGCCGTGACTATCTCAGCCAAATCAGCGCCGCCTTGCAAACCTTGGAGTCCGCGGCAACCGCCCAGCGTTCGCCGGACATCCCGACCCGGCTGCGCTTGGCCGTGCCACCCACCTTGGCCGCCAAATGGCTGATCCCTCGCCTGGCCGATTGGCAGGCCCTGCATCCGCAAATTTCGCTCTCCTTGGCCCCCTCGCAATATGACGAAGACTTCAGCGACGCTGACATCGACGCCTGGCTGCGCCCGAGCAGCGGCAGCTTCCCCAGCGGCATAGACGCCGAGTACATCGTCGGCCGCGAGCTCGTGGCGATCTGCCATCCCAAAGACCTGCAAGGCAGCGATGCGCTGAGTGAGCCGGTCGATCTTTTGAGTCGCCCGCTGCTGTGCAATACCAACTACCAACAGAACTGGCGCCTCTGGCTGGACTCCGTCGGCCTGGGCGCGCATGAGTTCAAGCCCAGCGCCGACTTCGAGCAGGTTTCCATGCTGGTGCAGGCGGTGGTGGCCGGCTTGGGCGTGGCTGTCGTGCAGCGCTGCTTGATCGACGATGAACTCGGTGCCGGGCGCATCGCCATGCCATTTGAAGACAAGGTTGCCTTCACGGTCGGCTATATGCTTTGCACCCGCCGCGCCAGTCACTCCAATCGGGCCTTGCAGCAATTGCTGCAATGGCTGAAGGCGCAGGCGGCTTAGGCCTACCTTGTCCCCAGTGCAGCCGCCTGTTCGTAGGCTGCGATCAGGCGGCTAACGCGCGACACCGACAGCCCCAAGAGCGCCGCCAAGGCACTCATCGTTTGCCCCGCCTCGGTGTGAGCGCGGTACAGCGCTTGTTCGCGCGAGTCGCTGTCGCGCAAACATGCTGACCAGTCAAAGCCCCCGCTTACCGCAGGGCTGTGCGGGCTTTTGGCAGTTGGAAGCTTGGTTTGAGCTGCAGCCTGGGTGGACATTTGGGCGCGCGCCAACGTGGCCTTGGCGAAGGCCTCATCACCCAAAAATATCTGCTGCCGCAAGCGCCCCGGCCAGAGCTGCAAAGCCGGCTCTTTGACGACCAATTTGGCATAGCGTTCGGCGGCCTGCCGCTGATCGGCCGGGTTACGCAGCTCCCGCCCGAGCACATAACGCCACAGGCCGACTACATCCAACCACGGCGGCGCGGCCTCGAGACCGGCATGCGCAGCGAAGCTGGACCAGGGCCACTGCTCAGGCGAGGCCACCAGGCCCATGCGCAAGGGGTTGAGCTCCACATAGCGGCAGGCATCGAGCAGATGCGCCTCGCGATCAACCAAGACTGCCTTGAAGCGGCCACGGAACAGCGCGCCTTCGCCGCGCCGCTGGTGCATGTGATGCTGGGTGTAAACGCCGCCCAAATGGCGCATCAAACGCGACAGATTGGCACGGCGGGTGTACAGCAGCAAATGGTAATGGTCGGGCAGCACGCAAAAGGCCAGCAGCTGGGCGTCAAAGCGTTGCATGGTTTGGGCCACGAGGCTCAAGAAGGCCGCACGGTCGGACTCCAGCGCGAAGGCCGCGTGACCCGCCTCAGACCAAGCGCTGACGTGGTAAACCGCGCCGGGGAATTCAATGCGTGGAGGGCGAGCCATGCCCAAACATAGTCCAGCCCACTCGAAAAGGCAAGGCCTGACCCCGCCCTAGTCCAGCCGAAGCCCGCATCAAAGCCACATCAGTCACGGCAGGTCCGACAGCCACGATCTGGTCGGGGGTCAGGTCATTCAAACCTCGTCAATGCTTGGGATGCAGACCTTCAAGCACCGTCAACACGGCCACGTCGCCCATATTGCGGGCGTCCGCCAATTCGCCGCCATTGGTGGCGCTGAGCACCTCGCCGTCGCGCTTGAGCACCGCCACCGCTGGGATGCCCTTCTTCAAGGACACGCCCATCTGGGCGGCCAAATCGGTGTTGCGATCAAAGCGCCCCACATTGACCTTCAGCAACACCAAGCGTTTGTCCACGTGCTCGGCCAAGCTGCCCGCGCTCATCTTCTTGTCGAGCGCCACGCAGTCACCGCACCAATTGGCACCGAAGACCACCAGCACATTCTTTTGCTGTGCCTGCGCCTTGGCCAGCGCGAGATTCAGCTCGGCGCGCGCATCGGCCGCCTCGTTATAGATTTGTTTGACGCTGCTCGGAACCGCCGTTGCAGGCAAAGCCCTCGGTGCGCTGGCCGAGCTGGCGGCCTGACTCTGAGCATGGACGGGCAGCACCGCAGACAGCGAGGCAAAAGAAATGATGGCGGCAAGGAGCTTCATAGGAGGCGATGAAATTTGAATGAGGCCGAGTTTGCCACGCACGAGATGCGGTACAAAGCGGCACCTCCCTCGCTACGCATCGAAAGAAAATCCCATGGCGGCTTCCAGCCTGTTTGCCTTGATCGACGACATTGCCACTTTGCTGGACGACGTGGCCCTGCTCAGCAAGGCTGCCGCCAAGCAGACCACCGGCGTGCTCGGCGACGACCTGGCCCTCAACGCCCAGCAAGTCAGCGGTGTCGCCGCCGAGCGCGAGTTGCCGGTCGTTTGGGCCGTGGCCAAGGGCTCGGCACGCAACAAGGCGATTTTGGTACCGGGCGCGTTGGCCATCAGTGCCTGGGCGCCCTGGGCCGTGACCCCGCTGCTGATGGTGGGCGGCACCTATCTCTGCTTCGAGGGCTTCGAAAAGATCGCCGAGAAGCTGCTGCACAGCGTCGACGATGAAGCCAAGACGCAGCAGGCGCTGAAAACAGCCGCACTCCATTCGGCGCAAGACCTGCTCGACTTCGAGCGCGACAAGATCAAGGGCGCCATCCGCACCGACTTTGTACTCTCGGCCGAGATCATCGCCATCACCCTGGGCACCGTCGCCGCCGCCTCCTTCCCCAAGCAGGTGCTGGTTTTGAGCGGCATCGCGGTACTGATGACCATAGGCGTCTACGGCCTGGTGGCGGCGATCGTCAAGCTGGATGATGCGGGCCTCTATCTGAGTCGAAGCAAACTCGCACCGCTGCGCGGCCTGGGCAGAGGCATGGTCAGCCTGGCGCCCGGCTTGATGCGCACGCTGATGGTGGTGGGCACGATCGCGATGTTCTTGGTCGGTGGCGGCATCCTCAGCCATGGTCTGCCGCAGCTCCACGGCTTGGCCCCGGCGCTGGCTGCCCACATGGGCCCAGCGGCGCCGCTGGCTGGCTTGACTGTTGACGGTTTGGTTGGCCTGGCCGCTGGCGCCATCGCGGTGGCCGTGTTCACCTTGGGACAGCGGCTCTGGCGCATCGCCCGAGGCCAGGCCGAGGGTCAGGTCTGAACCCTGTTGAAAGGGCGGAGCTGCCGCAGCACTGGCGCGAATATGACAGTCCGGAGTAGGATGCCGGCATGAAAATTTACCAAATCGAAGTCCAGAAGTTCAAGGCCGCCTCGAACAATATCCACGGTCAGGTGCTGTTCAAGGTCGATGCCCTGATCAACCCCAAGGCCGAAGTCGAGGGCATTGAGCCTAGCACCATCATTGCGCTGACCGAGAAGAATGCGCGCGTGCTGATGGCCTTGCTGAAGGCGCAACTGGCTGAATTCGACGGCAAGAAAGCGCGCAGCCGCTTCTAAGACCTGGGCCTGCGACAATCACGCGATGGAATATCCCCAATACGATCCCCAATCCGACAATCTGCCACTCTCTGACGAGGAGTTGTCGACGCTGGATGACATGCTGACCAAATTGCCCACCGAGGCCTCGATGAATATCGAAGCGCTGGATGGCTACCTGGCAGCGCTGCTGTTGAGCCCGAAGCCCTTGGCCGATTTGCCCGGCGCAGCCTGGCTGCCGCTCACCTGGGGCGGCGACGGTGACGACCTCGAAGCGTCGACCAAACCCGAAAACTACCCCTTCGCCAGCGGCAAGCAGCGCAAGCGCGTGACCCTGCTGGTGCTGCGCCACCTGCGCTCGATTGCCTGGCAGTGGACAGCCAAGCCGGAGTTGTGGGAGCCGATCTTCAGCGTCGCTGAAAGCGATGTCGAAGGCGAGCCCGATCTGACCGATGCCGAAGAATGGGCGATTGGCTTCCTGACCGCCGTGGACCTGGCCCCCGAGGCTTGGGAGCCGCTGTTTGACGACGCCGTCACCGGCCCGCTGCTGGCTCCGGTCGCCTTGTTGGGTGGCGACGAGACGCAACTCAGCGATGAGGAGCGCGCCCGCCTGGCCGACCCCAAGGAGCGCGATGCTCTCAGCCGCGCGGTACTGGACAATGTGCTGCTGCTCTGGGCCGCACGCAACAAGCATTGAATGAGGCCCTTGCCTAAGGCATTGCTTCGCCGGGCGGCCTGCGCCGCCTTGTTGATCGCCTTGGGCGCCCTGAGCGCTTGCGGCACAACTTCGGTCAACCCCGTCACCGGCAAGACCGAGCGCACGGTGATGGACGAGGCCAGCGAAATCGCCGAGGGCCGCACGGCCCACGCGCAGGTGCTGCAGGAGTACACCCAGCTTGCCGACCCCAAGCTGCAAGCCTATGTGAACGAGCTGGGCCAACGCTTGGCCAAGGCCTCGCACCGCAGCCACCTAACTTGGCATTTCACCGTGCTTGACAGCCCCGAGGTCAATGCCTTTGCGCTGCCCGGCGGCTATGTCTATGTGACACGCGGCATCATGGCTTACCTGGAGAGCGAGGCCGATCTGGCCGGCGTGATCGGGCATGAAATCGGACACGTCACGGCCCGACACGGTGCGCAGCGCGCTACCCGCCAACAAAGCGCCGGCATCGGCGTGCTGGCCGCCAGCGTGCTCGGCGCGGTGCTGGAGTCGCAAGGCCTGGGCGGCGCCGGCCAGTTGATCGGTCAAGCCTCACAGAGCGTGGCCGCCGGCTATATCGCGTCCTATGGGCGCGAGCAAGAATTGCAGGCCGATGGTCTGGGCGCCGAGTATTTGTCACGCAGCCACTACGACCCCAAAAATATGGTGGACGTGATCCATGTGCTGAAGAACCAGGAGCGCTTTGCCGCCGAGCAGGCTAGGCTGGAAGGTCGGCCCGCCCCCAGCGGCAGCAGCTGGCTGGCCTCGCATCCCAGCAATGATCAGCGTCTGAGTCAAATCAGCCAAACGGCACAGCAATATGCCGGCATTGACGGCAGCAAGATTTACCAAGACGACGGTCGCGCCCGCTACCTAGCCGCCATTGAGGGCATCAGCTATGGCGAGAGCGCCGAGCAAGGCCTGAGCCGGGGGCGTAATTTCTATCACCCGGGCCTGGGCTTCGCCCTGACCGCGCCTGCCGGCTGGAAGATCCAGAACGGCGCCGAAGCGCTGATCCTGAGCAACCCGGAGCAGGATGCTGGCTTGGTGCTGCGCCCCGTACCGCCGAAGTTCAGCGGCAGCCACGAGCAAATCCTGCGCCAGATCTTGCCGCAAGCGGAGCAGGTGCAAGTCGACAAGCTGTCGCTGGGCGGCCTGCCGGCCAGCCATATCAACGCCGTGCAGCGCAACGCCCAGGGCCAGCGTCTGCCGATCGAATTCACCCTCATCAGCGGGCCGAACAAGGCCAACTACATGCTGATCTACCGCGCCCGCGATGCCAATGCGATGGCGCGCGCCTCGCGCCGGATGCAGGAAGCCGAAGCCAGCTTCCGCCCCATGACGCCGGCCGACCGCGCTGCCGCCAAACCCTGGGTTTTGCGCAGCGTGACCATGCCGGCGGGCGGCTTCGCCCAGTTGGCCAAGACCTCGCCGCTGGGTGAACGTGCCGAGGCCCAGCTGCGCCTGCTGAACGGCGCCTTGGACGCTGACCCGAAACCGGGTCAGAAGGTCAAGATCGTGGCAAGCGCGCCCTGATCCGCTGCCTCAAGGCTGGGCGGGCTGGGCGCGGCCCAAATGCTGCAGCCAAAAAGCTTCGTACTTGCGGTGCCAGCCCACGGTCTTGACCGCGCCGCCCATGCCGTGCTCGCCGTCCGGGTCCAGGAAGAGATCAACCAAGCCTTCCTTGCCGGACTCCAACAGCGCGCGGTAGACATTCACCGTGTCTTGATACAAGACGTTAGGGTCCATCATGCCGTGCACCAGCAGCAGTGGCTTTTTCAGGCCTTTGGCCATGGGCAGCAGCGAGTATTTGCGCAGATTGGGCTTGCTTCTATCGACCTTGCCGATGGTGCGTCCGCTGTACCAGCTGTTGTAGTTCTCCCATTCGGTCGGTCCCGCTCCGGCGATGCCTGCGGCAAACAGATCGGGCTTGTTGTACATCGTGTACTGGGTCTGAAAACCGCCAAAACTCCAGCCATTCAGGCCGACGCGTGCCGGGTCGATGCCGAAGTTGGCACGCATATGGGCGAACAAATCCTCCAAGTCCTCGGTCTGCGGCAGGCCAGGGTTCTCCCAGTTCGCATCGGAGAAGCGTCGGCCGTAGTTCGAGTGTCCGCGTGAATCGATCGTCACCATCACATAGCCATGCTTGGCCGCCATATACATGGCGAACACATAGGCGCTGGGCTGGAAGCTGTCGGCCTCGACCGAATGGCGGTCGTTCAAGGGGCCGCCGTAGATGTAGACGACCGCCGGGCGCTTGTCGGCAGCGGTCCAGCCATTGGGTTTGAACACATAGGCCGGGATGCTGTCGCCATGGCGGTTCTTGAACGAGAAGCGCTCGGGCCGCAGCAAGTCCACTTGCGCCCAGGCCTTGTCGTGGCTGTCGGTCAAGACCTTGCTGGAGCCCTTACCGGCATCGATCAGCTTCAGTTCCGGCCGCGCCGCCCAGTTGCCTGCGTTGGCCGATAACCATAGCCCGTCATAGGAGACCACGCCGTTGCGGTGATAGTCGCCGGTAACGCCCAGCGCTTGCATCGCGCCGTCGGCCAGATTGACGCGGAACAGATTCATTGCCGCCAGGTCACCCTTGTTGGCGACGACAAACATGGCCTTGCTATCGGGCGTAAAGCCCAGCACCTGATGCGCCTCGAACTCGCCCTTGCCGCCTTCCAGCAAGGGGCGCAGGCTGCGCGCCGCGATATCCCAGCCATAAGGCTGGCGAAACCCCTTCTCGTCCAGCGTCAGCACCAGCGTCTTGCCGTCCGGTGTGAACTGCGGGTTGACGACGTTAACCACCTCGTGGCCCACATCGCCGCGTCGCTCCAAAACCAGCTCCGGCTTGGCATTCTCATCCGCGCCGCCGATGTAGACACGCAGCAATTCTTTCTCGCGCTCCCAAGTGCTGAAGGCATAGCGGCTGCCGTCGCGCGCCCAGGCAATCGGGCTCAGCTCAAACCAGCTGTCACCGCCGGCGTGGGTGAAGACCGGCGCAGGCTGCTTGGCCGGTGCATCCTCAAGCCCGGGCACCTTGCGGATATAGATGGCCAGCGGCTTGTTCGTCAGCTTGTCGTCGGAGACCTCACGGTCGACCTTCTTGGCCGTGGCGAAACGCTCGGCGTAATTCATGATCTCGACCTTGCGGCCGCTCGGCTCAGGCGCGGGCTTGCCCTCTTCGGCAGGCTTGAGCGGTGCCCGGCCGACCAAGGCCATCCAGCGGCCGTCTTCGCTGATCGTGGTGGACTCGATCTGGTACTTCTTCTCGGCATCATCCGGATGGATCAGCTCGCGGTTGAGCACTTGCACGCCGCCGGCGCCAAGCCTTGCGCGCAGCACGCGCTTGTCGTCCATATAGACATAAGCCTGATCATCGGCGCTGTAGGCGACCATGCGTAAAGCCCGCGAAGTCGACTGCAGCGGCGTGATCTTGCTGTCACCGGCGACCCAGCGGAACAGGCCGCCGCGGTAGGCAAAGATCAACTCATCCTTATGATTGGCCCAGACGACTTGAGTCGCACCGGGATACAAGTCGGTCGGCTTGAGCTTGTCCTTAGCCTGCTTTTTCTTCAGCTCGTCACGCCACTCCCATTGCTCTTTGTCTTTCTCGGGCTTGTCGGCTGCCGCAGAGGCGGCCGAGGCTGGGCTCGCAGCTGCCAGCGGCTTGCCGGCCCGCTTGGCTTCCAATGCTTGGGCGGCGAGCTTCTCGGCCTCGGCTTCGGCCTTGTCGATCGCCTTTTGGGCGTCGTCGCGGGCCTTCTTGGCGGCGTAATCCTTCTTCACCTGTTCCAGGGCAGCCGCTTCCCATTGACCCAGGTCGACAGAGGCTCCGAGCAGATAGGCCGCCTGCGCCTCTTCCTTGGCTTGCCGCTCGGCGGTTTCGCTGCGCTTTTGCTGCAGTTTTTTATCGAAACGAGCCAGATCTTCCGGCGCATCAAAAGCGGCCATCAGTGCAGGCGAGGTCAGGCGCTGCGTCTTGCCGGTCTTGCTGTCATGCACATAGAGATCGGTCCCCGGCTCGCCGAAGGGATTCCAAAGGTAGGCCAGGTAGCGGCCGCTGTGGCTGAACTCAGGGGATTTGGCGTTCTCGCCGCGATACGGCTCGGCACGAAAGACTTGCTCCAGCTTCAAGCCGGCCGGCGCCGGGGCCACCGGTTGTGCAAGCGCCGACAAGGTCAGCGCACTCATCAGCGCCGCCATCAGACAGCTGGTGGCCAAGGCCTTGCTGCGCTTGGCATTCTCAAGTGGGTGTGGGGTTTTCTTGTGGTTCAACAAACCGCGTTCTCCAGGCTCGCCCAGGGTCAGGGCAGCCGGCATTCTAAAAGGCCGGCCCCTGGTCAAACGATGGTCATGGCCGCTGAACGCCCTGTCAGCCAATTCAGGCAAACTCGCGCCATGAACCTCAGCACCGTGTTGGCCGCCGCCGGCCTTTTGACTTGTATCTTCCTGGCGATTCGCATGTGCTTGAGCCCACGCTTGCGCCAGCAAATGGACGCGCGCCTGCGCCGCGTCGCCTGGGGTTTGCGCGATGCCGGCCACCGCCTGGGTGTTTACTGGCGCAGCCGGCGCTTCAAAAAATCAGCCGCCAGCGAGGCCGACGCGGCGATACGCCGCGCCAAGACCGCGCACAAGCCCGAGGGTGAATGGGACGGCAATGTCTACCGTCCCAAAAGCTTTGGCAAAGACAAGCCGCGCAAACCGCACTGAAGACCGTCTTCGCCAAGGTCAGCGCATTTGGCGCGGGCTCGCCGGCTCAGCGCTGCCCGTCGCCGCCCGCCATCACAGCCGTCATGCGGAACATCGCATCATGTGCACAGGCCTCGCCGGGCTCGCCGCCGTGGCCGCCGAAGGCCGTCAGCAGCGGCGTGATGTCGGGTGCTGCGGCTGCCTTCTTGGTGCCGGGCTCAAGGCGGAAGATGGTCTTGCCTTCCTTGATGGTCTCGGTGACCTTGATCTCGGCAATCGTGTCCGGCTTCACCGCCGTCGGATCTTTCGACAGCAGCGCGAAGTCGGCCAGCTTGCCGACCTCCAAGCTGCCCTTGGTCTTTTCTTCGAAGTGGTGATAAGCCGGCCAGATCGTCATCGCTTTCAAAGCAGTGATGACATCAACCCGATGCTCCGGTCCAACGATGCGGCCCGAGCCGCGCGCGCGGCGAGTGACGGTAGCGTCCAGCACCCGCATCGAGTCCGGGAAGGCCACCGGCGCATCGTGATGGCTGGAGAAGATCATGCCGCGCTTGCGTGCCCAGCCGGTGGGCGAGATGTTCAAGCCCGCCTGCGGGCCAACCGTGTGATCGAGATGCCAGTCACCCCAGTAAAAGGTATGCATGGGGAACAGCGAGGGAATGACGCCCAGCGACTTGTAGCTGTCGAGCTGATCCTCGCGCAGGAACTGGCCGTGGATCAGCACTGGGCGCAGAGCCTTGGCTTGCGGGAAGCGCGCCTGCGCCGCTTGGTGTGAGGCAATCAAGAGGTCGGAGGCCCGCTCGCCATTGGAGTGAGTGATGACCTGGATGCCGTTTTCGGCCGCCCATTGCACGGCGCCCATCACATCTTCGGCAGAAGCTGCGGCATAACCCGAATAACCCTCGGGATAGTTGCCGACCAGCTTGTAATAAGGCTTGTCACGCCAGGCGGTGAAACCCTGCGGGCTGCCGTCGATGGTGAGCTTGGCACCGGCGACGCGGAAGCGGTTGGTGTAAGTGTTGCTCTGGTTCGCCTTGATGAAGGCCCGGTCCACCAGCACATCGGGATAGGTGTTGACGTCATTGGCGAAGCCGCCCTCGGCCGCCACCTGTTTCATGACGGCGACAATCTGCGGCGTGGACCGGCCTTCTTCGGCCGTGGTGTAGCCAAAGCGGGCCCAGAGCTTGGCGCCTTCGCGCGCAAAGGTCTTCAAGCCCTCAGGCCCCACACGACCCAAGACCGCCGGGAGGGCGCTGGAAAAAGCTGTTTCTTCGATCGTGCCATTGGGCTCGGTGCTGCCGGGCTTGCGTTGGATCACGCCGCCTGCGGGGTTTTTGGTGTTGGCGTCATACCCGATGACCTTCAACATGGCGGAGTTGGCAGTGGCCAAATGGGCCGACTGGTGCACGATCAGAATCGGAATGTCTTTGGAGACCTCGTCCAGCTCCTCTTTGGTCGGATGGCGCAGTTCTTTCAGTTGGGCGTTGTCATAGCCAAAACCAAGAATGAGTTGGGTCTTGTCGACCGCAGCGGCGTTCTTTTGCACCCAGTCACGCAGCGTCTGCTGCAGCGAGGCGATGTCCTTGACTTCACCATCGGGCGGCGCCAGCAGATTGGCCGAAAGTGCCTGCAAACCGCCACCGAAGATATGGCCATGTGCGTCGACAAAGCCGGGAATGAGGGTTTGACCCTTGAGATCCACGAGCTGTGTGGCGGGGCCCTTCAACTTCATCACCTCGCGGCTCTTGCCCACGGCAATGATCTTGCCGTCGGCGACAGCCACCGCTTCGGCGCGCATGGCCTTGTCGTTCATGGTCAGGATGGTGCCGCCCGACCAGATGCTGTCGGCCTTCTGCGGGGCGGCCATTGCTGGCGCGGCAAGCGTGAGGATGGCCGCCATCAGTGCGGACGTTTTCAGGTTTTCCGGGTTCATCACAGGGCTCCTCGCTGAGAGTGGGGTGTTTGATCGGTATGGTTTCATGCCGCGAGACTCGGGCGCCAACGGGCGCCAAAGTCAAACTACGCCGACGGATTTTGCCACCACAGATGAGCCGTTATGTGCCCCGCGCCAACACCGGCCGCAGCGCTACGCCGGTGTGCGAGCCCGCCGCCACGACCACCTCCGGCGTGCCCTCCACCACCACCTCACCACCGGCCGTGCCGCCATCCGGCCCCAGGTCGATGACCCAGTCGGCTTCGGCGATCACGTCGAGGTCATGCTCGATCACGACGACCGAATGCCCGCCCGCGACCAGCCGGTGCAGCACCCGGATCAGGCGCTCCACATCGGCCATGTGCAGGCCCACCGTCGGCTCGTCCAGCACGTACAGCGTGTGCGGCGCCTTCTGGCCGCGCCGCCCAACCTCGTCGCGCACCTTGACCAGCTCGCTGACCAGCTTCATCCGCTGCGCCTCGCCGCCAGACAGCGTCGGTGACGGTTGACCCAGGGTCAG
The DNA here is from genome assembly GCF_028595345.1 of Roseateles albus. Lineage (NCBI taxonomy): Bacteria > Pseudomonadati > Pseudomonadota > Betaproteobacteria > Burkholderiales > Sphaerotilaceae > Roseateles > Roseateles albus. The sequence continues at coordinate 112,926 of NZ_JAQQXT010000005.1, read as the reverse complement.
ATAACCCAGCCCCACGTCCTGCATCAGCTTGAGCGGATGGCCGATCGCCGGCATCGCCGCAAAGAACGGCGCGGCCTCGTCGACCTCCATCGCCAGCACATCGCCGATGCTCTTGCCCCGCCAGCTAACGCCCAAGGTCTCAGGGTTGAAGCGCTGGCCATGGCATTGGTCGCAGAGCACTTTGACATCAGGCAAAAAGCTCATCTCGATGGTGCGCATGCCCTGGCCCTCGCAACCGGGGCAGCGGCCTTCGCCGGTGTTGAAGCTGAAGCGATTCGCCGCATAGCCGCGCGCGCGGCTTTCCAGCGTGTCAGCAAAGAGCTTGCGGATCGCGTCCCAAAACCCGATATAAGTCGCAGGGCAGCTGCGCGGCGTCTTGCCGATTGGCGTCTGGTCAACCTCCAGCACCCGGTCGACCAGTTCATGGCCTTCGATGCCGGCACAACCAATCCAATGCGCGGGCGCTTTGCGCAAGGGCACGGCTTGCGCCATGTTCGCGAGCAACACATCCCGCGCCAAGGTCGATTTGCCCGAGCCCGAAACGCCGGTCACCGCGACCAGGCGGTGCAGCGGCACATCCAGCGTCACATGCTGAAGGTTGTGCAAACTCGCATCCAGCACGCGCAGGCGCGGCGCACCATCGACCATCTCACGGCGCGCTTGCAGCGGATGGATCAGCGGCTTGGACAGGAAGCGCCCCGTCACCGAGTCCGGCTGCAGCGCCAGATCGGCCGCCGTGCCCTCGGCGACCACATGACCGCCCCGCTTGCCGGCACCGGGGCCGATGTCGATGATGTGGTCGGCGCGGCGAATCGTGTCCTCGTCATGCTCGACCACGACCAGGGTGTTGCCCAGATCGCTCAAGCGCCCCAGCGCCTTCAAAAGAATCTGGTTGTCGCGCGGATGCAGGCCAATCGTCGGCTCATCCAAGACATAGCAAACGCCTTGCAGATTCGAGCCCAGCTGCGCAGCCAGCCGGATGCGCTGCGCCTCGCCGCCGGACAAGGTCGGTGCGGCACGGTCCAGCGTCAGATAGCCGAGGCCCACCTCCTCCAGAAACTCCAGCCGGCCCTTGATCTCCGACACCACATCCCGCGCAATCTCGGCGTCACGGCCCAGCAGCGTCAGGCCATCAACCCAAGCGCGCGCGTCCTTGACGCTCCAGGACGCCACGGTACTGATGGCCTGATCTTCAAAAGTCACTGCTCGCGCCGATGGGTTCAATCGCGCGCCATGGCATTCGCCGCAGGGCTGATCGGCCAAGCCTTCGATCTCGACCTCTTGGCCGGCAAAGCTCTGCTCGCGGCCGCCTTTGTCATCCTGGATGGAATCATCCAATGCCTTGCGTTGCTCGCGCGTCAAGGCCAAGCCGGTGCCCACGCAGCCCGTGCACCAGCCATGCTTGCTGTTGTAGCTGAACATGCGCGGGTCCAGCTCGGCATAGCTGGTGCCGCAGGTCGGGCAAGCGCGCTTGGTGCTGAAGACCTTGACCGTGCCGATCCCCAGCGTCGAATGCGCCTCGGCGATCGCCTTGTGCAAGCCGTCCAAGGGTGTGAGCAAATGCAGCACGCCCTTGCCGAGGTCCAGCGCCTTGGCCAACATCTCGCGCAGCTCGCCTTCGTTGGCGGCCGAGATGACAAGATCGCCGACCGGCAACTCCAGCGTGTGCTCCTTGAAGCGATCCAAGCGCGGCCAAGGCGCGGTGGCAATGAACTCGCCGTCGACGCGCAGATGCGTATAACCGCGCGTCTTCGCCCATTTGGCCAGGTCGGTGTAGAGGCCCTTGCGGTTCATCACCAGCGGCGCCAACAGGCCGACATGCTGGCCCATGTGATCGCGCAGCAGCTGCGCGGCGATCGACTCGACGCTTTGCGGCCGCACCGGCGTGCCGTCATGCATGCAATGCTGGACACCTAACTTCACATACAACAGGCGCAGAAAATGCCAGACCTCGGTGGTGGTGGCCACCGTGCTCTTGCGCCCACCGCGGCTGAGGCGCTGCTCGATGGCGACCGTCGGCGGAATGCCCCAGACCGCATCGACCTCGGGCCGGCCGGCCGGCTGCACGATGGAGCGCGCATAGGCATTCAGCGACTCCAGATAGCGGCGCTGACCCTCGTTGAACAGAATATCGAAGGCCAGCGTCGACTTGCCCGAGCCCGACACGCCGGTGATCACATTGAACTTGCCGCGCGGAATCGACACATTGACCGACTGCAGATTGTGCTCACGCGCATTGACGATCTGGATTACCTCGTCGGCCTTGGCACGGGCGCGGCGGGCTCGGATCAAGCTCTGCAGCGGCATGCCCTCTTCGACCTTGTGATCTACCGCCACCGCCGGCCGGTCCATATGGGCCGAATACTCGCGCAGCGCCAGCGCGGTATGCGATGTGGGGTGCTCCTTGACCTGCTCGGGCGTGCCGACGCAGACCAGCTCGCCGCCGCCCTCGCCGCCTTCGGGGCCAAGGTCGATCAGCCAGTCGGCCGCGCGGATCACGTCGAGGTTGTGTTCGATCAATATCAGCGAATGGCCGATGGTCAGCAGCTTGCGCATCGCCCGCATCAGCTTGGCGATGTCATCAAAGTGCAGGCCGGTGGTCGGCTCGTCGAACATGAACAGCGTGCCTTTTTTGGCTAAGGCTTGGCGCGGCTTGCTGGCGGCTTCGGCGAGGAAACCAGCCAGCTTCAGGCGCTGCGCCTCGCCGCCCGACAGCGTCGGCACCGGCTGACCCAGCTTCACGTACTCCAGGCCCACATCGACAATCGGCTGCAGCTTGGCGACCACCTCGCGGTCGTCTTTGAACAGGCGCACTGCCTCGCTAACGGTCAATTCAAGCACGTCGGCCACACTCATGCTGCGCTCGGCTCTTTCGAGCTTGACGTCCAGCATCTCGGCCCGGTAGCGCCGGCCATCGCAATCGGGGCAGCGCAGATAGACGTCGGACAAGAACTGCATCTCGACATGCTCGAAGCCCGAGCCACCGCAGGTCGCGCAGCGGCCGTCGCCGGCATTGAAACTGAACATGCCGGCCGTGTAGCTGCGCTCGGCCGACATCGGCGCGGCCGCGAACAGCTTGCGCAACTCATCAAATGCGCCGACGTAAGAGGCCGGATTGGAGCGCGCGGTCTTGCCAATCGGCGACTGATCGACGAACACCGCGTCGGCCAACCAATCGGCGCCGAGCAGGCGCTCATGCAGGCCCGGCGTCTCGGTCTGCTGACCAAAATGGCGCGCCAAGGCCGGGTACAAAACGTCTTGCATCAGCGTGCTCTTGCCCGAGCCGGACACGCCCGTCACCACCACCATACGCTGCAGCGGGAACTCGACCGTGACATTGCGCAGATTGTGCTCACGCACGCCTTCGATGATCAGCTTGGGCGTGCTGGCTTCGACCGGGCGCTTGACGCCCATGCCGACCAGCTTGCGCGCGCCCATATAGGCGCCGGTCAGCGTGTCTGCCGCGCGGATCGTTTCGGGCGTGCCGTCAAAGACGATCTGCCCGCCGCGCTCGCCGGGGCCCGGCCCCATATCGATCAAGCGGTCGGCCGCCAGCATCACCGCCGGGTCATGCTCGACCACGACCAGCGTATTGCCGGCATCGCGCAGCCGGTGCATCGCCTGGACGATGCGGCCCATATCGCGCGGGTGCAGGCCAATGCTGGGCTCGTCCAGCACGAACAAGGTGTTGACCAGCGAGGTGCCTAAAGCGGTGGTCAGGTTGATACGCTGCACCTCGCCGCCGCTGAGCGTGCGGCTCTGGCGGTCCAGCGTCAGGTAGCCGATGCCGACATCGCAGAGGTATTTGAGCCGGTTGCGGATCTCCTCCAGCAGCAATTTGAGGGCATCGTCCAAGAGCGTGCTGGGCAGTTGCAACTGATCGAGGAAGCTGCGCAGCCGGTGGATCGGCAGCTGCATCAAGTCGTGCAAGGCCAGGCCCGGCAAAGCCTCCAGTTGTTCGCGGCTCCAGTCCACGCCTTTGGGCATCAGGCGCTGATGGGCCGGCAACCACGCATCGGCCAGTTCCTTGCTGCCGACACGCCAGAGCAGCGATTCGGTCTTCAGCCGTGCGCCGTCGCAAGTGCCGCAGGTTGTGTAGCTGCGGTACTTGGACAGGAGCACGCGGATATGCATCTTGTAGGCCTTGCTCTCCAGATATTCGAAGAAGCGTTTGACGCCGTACCATTGCTTGTTCCAGTTGCCGGTCCAGTTCGGCGAACCATTGATGACCCAGTCTTGTTGAGCTTGTGAGAGCTGATTCCAGGAGGTGTCCCGCGGGATGCCGGCGTCGGCCGCGTACTTGAGCAGGTCGTCCTGGCTGTCTTTCCAGGCCGGCGTCGACAAGGTCTTGATCGCGCCATTGCGCAGCGTCTTCTTGCCGTCTGGGATCACCAGGCCGAGGTCAACCCCGATCACCCGCCCGAAGCCCCGGCAGGTCTCGCAAGCGCCCATCGCTGAATTGAAAGAGAACAGCGGCGGCTGCGGCTCCTGGTAGCGCAGATCGCTTTCAGGGCAATGCAGGCCGGTGGAGTAGCGCCATAGTTCAGGCTCTGGCCCTTCTTCCTTGGGCAGAACATAAACATTCATCCGTCCGCTGCCGCGCTTCAAGCAAAGCTCAATCGCCTCCATCGCGCGCTGCTTGTCGGTGCCTTGCAACCTGAATCTATCCGCCACCACGTCGAGCAGCTTGCGCGGGCCGGTCACCGAGGCCACCTCGCGCTCGGCCTGCACCTTGGTGAAGCCGCTGGCCGACAGCCACTGCGTCACCTCGTCCGAACTGGTCGTCGCCGGCAGCTCGACCGGGAAGGTCAAAACGATTCTTGGATCTGCGGCGCGCGTACGTTCGAGCAACTCCAGATAGACCGTCTGCGCCGTGTCATGCCTGACCGGCTGCGCGGTTTTCTTGTCGAACAGCTCGGCGGCGCGGGCGAACAAGAGCTTCAGGTGATCGTTCAGCTCGGTCATCGTGCCGACCGTGGAGCGCGAGGTGCGCACCGGGTTGGTCTGGTCGATCGCGATCGCCGGCGGCACGCCGTCAACCCGGTCAACGGCGGGGCGGTCCATGCGGTCAAGGAACTGACGCGCATAGGCCGAGAAGGTCTCGACATAGCGGCGCTGACCCTCGGCATAAAGGGTGTCAAAGACCAGACTGGATTTGCCCGAGCCGCTAGGCCCGGTGACAACGGTCAACTCCCCCGTGTGCAAATCAAGATCGATGTTCTTCAGATTGTGTTGACGGGCGCCGCGGATGCGGATGGTGCCTTCTGACATGGAGTAGACCTGCTGCTGCACTGGGACCGATCATTCTAGGAAGCCTGGATGACCAAAGCTGTCAGCAGACATCCCGTCCTGCCAAGAAAAAGGCCAAATCGGCGCTTGATGGCAGTGCAGACAACTATTCAGGCCGGTCAAGCCCCCCAATCGCGGGGGGTTGTGGGCTGCGCGGGACGAAGCACCGGTCAAGCCTGTTGCAGCGCGGCCGCGCAGCAGCAACAATGCAGGCCGGCAGCAATTTGGCTCAAACAACGCTCGGATCAGCGCCTAGTCAAGCGCCCGAGGCTATAAAAAGCACTGCTGACGCCAGGCGCAGGAGCCGCCAGCAGCGCAGGCAGCGCCAAATTCGCGATGAGGTGTGCAAGCGGCACAAAGGGGAGGGAGCGATATGGAAACCAGCAGTTTTAAGAACGCCGTTGCGGCCAACTGGTTGCGCATGTCTGCTCAGCATTCGAGCGATGGCGGCATGCCGGACGAGCAAGACAGCCTGCTGGGCGGGGCCAAGTTCGCCGCCGGCATTGAGCCGCCCACCGTGCTCTTGGTGGAAGACAATCAAATCAATCAAGTCGTCGCCTTGGAATTCCTCGCCGTCATGGGTCTGCGCAGCCGCCTGGCCAAAAACGGCCTGGAAGCCCTGGCATCTTGCAAGGCCAGCCCGCCCGATCTGGTCTTGATGGACATTCAGATGCCCGGCATGGACGGCCTGGAATGCACCCGCCAGCTGCGCGAGTTGCAGGCGATGGGCGCCTTGCCGGCCTTCCCCATCTTGGCCTTGACGGCCCATGCACTGGAAAGCGATATCGCCGCCAGCATGGCTGCCGGCATGGACGAGCACCTGACCAAGCCGCTGGACTTCGTCGCCTTGCGCGGCCGCCTGGGCCGCTGGTTGGCGCTGCCGGGCCTGAAATCCTGACGACTCAAACGAAAGCGGGAATATTCACAATTTTCGTTTTCAGGCCCTTGCGAACCCGACCGGGCATCAGCGTTTGGTCTTGAACACCGCCACCGTATCGTTCAGCCCCTGTGCCTGCTGCTTGAGTGATTCAGCGGCGGCGGCCGTTTCTTCCACCAAGGCCGCGTTTTGCTGCGTCATGCTGTCGAGTTGGGTGACGGCCTGGTTGACCTGGGCGATCCCATCCGACTGACCCGCACTCGCCTGGCTGATCTCGTTGACGGTGGTGGTGACGCGTTGCACCGCGCCCAAAATCTCATCCATCGAGGCCCCGGCGCGGCTAACCTGCTGCGTACCGGCATTGACACGCTCGACCGAGTCCATGATCAGCGTCTTGATTTCCTTGGCGGCTTCGGCCGAGCGGCCGGCCAAACTGCGCACCTCGCTGGCCACCACCGCGAAACCGCGCCCTTGTTCGCCCGCGCGCGCCGCTTCGACGGCGGCGTTCAACGCCAAGATATTGGTCTGGAATGCCACGCCGTCAATGACCGAGATGATGTCTGAAATCTTGCGGCTGGCGGCCGAGATGCCCTCCATCGTGCCGACCACCTCGCTCATCACCGCCGCGCCGTCGCGGGCACGATCCGCCGCCGTGTCGGCCAACTGATTGGTTTGCCGGGCCGCTTGTGCCGTGTGTTTGACCTGCTCGGTCAGGCCTTGCATGGAGGCCGCCGTTTCCTGCAGATTGGACGCCGCTTGCTCGGTTCGCATGGACAAATCCTGGCTGCCCGAAGCCACCTCGCTGGAGGCATGACCGATCGAGTCCGTCGCGCCGCGAATGGCCTGCACCAACTCACTGAGCCGGTCCTGCATCGCCACCACCTGCTCCATCACCAGGCCGATCTCATCGCGCTGGCCGACTTCGATCGTGGCACGCAGATCACCTTCGGCCACCGCCTGCATCACGCTTTGCATCGCGCTCAATCGACGCCGCAGCCCGCGCACAAAGATCTCGACCGCCAGCATGGCCAGCGCGCCCACCACCAGCACCGCAACCATGCCAAATGCGGCATCGCCATTGGCGATCGCCTGCACGTCATCGATATAAATGCCGGAACCAAAGACCCAGCCCCAAGGCGCAAAGCCCATCACAAAAGAGCGCTTGGCCACGGGCTCGGAAGCGCCGGGCTTGGCCCACAAATAATCCACATAGCCTGAACCGCTGGCCCGAACTACTTGCACCATCTCGACAAACAAGGCCTTGCCCTTGGGATCTTTGTTGCCACTCAGGTCTTTGCCGTCAAGTTCGGGCTTGATCGGGTGCATGACCATCTGCGGCCCCATATCGTTGATCCAGATGTACTCGTTGCCTGAGTAACGAATCTTGCTGATTTCAGCGGCGGCGGCAGCCTTGGCGTCCGCCTCGCTCATCGCGCCCGACTTGGCCTTGTCATGAAAGCCACTGGCTATTTTTTTCGGCACGCTTGACCTGCTCTATCGTGGTCATCATCTTGACGGTCATCAGACTGCTGCTGGCTCTTTGAGCCAGCAAGACCATCAACAAGGCAAAACCCAGCACCGCCAACAGCACGGCCGCACGCAAACGCGTCGCCAACATCATCTTGGACATGGTTGTCTCCTCTTCTTTTTTATGACCAATTTGTGAATCGAGTCGATGGTCGTGTCAATTTTTCTCACTATGCTGGAAGAGGGCCGGGCGTGGCAAGTTGCGCAAACGGCGATAAGCGAGCTGAATCACTGCCTTTCTCGGTTCGGCACAGAGCAAGCAGCGGCAGGTCACAATCGCTGCATCTGCTGTTTCAGCTCTGCCTCCAAGCCACATGAACGCCAATCTTTTTGCCGCCCTGCAGGGCGCCTTCCCCGCCGACCTGGACAGTTGCGCTATTGAATGCGCCGAGTGTTCCGACGGAAGCGCGCAGGGCCAGGAGCTGCACTACAGCTGGCGCGACCTTGAGCGCGGCACGGCAATGCTGGCCAACTTGTTGCTGTCGCTGGATTTGCCTGCCGGCAGCCGCATCGCCGCCCATACCGAAAAAAGCGTCGAGGCACTGATGCTTTACCTCGCCGTACTGCGCGCCGGCTACGTCTACCTGCCGCTCAATCCCGCCTACCAAGCGGCCGAGCTGGACTATTTCCTCAAGGACGCCGAGCCAGCCGTGCTGGTTTGCGCCGGAGCCCAGTTTAGCTGGGTGTCCAAGCTGGCGTTTCTGGCCGGCACGACCTATGTCTTCACCCTGAACGGCGACCGAAGCGGCAGCCTGCTGGATCGCGCCTCATCGATGAGCGATCGGCACGATGTCGCCGAAAAGAGCGCCGGCGACCTGGCCGCCATTCTCTACACCAGCGGCACCACCGGCCTGTCCAAGGGCGCCATGCTGAGCCACGGCAATCTGCTCAGCAACGCACGCACGCTCAAAGATTTTTGGGCCTGGCGCAGCGACGATGTCTTGATCCATGCGCTGCCGATCTTTCATGTGCACGGTCTGTTTGTTGCCTCCCATGGCGCGATTCTTGCCGGCGCCAAGATGATTTGGTTTGCCAAGTTTGAGCCGCGCGATGTGATACGCCGCTTTGCCGACGCGACGGTCTTCATGGGCGTGCCCACGCTTTATGTGCGCATGCTCGGGGAGGCCGCATTAACGCCCGCAGCCTGCACGAGGATGCGGCTGTTCATCAGCGGCTCCGCGCCGCTGCTGTTGGACACTTTTGCCGACTGGCAGACCCGCAGCGGCCACATCATCCTGGAGCGCTACGGCATGAGCGAAACGCTGATGCTGAGCTCCAACCCCTGCCGCGCCTTGGACGGCGAGCGGGTGGGCGGCACGGTCGGGCCGGCGCTGCCCGGCGTTGAGCTGCGCGTGCAAGATGAGGCTGGCCGCCTTTGCGCGCCGGGCGAGATCGGTGCCATCGAGGCGCGCGGCCCGAATGTATTCAGCGGCTACTGGCGCATGCCGGAGAAGACACAGCAGGAATTCACCGCCGACGGCTGGTTCAAGACCGGTGACGTTGGCAAACGCGATACCAATGGCTATGTCACGATTGTTGGGCGCAGCAAAGACCTGATCATCAGCGGCGGCTTCAATGTCTACCCGGCCGAGATCGAAGGTTTTTTGAACGAGCTGGAGGGCGTTGCCGAGTCGGCGGTGATTGGCGTGCCGCATGCCGACTTCGGCGAGGCCGTCATCGCCGTTCTGGTGGCCAAGCCCGCCCACAGCCTCGACGGCGCGGCGCTGATCGCCACACTGAAACGCCAGATTGCCGGCTTCAAAGTGCCCAAGCAAATCTTCGTCGTCGGCGAATTGCCGCGCAATGCAATGGGCAAGGTTCAAAAGAAGCTGCTGCGCGAACAGCATGGCGGGTTGTTTGCATGACCGCGCTCGGCAAGCCACTTGAGGACCGCTGCCCACGCTGCGGCGGCAGCTTTCACTGCGCTGCGGCCGAGGGCTTTTGCGACTGTTTCGAACTGCAATTGAGCGCCCCGCTGCGCCAAGCTTTGGCCGCGCAGTACAGCAGCTGCCTGTGCATCAATTGCCTCAAACAACTACAGTCACAAACGCCTACACAGCTGGGAGCCGGGCCCGCTCAAGTCTGAGCGCTTTGGCGGAAAAGCGGCCCCAGCGGGGGGCATTTCCGAGCTATGCTGGCAAGCATCGCACCGTAATATGGAAGAGCAACGACAGTCTGTATTGCCTGGACTCACGCCCTCCACCTTCAAGCCTTGCGCCGAAAGTCAGCATGAACGCACCTCAGCACAACGCCGCCCTGCCCACTATTTTGGTCGTTGATGATTCGCCCGACATCTTGATCCTGATGGAAGAGTTGCTGAGCGATCAATACAACATCCTGACCGCCTCCGGCGGCGCCCAGGCATTGGAAATCATTGAAGGCTCGGTGCCGCCGGATCTGGTGCTGCTCGACTGCATGATGCCGGGCATGGACGGCTACGAGACTTGCCGCAAATTGCGCAGCTCAAGCGCTGCCGGCACACCGGTGATATTTTTGTCTGCGCTGAGTTCGATCGAAGAGCGCCTGCTGGGCTATTCGGCCGGCGGCGACGACTATGTCTGCAAGCCCTTCGACATGCCTGAGCTGATCGCCAAGATCGAGCGCCAGTTGGCCGTCGTGAGCTCCAAGCGCGAACTGGGCAACCAGCTCAACGAGGCCGTCAACGCGGTGATGAGCAGCGCCGATATGGTGGGCGAAGTCGGCGTGGTGCTGGACTTCCAGCGCGCCCTGAACGCCTGCACCGATTACGCCGGCATCGCCGCCCAGCTTTTCGAATCGTTCGAGAGATATCGCCTGGACGGCTGCATACGCATCCAGGGCAAGATGGGCATGGTTTCACTCAATAGCAAGACCACCTGCACCGCGCTGGAGCTGTCCATCCTGGACCACCTGGCGGCGCAAAAGCCCGACCCGCGCATCCGCCCCTTCGGCCCGCACACCAGCTTCAACTTCGGCAGCATCATCCTGTTTTTGCGCGATCTGCCGATGACGCGCTCGCCCGATATGGACCCCGAGCTGGCCGAACGCCACGGCCGCGCCATCGACAATGTGGCGCTGCTGATCGAGGGCGCTTGCACCAAGGTGACGGCGCTTGACAACGAGCTGGCGGTGCGCGAACTCAACAGCACCGTGATCAAGATGGTCAGCATGACCCGCTTGGCGCTGGCGGATATTTCAGCCAAGAACAAGGCCATGTCCAACGAGGTGCAGACCTTGTTCGAGTCCTTGGCCAAAGATGTGGACGACAGCTATATGAATCTCGGGCTGCTCTCGCAGCAAGAGGAATTCCTCAGCGGGCTGATCAAATCCTATATGACGGCGGTGATTCAGGCGCTGGCCAAAGGCCGTGAGACAGAAGGCAAGCTGGGCAAGGTGATTGAGCAGCTCGGTCACCTAAAATAGCCCATCAGGCAATCACCCCCAGCCAACTCAGGCCCAGGGCACCCACGCACGCGACGATCAAGCCAATGCTGACCCAACCGGCCAGCGCGCCCCAAGCGCCGGTGCGCGCCGTGCCCATCACGCCCGCATCGCGCGCCAGCAATTGCAGCGCGATCACATGCAAGGGCAGCATCACCGCATTGACGACCTGGCTGGTGTAGATCAGCGGAATCAAGGGCAGGCCCGGCAGCGACACGACGCTGGCCGCCGCCACCGTCAAGCCTACAAAGGCGGCATAAAAGAGCTGAAAGTGGCGCGAGTCCAGGTCCAGCGATGCCGGCGCTCCTATCCCTTCTGCGATCGAATAAGCGGTCGCCAAAGGCACGATGGCCGCGGCCAGCAGCGAGGCCCCGAGCAGGCCGGCGCCGAACAAAACGGTGGCGAAGTTGCCTGCCAGCGGAGCGAGCGCGGCGGCCGCGTCACTGGCGTCCTTGATATGCACACCGGCCCGGTTCAAGGTGGCCGCGCAGGCCACCGCAATCGCCAGCCCGATCACTCCGGTCAAGACCGACCCCACCACCACATCGACACGCTCCCAGCGCAACTTGTCCAGCGTCACCTTCTTGTCCACCGCATAGGATTGGATAAAAGCCAAGCCCCAAGGCGCCAATGTCGTGCCCAGGGTGGCGGCAATCACCACCCAACCGGCCGGGCTGCTCGGGAGATGGGGGACGACCGAGTTATGCAAGACCTGACCCCAATCCGGCCCGGCCAGAATCCCGGCGACGATGTACAGCGCCAGCGTGGAGGAGATCAACAGCAAGACCCGCTCGACGCGGTGAAAAGAGCCGTAGACCACCAAGCCGCACATCAGCAGCGCAGCGAGCGGCGAGCTGATCCAGTTGGGAATGGCGACCAGCGAGCCGGCGGCGGAAATGCCAGCGTACTCGGCGCAGATGGTGCCGAAGTTGGCGAACAGCAGCCCCAGCGCGCCAAAGTAGCCGGCGTTCTTGCCCCAGCGCTGCCGGATCACTCCGACAAAGCCCAGGCCTGTCACCGCACCCAAGCGCACCGCCATCAGATGGAACTGCACCAGCAAAATGGTCGAGGCCGGGATGATCCAAAGCTGCCGGTAGCCAAAGTCGGCCCCCAACACCGAATAGGTGGTGATGCCGGCTGGATCATCGTCGGACAGGCCCGCCAGCAGGCCCGGACCCAGTACCGCCAGGAAAGCGGCGAAAGCACCGGCGCCGGCCGCCCGAAAACGCTGAAACCTTAAGGCAATGCCACGCCGATGATGCGCAAGCCCATGCGGCGGCGCTGTCAGGCGGGCATGATGAGGCGTCTTGCTTTTCTTTGCCCTCACTTCACAACCAAAACCGGCATCGTGGCGAGGGTCAGCACCTTTTGTGCGACGCTGCCCAACAAGACTGCGTCCAGGCCGCGCCGGCCATGCGAGCCCATCACGATCAACTCGCAGCCGCTGCTGCCCGCATGTTCGGTGATCGCCTGCGCCGGGCCATGTTCACGCAAGACATGGCTGTTGTATGGAACGCCTGCAGCTTTGGCTCTCGAGGCTGCGCCGTCCAAGCCGACTTTGGCCGCAGCCTCCGCCGCATCCATGTAATAGGCCATGGCCTCGGCGCCGCCATCGGGAAAATACATAAAGGGCACCGGGTCGATGACGCTGACGATCTCCAGCGTGGCGCCGTAGCGGCCTGCCAAATCGATCGCGGCCAGCGCCGCCCGCTGAGCGGTTTCGGACCCATCGGTGGGCAAAAGAATCTTCTTGAACATGGCGATCTCCTCGCTGAACAGTCAGCCATGATCCAACGGTGCAGCCGGATCGGCCTTGCTCTGCATCAAGGCAAGCAGAGCCTAGTCTTGCTTGACCCGCTGCAATGTCAGTTGCAAGACCAGCGCATCACTGCTGGCGCGGTGGCGGCGCAACTGCTGCTCGGCGCGCACCTGGTCCAAGACCTCGCCCCAGCGCATGGCTTCGGCCTCGCTGAGCAGGCTGCGCAAATCGGCCAGGCGAAAACTCGGCGCCAGGTCGCAGACATCGAAGAGCCGCGCGAGCCATGGGTAGTCATGCGCCCAGGCATCGCAGTAGACGGTCTGGCCGGCCAAGCGGCGATTGATCTGCTCGGCCACCCACAGCGGCGGCTTGCCATGACGTTGCAAGATTTCGCGCGTGATGCCGTGCAATGTCTCGGCCGAAGCGTCCCAATGCAACCAATCAGGTTCGGGCCGAATCAAGCAACAGAAGACCGTACCCACCGGTTCCACAAACCCGATCTCGATCGGATAGCTGCCCCGGCCGAAGCCCGAGGCTTCCACATCAAGAATGGTGGGTGGCGTCATGGCCCCCAGTGTAGGGGTCAAGCATGGCGCGCTCAGTCAGGGTTGTCGATGATGAGTTCGCGCTCAAACAACTCGATTGCCGCCTTGGCGACTTGCTGGGTGTCGTAATAGGCATAGGCGCTGACGGCCGCCGCACCGACCACCGGCACCCAGCGCGACACGCCTTTTTGCAGCACCCGCTGGCTCAGCTTGGCGCCGACCGCGCCGACCACGCGCTGCAGCAGCGCGCTGCTGGCCGGCCGGATCAAGACCCGTTGGCCGACCCGGACCGCCAGGTCGCGCACCGCCTGCGCCGCCGTATGGCGGAACAGGCAGTAAATCATTTGCGCCTGGCCGAGTTGCGCCGAGCGGCCGTAAAGCGCGGCGATGTCGGCGACCAATTGCGACTGGATATGCCAGACCGCCGCCATCTCCGGCAGTATCGTCAACCAGCCCAGCGGCCCCGGCGGCAAGGCAAAAGCGCCGGCCGCCATCGCCGCTTTGGATGCCGCGTCGCTGGCCGCCTTTTTGGCTGCCTGGGCGGCCAGCGATGGACTGGCGCTGGGCAGCGCCTTGGGCTCGGGCGCGGTGCCGATCAGCTTGAGCAAGGCGGTCGACAGCTTTGACTGCATTTGCTCTCTGGCAGGATCGATGGGCAGATATTCCTTTTGGGTCATGGCGTGACTCTACATGGCGCGGGGCGAGCACCCTCAGTCGATAGATCAGTGACAGGGCCGTTTGTCAGTCAATCTGCTCTCCCTCAGTGAGCGTCAAGCCTCGCGCCCTACCCCCTCACCCACACTGCCCCACATACCCACAGGCGGTGCAGAAATCACAACCGTCCTTGTGAATCATCGTGCTATTGCCGCACTCCGGGCAGGGCTTGCCGGCCATCGCCTGCACCTTCTCGCCCACATGCGCTTTGGCAATCGGCGCCTGCAACAGCCCCATCTCGACCAAGGGCAGGCCCTGCTCATCCAACACACCCAACATCGCATACCGATGGATGATCAGGCGCGCCACATAGGCCACGGTCGAGGGCCAGATCTGCTGGCGGCGCTCGCCGGTCAGCGTCGGCACCGGCGCCATGAAGTGGCCCAAGGGCTCGCCCACGTTCAGCAGCTTACGCAGCTTCATACCTATCCAGGCCGGGTCCATCACCCGCATGTCCAGGCTCAACAAACGTGCCATGCCGTCGAGCGCCTTCGGGTAATTGCCCGAGAAGCCCATCGCACAAGGCCGAGTCACAAAGCCACCTTCCGGTGTCGGCAGGCTGACCTCTTTCAGCGTCAGCGTGAATTGTTCGTTAGTGGCCGGATTGTCGACGTCCACCGCCCAGGCCAGCGTGCCCATGGTGCTGGTGCGCGGCTCTTCGCGGCTGAACATCGCGTCGATCACCGGCGTGGCGCCGCCGTCTTGCAAAGCTCCCAACTGCTCGCAGCGCCAGCGGATGACCGCTGCCGTGGCTGCCACCACACCAGGGAAGAGGCGCGACTCGCCGCTCGGCGGAATCGGCATCTCGAAGGCGCGCTCCTCGGCCACCGTTGCCAGCGCGTCCAGCTTCAGGCGCAACCAGGCCGCGTCATTGGTACGCAAGTCCATCGACAAGGTCTTGGCGACAGCCGCCAAACCGCGCGGCTGTTCGGCGCCATTGACCCAGACCTCGAAAGGCAAATTCTTGCCGAACAGGCCGGCGTCCGGCCCCTCGGCCGGCAACTCTCCGACGAAGAGCGCGAAGTCGCCATGCGGGTGACGGATCATGTAACTCCAGGCCGGGTTGCCGCCGGGCAACTCGGGCCGGCTCGGCCAGCGCAGCGAGGCCAAGACGGCGTTCGGCAGGCGCGATACCAGCATGCGCTGGTTGCTGCCATCGGCCAACACCGGTTTCAAGGCTTCGGGCTCTTTGACAGCGCTCGGCTCGACGCTCAAGACCGAGCCCAGAATGCTGTTAGGCCGGTAGGTGGCCAGACCCTTCAGACCCGCCTTCCAGGCATCGGTGTACAGATCCTGGAAGTCGGCATAGGGGTAATCGGCCGGCACATTGACGGTCTTGGAGATCGAGGTGTCCACAAAGGGTGCGACGGCCGCCACCATGGCCGCATGGTCGGCCGCGCTCAGCTCCAGCGCGGTCACAAACGCATCGGTCAGCGGCGCGTCTTTGCCGAACATATGGCGATACAGGCGCCAGGCATGGTCCTCGACGGCATATTCCTTGAAGCTGCCGTCGGCCATGCGCTTTTTGCGCGTATAGCTCCAGCTGAAGGCCGGCTCGATGCCGTTGGACGCGTTGTCGGCAAAGGCCAGGCTGATGGTGCCGGTCGGTGCGATCGAGAGCAGATGCGAGTTGCGCAGGCCTTGCGTGCGGATCTTGTCCTTCAAGCCATTTGGCAGCCGCGACGCGAAGTTGCCGCCGGATAAATACAGATCGGCGTTGAAGAGCGGGAAGGCGCCGCGCTCGACCGCCAGATCGGCCGAGGCCTCATAGGCGGCATTGCGCATCACTTCGCTCAAACGGCGCGCCACATCGCGGGCGGACTCGGTGTCGTAGCGCTGGTTGAGCATCACCAAGGTGTCACCCAGGCCGGTGAAGCCCAGGCCCACACGGCGCTTGTTGCGCGCTTCTTGCTGCTGCGCCGGCAGCGGCCAGGGCGTCACGTCCAAGACGTTGTCGAGCATGCGGGTGGCGACCCGGCAGACCTCGGCATAGCCCTCTTCATCAAAGCTGGCATTCGGGCCAAACGGGTCACGCACAAAACAGGTCAGATTGACCGAACCCAGGCAGCAGCAGCCGTAAGGCGGCAGCGGCTGCTCGGCGCAGGGGTTGGTCGCCGCGATCGACTCGCAGTAATGCAGATTGTTGTCGACATTGATGCGGTCCAGGAACAGCACACCGGGCTCGGCGTGGTCATAGGTGCTGCGCATCACCTCGTCCCACAGCGCGCGCGCCTTCAGCTTGCGATAGACCCATTGCCCATCGGCGCGCTGATAGGCGCCGGCTTCGCGCTGTTTCTGGCCCGGCTCGGCCTTGTGGGTCAGCTCAATCTCGCCGTCAGCCTCGACCGCTTGCATGAACTGATCGGTGACGCCGACCGAGATATTGAAGTTCTTCAGGTCGCCCTTGTCCTTGGCGCGAATGAATTCTTCGACGTCCGGGTGGTCGCAGCGCAAGACGCCCATCTGCGCGCCGCGCCGGCTGCCGGCGCTCTCGACCGTCTCGCAGCTGCGGTCGAACACACGCATATAGCTGACCGGGCCAGAAGCGCTGCTCTGGGTCGAGCCGACCCAGGCGCCATGCGGGCGAATACGCGAAAAATCGTAGCCCACGCCGCCGCCGCGGCGCATGGTCTCGGCCGCTTCGGTCAAGGCGGTGTAAATGCCGGGGTGGCCGTCTTCGCTCGAGGCGATCGAGTCGCCAACCGGCTGCACAAAGCAGTTGATCAAGGTAGCGGACAGCTCGGTGCCAGCGGCCGAATTGATGCGGCCGGCGGGCACAAAGCCGCGCCGCTGCGCGTCCAGAAAGCGCGCTTCCCACTCGGCCCGCGCCTCGGGCGCCTCGGCCTGCGCCAAAGCGCGCGCCACACGTTGGCGCAACTCGTCAAGCGTCTTCTCATCGCCCTTGGCGTACTTCTCCAACAGCACTTCGGCGCTGATGTCCTGGGCCGGCAAGGCCGAGGCCGGCGCCACGGCGACGCGGAAGGCAGGGAAGGCCGGCAAGGCCTGCGCTGAGCCGAAGATATCGCCTTGGGCGGCGTTGCTGCTGTTTTGAGTGGGGGTGGGCGAGGTCATGCAAAGTCTCCGGGACGGCGGGATCAAATACGGTGCGCGATGTTGCAGGCATCTTAGCGAGCGGGGCTTGATGCCGATCATGAGCCGGGCTGCTGCAACCCAAGTTTCGAGCCAAAACGCCTGGCAAAAATCATCAATTGTGAGCGGTCACTCTCGGTCAGAATTCGATAAAAACTTGATCGAAGCGAAATCCACTCGCCGCACCAAGGAGGAAAAAGTCACCGGAAGAAAAACTCAAACAGCGCGCAAACCGAGCGCCAATTGCAAGTCATGGGGGCTGTAAAAACCCTGCTGACCTTGTGCCCAAGCCTGCACCAGCGCCTGCATGCGGGCGTTCAAGGGCGCTTGGCCGCCCTGCCCGGCCGCGAACCGAACGACCTCGCCGCATAGGGCGTCGATCTCGGTCGGTCGACCCAGGGCGAGGTCGTCAGCCATGCTGGAGCGGGCCTTGGCGTCGATCTTGAGCATGCGCGCCGCCAGCATACGAAACAGCGGCGTGGGCAGGCGCAGCATCGTGATGAGGCGGCGCGGCGGCAGCGGCGTCATCGCGGCGACCTCGATACCGGCTTGCTCCAACACATCCAAAGCCTCGCTTTGCAGCGCCGCAAAACAGCGCCGATAGCCACGCTGCAAGAGCTGGGCACGCAGCGGCAGGCCCGACATCGCGTTGACCGGATTGTTCAGATTGATGAGGAGCTTGCCCCACTGCACCGCGCGCAGGTCGGCGTGCAGTCGCAAGCCCATGCCCTGGCTCCTGAATGCAGCTTGCAAGGCCAGCAAGCCCGGCTCAGCGGGCGAGCCCTGCATCGCCAGCGCGCCCATGGTGCCGCGGTGGAAATGCCCGGGCACGAGCTCGGCCACATTGAACGGCGTCATGCCCGCCCGCCAATCAAGTGCCGGCGCGGCGGTGCGCGCGCGTTCCGTATTGCCGACGCCGTTCTGCATTGAAACGACCAAACTGCCGGCCGGCAAACTCGCCTGAAGTTGCGCAGCGGCCTCGGCGGTGGCGCCACTCTTCACGCATAACAAGGTAATCGCGGGCCTGAGCCCAGCCGGCAGGCTGTCATGCAAATGCAGCTCGGCGGCGGGCAGATGATGGCGGCCACCGCCCAGGTCGCTAACGGTCAAACCCTGCGCACGCACATCAGCCAGGACACGGGGCCGCCCGACAAAGTCCACCCGCAGCCCGGCCGCAGCCAAGAGCCCGCCCAGATAGCAGCCGACCGAGCCGGCGCCCATGATCAAGATGGAAATAGCGGCGGCCGCTGGGGGCCTCCCAACGCTCATGCGAGCGCTTCCGGCAATCCGCTCATGCGAGCGCGCCCCTCAATCCGCTCATGTGAGCGAGACCATCAATACGCTCATGCGAGCGGATGGGCCAAATCGCGCAAATGGGTTGGCCCGACGCGGCGTTCAATTTCGCCCAGCAAGTCATGCCCCCAGCCGAGTGCAAACATCGCCTCGGCGACCACGAACATCGGGCCGACCAGCAGCCCCACCAGATCATCAACAAAGGCCGGCTTCTTGCCTTCGTAATAGTGGCCGAGGAACTGGACCACCCAGCCGACGACAAAGGCGCCAACACCCCAGCTCAACCAATTGCCCAGGCTGCCGGCAGCCAGCGGCTCCGCCAAGGCCATCAACACGCCATTGACGGCACTAACGGCCAAGCCCAAGACCAGATTGCCGCGCGTCAAATACCAAGCCGTGCTGGCGCCCCAGAGCAGCCAAGCGGCGGTCAGCTGCACGCCGCCAAAGCTGAGTTCGGCCCGCGCCAGCAGCACACCGATGGCGAAAACGATCAGTGGAATGCCGACGAAATGCGTGGCGATATTGCGGCGATCGCGGTGGTAGCTGGCGTATTGCGCCATCAAATCGAGCGCTGAGCGGAACGGGCTTGCAGCCATAAAAGTCTCCCTAATCAAGGCTTGGAGCCTGCCAACCATACTAATTCAGCACGGAGCGGCTTGGCTGTCAAAATCAAGTCAAATTCTGCGGCAATTTGGCCAACAAAATGAACCCGACCCCAATATTCAGACAATTTTCAAGGGTTTGGCCGGCGATTCTTGGCGTCTGGCTCTTGATCAGCTGTGCTGCCGCGCCGCGGATCGCGCCAGCAACAGCTCAGGCGAGCGACTGGGCCGCGGACTTTGGCGACTTGCGCCAAAGCGCCGCCGCCCAGCAGCAGGCGCTATGGCAAATCGACGCCGCTGCCTCTACGCTCAGCGTCCATGTATTCCGCGCCGGCCGTGCCGCCAAACTCGGTCACAACCATGTGCTGAACGCGCCCAAGCTGATGGGCTGGCTGCGCCTTCCCCAGGGGGAGCCGGAATTGGCCGCAGCCGGGTTCGAGCTGGCCTTGCGCCTTGACGAGTTGCAGCTCGACGCGCCGGCCGCCCGTGCAGCCTTGGGTGCGGCTTGGGCCTCGACCTTGGCGCCGGAGATGGTCGCCGCCACGCGCGCCAATATGCTGGGCGAGTCGGGCTTGCAGGCCAGCGCTTTCCCGCTGCTGCGCCTGCGTTCGCTGCGCCTTGCCGGCGCCTTGCCCAAAGTCGCCGCCTTGGTCGAAATCGAGCTGCATGGCCGGCGCCAGCAGCAATGGCTGGCCTTGCACGCGACCATGGAGAGCGCCACCGTCCATGCGCGCGGCGCCATGGTGCTGCGCCAGAGTGACTTTGGCTTGACGCCGTTCTCGGTCGCCGGCGGCTTGCTGGCGGTGCAAGACGAGTTGCTTATCGAATTTGATCTGTTGGCGAGGCCGCAACAAGAGCCGGCGCGCTGACAAAGCATTGCACCAGCCCCTGCCACCAGCCCTCGCTCAACACATGCTCGGTGAAAGCGCCGTCCGTGTAGCCGGCAATGACGCGGCGCCAAAATGCTTGTGCCGCCAAGTTATCCCTCATCTGCCCGACTTCCCACCGGCCGGGCAGCGAGCTGAACACCGCGCGGGCCAGCTCGGCACCCAAGCCGGCGCGGCGGTATTTTTTCAGCACGAAGAACTGCGCCATCCAATGCGCCGAGGCGCCGGGCTCACCCACTTTGAGCGCAGGATTGACCAGCGCAAATCCTGCGTAGCGGCCATTGACGAGGGCTACAAACGGGTGGTGGCTGAGGTCGCGCCAATACTGATCAAGCTCGTAGCCGTATTCGCCATGGCTGTCCAAGTCCTGATCCCAGATATCGGACAAATCATGCTGGTACAGCTCCAGCATTCGAACCAGCGGCAAGCGGTCTTCGGGCAAGGCCCGGCGTATCTGTAACTCGGTCAAGGTCATCGCTAGGTTCCAGCTTTGTGAAGGCATTGTCCGGCCGCCTTGTCCGCACATTCTGTCCGAATACTGTCCGCGGACAGTCCCCGACCCGGCCAAACCGTCCTAAGCCCTTGATTTGACTGACGCCCGGCAATTGGCAAGACCTGGCACGCCGCTTGCGTTGAATAGACCAAGCAGGCCACCCAACACAAGCACCCCATGATTCGAGACACCTCTGCGCAGGACCAAATCTTGCCCCCCACCAAAAACCGCCGCCGCTTCGCGCTGGCCGGCGTGGCCTTGGCTGCCTTAGCACTCGTCGCCTACGCCGGCCCAAAATTGCTGGGCCAGTTCGGCGGCGGCGCCTCGGTCGGCCTCGCCAGGCTGTCACTCGCCACCGTTGAGATTGGGCCGCTGACGCGCGACATCGCCGCCGAAGGCCGCGTCGTCGCCGCCAACAGCCCGACCTTGTTTGCCGGCAACCCGGGCAGCGTCAGCTTGAGCGTGCAAGCCGGCGATCAGGTCAAGCGGGGTCAGGTCTTGCTGAAGATCGCCAGCCCGGAGCTGACGGCGCGCTTGGGCCAGGAACGTGCCAATGCCGATGCGTTACAAAGCGAATGGCTGCGCGCCCAAGCCGACTCGCGCCAGCAGCGCGCGCAGGCGCAAAGCCAGCTGGAGACCGCCCAGATCAGCTTCAAGACCGCTCAGAACGAGCTGGCGCGACAGACCCAGGCCTTCCAGGCCGGCGCCACCGCTGCGGCCCAGGTCGATCAGGCGCGTGACACGCAGGCCAAGGCGCAAGTCGCCTTGAAGCAGGCGCAGGAGTTGCTGGGCCTGAAGGACGACGCACTCAAGTTCGAACTGCAGGCCAAGCGCCAGGCCTTCGAGCGCCAGGCCTTGATGGTCAAGGATGTCGAGCGCCAGGTCGAGGAGTTGAATCTGCGCTCGCCTGTGGACGGCCAAGTGGGCCAGCTTTTTGTCATCGACCGGGCCAGCGTAGCCAAGGACGCCAAGCTGCTGTCGGTCATCGATCTGTCTGCGCTGGAGGTGCAGATCCAGGTAGCCGAGAGCCTGGCACGCGAGCTGACCCCCAAGATGGCCGGCGAAATCAGCGGTGGCGCAGATCAGAAGTGGCAGGGCTTGCTCAGCTCGGTTTCCCCCGAAGTCGTCAATGGCGAAGTAGCAGCGCGGCTGCGCTTTGCCGGCCAGCAGCCCGAGCAGCTGCGCCAGAACCAGCGCCTGTCGGTGCGCATGTTGCTGGACCACCGCGACAAGGTTTTGACGCTGTCGCGCGGCAGCTTTGTTGAAGAAGGCGGCGGCCACTTTGCTTATGTCTTGCAAGGCGACCAGGCGGAGAAGCGCGCGATCAAGCTCGGCGTGCAAAGCCTCGCCAAGGTCGAGGTGCTGGAAGGCCTGAAGGCCGGCGAGCAGGTCGTGATCTCGGGCGCGGACAACTTCAAGGACGCACAGCGCGTCAACATCAGTCGTTAAGCAGCTAACTCTTCAATTACTCAGGAGCCAACACCATGTTGAAAATGAAATCACTCGCCAAGGTCTACCGCACCGAGATGGTCGAGACCTATGCGCTGCGCGACTTCAATCTGGAAGTCAAGCAAGGCGAGTTCGTCGCCGTCACCGGCCCATCCGGCTCGGGCAAGACGACTTTTTTGACCATCGCCGGCCTGCTCGAAGCCTTCAGCGGCGGCAGCTATGAGCTGGACGGCGTTGACGTCAGCCGCATGAACGACGACGAGCGCTCGAAGATTCGCAACCAGAAGATCGGCTTCGTCTTCCAGGCCTTCAACCTAATCGGTGATTTGAACGTGCTCGACAATATCGAAGTGCCGCTGCGCTACCGCGGCATGGGCGCGGCCGAGCGCAAGAAGCGTGCATCCGAGGCCTTGGCTCGCGTTGGCCTGTCGGCCCGCGCCAAGCATTACCCGGCCGAGTTGTCAGGGGGTCAACAGCAGCGCGTGGCGATCGCCCGCGCCTTGGCCGGCGAGCCGCGCCTGCTGCTGGCCGACGAGCCGACCGGCAACCTCGACAGCCAGATGGCCCGCAGCGTGATGGAGCTGCTGGAGGAGCTGCACCGCGAAGGCGCCACCATCGTGATGGTCACGCATGACCCGCAGTTGGCCGCCCGCGCCCAGCGCAATGTGCATGTGATCGACGGCCAGGTGGTCGACATCGCCGCCGAGTTGGCGCTGGACCCGGCACTGTTCAAGCCCGAGCAGATGCATCTCGGCTAAGCGTTATGAAATCCAAAACTCTAGTCCTGCTCTGTGCGCTGGCTTGGCCGGTGCTGGTCGTCCCAAACTTGGCGCGGGCCGACGACCTGCTGAGCATTTACGCGCAAGCGCTGGCAGCGGACCCGGTCTTGGCCGGCGCCAGCGCCAAACGCGGCGTGCAGCAAGAAGCCGCCACCCAGGCGCGCGCCGCGCTGCTGCCGCAGTGGAGCGCCGGCGTCGATCAAACTCACAGCAAACCTGGTGCCATCGACGGCACGCTCGTCAACAGCCGCATCAGCCAAAGCCTGCTGGACATCGGCCAATGGCGCAGCCTGGAGGCCGAAAACACCTTGCTGTCGGCCCAGGACGAACGCCTGCGCGCCGCCCAGCAAGACCTTTGCGCCCGGGTCGCCAACGCCTATTTTGGTGTGCTGATCGCCCAAGCCGGGCTGAACACCGCGCGGGCCAATGAGGCCGCTTTTGCCGAGCAGGTCAAGCAGGCCAACAGCCGCTTTGCTGCAGGCCTGTCTGCCCAGGTCGATGTGGACCAGGCGCGCACCTTCCACGAGTTGGTGCGCGGCAATATTTTCCAATCCGAGCAAAGCCTGGCCGATGCCAAGCAGGCCTTGGCGGAGATTACCGGCAGCCCGGCCGGCGACTTGGCCGCCTTGGCGCAAGATCTGCCGGCGCTGGCGCCACAGCCGCAAGACCCGCAAGCCTGGGTAACTCGCGCCTTGAGCGGCAACCCGCAATTGAAGGCCAGTGGTTTGGACCTTCGCGCCAGCGAGCGCCGCATCGAGGCCGCCCGCGCCGGCCATCTGCCCACGCTCAGCCTGGGCCTGGACAGCGATCGCCGCAGCCTCAATGATTCGGCAGGCGCTCGCACGGTCAACACCCTCGCGCTGAAACTGAACATCCCGCTGTTTGCCGGCGGCGCGACCCAGTCGCAGGTGCGCCAGGCCGGCTACCGGCGCGACGCGGCGCAAAGCGATCAAGAGTCCACCCGCCGAGCACTGATCCGCGAAACCCAAGCCCAGTACCAAGCCGTGCTGTCGGCGATGGCGCAGATGGACAGCAGCCGCCTGGCCGTCGCCGCTGCCAATCAGGCACTCGCTTCCACCAAGACCGGCCAAGCCCTGGGCCTGCGCAATATGACCGACCTCTTGCTGGCCATTCAAGCCCAGGCCTCGGCGCAAAACGCGCATGAACAAGCGCGCCACCGCTATGTGCTGGCCAAGCTGCTGCTCAGCGCAGCGGTCGGCGCACTCGATGCATCCGAATTGGCGGGCGTCAACCAATGGCTGCAAGCAAGTAATACCGAAAGGAAATCTTCATGATGCTCACTTATTACTTCGAGCTGGCGCTGCGCAGCTTCAAATCCTCGCGCGGGCTGACCGCGCTGATGCTCATCACCATCGCCATGGGCGTGGCCGCCTGCATGACGACGCTGACGGTGTTCCATGTGCTGTCGGGCAACCCGATTCCAGGCAAGAGCAGCCAGCTGTTCAATATTCAATTGGATGCCAATCCAATGAACGGCTACAAGCCCGGCGAAGAGCCCAATCTGCAACTAACCCGCTTCGACGCCGAAACCTTGCTGCGCGAGGCGCGCGCCGACAAGCAGGTGATGATGGCCGGCGGCAATATGGCGATCACCCCGCCACAAACCGGTCAGCAACCCTTCATCGCCAGGTCACGCAATACCTCGGCCGACTTCTTCGCCATGTTCGAGGTGCCGTTTCTGTACGGCCAGGGCTGGACGGCGGCCGATGATGCGGCCGAGGCCCGCGTGGCGGTGATTTCCAAGGCCTTGAACGAGCGCTTGTTCGGCGGTGCCGATAGCCGCGGCAAAACGCTGCGGGTGCGCGACAAAGACGTCACCATCGTCGGCGTGATGAACGAATGGCGCGTGGTGCCGCGCTACTACGACCTGACCAACGGGCCCTTCTCCAAGATCGACGAGATCTACTTCCCCTTCAGCACGGCGATGGCGCTCAGGTTCGGCATCTCCGGCAATTTCTCTTGCTGGGCCAGTCCTGCCGGTGGCAATGCCCGCGCCCTCAACGCGCCTTGTTCCTGGATTCAATACTGGGTCCAAGTCGACAGCCCGGAGAAGGCCAAGAACTACCTCGCCTATCTAAACCAATACTCGGACCAGCAACGCGCCAGCGGCCGCTTCGAGCGCCCCAGCAATGTGCGCATGCGGGACGTGATGGCCTGGCTCAAGCAGAGCCGAGTGGTGCCCGATGATCTTGGCCTGCAGCTCTGGCTGGCCTTCGGCTTCCTGGCCGTGTGTTTGACCAATACCGTGGGCCTGCAACTGGCCAAAGCGCTGCGCCGCTCGGGCGAGATCGGCGTGCGCCGCGCCTTGGGCGCGCCGCGCCGGCAGATCTTTGCGCAGTTCCTGGTCGAGGCCGGCAGTCTCGGTCTGCTGGGCGGCCTACTGGGCCTGTGCCTGACCTGGCTGGGCGTGCTGGCGGTGCGCAATGGCGCCAGCGAATACGCCGCCCAGATCCAGATGGACGCCTTGATGCTGGCCACCACGCTGGGCCTGGCCCTGGCCGCCAGCCTGGTCGCCGGCATCCTTCCCGCCTGGCGCGCTTGCCAGGTGACGCCGGCACTGCAATTGAAGTCTCAATAAAGACGGAATCATCAATATGGACATCCTGCCCATCCTCGCTACGCTGAAGCGCCACAAAACGGCGTCATTTTTGATCGTGCTGCAGATCGCCTTGACCTGCGCCATCGTCTGCAATGCGCTCTTCTTGATCATGCAACGCATTGAGAAGATCAATGAACCCTCGGGCCTGGCCGACTCGGAGATCGTTGCAATCCGTATGGGAGGCATCGGTCCGATCCAGAACGAGGACGCGTTGACCCGCGCTGATCTGCTGGCGCTGCGGGCCCTGCCCGGCGTCAAGGAGGCCACCCTGCTGAACCAGTTTCCCTTTGGCGACAATATGCAGATGAGCACCATGCGTCTGCAGCCGAAGTCGGATGGCAGCGGAGTCGATGCATCGCAGTATGCGGCCAGCGAAGGCTGGTTGAAAGCGACCGGCCTGCGCCTAGTCGCCGGGCGTGATTTTGAAGCCGGCGAGTACCAGAACCAATCCGATGTCGACAAGTCCGAAGACGCCAGCATTCCTGCCGTCATCCTCAACCGGGCGATGGCCAAGCGCATGTTCCCCAAGGGGGATGCGCTCGGCCAAGTCATCTACGGCATTGGCGAAAAGCCGATCCGCGTCGTTGGTTTGATTGACACCTTGGTTTCGGCCCAACCGGGCGGCAAAGATGAGGCGCTGAGCTACAACATGGTGTTCCCGATTCGCGCGAGCTTTCGCAGCGGCACCTACCTGCTGCGCACCGAGCCGGACAAGCGCGACGAGGTGTTGAAGGCGGCGGCCGTGGCGCTGGACAAGAGCGGGCCCAACCGGATCAAGTCAGAGAGCAAACGCCTGGAAGACTACCGTGAGCGCTACTACCGCCAGGACCGCAGCATGATCAACTTGCTGGCTGCAGTCTGCCTGGCCCTGCTGGTGGTGACGGCCTTTGGCATCGTCGGTCTGGCCAGCTTCTGGGTCCAGCAGCGCACCCGCATGATTGGCACCCGCCGAGCGCTGGGCGCCACCCAGGGTCAGATCTTGCGCTATTTCCAAACCGAGAATTTCATTCTCTCGACGCTCGGCATTGGGCTGGGCATGGTCGCCGCCTACGGCATCAGTCTGCTGCTGATGAAGAGCTATGAGCTGCCGCCGCTGCCCTTGTTCTTTCTACCGATCGGCGCCTTGATACTCTGGGGTCTGGGGCAACTGGCCGTCTGGGCGCCGGCGCGCCGGGCCGCGGCACTGCCACCGGTGGCGGCACTGCGGGGCGCTTGATTGTTATGCTCGCGCCCAAATGAAAACCGTTCTGATCATTGACGACAACCCCGGCGTCGGGGAGGCCCTTTCGCTGCTGCTGTCCCTGCACGATATGGCGCCGCTGTATGCGGCCAGCCCCGAGCAGGGCTTGTCTATGCTAGGGGCTGGCAACATCGACCTGGTGATACAGGACATGAACTTCACGGCCGACACCACTTCGGGCGCGGAAGGCGTGGCGCTGTTCCGGGCCATTCGCGCCAAGTATTCCGACCTGCCGGTGATCCTGCTGACCGCCTGGACGCGGCTAGAGGCCGCAGTGGAGTTGGTCAAAGCCGGCGCGTCCGACTATCTGGCCAAGCCCTGGGATGACAACAAGCTGGTTATCACGATTGGCAATCTCCTGGAGCTGTCGGAAACCTCGGCCGAGTTGAGGCGCAGTCGTCAAGAGCGTCGCAGCCGCCGCGAGGCCCTGGAGCAGCGATTCGACTTGGACGGGCTGGTGTTTGCCTCGGACGCGATGCTGTCAACCTTGGAGCTAGCAGCGCAGGTCGCGCGCACCGAATTGCCCGTCTTGGTCAGCGGCCCGAACGGCTGCGGCAAGGAGCGGGTTGCGGCGCTGGTGCACGCCAACTCGGCCCAGCGCAAAGGCCCATTTGTCGCCTTGAACTGCGGCGCCTTGCCGGCCGACTTGATCGAGGCCGAGCTATTCGGCGCCGACAGCGGCGCCTACACCGGCGCGCACAAGGCGCGCGAAGGCCGCTTTGAAGCCGCGCATGGCGGGACGCTGTTTTTGGACGAAATCGGCACGCTGCCGCTGGCCGGTCAGGTCAAACTCTTGCGGGTCTTGGAGACCGGCCGCTTCGAGCGCCTGGGCTCCAGCCGGACGCGCGAATCAAAAGTTAGGGTGATCAGCGCCACCAATGCCGACCTGAAGGCGATGGTGGCCGCCGGAACTTTCCGCGAAGACTTGTACTACCGACTCAATGTGTTCGAACTACGACTGAGCGCCTTGGCCGACAGGCGCGATGACATCTTGCCGCTGGCCGAGTTTTTTCTCGGCAAGGGCAGCGGAGCGCGCATCACTGACGCGGCCCGCAGCGCCCTGCTGGCGCACCCCTGGCCCGGCAATGTGCGCGAGTTGAAGAACGTCATGGCCCGCGCCAGTTTGCTGGCCGATGAAGGCAAGATTGAGCTCGGCCATCTGGGCCTGGCGAGCGCGGCCGCAGCGCCGGCCGCCACGCGCAATCTGGATGAGCCCAGCCGCGAAGCGGTGCTGGGGGCTTTGGCGACGGCCGGCGGCGTGGTCAGCCGAGCGGCTCAGGAGCTGGGCTTGTCGCGCCAAGCGCTGTACCGGCGTATGGAACGTTACGGTCTGGACACCGGCTGATGCGCGCACCCGGTCTGCAGACAAGGCTGAGCCTGGCGCTGCTGGCGGCGGCGCTGCTGGGTGGGCTGCTTCAAGCGGCTTTTTCTGCTCGGCCCTCGATGTGGCTTGTGGCCGGGCTGTTGGGCGGCCTTGCCTTGCTTTTGTTTTGCTTGAGCAGCGCCGTGCTGGCGCCGCTCAAACGGCTGTTGCGCGCACTGGAAGGCTCGGTGCTGAGCTACCGGGACGGCGACTTCAGCATGTCGCTGGCAGCGCCCTCAAGCGGTCAGCCGCCCGAGCTGGCCGAATTGCTGCGTCTGCATAACGAATTAGGCCTGGCGCTGCGCGAGCAACGCCAGCTGCTTGCGCAGCGGGAACTGCTGCTCGACACCGTGGTGCAAAACACGCCCGTCGCCATGCTTTTATGTACCCAGCAGGGGCAAGTCAGCTATGCCAATATCGCTGCGCGCCAATTGCTGGCCCAAGGCCGCAGCTTGGCCGGCGCCGAGCTGGATGAACTGCTGAGCCATGTCCCGCCAGCCCTGGCGCAGGCGCTGCGCAGCCAGCAAGATCAGCTGGTCAGCGTGCAAGAGATGGACCAGGAGGAACAGTTTCACATCTCCCAGCGCATGCTCTTGCTGCAGGGCCAAGCCCACCGGCTGCTCTTAATCAAACGCATGACGCGCGAGCTGTCGCGCCAAGAAGTCGCCAGCTGGAAGCGGGTGATCCGGGTCATGAGTCATGAGCTGAACAACTCGCTGGCGCCAATCTCATCGCTGGCGCACAGCGGCGCAGAGCTGGCGCGGCGTGGCCAGATCGAGCGGCTAGAAGGCGTGTTCAAAAGCATTGGCGGGCGCGCCAGCCATTTGCATCAATTCCTGTCCGGCTATGCCAGCTTTGCCAAGCTGCCGCTGCCGCAGCCAACGACCGTTGTGTGGGCAGACTTTCTGGCCGGCCTGAGTGCCCATTGTCAATTCAAGCTGGAAGCTAGCCCGCCCACTGAAGCCGGTTACTTTGACGCCGCGCAGATCGAGCAGGCGCTGATCAATCTGATCAAGAACGCGCATGAGGCCGGCGGGCCGGCGGATGAGGTCAGCCTGAGCCTGCGCCAGGAGCAGGCAACGCTGGTGCTGACCGTGGCCGACCGCGGTCCCGGCATGAGCGAGACGGTCTTGGCGCAAGCGCTGCTTCCTTTTTACTCAACAAAACGTAAGAGCCAGGACGGAGGGACCGGCCTAGGCCTAGCCCTGGCGCGCGAGATCGCCGAAGCACATGGCGGACGCATCACATTGGCCAAGCGCAGCGGCGGCGGCGGTTTGAGCGTCAGCCTCATGCTGCCGACCCGGCAAAGCGCATGATGTTGACTTGTGTTTGATTTATTGGGCGCTATCCTTCGCCTTGTCACCCGCAGCCCCAATACCGTCCGCTATGCAAGCCGATATTGATTTATCCACCGCCAGCCGCGCCGCCTTGGAGCAGGCCCTGGCACAAGCGGCCACCCAGCCCCGGACGCCGGCGCTGACGGCTTCTTTGAGCGCCTGCTATTTGCGCTTGAGCGAGCTGTGCGAGCAAGCCCGGGACTTCGAAGCGGCGCTGCAGCATTACCGGCGCTTTCATCAGCTCAGCCTGCAGGATCAAGGCACGGCTTTGCTGGACCGCGCCACGCTGCTGCAAAGCCTGAGCGAGTTGGCGACCCAGCCGTTGCGGCTGGGCGCCGGTTTATGTCTGGTGGCCCTGGAGGCCGACGGCAGGGCCGATGGCGCCAAGTTACAAGCGCAGCTCGCCGACTTGCTGCGCCGTCAATGCCGACCCGAAGATTTGATCGCTCACCAGGGTCGTGGCGCCGGCCATGGACTCTTGCTGGTTTTGAGCGATGTGGACCTGGCTTCGGCGCGCAAGGTCTGCGAGCGGGTTCGCTCTGCTTGGCCCAAGCAAGGTGCCGGCGCCAGCCTCAGCATGGGCTTGAGCGCCTGGCGCGGCCCAAGCGACGAGCTCGCCCGCCTGCTGGAACGAGCAGAAAGCGCGTTGGCCGCAGCGCAGCGCGGCGGGGGCAACTGCTTGCGTAGCGGCTCGGCCTGATGAGCTGGCCTATTGAGGTCTATTGCGCCCCATGGCGTCCCTTTGCAATTGGCAGGGCTTTTTGCTCGCTCATCAAGCTTTGACTGCGGCCCGGCTGCGCCTACACTCAGGCGCTTAGCTGGCAAGTGTTTGCCTTTTGTGCGGTACTTGCTGAGTTTTCTGTGGCGACTCGCCATCCCCATTCCATCCCTGAGACATGAGTACACAAGCCGACTTATCCAAGCTGGCCATTGCCTTGGAATACGCCGACTTGGGCGCGGGCCTGTATCTGGCCGGCGGCAGCGATCACGCGGCCAAACTATTGGCCGCCGCTGCCGAGCAAGTGCTGGGGGATCTGGCGCGTCTGCTGGGGCCATCGGCCCACAACGACGAGGTGCAAACCTTGCTCGCCAAGATAGCCAAACGCTACAAGGCGGCGCCGCTGGAGCCCAACAACGCGCGCGCCAAACGGGGTGAGGGGCTTTCAGCCCTGGGCTTTGCGCAGCCGGGAGAGAAGGCGAGCGAGGAGACCCGCGAAGCCACCGCCGCCTATCTGCGCGCGGCTTGGTACACCTTGGAAGCGATGGGGCTGGACGCCATCGTGCCCCAGCGCCTGCAAAAAGCGGTCGATCAAAGCACCATCTACGCCAACCACGGCTGAAGCGCCGAAACAGCGTCTTTGTCGGCGCTAATCTCGTCGCCAAGCACAGAGAGCATCTGCTAGCATCAAAGCCAAGCATCAAAGCGGTGCAAAAGGAGCTTGCTATCAATACCGACCGCCGCCATTTCGCCCGCGTCGCCTTCGACGTCGAGGCCGAGTTGATCACCACGCAAGAACACCTGAAAGCCCAGGTGCTCGACCTGTCTCTTAAAGGTGCCTTGCTGAACCTGCCCGGCGCGACCGAGTTGGCGCTGAACCTGCCCTGCTTGCTCAAGGTGCGCCTGAACGACAAGGAAACCGTCATCGCCATGGCCGGCGAACTGGCCCATATCGAGGGCGAGCATGCCGGCTTTCTGTGTCGCAGCATCGACATCGAAAGCATCACCCACCTGCGCCGCCTGATCGAAATGAATCTGGGCGACGCATCGCTGGTAGAGCGCGAACTGGGCGCTCTGGTCAGCAGCTGATCAGGCCTGAATAAAGCGCCGCAGCGTCGCAAACGCGGCCTCGGGGTCATCGCGCCAAGCGCCGTGGCCGACGCCGGGGAAGCTGGCGAATTGTGCCCATTGCGCCGGCAAAGCCGCCGCAATGTCTCGTGCATCTTCAAGCGGGCAGACTGGGTCTTCCTCACCGGCCATCACCAACACCGGGCATTGCGCCCGCGCTAGCCCGGGCAAGAGGTCCATGCCCTGCTTTTCACCGCCGACAAAGTGCAAGAGGATGTCCTCACGCAGCAAGGTGCGCTGGCCGGCATCGGGGTCGCGCGGCTCGGTGCTGTTGTAGAGCTTGCGGCAACCGCTCCAATAAGCGGCCCATGAAGCCGGTGTCGGCTCGGTCCAGAACTTGTTGGCCAAATCCCGAGCCCGAGCGCCGCCGAGCTTTTCGAACATCGCCAGCTTGCGCGCCATCACCATATTCGGTGAGGTGCTGGACAGAATGATCTTGGACGCATGCTCGGGGTGGCGAGCCAGGTAATGCTGGGCCACGAAGCCGCCGAAGGACTGACCCAGCACGATAGGCTTGACGATGCCTAACGCGTCACACAAGCGCACCACGTCATCGGCCCAGGTATCCAGCGCCCATTCGGCGCGCGGCCGCTCGTCGCTGCGGCCATGTCCTCGGTGGTCGTAATAGATGATTTGCACCAGGTCGGCCAGCCGGCTGAAGATAGGCTTGAACGCGCTGTGATCAAACCCTGGGCCGCCGTGCAAGCAGATCAGCGTCGGCTTTTGACGCAAAGCGGGGCCGTCCGGCACCCACTCAGGACCTTCCACATCCACGAATAAACGCACGCCGCCGCCGATAGCTATCTTCATCGCTGCATCCTCGCCAGACAAAGGCGCAGTATGCAAGATAGCGCAGCGCTGTCGCCTAGAAGACCTGCATAGCAAGGCTCAGGCCACAAAATTCACACCAACCTTCGTCGATTGATTTGGAATAGAGAACCATGAGCGACACGCTAAAGACGCATTACCGCATCTGCCCTCTATGCGAGGCCTGTTGCGGGCTGGATCTTCAAACCCAAGGCGACAAGGTCATCAGCATCCGCGGCGCACAGCAGGATGTGTTCAGCCGCGGCTTTATCTGCCCCAAGGGCGTGTCACTGAAGGATCTGCACGAAGACCCCGACCGCCTGCGCCAGCCTCTGATCAAACGTGACGGACGCTTTGTTGAAGCCAGCTGGGACGAGGCGCTGGGCGAAGTGGCCAAGCGTTTGTTTCCGGTGATCGAACAATACGGCTCGGATTCGGTCGCCACCGTGATTGGCAATCCGGCCGCCCACAAGATCAGCCTCTTGAGCTACTTCCCGCGCTTGGCCCGTGCCCTGGGCACGCGCAATGTTTTCTCGGCCTCAACCCTGGACCAGATGCCCAAGCAGCTCTCCAGCGGTCTGATGTTCGGGCATTGGCTGTCAATTCCGGTACCCGATATCGAACGCTGCGATTGGCTCTTGATCCTGGGCGCCAACCCCATGGTCAGCAATGGCAGCCTCTGGACGGTGCCCGACTATCGAGGCAAGGCCAAAGCGATGCGCGCCCGTGGTGGCCGTATCGTCGTGGTTGACCCGCGCCGCAGCGAGACGGCAGCGGCGGCCGACGAGCATCTGGCGATCCGGCCGAACGGCGATGTTTTCATGCTCTTGGCCATGGTCAACACGCTGTTCTCCGAAGGTCTGGTGCGCACCGGCCGGCTAGGCGAACACATCAACGGGCTGGAGGAGCTGCGCGCTGCGACCGCTAACTTCACGCCCGAGCGCATGGCGTCTGGCTGCGGCATTGATGCAATCACGCTGCGCCGCTTGGCCCGCGAGTTGGCCGCCGCCAAATGCGCAGCGGTTTACGGGCGGATCGGCACCTGCACGCAGCGCTTCGGCACACTCAATAGCTGGTTGGTCGATGTGCTGAACATACTCAGCGGCCATCTGGATGCGCCCGGCGGCGCGATGTTCCCCAAAGCGGCGGCCTTCGCGGCCAATACCCAGGGCAAGCCCGGCAGTGGCCGCGGCATCAGCACCGGGCGGCGCAGCAGCCGGGTGTCCGGCGCGCCCGAGGTGTTTGGTGAATTGCCCATCACCTGCTTGGCCGAAGAAATCGAAACCGCCGGTGCCGGTCAGGTGCGCGCCTTGATCTGCATTGCCGCCAATCCGGTGCTGTCGACGCCCAACGGGCCACGCCTTGCCCGCGCGCTCGAGGGTCTGGGCTTCATGCTCAGCCTGGACATCTACCTGAACGAGACCAGCCGCCATGCCGATGTGATCTTGCCGGGGCTGTCGCCGCTGGAAGACTTGCATTTCGATGTGGCCTTTCCGCAGCTGTCCTTTCGCAACCACGCCCGCTTTTCCGGCCCGGTGTTTGCCAAGCCAAACGGGCAGCCCGAAGAATGGGAAACCCTGTTGCGGCTGACGGCCATGCTCGAGGGCAGCGATTGGCGCGCCGATTTGATCGAATTGGACGACGCCGCCATCGCGGCAGATCTGCAGCGTTTGGGGCCCGCCACTGCCGCTTCCCTGTCACAGCAACTCGCTGGCCTGCGCGGGCCGGAGCGCTTGATCGACTTGGCCTTGCGCACCGGGCCTTATGGTGGAGCCACAGAGCAAGACCTGACCCTCGCCAAGATCAAGGCAGCAGATGGCGGCATCGACCTCGGCCCTTTGCAGCCGCGCATCCCCGAGTTGTTGCGCACGCCGTCCGGCCGCATCGAGCTGGCGCCGCCTTCGCTGCTGGCGGATCTGCAATATGTCGACGCGGCATTGAGCTTGCCGGCGCCCGAGTTCAGCCTGATAGGCCGGCGTGATCTGCGTTCGGGCAATAGCTGGATGCACAACCTGCCGCTGCTGGCCAAGGGGCCGGAGCGCTGCACCTTGTTGATCAATCCGCAGGACGCCGCGCGCCTGGGTCTGCGCGACGGCAGCCAAGCCAAGCTCAGCAGCGACTTGGGCGAGTTGCAAGTGCGGGTGGCCTTGAGCCTGGACATGTCGGCCGGTGTGGTCAGCCTGCCGCATGGCTGGGGACATGACTTGCCCGGCGTGCGGATGGCCATCGCAGGCATCAAACCTGGCGTCAATCTGAATGCCTTGCTGAATGACAGCCTGCGCGATCCACTCTCCGGTAACGCTGTGCTCAGCGGCGTGGCGGTGAAGATTTGCGCGGCATGAGCCAGAGAAAACTCAAACTCCTCGACAAACCACTATCTTTCGTGTTACATTCACCGGATAGATACGCACAAGACCGTTTCTTCAAGGTCTTCAATCTGCAGCCCCGCCGTACGTACGCTTTATTCGTCGCGCTAGGCTCGCTTCAGTTTCAACTCCCCGTTTGACTGTTCTTGAGTGTTTCTGTCTTCGAAGGTCTCGCGTTGTCGCGAGCCGCGAAGTGTTTTTTATTTTGTTCAAAAGGAACACATCATGACAACAATGCAAACTGGCACCGTGAAATGGTTCGACGACGGCAAGGGCTTCGGCTTCATCACGCCTGAAGACGGCTCCAAGGATCTGTTCGCTCACCACAGCGAAATCCGCAACAACGGCGGTTTCCGCACTTTGGCCGAAAACCAAAAGGTTGAGTTTGAAGTCAAGCAAGGCCCTAAGGGTCTGCAAGCTTCGAACATCCGCGGCCTGTAAAAGCCCCGGTACGGCGCGCAAGCGCCGTCACTAAAAAGGGTTGGCGCGCAAGTGCTGACCCTTTTGTTTTGATTTACAAGTTTTGCCCGTTTCAAATTTGATCTCACCAGATCAAACGGTTTTGCCCCCAACAAAACCAATGCGCCCCATTGACCCACAATGCGCCGCAGTTTCACCTTGCCAAAATAATTACAAATCCAGGCAAGCGAATATCAAGGTCGGCCCATTGAGCCCGGCACCTGTCAAGCGCCCACCAAGCCAAGACCAAGCCATTACCGTCGTTTGAGGCCACGAAGACTCACGACCCCATGCGCGACCCCCGATCACGCAGTCAATAGAAAAACTCCCTTCGCCATATCGCGCCGCGACATCTGTCATGGCGCACACCTCTCTCGAAAAAAATGCAAACTAAAAACAGCATTGAGGTGGGCAAATATCTTGTCTCACCCATGATCAAACCCCAGGACGATGGCAGTTTTGCTGCGTCTGTTTCAATCCGCTCAGGTCGCGGCATGGCCAGCCATGACCGTGTGATGCGCTTCACCCCGCGTTTCATCAGCCAGCGCGCCGCGATGCGCTACGCCACGTCCGAAGGCTTGGCCTGGGTGCGCGCGCATTGATGCACGCGAACTCATAAGCCAATAAGAAAAGGCGCTCCGAGGAGCGCCTTTTTGCGTTCAAGCGGCCGGCAAGTTAGCTCTTGGCCAGGCCGCCGCCCAGCGCCTTGTACAACTGCACATTGTTCAGCAGCAAACCCAGGCGGGTCTGCAACAAGGCCTGTTGCGCGGCATAACTGGCACGTTGAGCGTCCAGAAGCTCCAGGCTGTTCGATGCGCCATTGGCAAACCGCAGCTCCACCAAGCGCAGCCGCTCAGCCTCGGCGCGCGCCTGCTCAAGCTGTGCCTGCGTTTGCTCCGCATAAGTGGCGCGGCCCGCCAAGGCGTCGGCTACTTCACGGAAAGCCTGTTGCACCGCCTTTTCGTACTGCGCGACAGCAATCGCTTGCGCCGCCTTGCTGGCTTCCAGATTGGCCTGATTGCGCCCGGCATCAAAGATCGGCATCAGCGCTTGCGCACCCAGACTCCAGACCGTGTTGCTGAACAGCTGCGACAACTCATTGCTGGCCGTCCCCAAGCTGTTGGTCAGGCTGATGGACGGGAAAAAGGCCGCCCGCGCTGCGCCGATATTGGCGTTCGCCGCGATCAGCAATTGCTCGGCCTGCAAGACATCGGGGCGTTTGATCAAGACCTCGGACGGCAGGCCGGCCGGCAGCTCGAACACCTGAGCCGCCGCCAATTGCTGGCCCTGAGCCATATCGCTCGGCAAGGGTTGGCCGAGCAAGAGCACCAGACCGTTCTCGCTCTGCTCGCGCTGGCGCTTGGCCTGTGCGAGGCTGGCGCGTGCAGACGCCGCAGCGGACTCGGCGGAGCTCAGGTCCAGGGCCGAGCCGGCGCCGCCGTCAAACTTCATGCGCGTCAAGCGCAGCGTGTCCTCACGGGCGGCCAAGGTCTGGCGGGCCAAGAGCAGGAGCTCCTGGTCGGCTTGCAGCGCCAGATAGCTGGAGGCCACGCCGGCCACCAGGCTGATCTGGGCTGCGCGGCCGCCCTCGGCGCTGGCCAGGTAACGCGCCAGCGCAGCGTCACTTTGGCTCTTCACGCGCCCGAACAAATCGAGCTCGAAGGCGCTGATCTGCAGGCCGGCTTGGTAGTTATTGCTGCTGCCGCCGCTGCCGTCCGTTTTGGGCTGCCGGTTGGCGCTAAGGCCGGCATTGACAGTCGGCCAACGATTGGCGTCAGCCACCCGCGCCAGCGCGCGCGCCTGCTCGACATTGAGCAGCGCCACGCGCAGATCGCGGTTGTTCTTGAGGGCGATTGCAATCAGCTCGCTGAGCCTGGCGTCGGCGGCGTAAAAGCTCTGCCAGGGCAGCTCGACCGCCGAAACAGAGGCCGAGGAGCTGCCTTCGGCATGAAGCCAGGTGGCAGCCACCGGCGCCGCCGGCGTCTTGTGCTCAGGCGCCAAAGACATGCAAGCACTGAGCAGCAGGGTTGATGCTGCCGCAATCAGACTGATTGAAAAACTTGGGCGAATCATGGTGCTTGCTCCTGAGTCGATGCTGGAGCCACGCCAGCGCCGAGATGATGTTGGGCGCTGAGCTGGCGTTGCCGCTCGGTGCCCGGGAAGATGCGCCGCACCACCAGGAAGAACACAGGCACGAACAAGACCGCCAAGACGGTGGCCGAGATCATGCCGGCCATCACGCCGGTACCGATGGCACGCTGGCTGGCCGAGCCCGCGCCGCTGGCGAACACCAAAGGCATCACACCCAGAATGAAGGCCATCGAGGTCATGATGATGGGCCGGAAACGCAGATGACAGGCTTGCAGAATCGATTCGATCAGCCCCAGCCCCTCGGCCTGCAAGTCCTTGGCGAACTCGATGATCAGGATCGCGTTCTTGGCCGACAAACCAATGATGGTGATCAGGCCCACCTTCAGAAACACGTCATTGGGCATGCCGCGCAGCGACACGCCTGCCAAGGCACCCAGCAGGCCCAGCGGTACCACCAGCAGCACAGCCAAGGGAATGGTCCAGCTCTCATACAGCGCGGCCAGGCACAAGAACACCGCCAGCAGCGAGAACACCAGCAGGATGGTCGCCTGGGAGCCCGAGAGCTTTTCTTCGCGTGACAGGCCGGTCCACTCATAGCCGATGCCGGCCGGCAGCTTGGCGATCATCTGCTCCAGCTCCTTCATCGCGTCTCCGGTGGATGAGCCCACAGCTGCATCTCCGGCCAGGCGCATCGCCGGGTAGCCGTTGTAGCGCACCGCCTGCATCTGACCGCTGGTCCAATGCGTGGCGGCGAAGGCCGACAGCGGCACGCTCTTGCCCAGGTTGTTATTGACATTGAGCTTGAGCAAGTCCTCGGGCTTCATGCGCGCGGCGGCCTCGGCCTGCACGATCACGCGCTGCAGCCGCCCACTGCTCGGGAAGTCATTGATATAGGCCGAGCCGAGCTGCGTGCCGATGACCGCCGCCACCGACTCATAGGCGACGCCCAGGGCATTGGCCTTGTCGCGGTCGATCTCGACCTGCAGCTGCGGTGCGTCTTCCAGGCCGTCCGGCCGCATGCCGGTGATGACCTTGCTCTTGGACGCCATGCCCATCAGCTGATTGCGCGCGTTCAGCAAGGCCTCGTGGCCCAGGCCGGCGCGGTCCTGCAAGCGCAGGGCGAAGCCGGAAGCCGTGCCCAGTTCTGGGATGGGCGGCGGCGAGAGCGGGAAGATGAAGGCATCACGCACCGCCATCATCGCGCCGAAGGCCCGCCCAGCCAGCGCCTGCGCGCTGTGCTCGGGGCCATGGCGCTCGCTCCAGGGCTTCAGCGGCACGAACACCAGCGCCGCATTCTGGCCCTGGCCCGAGAACGAGAAGCCGATCACGCCGACGGTGGCCTGCACCTCGGGTTGCTTGAGCATGAAGTCTTCCACCTGCTTGACCGCAGCCTCGGTGCGATTGGTGGTGGCACCCGGCGGCAGTTGCACATTGACGATCAGATAACCCTGATCTTCATTGGGCAGGAAGGAGGTCGGCATGCGCACATAGAGCAGGCCGACGACGGCGACCAGCGCCACATAAATGATCAGTACCCGGCCGCTGCGGCGCAGCAGCTTGGCAACCCAGCCCTCATAGCCCTTGGCGGTGCGCGAGAAGCCACGGTTGAACCAACCGAAGAAACCGGTCTTGGCATGGGCATGACCAGCCTGCACCGGCTTGAGCAGCGTGGCACACAGCGCCGGCGTCAGCGTCAACGCCATCAGCGCCGACAGCAGCATCGCCGCCACCATGGCGAGCGAGAACTGGCGGTAGATATTGCCGACCGAGCCGGCGAAGAAGGCCATGGGCACAAACACCGACACCAGCACCACGGTGATGCCGATGATGGCGCCGGAGATCTGCCCCATTGCCTTGCGGGTGGCCTCCAGCGGAGACAGCCCCTCCTCGTTCATGATGCGCTCGACGTTCTCGACCACCACGATGGCATCGTCAACCAGGATGCCGATCGCCAGCACCATGCCGAACAGCGTCAGCACGTTGATGGAAAAACCCATGGTCAGCATGATGGCAAAAGTGCCCAGCAGCGCGATCGGCACCACCAGGGTCGGGATCAAGGTGTAGCGCCAGTTCTGCAGGAACAGATACATCACCAGGAAGACCAGCACGATGGCTTCGAACAAGGTCGTCACCACCTGCTTGATCGAGATGTCGACGAACTTGGACGAGTCGTAAGGGATCTCGTAATTAACGTCCTCGGGGAAGTAGCGCTGCAACTCCAGCATGCGCGCCTTCACCGCATCGGCGGCCGCCAGCGCATTGCCGCTCGGTGCCAGCTGGATGCCGATGCCGGTGGATGGCTTGCCGTTCAGGCGCGAGTAGGAGCCATAGCTCTGGCCACCCAGCTCGATGCGGGCGACGTCCTTCAGGCGCACGCTTGAGCCGTCGGCATTGGCGCGCAGCACCACATTCTGGAACTGCGCAGCGCTTTCCAGCTGACCCTTGACCACCACGGTGGCCGACATGGTCTGCGTCGACAGATTCGGCAGATCGCCCAGCGTGCCGGCAGGCACCAAGGCGTTCTGATTGCGGATCGCGTTATTGACTTCGGACGGGCTGATATTGAAAGACAACATCTTGGCCGGGTCCAGCCAGATACGCATCGCCCGCTCGGTGCCGAAGAGCTGGGCCTGGCCGATGCCGGGCAGGCGCTGGATCTCGGGGATGATGTTGCGCGAGGCGTAATCACCCAATTGCACGGGATCCATGGTCCCATGCTTGGACGACAAGGTGACGAACAACAAGAAGTTGCTGCGCGCCTTGTCGATGCGCACGCCCTGCTGGACCACGGCCGAAGGCAGACGCGGCGAGGCGCGGCCCATGCGGTTCTGGATCTCGACCTGAGCCAAGTCGATATTGGTGCCGGGCTCGAAGGTCACGGTGATCGCACCGGTACCGTTGGCTTGGCTGACCGACTCCAGATAGGCCAGGCCGGGCGCGCCATTGAGCTCTTGCTCGATCACGGAAATAACGCTCTCGTCCAGCGTCTTGGCCGAAGCACCGGGATAGACGGTACTGATGACCAGCGACGGCGGCGCCACGGTCGGGTACTGGGCAACCGGCAGTTTGGTGATGGCGACAGCGCCAAACACCAAAATGAACAGCGCAATCACCCAGGCAAAAATCGGTCGATCAATGAAAAAACGTGCCATTGCGTGCCCCTCCGCTTAGTGGCTGGCGGCCGAAGCAGCAGCCATGGGCGCGGGCGCCGAAGCGGCCGGAGCCGAAGCTGCCATCCAAGGCACCGGCGTCACAGGCGCGCCGGGTACGAACATCTTCTGGAAGCCGTCAACAATGACTTGTTCGCCGACCTTCAGACCCTCCAACACCACCCATTGATTGCCGGCGGCCTGGCCGATCTTGACCTGGCGCGGCAGCGGCTTGTTGTCGGGGCCAACGACCAGCACCGAGTCACCCTGATTGCCGCGCTTGACCGCTTGCTGGGGCAGCAGAATGCCGGCCGGCAACTCGGCCTGCACCAGGCGCACCCGCACATATTGGCCAGGCAAGAGCTGAGCCTCGGCATTGGCCACTTCGGCGCGCAGCGTCACTTGACCTGAAGTGGGGTCCACACTCAAATCGGTGAAGAGCAGACGACCGGGCTGCTTGAGCTCGCTGCCGTCATCCAACACGATGCGCACTTCCGCCGCGGGCTGGCCCGTCTTTGAGCCGAGCTTGCGCAACTGCCCAGCATTGAGTGCCCGGCGCATTTGCTGCACCTCGTTGGCGCTCTGAGTGAAGTTGACGAACACGCTGGAGGTTTGCTGAATCAGCGCCAGCTGTGTCGCTTCCGCTGCACTGACCAGCGCGCCCTCGGTCACCAACGCACGGCCGATGCGGCCGGAGATCGGTGCCGTCACATGGGCGTAGTCCAGATTCAGCTTGGCTGTGGTGATGGCGGCTTTGGCAGCGGCCACATCGGCCTCGGCGGACTTGGCGGACGCGACCGAAATCAAGTATTCCTGCTGCGAAATGGCCCGGCCTTCATACAAAGGCTTGTTGCGTTCCGCTTGCGCGGCCGCCTGGCTCAGATTGGCTTGCGCCTTGGCCAAGTTGGCCTGCGCGCTGTCCAGCGCGGCTTGGTAGGGCGCCGGGTCGATCTGGAACAAGGCCTGACCGGCTTTGACTTCCGCACCTTCGGTGAACAAGCGCTTGAGCACCACGCCATTGACGCGTGCCCTGACCTGCGCGGTGCGCAAGGCTTCGACCCGACCGGGCAATTCAGTTTGCAAGGCCACGGCCTGCTGCTGGGCGCTGATCACGCCGACTTGCGGAGGAGGCGGCGCGCCGCCGCCGGCAGGCTTGTCGGTGCCGCCGCCACAGGCACTCAATGCGGCAGCCACGGCGATGACCAAGGGAATCAAATAGAGAACCCGCGCGCCGGTACTCAGCGCGCGTGGGGTCAAAGATGCGTTTTTTGTCGGCATGGTGATGGGAGGCAAATGTGTGGAGGCAACTGAACAAGAATGGCTCGCATTCTATACATACATTCGCGCATGTATGTAAATGAGGGTAAAATTTCCCCACGATGGCCAGAAAAACCAAACTCGAAGCACAGGAAACGCGCAACAGCTTGCTCGACGCAGCGGAACTGCTGTTCCAGCAACGCGGCGTTTCACGCTGCTCGCTGCAGGACATTGCCTTGGCGGCGGGTGTGACGCGAGGCGCGATCTACTGGCATTTCCAGGACAAAGCCGAGCTCTTCAACGCGATGATGGAGCGCGCCACCATGCCGCTCGAGGAGGGCATGCACCCTCCCAGCGCGGCCGCCGCCCACCTGACGCTGACGGAATTGCGCTGGGGTTTGGTCAACGTTTTCTACTCGGCCATGCACAACGAACGCACACGCCGGGTGTTCGAAATCGCGATGCAAAAGGTCGAGTACACCGGCGAGATGCAGGCCTTACAGGAACGCAAACTGGCCTCGCACCGCGAGTGGCGCGAGCAAAATCGCGCCGCTTTCAATCACGCCGTGGGCTTGGGCCAATTGCCCAGTAGCCTCGATACGCGCATCGCGGCCGTGTCCTTGGTCGCCCTGGTGGACGGGTTGCTGCACCAATGGATGATGGACCCCAGCTCCTTCGATTTGCTGGAAGTCGGGCAAGCTGCTGTGGAAGGCTTCTTGACCAGCTTGGCCTCCAAGGACGTCAATTTGCTGCCACCGATGAGCGAGGAAGAGCGCGCTCGGCTCGGGCAAGTCGGAATTTGCAGGCGCAGCAGCCAGCTTGATACGCAGTAGCTGTACGTCCGATTCATCAGCAAAGCATGAACAAAGCCCGCCACTTGCTGGGCTTAAGCCCT
Organism: Roseateles albus; assembly: GCF_028595345.1. Taxonomy (NCBI): domain Bacteria; kingdom Pseudomonadati; phylum Pseudomonadota; class Betaproteobacteria; order Burkholderiales; family Sphaerotilaceae; genus Roseateles; species Roseateles albus. The sequence continues at coordinate 70,772 of NZ_JAQQXT010000005.1, read as the reverse complement.
TGATTTTTGATGGCAATGAGCGGGTTTGTCCTAAGTCAGGGACAATCGCGGGTTGCTCTCCAAAGAATTGCCGCCGTGTCCGCACACCCAACCCTCACCGCACCGAAACCAGTCAAGGCCCTGACGGCTTATCGCCCGTTCTGGGCTAAGCGTTTTGGTCACGCCCCTTTTCTGCCCATGAGCCGGGCCGAGATGGATCAGCTCGGCTGGGATTCCTGCGACATCATCATCGTCACCGGCGACGCCTATGTGGACCACCCGAGCTTCGGCATGGCGGTGATTGGCCGCACGCTCGAAGCCCAGGGCTTCCGCGTCGGCATCATTGCGCAACCCGATTGGCAGAGCGCCGAGCCGTTCAAGGCCTTGGGCAAACCGAATCTGTTTTTCGGCATCGCCGCCGGCAATATGGATTCGATGATCAACCGCTACACGGCCGACCGCAAGATCCGCAGCGACGATGTCTACACGCCCGGCGGCCAGGGCGGCAGCCGGCCCGACCGCGCCACCCTCGTTTACACCCAGCGCTGCAAAGAGGCCTGGAACGAGGTGCCTATCGTGATCGGCGGCATCGAGGCCTCGCTGCGCCGCATCGCGCATTACGACTATTGGCAAGACAAGGTGCGCCGCTCGGTGCTGGTCGACTCCAAGGCCGATCTCTTGGTCTACGGCAATGCCGAGCGAGCCATTGTGGAGATCGCCCACCGCCTGGCCGCGCGCCAACCGGTCGAGAGCATCACCGATGTGCGCGGCACCTCCTTCATGCGCCGCACCGACGATCCGACCTCGCACGAATGGTTCGAGCTGGACTCGTCCTCCGTTGATCTGCCGGGCCGCATCGACGCACATATCAGCCCCTATCAGACGATTGAAGAAACCGCGACCGACAAGGCCGCCGCCTGCGTGACCGGCCAGGTCAAGGCGCCCGACGATGATGGCAGCAAGCCGATCAAGATCGTCCGCATGGCCAGCGCCGCTGTAGCTGCGGCACCCTTGTCAGGCAAGATTCAAATGCCCGCGCGCGAGCGCACCGTCGTGCGCCTGCCGTCCTATGAGCAAGTCAAGAGCGACCCGGTCTTGTATGCCCACGCCAACCGCGTGCTGCACCTGGAGACCAACCCGGGCAATGCACGTGCGCTGGTGCAAAAGCACGGTGACCGTGACGTATGGATCAATCCACCGCCAATCCCGCTGAGCACGGCCGAGATGGACCATGTGTTCGATCTGAACTATGCCCGCTCACCGCACCCGCGCTATGCCGACGAAAACGGCAGCCATGACCATGCGACCAAGATCCCCGCCTGGGAGATGATCCGCTTCAGCGTCAACATCATGCGCGGCTGCTTCGGCGGCTGCACCTTCTGCTCGATCACCGAACACGAAGGCCGCATCATTCAGAGCCGCAGCGAGGACTCGGTGATCCGCGAAATCGAGGAGATGCGCGATAAGGTCAAGGGCTTCACCGGCGTCGTCTCCGACCTCGGCGGGCCGACCGCCAATATGTACCGCATCGGCTGCAAATCGCCCGAGATCGAGGCCGCTTGCCGCAAGCCATCCTGCGTCTACCCGGGCATCTGCTCCAACCTCAACACCAATCACGATCCGCTGATCAAGATGTACCGCCGTGCGCGGGCCTTGAAGGGTGTGAAGAAGATTCTGATCAGCTCAGGGCTCCGATATGACCTGGCGGTCAAGTCGCCTGAGTATGTGAAGGAACTCGTAACGCACCATGTCGGCGGCTACCTGAAGATCGCACCCGAGCACACCGAGGGCGGGCCGCTGTCCAAGATGATGAAGCCCGGCATCGGTGCTTACGACAAGTTCAAGCAGATGTTCGAGCAGGCCAGCGAAGAAGCCGGCAAGAAGCAATACCTGATCCCCTACTTCATCGCTGCCCACCCGGGAACGTCCGACGAGGACATGATGAACTTGGCGGTCTGGTTGAAGAAGAACGGCTTCCGTGCCGACCAGGTGCAGACCTTCTACCCCAGCCCCATGGCCACCGCCACGGCGATGTATCACACCAGCAAGAACCCGCTGAAGAAGATCACCCGCAGCGCCGAGACCAGCGAGACCGTCGACATCGTGCGCGGCGATCGCCGCCGACGCCTGCACAAGGCCTTTTTGCGCTACCACGATGCGAACAACTGGCCGCTCTTGCGCGAAGCTTTGCAGACCATGGGCCGGGCCGATCTGATCGGTAACGGCAAATACCATTTGATCCCGACCTATCAGCCGGTCACCGACGGCAGCTATGAAAGTGCGCGGCGGAAGAACTCGACACCGACCGGAGCGGCGAAGCCAGCGTTCAACGCCAAGCCGCGCGCGGGCCAGATCCTGACCCAGCACACCGGCCTGCCACCGAGAGATAACGGATCACGGCCGGCTCCGCGCCGATCGACATCCGCTACGACCGTAAGCACTGGCGTACGTCGCCCGCAGACGAAGAAGTAAGACTCAGGGCTTGGCGCGCAAGGCAGTCAGCAAGCGCGCCAGCCGCAGGCCCAAGCTGGTAAAGCCCAGCAGCTTGCTGAAGAAGCCAGGGCGCCGCAAGCCCGCCGCCATCACCGCCGCGCCGGCCAAACCGCCGGCTGCGCCAAACCAGCCCACCGGCTTGAGCAGGGCTTGGGCCTCGGCGCGCATTTCGGCGCGCAACTCGATATTGCGCAGGCGCAGCGCCAACTGGCGCTGCCTCAATTCGACCAATTCGCGTGTAAACATTCAGGGCTCCAAGGCATTGCGGTCACGACCCAGCTCGGCCACTGTGCCGGCAAAGGCACCGCCGGGTTGACTCAACTGGCGACCGGCCCGCCGCCAGCAAACCCAGGCCAGCGCCAAGTACAGCAGACCCAAGACCAGCGCCGTCAGCCAGCGCCACGTCTCCGGCGTCATCAGCAACAAGCACAGGCTCAACATGCCCAGCGCGGCCGCCGCCAAGAGCAAGGCGAGCAGCGACTGAATCAGAGCACTGAACAGCCTGAGCTTTTCAGCCTCGAACTCCAGCGAAATTTGCTCGACACGGATCTGCACCAACTCCAGGCCATGCACAAACAGACGCCGTAAGGACGCCAACAGTCCCGCCGCAGGCGCGGGCTCTTGTTCGCCTCGCTCCTGGCTATCCGGCTCGCTCTTCATATCTTTTTCTCCAAAAAAACATCTTGCCAAGCTATTCAATCGATCAATGCTGCTGCAAATCGTCTATAACCGCAAACAATGCCGCTACGGGCGTTGCTTCATAGGCAATTGCGCGCATAGCGGCAGGGTGCAAAATGAAATACCCTTACGCCATTGTCAATCCATAGGCTGGAGCACAGGCCCACATGCGCGAGACAGACAGTCCGGCCAAGTCCGATCACAAGGACGACGACGATCTATTGGAATTTTTGGATGGCCCAGAAATGGGCGATGCCGGCGATCACGCTTCGAGTCAGCCATGGCGCGTCTTGATCGTTGACGACGATGGGGACGTTCACAAGGCGACCGAGTTGGCCATGCAAGGCCTGCTGGTTGAGGGCCTTCCGCTGACTTTTTTGCATGCCAACTCGGCAGCCGAGGCCAGACAAGTCTTGACCAGCGAGACCGACCTCGCGGTCGTCCTGCTCGATGTCGTGATGGAGTCCGAAGACGCCGGCCTGCAGCTGGTGCGCTATATCCGTGACGACCTGCGGCTCGGCGCCGTGCGCATCATCTTGCGCACCGGTCAGCCCGGCTATGCGCCCGAGATCGAAACGGTGCAGGCCTATGACATCAATGACTACAAGACCAAATCCGAGCTGACGCGCACACGGCTGTACACAGTGTTGACGGCCGCGATTCGCTCCTACCGCCAGATTTGCTCGCTCGATTCGAACCGACGCGGTCTGGAAATGATCGTCGAGGCCAGCACCGAGCTGAGCCGCCTGCGCGGGCTGCACCGCTTTGCCGAGGGCGTTGTTACTCAACTCTGCGCGATGTTGGGCATCTTGCCGGAAGGCATGGTCTGCGTGCAGATGGAAAACGCGGCCGAGGCCGATGTGCGCATCGTCGCGGCCGCCGGGCAATACAGCGGACTGATCAACTGCTCATTGGCCTCGGTGCAAATCAAGTCGGTGCGGGAGCGCCTGCAGCGTTGCCTGAACCAACGCGAGAACATCTACGACGAGGGCACTTGCCTCTACTTCAGCCTCTCCAACGGGCGGCCGATGGCGGCCCTGGTCGATGTGGGCCGCAGGCTCAGCGATCTCGATCAGCAGTTGCTGCGTGCGTTTTGCTCCAATATCTCGGTGGGTTTCGAGAACGTAGTGCTGTACGGCAAGTTGCTGGATCAAGCCTATAACGATCAGCTGCTGCAACTACCCAACCGCAACCGCTTTGTCGAGTTGCTGGACAAGAACCTGAAAGACCCGGCCGGCGTCACGTTGGCCTTGATCGATCTGGATGATTTCTCCGACATCAATGACGCCTTCGGTCACCATTTCGGCGATCAAGTCTTGAAGGCTGTTGTGGCCCGACTGGGCAGCAAGCTGGGCCTGAGCACCGCGATGGCGCGGATTGGCTCGGACACCTTCGGCCTGCTGGGTGAAAACGCCGTGGTCTGTGGCGAGACAATTCAAGACGTGTTCCTGGAACCCTTCTCGGTCGCCGGAGAGCGCCTGCAGCTATCGGCCACGACAGGCTTGGTACGCTTGACCGAGTCCGCTGCCGTTGGTTCGGAGTTGCTCTTGGACGCCCAGATTGCGCTCAAGCAAGCCAAACAACAGCACCGCGGATCGTCCGAATACTTCTCGCCCGCCATGGGCACCGATGCGCGCGAGCGCTTCAAACTGCTGAAAGGCCTGCGCGCGGGCTTCGAAGAGAACCGTTTGTTTGTCGTCTATCAGCCGCAGGTTGATCTGCTCAGCGGCAAACCGATAGGCGCCGAAGCCTTGTTACGCTGGCGCACCGAAGACGGCAAATTTGTGCCGCCCGATCAGTTCATCCCGCTGGCCGAAAAGTCGGGGCTGATCATCAGCATCGGCGAGTTCGTGCTGCGTACGGCCTGCCACCAGCTCAAACACATGATCGAGCTCGGCTATGCCGACTTCCGCATGTGCGTGAACGTCTCCTTGGCGCAGTTCCGCCATCCTGACTTCATGACCGTGGTGAACGATGCCATGCGCGATATCGGCGTGGCCGGCCGCAATTTGGAGCTCGAGATTACCGAATCGATGGCCATGGAAGACACCGAGTTGGTGATGCATATCCTGGCCAATATCAAAAAGCTCGGCATCACCGTGGCGATCGATGACTTTGGCACCGGCTTCTCATCGCTAAGCCATCTGCGCCAACTGGATGTGGATCGACTCAAGATCGACCGGGCCTTTGTGCGCGAGGCGCAGACCTCCACAGCAGGTTCCACCATTGCGCAAATGGTCATCAACCTGGGGCGCGGGCTTGGCCTGACCGTGATCGCCGAGGGCATCGAGACCGAAGAACAGCGCTCGCTGCTGCTCGATCTGGGCTGCCATGAAGGTCAGGGTTACTTGTTCGCCCGGCCCATGCCGGCCGACCAGTTGGAAAACTGGATGAGCCAAACAAAAGCCGGCGCCGAATAAATCGCCGCCGGCTTTACCCGAGTTGAACTGCCGATTGATTAACGTCGGCTGATCAACATACCCAGCAGCAAGCCCACACCGGCCGCCATGCCCATGGCCTGCCATGGCTTTTCATGCACATAGAGGTCGGTGGCACGGCCGGCCGCGCGCGCCTTGTCGACGGCGGCATCCTGCAGATCCGCCAGATTATGTTTGGCGCGATCCAAGCTGGCCTGCACCTTGGCGCGCAACTCGGACGCGCCTTCGCTGGCCGAACCTGCAGTGGCACGCAGCAGGCTCTCGGCTTCCGACACGACGGAATGCAAATCGCTCATCAAGCGGTCTTTATGGGCTTGGTTGATTTCAGACATGGCAATGCTCTCCTTGGCTACAAAAATCTCACCCCGTAACTTAACACCTCTTTTAGACGGATGGGTGACGGGCGACTGATTTGGATCAATATGCCGCCGCCCTAGAGTAGCTTGTCGAGATGGGAATGTCAGTCCAGCAAGCCTTCCGCCGGCACATATTCATAGCCCAGGTCGCGCGCCACCGCCTCATAAGTCAGCTGACCCAAGGCCACATTGAGGCCCGCGCAGAGGTAGGGGCTGTCATTCAAGGCGCGCCGCCAGCCCTTGTCGGCCAAGGCCACGGCATGGGCAATGGTGGCGTTATTGAGTGCAAACGTCGAGGTGCGTGCAACAGCGCCGGGCATATTGGCGACGCAGTAATGGACAACTCCGTCCACCACAAAGGTCGGATCTGCGTGCGTGGTCGCGTGCGATGTCTCGAAGCAGCCGCCCTGGTCGATCGCAACGTCGACCACCACGGCGCCCTTCTTCATGCGCGAAATCATCTCGCGCGTCACCAGCTTGGGCGCCGCCGCGCCAGGAATCAACACACCGCCTATGACCAAGTCGGCCGACAGCACCGACTCCTCTAGGCTTTGCACGTTCGAATAAGCAGTACTGATGCGGTTACCGAAGACCAGATCGAGCTGCCGCAGGCGATCAACGTTGCGGTCCAGCACGGTGACGCGCGCGCCCATGCCGACGGCCATCTGCAGCGCATGGGTGCCGACCACGCCGGCGCCAATGATCACCACATGCGCCGGGGCCACGCCGGGCACGCCGCCCAACAGCACGCCCATGCCGCCCTTGCTCTTCTCCAGATGGGCGGCACCGGCTTGAATCGACATGCGCCCCGCCACCTCGCTCATCGGTGCCAGCAGTGGCAGACCACCGCCGGGACCGGTGACGGTCTCATAGGCGATGCAAACGGCGCCGGACTTGATCAGTGCGGCGGTCTGCGCCGGGTCGGGCGCCAGGTGTAGATAGGTGTAGAGAATCTGACCTTCACGCAGCATCGCGCATTCCTGCGGCTGCGGCTCCTTGACCTTGACGATCATGTCGGCCTGCGCGAACACCGTCGCCGCATCGGGCGCCATACTGGCGCCGGCCGCCACGTAATGCTCGTCCAGCAGGCCAATCGCTGCGCCAGCGCCGGTCTGCACCAGCACCTGATGGCCGCGCGAGGTCAGCTCGCGCACACTGGCCGGTGTCAGGCCAACGCGGTATTCGTGATTCTTGATTTCCTTGGGGCATCCGACTTTCATGCTTGTCTCCAGGGCCTTGGCGGCTTGTTGTGGTGTGCTGTTGTACGCCCAAGGGCCGCCGCTAAGCAAGCTTGATTTGCTTAGCTTCAGATTCATTAGAGCCGCTTATGCAAGCAAGCCAAAGCAGCCAAGCTAAGTCACAATCACCACGCACCTTTGTGCTGCCATCAAACCATGCCAAGGAACGTCCATGTCCCTCTGCAAGATCCTCGTCGCCCAGGGCGGCGGCCCAACTGCTGTCATCAATCAATCCTTGGTCGGCGTGGTGCTCGAGGCGCGCCGGCAACACCAGGTCGGCCTGGTCTACGGCGCCCGCCACGGCGTGCGCGGCATCATCAATGAAGATTTCGTCGACCTGACGCAAGAAACCAGCCACAACCTGGAACTGGTCGCGCAGACGCCTTCATCGGCCCTGGGCTCCACGCGGGACAAACCCGACGCCGCCTACTGCCACAAGATGTTCAAAGTGCTACAGGCGCACGGCATCACGCACTTTTTCAACATCGGCGGCAATGATTCGTCCGACACCGTGCGCATCATCAGCGAGGAAGCGGCCAGGGCCAGCTACCCGCTGCGCTGCATTCACATCCCCAAAACGATTGACAACGACCTCGTCGGCAACGACCACACACCCGGCTTCCCATCGGCCGCGCGCTTTGTGGCGCAGGCTTTCGCGGGAGCAAACCTCGATAACGCGGCCCTGCCCGGCGTCTATGTCGGCGTCGTGATGGGGCGGCACGCCGGCTTCCTCACGGCCGCCTCGGCCTTGGGCAAGAAGTTCCCCGACGACGGCCCGCACCTGATTTATTTGCCCGAGCGCGTGTTCGATCTGCAGCAATTCCTGGCCGACGTGAAGGCGACCTACGAGCGTTTTGGGCGCTGCGTGATCGCCGTCTCCGAGGGCATCCATGACGCCTCGGGTGAGCCCATCGCCGCACAGCTGGCCAAAGACCTGGAGCGTGACGCGCACGGCAATGTGCAGCTGTCCGGCAATAGCGCGCTGGCCGATCTGCTGTGCGAAGAGATCAAAGAAAAGCTCGGCATCAAACGGGTGCGCGGCGACACCTTCGGCTATCTGCAGCGCAGCTTTATTGGCTGCGTGTCGGATGTGGACCAACGCGAGGCGCGCGAGGTCGGCGAGAAGGCGGTGCAGTTCGCCTTCAATGCCGGCCGTGACGGTTCGGTCGCCATCAAGCGCAGCGGCTATTACTCGGTCGATTACGAGTTACTTCCACTCACTGCCGTGGCCGGCAAGACCCGCGTGATGGAGGACGAATTCATTGCGGCCAGCGGCACCGATGTGACCGATGCCTTCCGTCTCTATTTGCGCCCGCTTTTGGGCTCGGGCCTGCCTGACGCCTTCCGCCTGCGGCCCAACCCGGTGGCCAAGGTACTCAACCCAGAATGAATATGCCAAGCACCCCACCCTCGCGCCCTGTTGACAGGCCCTTGCCAACCAGCAGCCGCCTCATACTCGGCTGCATGGGCATGGGCAGCGACTGGAATGGCGGCGCCGTCACCGAAAGCCATATCGCGCAGGCCCATGCTGCGCTGGAAGCCGCACTTGAGATCGGCATCACGCTGTTCGACCATGCAGACATCTACAAGCGCGGCACCGCCGAGCAATGCTTTGGTGAATTGCTGCGCCGCCAGGCTTCGCTGCGCGACAGCATCCTCTTGCAAAGCAAATGCGGTATTCGTTTCGCCGATGACAGCGGGCCGGCCCGCTATGACCTGTCCGGCGCCTATATCGTGTCCGCCGCGGAGGCCAGCTTGCGGCGCCTCGGCGTCGAGCATCTGGACATCCTGCTGCTGCACCGCCCCGACCCCTTGATGGAGCCGCACGAGATTGCCGAAGCCTTCAGCCGCTTGCGCAGCGCCGGCAAGGTGCGGTTTTTTGGCGTCTCGAATATGCAGGCCGGTCAAATGCGCTGGTTGCAGCAGGCCTTGGATGCGCCGCTGGTGGCCAATCAACTGGAAATGAGTCTGGCCAAGTTGGACTGGCTGGATCACGACAGCAGCTTCAACGATGCGCAAAACGCCACGGCCTTGCCCTGGGCCGACACGCTGCAGTATTGCCAGCAGCAAGGCATTCAGCTGCAAGCTTGGAGCCCTTTGGCGCAAGGCGCGTTCAGCGGCGCCAAGTCAGACAGCGCCAGCCCGGCTCAGCAGGCCACTGCCAAACTGGTGCTGAGCATGGCCGAGCAATATGCGGTAAGCGCGGAAAGCATCGTGCTGGCCTGGCTGCTGCGGCACCCGGCGGGTATACAGGCCGTCATCGGCAGCACCAATCCCGATCGAATCCGCGCTTGCGCCGCCGCCACAACAATTCAGATGAGCCGCGAAGACTGGTACCGGCTCTATCTCAGCGCTCGCGGCCAGGCCTTGCCTTGAGCCCGTCGCTGATCACCGTTAGCAAAAAAAGCCAGGAAACATCATGGGACAGACCATCCACTTCACGCGACCGGACGGCGCCAACAGCGCCGCCTACTTGGCCGAAGCCGACAGCAGCGAAGGGCTCAAGCGCCCAGGCCTGATCCTGATTCAAGAATGGTGGGGCTTGAACCCGCAGATCTGCGGCGTGGCCGATCGCTTTGCGGCGGCTGGCTTCACCACCCTGGCGCCCGACCTCTACCGTGGCCGCCTGGCCAGCAATGCTGATGAAGCCACGCATCTGAAAAGCGGCCTGGACTTTGCCGACGCCACCCACCAGGACTTGGCCGGTGCTTTGGCCTTCTTGGCCCCTCATTGCACCAAGATCGGCGTGACCGGCTTTTGCATGGGTGGCGCGCTGACCATCGCCGCCGCCGTGCACCTGCCGAGCTTAAGTGCGGCCAGTTGCTTTTACGGCATTCCGCCGGCCGAATTGGCCGATCCGGCGCTGATCAAAATTCCCTTCCAAGGTCACTTTGCCAATCTGGACGACTGGATCACACCGGCCGCCGCTGATGCCTTGCAAGCCAAGCTGCCGGCCTCAGCCGAAATACAGCGTTATGCCGCCGAACACGGCTTCTTCAACGAGCAGCGCCCCGAGGTCTATGACGCGGCCAGCGCCGAGCTGGCCTGGACCCGCACGCTCGCTTTCTTCAACCAGCATCTGCTGGCCTGATCTATCAGGCCGCAGCGCGTTTCGCCAGCAAGGCCCGGCCGACTCTCGACACCGGTGGCCGACCGAGCACGCCGGAGATAAATGCGCCGGCGTCGACCAGTTTGTCGATGTCGATGCCGGTCTCGATGTCAAGGCCATTGAGCATGAAGACCACATCTTCGGTCGCCACATTGCCGGTCGCGCCCTTGGCATAAGGGCAGCCGCCCAGACCTGCCACGCTGGCGTCGAAGGTGTGGATGCCCAGCTCCAGGCAGGCATAGATATTCGCCAGCGCCTGGCCATAGGTGTCGTGAAAGTGCCCGCTGACCTCGACCAGCGGGTAATGCTTCAAGGCACGCTCCATCGCCGCCTGAATCCTTCTGGGCGTGCCCACGCCTATGGTGTCCGCCACGCCCAGATGATCAACGCCAATGCCCTTCATCAGCAGCACCACTCGCTCGACTTGGTCGGCGCTGATGTCACCCTCATAAGGGCAACCGACCGCGCAAGACAGCGCGCCGCGCACCTTGATGCCCGCGGCTTGGGCGGCTGCGACCACCGGAGCGAAGCGTTCAATACTCTCGGCGATCGAGCAATTGATGTTCTTCTGGCTGAAGGCTTCGGACGCGGCAGCAAAAACCACAATCTCGTCCGGGCGGGTAGGCAATGCCGCCTCCAGCCCCTTCAGATTCGGCGTCAGCACCGAGTAGCGCACGCCAGGCTGGCGCGTGATCGCCGCCATCACCGCTGCGTTATCGGCCATCTGCGGCACCCATTTCGGGCTGACAAAGCTGGTGACCTCAATCTCGCGCAGGCCGGCCAGATAAAGCATCTCGACCAAAGCCGCCTTGTGCTCGGTGGTGACCAGCTCTTTTTCGTTTTGCAGGCCGTCGCGGGGGCCGACGTCGACCAGGGTGACACGTGAAGGCAGCGTACTCATGCTGAGGCTTCCAAGCGGAGAATTTCGGCGCCGTCACCAATCTGATCACCGACAGCGAACAGCAGCTCGGCCACCACACCGTCGCGGGGCGCGCTGATGGTGTGCTCCATCTTCATCGCCTCCATCACCGCCAGCGGCTGACCCTTGGCTACCGCATCGCCGACCTGAGCGAGGAAGCCAACCAGCTTGCCCGGCATCGGCGCGGTCAGGCGGCCACCCTCGGCCGGGCCGCTGCCGGCGCGGGCGATCACGTCGATCTCGACCACCAGGGCCGAGCCGGTCGGCGCGAACACCGCCACGGTTTCGCCTTCGGCATAGGTTTTGACGGTGATGCGCTGCTGGGCCAGGCCGGAGCCCAGCAGCAGTTCATGCGCTTCCAGGCTAGCCGAGTTGGCGGCAAAAGCGATCGCCTCGCCGGCCACCGTCAACTGCATGCCGCCCTGGTGATGGCGCGACAGCAAGACCTCGTGGTGAACGCCGGCAATCTCCAGATCGAAGCGACGCGCCGAGGCGCCGTACATGCGCCAGCCGTCACGTCGGCTCCAGGGGTCGCTGGTCTGCAGCGTGGCCTCGGCCGCCAGCGTATGGGCGACGACTGCCGCCGCGCTAGTGCTCAAGGGCAGGCCGGGCTGTTCGAACAAGGCCGCGCGCTCACGCTCGATCAGCGCGGTGTCGAGGTCGGCGCTCGCAAAGGATGCGGTCGCGGCGCAGCGGCGCAAAAAGGCCACATTGGTCTGCAGGCCGACGATATGGGTGTCGCGCAAGGCGGCGTCCAGGCGCGCCAAGGCCTGCGCCCGGTCCTCGCCCCAGACGATCAGCTTGGCGACCATGGAGTCGTAAAACGGGCTGATCGCGTCGCCTTCATCCACACCGGCATCGATGCGCACAAATATGCCTGCCCCCGGCCCAGGAGTACCTGAGCCGCCCCCCGAGGGGGCTGAGCCGCGCTGGAACTTCACATGTTCAGGCCAGCGCGCCACATGCAGCGATCCGGTGGCGGGCAAGAAGCCGGCATCGGGGTTTTCGGCGCAGATGCGCGCCTCGATGGCGTGGCCGGTCATCGTCAATTGCTCTTGCTTCAGCGGCAGCGGCTCGCCCGCGGCGACGCGCAATTGCCACTCGACCAAGTCCTGCCCCGTGATCGCTTCCGTCACCGGATGCTCGACCTGCAGGCGGGTGTTCATTTCCATGAAGTAGAAGCGCCCGTCTTGCTCACAGATGAACTCGACCGTACCGGCGCCGCTATAGCCCACCGCCTTGGCCGCTGCCACCGCGGCGCCGCCCATTTGGGCGCGGCGCTCGGCCGTCATACCCGGCGCAGGCGCTTCTTCCAGCACCTTCTGGTGGCGCCGCTGCACCGAGCAATCGCGCTCGAACAGGTAGACGCAGTCGCCGAAATTGTCGCCAAATACCTGGATCTCGATATGGCGCGGGCGTTGCACATAACGCTCGATCAAGACTGCATCATCGCCAAAGCTGTTGATCGCCTCGCGTTTGCAGGAGGCCAGGGCGGCGTCGAACTCGTCTAACTGGTAGACCGCGCGCATGCCCTTGCCGCCGCCGCCGGCGCTGGCCTTGATCAGGACGGGGAAGCCAATGCGCTCGGCCTCGGCGCGCAGCAGCGCCGGGTCTTGGTCGGCGCCGTGGTAGCCGGGCACCAGCGGCACGCCGGCGGTTTCCATCAGCCGCTTGGATTCGGCCTTCAGGCCCATGGCCTGGATGGCGGCCGGAGAAGGGCCGATGAAGGCGATGCCGTTGGCGGCGCAGGCCTGGGCAAAGGCTTCGTTTTCGCTCAGAAAGCCGTAGCCGGGGTGGACGGCTTCGGCGCCGGTGGCTTTGGCCGCATCAATGATGCGTTGCCATTGCAAGTAGGAGTCGCGGGGGGCGGGGCCGCCGATCAGGATGGCTTCGTCGCAGGCCTGGACATGCTTGGCTTTGGCGTCGGCGTCGGAGTAGACGGCGACGGTTTTGATGCCCATGCGGCGGGCGGTGGCCGCGACGCGGCAGGCGATTTCGCCTCGGTTGGCGATCAGGATTTTCTTGAACATGTTGTTTGTCTCCAGTCTCGTGAACTTTGAACTCTTACTTTTACTTCCAGGGTCTCTGGGAGGGCCGCAATATCTTCATTCATGCCCCGGAATGCGCCGGGGCTTCGCTGCCACATCACCATCTCTTTAAGACCGCGCCGGGATTTCGCCCCGGCGGGCGACCTTCTTTCTTGGGCGTCCAAGAAAGAAGGCAAAGAAACCGCCCCTGCCGCATGGCCCTTCGGGTCCGCTGTGGTGCTCAAGTTTGCCGGGCCGCGCCCAACTCACTGCGCTACGCTCCGTTCAGACAGGGGGCGCGAAACCTGTTCTTGAAGTCGCTTCGCGACGCCCTGCAAACTCTCCGCTCCTCGCCCATGCAGAAGGGGAACCCCGAGATACCAACACACCTCGCTTCGCATCGGCTGATCCAGCGCTCGTGCCCGTCGTTGGAGTTCGCATTCGCTCACTACAACCTACCCAGCTAACAAAAACCTACAAAACTGCGCGGTGAATTTAGACAGGCAACTCGGCAAATTCAGTTTCTCCGCCCGCTCCTGCCATCCATAAAAACAGAAACAATTGCAAAGGGTAAAAACACCGGCCAAACCATCGCGATACCGACGCCCGAAGCAAAACGTGAAACACACGAATCTGCGAAAACGCGGTGACCAACAAGAGGGCAGTCACCTCGAACAAGCCCGGCCACCGAATAAATCAGGCCAATAAATATAAAAAAGAGTCCGCCCCATTGGTAAATTGACTGGAACAGTTGCATTTACTGCCTAACCTTCTGACCGAGATATCGCGAAACAACTATTGCCCTGTCTCACGAGCGGCACGGCTCTAGCGAGCCGATGCGCAGCGAGGCGTGTCGGTATTTGGGGGTTCCCCTTCTGCATGGGCGAGGAGCGGAAGGTTTGCCGGGCGTCGCGGAGCGACTTCAAAGACTGAATTCGCGCCCCATGTTTGAACGCAGCGTAGCGAAGTGAGTTGGGCGCGGCCCGGTAAACCTGAGCACCGCAGCGAACCCGAAGGGCCATGCGGCAGGGGCGGTTTCTTTGCCTTCTTTCTTGGCCGCCCAAGAAAGAAGGTCGCCTGCCGGGGCGAACTCCCGGCATCGGTCTCAGCAGAACAGCAACGCCCATGACTCGTGCAAGCTCAATGCGAGTGGCAACTCACCTTGCCGCAACCATCCTCAGCCGCAGCCTGCGGCACCAACTCCTCCTCGGTAGCGCACCGCATCCCCAGCCGATCCAGCAACGCCCTATCCTTCTCCGCCTGCGGATTGCTCGTCGTCAGCAACTTGTCCCCATAGAACATCGAGTTAGCCCCCGCCAAGAAGCACAGCGCCTGCATGCTTTCAGGCATCTCCTCACGCCCGGCCGACAGCCGCACCATCGCGCGTGGCATCGTGATCCGCGCCACCGCGATCGAGCGGATGAACTCAAAGGGATCGAGCGCCTCGGCGTCGGCCAAAGGCGTGCCTTCGACCTTGACCAAGTTATTGATCGGCACCGACTCCGGATACGGATTCAGATTGGCCAATTGCACAATCAAACCAGCCCGCTGACCGCGCGTCTCGCCCAGCCCAACGATGCCGCCCGAGCAAACCTTTAAGCCCACATTGCGCACCCGGTCCAGCGTATCCAGCCGGTCCTGATAAGTACGCGTGGTGATGATCTGGCCGTAGAACTCGGGCGAGGTGTCGAGGTTGTGGTTGTAGTAGTCGAGGCCTGCCTCGGCCAGTTGCTCGGCTTGGCCGTCACCCAACATACCGGCGGTCAAGCAGGTTTCCAGGCCCATCGCCTTGACCTCTTTGACCATCTCGCCAATCGCTTCAAGATGCCTATCTTTCGGGGTGCGCCAAGCGGCACCCATGCAAAAACGGGTGGCGCCATTGGCCTTGGCCGCACGCGCCGCTTCCAGCACTTCTTGCAGCGGGATCAGCTTTTCGGCCTTCAGGCCGGTGTCGAAATGCGCCGACTGTGGGCAGTAAGCGCAGTCTTCCTCGCAGCCGCCGGTCTTGATCGACAGCAGCGTAGAGAGTTGCACCGCATTGGCGTCGAAGTTCTCGCGGTGCACCTGCTGGGCGCGGAACATCAGGTCATTGAAAGGCAGGTCATACAGCGCCACGACCTCTTTGACCGTCCAGGTCTTGTTGCTGCGGCGCTCGGCGTCGGTGGTCGGGGTCAGCGACTGGATTTGATTGACGGTTTGGGAGTGGGTCATAGCTAACGATTCCGAAAAAGACTTATTGCAAAGACAATGTTGCGACTTGCGTCAGCAAGAGCGCGTGATTCGAAAAATGGGCGGCAACGGCCGCCGGGGAAGGGTTTTCCAAGCGAGGCACATGACCCCAGCAAGGCGCATCCAGCGATGCGCCCAGCGCGGCCAGATTGTCGGTCAGATGCGGCATGTCGGCGTCCACCACGTTGCCCACCCAGCCGACCAGCTTCAAGCCCCGGGCGCGAATCGCTTCGGCCGTCAGCAAGGCATGGTTGATGCAACCCAGACGCAGGCCCACGACCAGCACGACGGGCAGGCCCAGATCCACCGCCATATCGGCCGTATCCCAGCCAGCACACAGCGGCACACGGAAGCCGCCGACGCCTTCGACCAGCGCCATTTGGCCCAAGTCGGCGCTGGCACGAATCGCGGCCAGCAAGGGAGCCCGGTCAATGCTGCGACCTTCAAGCGTGGCAGCAATATGCGGCGCGCAGGCCGCGCGGAATTGCAGCGGGCCGACCTGCTCCGCCGTCATGCCTATGCTTTGGGCAGCGTGCAAGCGCTGCACATCTTCATTCACCCATTGCTCGTCCAGCCATTCTTGGCCGGCAGCCAAGGGCTTGATCGGCGCCACGCGCAGGCCTAGCTGCGTGAACGCATGGGTCAAACCAGCGGTGATGCAGGTCTTGCCGACCTCGGTGTCGGTGCCGGTGATGAAAAAGCCCTTCATGGCGTGCCGACATCCATATCTGCGGCGGCCGCGGCCAAGGCTTGCAAAAGCTGCGCCACATCGGCCTCGGTATGCGTGGCGCACAAGGTGATGCGCAGTCGCGCCTCGCCGGCCGGCACGGTCGGCGGGCGTATGCCCGGCACGCGCAGGCCCTCGCTCTCCAGCCTGGCGGCCAGCGCCATCACCTCGGCATTGCCGCCAATGATCAAGGGCTGGACGGGGGTGTCGGACGGCGCCAGGCGCCAGCCCAAGGCCGGGTGCTGCGCCAACATCGCCGCTATGCCGACGCGCAGCTGCGCTTGAAGGCGGCGCAGATTGGCGCGGCGCTCGGCGCCCAGCTCGCTGTCGATCAGCCCCAAGCTGGTCAGCAAGGCATGCTCGACGGCCGGCGGCGAGGCGGTCGAAAAAATGTAGTTGCGGGCGGCCTGCAGCAGGTAATCGGTGATGGTGGCGTGGGCCACCACAAAGGCGCCGGCCAGCCCGGCCGCCTTGCCCAGCGTGCCGACCAGAATCAGGCGTTCGCTGCGCAGTTTGAAATGCTCCAGCGAGCCGCGGCCCCGCTCGCCCAGCACGCCAAAGCCATGCGCATCGTCAACAATCAGCCAGGCGTCGAACTCGTCGGCCAGCGCCAGCAGCTCGGGCAGCGGCGCCAAGTCGCCGTCCATGCTGAAAACCGCATCGGTGACGATCAGCTTGACCTTGGCCTGACTGGCCGCCAGCAGCCCGCGCAGCTGCGCCACATCGGCATGCTGATAACGCGTCACTTGCGCGCGCGCGAGGCGGCTGCCGTCGATCAGCGAGGCATGGTTCCAGGCTTCCGAGAAGATCTCGGTCTGCTCGTCGCCCAAAGCGGTGACGACGGCCAGATTGGCCATATAGCCGGTGCAAAAACCCAGCGCCTTGGCCTCGGGGATGTGCGGCGCCATCCAAACGGCCAGGGTCTCGGCGACTTGCTCATGGGCATGGCTGTGGCCGCTGATCAAGGGCGAGGCGCCGGAGCCGCCGCCGTAAAGCATCGCGCCTTCTATCAAGGCGGCGGTGATTTGCGGCTCGGCCGCCAGGCCCAAATAGTCGTTCGAGCAGAACATCAACAGCTCACGCGTGCGGCCGTCAGCGCCGCGCACCTGCTGACGCGGCGCGGTCGGGCTTTCGGCTTGCCGCAAAAAGCGGGTCAGGCTTTGCGCCTCGATGGTGGCCAGCTTGGCCTTCAGGTGCTCAAGCAACATGGGCATCGTCCTCTGTGCTGACGGCCTTGTTGGCCGGCCGCGCCAAGACTTCGTCCAGCGTCAGGCGAACGGCTTGCGCCAAGAAGGCGGCAGCGGCGGCGTCGATCACATAGGGCGGCATCAGATAGACCGTGTTGCCAATCGGCCGAATCAACAGCTGGTGGGAACGCGCCGCCAGATGAAAGCGCTCGGCGAAGCGCAGGCCGGCGTCTTGCACATCAAAAGCCAGCACCATGCCGAGCTGGCGCAAATGGGCGACGCGCGGATGCGCGGCCAGCGGCGCGAAGGCCTCGGCCAACAAGCGCGCTTGCAGCGCATTGGCTTCGAGCTGGCCCGCATCGAAGCGATCCAGGACCGCATTCGCTGCCGCACAAGCCAGCGCATTGCCGGTGTAGGAATGCGAATGCAAAAAGCCGCGCGTCACGTCCTCACTCCAAAAGGCTTGGAAAACCGCCTCGGTTGTCAACACCAAGGACAGCGGCAAGGTGCCGCCGGTGATCCCCTTGGACAACAAAATATAGTCAGGCCAGTCGGCTTTGCATTGCGGCTGCGTCTGCTCAAACGCGAAGAAGGTGCCGGTGCGCCCACAACCCATTGCGATTTCGTCGACGATCAGGTGCACCTCGAACTCGGTACAAAGCTTGCGCAAGGCTCGCAGGTAGTCGGCCGAATACATCACCATGCCGGCAGCGCCCTGCACCAGCGGCTCGACGATGACGGCGGCAATCGTGGCGCTGCGCTCGGCCAGCAAGTCGCGCATCGCAGTCAGCGCGGCGGCTTCGTTAGCGAGGCGGGAGTCGGGTGACATCACAATATGCGCGCGCATCAGCAGCGGGTCATAGGCGTCGCGGAATACCGCCACGTCGGTGACGGCCAGCGCACCTATGGTTTCACCGTGATAGCCGTTCTTAAGGCAGACGAACTCGCGCTTGTCACCGCGCCCCAGATTGCGCCAGCTGTGAAAGCTCTGCTTGAGCGCAATCTCGACCGCGCTGGCGCCGTCGCTGCCGAAGAAGACATGTCCTAAGGCTCCACCTGTGCGCGCACTCAGGCGCTCGGCCAGGCGCACTGCAGGTGCGTGCGTGCAGCCGGCCAGCATTACATGCGGCAAGGTATCGAGTTGCTGCTTGATGGCGTCATTGAGGCCAGCATCGGCGTGGCCAAACAGATTGACCCACCAGCTGCTGTTGGCGTCGAAATAGCGTGCGCCGTCAAAGTCATACAACCAAGGGCCGGCGCCGCGCGCAATCGCCAGCGGCGGCACCACGGCCGCACGCGCCATCTGTGTGCAGGGGTGCCAAACGGCGGCAAGACTGCGCTGCTGCCAGTCTTTCTGAGTAGAAATCGTCATCTGAAGAAGTGATCTGGACTTCAGGCCAGCCAGGAGGGCCGGCTCTTGTTCAAAAAGCTCTGCACGCCCTCGCGGCCCTCGGCGCTGGCGCGAATGTCTGCAATGCGACGGGCGGTGTCGTCGCGCAGCGCGGGCGTGAGGCTCGCGTGGGCGACGTCTTGCACCAAGCGCTTGCAGGCGCGCACCGCGTGCGGGCCGTTGGCGGCGATGGCAGCGGCGATCGCGCCGACCTTGTCATCCAGCGACTCGGGCGTGGCCAACTCATGCACCAGCCCCAGGCGATGAGCCTCGGCGGCGCTGAAGCGCTCGGCCGTCACGAAATAGCGCCGCGAAGCCTGCTCGCCCAGGGCGCGCACCACATAGGGCCCGATGGTGGCCGGCAGCAAGCCCAGCTTGGCCTCAGACAGGCAAAAACCAGCCGACTCCACCGCCACCACCACATCGCAAACCGCCACCAGGCCGACGCCGCCGGCATAGACATCACCCTGCACCCGCGCAATCACCGGCACCGGACAGCTGTAAATCGTCCACAGCATTTCGGCCAGCAGGGCGGCGTCGGCATGGTTTTGCTCCCAGCTGAAATGCGCCATCGCCTTCATCCAGTTGAGATCCGCGCCAGCGCAAAAGGCCTTGCCCTCGGCAGCCAAAACGATGGCGCGCACGCTGCTGTCTTGGCCCAACTCGGCAAAGGCGGCGGTCAACTCGGCCACCACCACTTCATTGAAGGCATTGCGCACATCGGGGCGGTGCAGGCTGACGGTAGCGGTATGCGGGCCAAAACCGCCGCGTTGCACCACCAAGGTTTGATACTTGCTCTTATTCATTGGGGTCTCCAGACCACTTTGTCGTCGACGGCGTAAAAACTGCACGGCTTGCCCTTGCGCTTTTGGCAAAAGCCCAGCGCGCGCGACAGCACGTCCTCGCCGCTGGCATAACCAAATTCACCCTCGGTATTAAGCGCAAAAGCACGCGGCTTCTTGGCCATCAGGAATTTCTTATAGCCCTCTTGCGCAGACCAGCCGCGCAGCGGCAAGGCTTCCACGTCATTGAGAGGCGCGAAGTCGGTGTCGGGCGGCGCTTTCATCAGGCCGGTCTGGGTGAAGCCTTGCCGGGCCAAAAACTCATCGACCAAGGGCTGCCACACATCATTGGCCGCCGCGAACAGGCGATGACCATCGTCCCCGATGGCGGGCAAGAGCCGGTAGTCCACCAGGCCGCCACCATGACGGTAGGCCTCGGCCCAGTCGCGGCTATGGTGCGGGGCGAAATACATATCGTTCTCGGTATAGATCCAAAGCGTTGGTGTGGGCAAGTCGGCGCGGGCATTGAACTCGCCATAGCGCTGAAACAGGCGCTTGAGTTGCTCAGCCTGGCAAGGCTCGCCCCGGCGCAGGGTCGGGCTGCCGCCATGCCCGCCGGCAAAGTTGATCGCCGCCACCAAGCCCGGCGGACGCTCCGCTGCTGCGGCGACCGTGGCGATGCCGCCGACCGACTGCCCGACCAGCACCAGACGGCTGGCGTCCACATCTGCTTGTGCGGCCATGGCGCGCGCGACCGCGATGATTTGCTGGGCAGCAGCGTTCAAGGCCGGCGCGTAGATGGGCTTGCTGCAACTCTGGCTGCTTTCCGGGTCGCCGAGCTGGGCCAACTCGCCGTAACCCAGACGCAGCGGTGAGGCCACGGCGAAGCCCTTGCGGACGAAAAAGCGCGCGGCCGATTCAAAACGCTGGCGCCCATATTCGCTGCGCTTGTCGCTGTTGCGGCCATGGCTGATGATGAGCAGCGGAAAGGGGCCGGGGCCGTTTGGTTTGAAAGTAGTGACCAGCAGATCGCCGGCAATATCGCGCCCGTACGCGTCCTGCACGCTGACAGGCACGCGCAGCACCGCCTCACGAATATCCTTGTTCAAGGTGGCGGGGTCGATCAAAGCCTGGGCCCGCGCGCCGCTAGGCAGACCGCTAAACAGGCCGCACAACAGGCCCGCCAGCAAGGCGATGCAAACTTTTGTGGTGCGCACAGCAGCCATCGTCAATGCTTCCAAACCTTGAGGCCGCGCAGCGTTTCCATCGCGTCGTAATCGCGATCCGCGTGCAGCAGGGCGCAATCGTTGCTGATGCAAAAACTGGCTTGCAAGACATCGACCGGGCTGTTGACGGTCACACCACCGGCGCGCAACGCACGGTAATGCTCGACGGCATGCAGCGCGTTCTCCTCACCACCCATTTCGATCACATCGAGCGCGCCCAAGGCCCGCTTGGCGGCCAGGTAATCGCGCTCGTCTCGAAAGCCGCGCAAGACCTCGAACAAGACCAGATCGGCCAGCGCCAAGGGCGCACCGGCATCTTCCAGCAACTCGCTCAGGCGGCGCACGCCGACGGTATCGCGGCCGTTGAAGAAATCTATCCAGACCGAGGAATCGACCAGAATCATGGCATACCCGGCTTCGCGCTCAAGGCTTCATTCAGCCGCACCGGATGGCCTGTTGCGGGCTCATTCAAGATCAACTCGGCAGCCCGAGGCGCATCTTCCCAACGCAGCTTGCCGCGCAGGGCCAGGATTTCACGGTAGGCCGCCTGCCGCGCCAGCAGGCGCAGGCCGGCCTCGACGGCATCCTTCTTGGTCTTGAACGCGCCCGACTTCATCGCCTGGTCCATCAAATCATCATTGATTTCGATATTGGTGCGCATGATGTGTACGGAGTTACCTAAATTTGTGTATTTTACACATCACATCCGGAAGACACCAAACTTGGTCTCGGCAATCGGCGCATTCAGTGCAGCACTCAAGCCCAGAGCCAAAACTCGGCGCGTGTCTGCCGGGTCGATCACGCCGTCGTCCCACAGCCGGGCCGACGCGTAATAGGGATGCCCCTGGTCTTCGTATTGCTGGCGGATCGGCGCCTTGAAGGCTTCTTCTTCATCGGCCGTCCAGCTGCCGCCCTTGCCCTCAATGCCGTCGCGCTTGACCGTGGCCAGCACCGAAGCGGCCTGCTCGCCGCCCATCACCGAGATGCGCGCGTTGGGCCACATCCACAAGAAGCGCGGCGAGAAGGCGCGGCCGCACATGCCGTAATTGCCGGCGCCAAAGCTGCCGCCGATGATGATGGTGAATTTGGGCACCTGGGCGCAGGCGACCGCCGTCACCATCTTGGCGCCAGCGCGCGCAATGCCCTCGTTCTCGTATTTGCGCCCGACCATGAAGCCGGTGATGTTCTGCAAAAAGACCAAAGGGATTTTGCGCTGGCAGCACAGCTCGATGAAATGCGCACCCTTGTTGGCGCTCTCGGTGAACAAGATGCCGTTGTTGGCAACGATGCCGACCGGCATGCCCTCGATATGGGCAAAGCCGCAGACCAAGGTGGCGCCGTAACGAGCCTTGAATTCCTCGAACTCGGACCCGTCCACGACGCGGGCGATCACCTCGCGCACATCAAAGGGCTTGCGTGTGTCGGTAGGGATCACCCCGTGCAATTCTTCGGCATCAAACAAGGGCGCGCGCGGTGCCTGCATCAAGAGTTGCGAGTCCTTGCGCCAATTCAAGCCAGCCACGGCTTGGCGCGCGATCGCCAGCGCATGGGTGTCGTTATTGGCCAGATGGTCGGCCACGCCGGACAGACGCGTGTGCACATCGCCGCCGCCCAAATCTTCCGCCGTCACCACTTCGCCGGTGGCCGCCTTCACCAGAGGCGGGCCGCCCAGGAAGATCGTGCCCTGATTCTTGACAATGATGGTCTCATCGCTCATCGCCGGCACATAGGCGCCACCTGCCGTGCAGGAGCCCATCACGACGGCGATCTGCGGGATGCCGGCGGCCGACAAATTGGCCTGATTGAAGAAGATGCGACCGAAATGATCACGGTCCGGGAACACATCATCCTGATTGGGCAAATTCGCGCCGCCCGAGTCGACCAGATAGACGCAGGGTAGGCGGTTTTGCGCGGCGATCTCCTGCGCGCGCAAATGCTTTTTGACGGTGATGGGGTAATAAGTGCCACCCTTCACCGTCGCATCATTGCAGACGATCATGCAGTCCACGCCGGCCACGCGGCCGATGCCGGCGATGATGCCGCCACCGGGAGCTGCGTTGTCATACATATTGAGGCCGGCCAGCGGAGCCAACTCCAGAAACGGCGTGCCAGGGTCCAAGAGCATTTCGACCCGGTCGCGTGGCAGCAACTTGCCGCGCGCGATGTGCTTGGCCCGCGCCGCTTCGCCGCCGCCCTGGGCAATCTGCTCCAACCGGCTGTTCAGATCATCCAGCAGACCACGCATGGTGGCGGCGTTGGATTTGAAGTCTGCGGAACGGGCATTGAGCTTGCTGCTGAGAACGGGCATGGAGCCTCCTGAAAGCGATGGCACCCGGTTTTCTGAGTGCAACTCACAAATTTCACAAAAATAGCTCACGATCGGCCGAGCCGACACGCGAGGCCCGAAGAATAGGTCAGAGTGATGCTTGATGCAAGCAAGACTTGAGCTTTACTCAATTAATGCGCAAAATAGCGCCCGTGACCACCATTCCCAGCCCCATCAAAGCACCCCAACGCCGCTCGCCTGCCAGCGCCAAGGCCGAACAGCGGGTACGCGATATTTTGCGCGTGGGGCGAGAAGTATTCTCCGAGCGCGGCTACGAACGCGCCACCACCACCGAGATTGCACAGCGCCTGGGCATCTCGGAGGCCACCGTATTCACCTACTTTCGCAGTAAGCGCGAGTTGTGCATGCGGGTGATTGGCGACTGGTATGACGAAATCATCGACGCCATCGAGACAGGCTTGCCACTCAAGGCGACGGTGCGCGAACAGCTGGAGTTCATGGTCCACACCCATCTGCGCCTATTCCTGATCCAGGGCACGGGGCTGTGCGCCTTGGTGCTGTCGGAGGGGCGCACCAAGGGTGAATCGGGCCAAGAGCTGAGTGAGCCCTTTGTCGCGCTGCAGCGCCGCTACACCGCGCCCTTGATGGATTTGCTGGCGCGCGGCCAGGCCAGCGGCGAGGTACGTGCGGACATCCCCTTGCGCCTGTTGCGCTCGCTGGTCTTTGGGCCGATGGAGCATATCTTGTGGGAGGTTGTCATTGGCGGGCGCCAGATCGACATCGACAGCAGTGCCCGCGATCTGGTCGCCCTGCTCTGGCCAGCGCTGCAAGCCCCCGATCAAGAGCTGCTGGGCCTGCGCCGCATGCGCACGGAGCTGGCGGCCGCTTTGGCGCAAGGCTGAAACGCAGCCAGTTCCTAACTAGCTGCGCCCTCCCGGCGCCACCTGCCACCACCTCGGCAACAAAGCCTGCACCTCGCGGCGGCCGAAACGGTCGTCCATCAGATGAAGCACCCCTTGATCGCTGACGGTGCGTATCACCCGGCCAGCCGCCTGCACGACTTTTTGCAAGCCGGGGTAGAAATAAGTGTAGTTGTAGCCGGCGCCGCCACCCATCAACTGGTCCAGGCGCAGCTTGATTTGCTCGTTGACCGGATTCACCTGCGGCAAGCCCAGCGTGGCAATGAAGGCGCCTATCAAGCGCTTGCCGGGCAGATCGACCGCCTCGCCAAACGAGCCGCCCAGCACCACGAAAGCGATGCCTAGGCTGTCGGGCGTCAAGCGACTCAAAAATGCTTGCTGCTCTTGCTCCGTCATGCGCCGCGTCTGCTTGCTGATCGATATCTGCCCATGCAGGGATTCAAACAAGGCGGCCGCCTCTTGCAAGTAGTCGTGGCTGCTGAAGAAAGCCAGGTAGTTGCCGGGCTGCGCCTCAAACTGCCGCGCCATCAATTCGACAATCGCCGGCAAGGAGGCCTGGCGCTGCTGGTAGCGGGTGGAGATATGCGCCGCCACCGACACCTGCAACTGCTTGGCTTCAAAAGGCGCGGCCACATCGACCCAAGCGGTGTCGGCGGGCAGGCCCAGGATGTCGGCAAAGTACGCCATGGGCTGCAAGGTGGCCGAGAACAAAATCGTCGTGCGCGCCGCCGTGAACCTGGGCCCGAGAAAGGGCGCCGGCAGCACATTGCGCAAACACAGCACCGAGCCAGCTCGTGCCAGCCCGGTATCAGCCTTGCTCAAGTCACACAAAGAATGTGGGCCGAACAACTCGGCCATGCGGGTGAAATGCAGCGCCTCGAAGTAAAAACCTTGCAGCGCCGCATTGACCTCGGTGGGATGCTCGGCCTGGTAGTCGGCCAGCGCCGAATTCAGCAACTGCAGATGAGCGACAAACTTCAGCGGCAAGCCGTCCAGCACCTGATAGGGCGAGAGCTGGGCTTTGTTCAGCTCATTCCATTGCCGGTGCAGCCGGTCCAGAGCCTTCTTCAAGGCCGGCGGCGCCGCCAGCCTTGCCGCCCGCAAGCTGGTCTGATCCAGCTCGGCCGTGTACATCTTGCGGCCGCGCTCGACCAGGTTGTGGGCCTCATCCACCAAGACCGCCACCCGCCACTGATTGGCCTGCGTCAGGCCGTGCAGCAAGGCGCTGACATCGAAGTAGTAGTTGTAGTCCCCCACCACCACATCGCTCCAGCGCACCAACTCCTGGCTCAGGTAGTAGGGGCAAACGCTGTGCGCCAGCGCGACTTCACGCAGGGCGCCACGGTCGAGCAGACCGTCGGTTGAAAACGTTACGGCAGCCTCCCGCGCCGCACCCAGCCGATCATAAAAGCCCTGCGCCAGCGGGCAAGACTCGCCGTGGCAGGCCTTGTCCGGGTGCTCGCAAGCCTTGTCCCGCGCCACCAACTCCAGCGCCCGCAAGGGCAGCTTGCTGACGCTCTTCTTGAGCAGATGCAAGGCCTCCAGCGCCAAGCCTCGGCCGGCCGACTTGGCAGTGAGGAAAAACACCTTGTCCAGTTGCTGACCGGGGCAAGCCTTCAGGAGCGGAAAGATCGTGCCCACCGTCTTGCCGATGCCGGTGGGCGCTTGGGCCATCAGGCAGCGGCCGGTTTGGGCCGCGCGATAAACCGCAGTGGACAAATCACGCTGACCGGGGCGGAAGTCGCTATGCGGGAAGGCCAAGGCCGACAGCGCCTCGTCACGCTGGCCGCGATGGGCCAGCTCCTGCTGAGCCCAGGCCAGAAAGCGCCCACAAAGCGTCTCGAAAAAGACCTGCAAATCGGCGGCCGCGTGGCGCTCGCACAGCAGCGTTTCTTGCTGCGAGCCGATATTGAAATACACCAGCGCCAGCTCGACCTCGGCCAAGCCCTGCGCCCGGCACAGCATCGCGCCGTAAACCTTCAGCTGGGCCCAATGCAGCAGGCGATGGTTCTCCGGGATGCGCTCGATTTTCCCTTTGAAGGTCTTGACCTCCTCCAGCCGGCCCAGCTGCGCATCAAAACCATCGGCGCGCCCGCGCACCAGCAAGTCTTGGTATTGCCCGCTCAAGGCCAGCTCGGCCTGGTAGTGCGCCGGGCGCCTGGAGGCCACCAGGGCGTGGCCTTCAATGCCTTCTTGCGCGCAGGGTGCGGGCGTGAAGCGCAGGTCCAAATCACCTTGTTTGGTGGTGAACTCGCACAGCGCCCGCACCGCTACCGTGTAAGGCTTCAAGTCGTGTCGCCTTCGCTGGACGAGGCCAACTGACGCTGCGCCGGATCTTCCTCCAGCCGCGCCGGCGTCGCCTTGGCCAGCGCCAGCCAAACCGCAAACGGCAGCTTGCAAGGCTTGTGGCGGGCCGGGCGCAGCAACTCCAAACGGCCATCTTCGACGGCGCCGTGCAGCACCCAAACGCCAAACGCCTCGGGGATCTCCGCCGCCTCGGCCACGCCGACCGGGAAGACGTAATAGCACTCGCTGCACAGCCATTGATAAGCATCGCGCTTGGCCGCATGGCGCAGATCCGACAGCAAATCGGCCCGGCTGACCTTGATCTCATGCACCACCGGCTGCAGATAGTCCTCGACCGAGGTGTTACGCACCGAGAACACATCCGGCCGCGCCACCCGCCACTGCGGCTTAGGCACAGCTGCGGCCAGGGTCTGGGGTGCCAGCAGGAACTCCGCATCGGGGTCGTGCTGGCCTTGCGCTTCAGCGCCGGCCTCACCTTCACCCTGCCCTTGCCCCTGCGCACGCAATGACAACTCGCGCCACACCACCCGCCCGGCCAGCAGCAGCTCACGCGTCATCCGCGCCGCCAAAGCGTCATGCGCGCTCAAGGCGCGCCGGTTGAGTCGGCGAGCTTCGGCCAAGCAATGCACGCCCAGTTCGGTCAAGCGCAGCGTTTCATGGCCCTGATGTCCCGTCTGGGCTGAAGTCAGCGCCACCCAACCGGCCGCCACCAGGTCAAGCTCCACCCCGTCGCGAACGGGCCAACAAGCCCCCGCCGCCCAAATTTTCATCAGGCGAGTCAGGTGCTGGCGCTTAGGAATCAGGCTGAAGGTGGGCTGAACAATCACTGTATAAGTTTACAGTGACACAGACTGAGCGCCAGTCGCAGAGGGTTTGATCTTGTTTGAAAGGGCTGGCGCCGCTGCAATTGGCTTGCGTCAACGTCAAATTCTCACCCGACAGATGAGCGACCTTTGCGTTTTGGGCTCACATTGCTAGCGGCACCATTGATCTTCGCAAGGAATTCCATCGCCATCACCGTCCATCTTGACGCCTGGACAATGCTTGAGAAAGAACTTGGCCTCCTCGCAAGAGCTCATTTGCGAGCAGTACTGGCGCCCATCACACCTTCGGTTTGATTGAGCCGCCGGCGCCGACGGCTGCGGCTCCTTGGCTTGCGAGGTCTGGGAGCTGGATGGTGCGCCGGGCCGCGCTGATACCAGTCCTTTGTGTTCACTTGCCACAGAACCTGAGAGTTTGCTGGCGGTCTCTTGCTGCTGCTTCATCTTCAGCCGTTCCGCGTTGAGCTGCTCCACCGTCGGCACCGTTCGCGGACCATCAACAGGGCAAGGATCGCTTTGGTAGGTGACCGAACCCTTCTGGCTGCACTTGAAAACAGGCGTCGCAGCATCCAGCGCCAAGGGCGTCAACAGAACGACAAGCAGAGTGATGAAGGCAAGAAATTTGTACATTCGATGAGTCAATTTGCATCAAGCTCGATGCTCAAACCGTAAATGTAATCTCGCATTTCTAGTCATCCCGGCGCATCTAAAGCTGCGGCCTAAGGCCTTGAAAATCCCTACCGATCTCTTCCATCCCCTGCATCCCCTCCATCCCGGCTCAATTTCTTGGTTTTGATTTCACCAACGTTACACGCGGCAAGGTCAGGCTCGATACGCGCCTTTTTGTGAGGCTAGAAAAATTCTTGGCCAGGATGGAGGGGATGCAGGGGATCAAAACAAGCGGGCACAGAGGGAGACCCGTTGTGCCCAAGCGGCTCGCAAGCGCGGCGCGTCTCGTCCAGCCGGCCCACCCGCTGCCAAGCCCAAACGCCCGCCCGCCTACACTCCGGGCGGCGGCGCGCAGGATGCGTGCCCGAAGACAAACCCACAAACTGACCGGCGACTTGCGCCGCGACCACATGCTGAGCTGGATTTTTAAGAAATTTGGGCGCACCGCCGCCCCGGCCAAGGCCACCACGGCCTCACGCAAAGCCACCGAACAAGCCTCACCACAGGCCGCCCAAAAAGCGGCCCAGAAGACCGCTCAAGCAGCAAGCCAGAAGGCTGCTCAGAAAGCCAGCGAGAAGGCTCAACAATTAGCCGCCGCGCAAGCGGACTGGGCGCCCCGCCTGCAGGCCGCGCTAGGCGATGACGCCGCTTTGCTGGCTCTTGCCGTGGCCGCGCCGGTGCTGGACATCAAGCTGGCCGCCATCAACGCACTGCAGGGCGAAACCACTTTGAAGCAAGCAGAGCGCGAATTCCGCAATCAAGACAAGCGCTTGCACCGCGCCGCCAAAACCCGGTTTGAGGCCTCCGTCGCCCAGCGCGAAGCACGCACACGCGCTCGAACCCTGATCGCCAGCGCCCAAGCCCTGCAGGCCGAGACCGATTTGCCCGTCAATCAGCTGAGCAGCCTGGACCGCGATTGGCAAGCACTCGACCCCGAACTGCTGGAGCCCGCGCAGATTGCGCAGTTCCGTGGCTTGAGCGAAGCGCTGAACCACAATTTGCGCCAACGCAGCGAGTTGGCTCAGCAGGTGCTGCGTTGGTCCGTTGATGCCCGTCAGGCCTTGAGTGACTGGCAAGCGGCCGCCGAACAAGCCGCAGCCACCGGCTTGAGCGGCGAGTTGAGCGCCGGCCCGCACACCCAAGCCTTGCAAACGCTGCAAGCGCGTTGCCCCGACGCCCACGCCGCCCCCTGCACTGAGCTGCTGCCCCAACTGGCCAGCGCCTTGCTCAGCAGTGAGCAAATCGAAGCGCGGCTGGCCTGCTTGGCGAGTTTGTATGCCGCAGCGATCAAGCCGGCAAGCGAGCCGGCTGCAGAAACCGCCGATGTGGCCACCCCAGCCGAGCCACCCGCCGCTTCGCCCAGCCAGCAATGGCAGGCCTTGGCATCGATGGCCGATGCCGCCCTAGCGCGCGTGCTGACGCAGCGCTTTGAGCAGTGGCGCCAAGCCCAGCAGCGCGCTCAGCGGCCCGCCGAAACCTCAGCGCAAGCCAGCGAGGCCACAGCCGCACCGGCGCGCGCCAAACCCGCCCGCAAGCAAGCCGCACAGCTGAACGACGCGACGCCAGAGCAAGCACAACAGTTTGCAAGCCTGCTGGCGCAAGCAGAAGCGGCGCAAGCGGCCGGTCTGCTCAGCGATATGCAGGCCTTGCTGCAGCAGATTGATGCCGGACTGACGGGCATCAAGCCCGCCTCGCTGGATGAGGGCTTGCGCGAGCGCCACCACGCCCTGCTGGCCGAGCGCAGCCGCCTGCGCGACTGGGAGCAATGGGGCGGCGCCCTCGCGCTCGACGCCCTGGTGGCCGAGGCCGAAAGCCTAGCACAGGCCACTTTGGCGGCCGCCCCACCTGCTGCCGTGCCTGCTGCCCTGCTTGCTGCAGAGCCAACGGAGCCTGCCGAAGCCAGCAGCTCTGAAGACACCCCCGCCCCGACTGAGCCAACGACCGACGTTCAAGCAGCGCCGCCGGCCAGCAAGCCGGCCAAGCTCAATCTGAAAGCGCAGCGCGAGGCGATTCAAGACCTGCGCAAGCGCTGGAAAGAGGTGGACCGCCTCAGCGCCGGCGCGGGCCATGCCCTGTGGCCACGCTTTGATGCGGCCTTGCAAACGGCCAATGAGCCAGTGGCCGCACAGTTGGCCGACTTGAAGCTGGCCCGCGAAGCCAATCTGGCCAGCCGCGAACAGCTCTTGACCGAACTGGACGGCTTCGCCGCCCCCGAGGCCGGCTTCGCAGCCTTGGCCGGTGAAAGCGCCGCCCACTATTGGAAAGAATGCCTGCGGGCGCTGTCGGCCTTTCAGCTCGCCTGGCGCCAGCTCGGGCCGGTGGAGCACACCGTCCCGATGTCCAAGCGCGAAGCGCTGCTGCAACGCCAGCGCGCCAGCCTGGAGCGCCTCGAAGCGCCCTTGCAACAAGCCCGCCGCAGCGCCGAGGCACAGCGCGAGCAGCTGATCAAGCAGGCCGAGGGCTTGCTGCAAGAACTGCAGCAAAACCCTCAGCTGCGCGACGTCACGCAGCGTGTGCGCGATCTGCAGGCCGAATGGCAAAGCCAAGCTCGCAGCCTGCCGCTGGCACGCGGCAGCGAGAACGATTTGTGGGCGCGCTTCAAGGCCGCTACCGACGCCGTCTTCGCTCAGCGCTCGGCCGCATTTGATGCGCGCGATGCCGAGCTGGCCGGCACGCTCGCCGCTTATGAGGCCTTGCTGGCAAGGCTGGACGCGCTGACGGTCGCCACGCCTGACGCCGAGATTCGACGCACCCTGGCCGAGGTGGACCGCAGCTGGCGCCAAGGCGGTGAGTTGCCGCGCGGGCTGGCGGCAGGCCTGGATGCCCGCTTGCAAGCGGCCCATGCGGCGGCGCTGCAAATTCTTGACGGGCGCAGCCAAATGATCTGGCAAGCTCAATGTGAAGCATTGGACGCCAAGCTCAAGCTGTGCGAAGCGAAAGAATCTACTCAGTCAGCACCGGACGAGGCCGAGTTTGCACAGCGATTTTCCGCCTTGCCGGCTCTGCCGGATGACTGGGAGCAAGCGCTGAAGCAGCGCTTGCCCGCAACGGCCGAGCTCGACGAGATCTTGCTGCAACTCGAAGCCGCCTTGGATCTGCCGGCCTCGGCCGAGATGCAGGCCGCCCGCCGACAGCTCAAACTCAAGGCCCTGAAAGACGCGCTCGAAGGGCGCGGGGCCGCACTGCAAGGCGCTCAGCAACAAGCCGCCTGGCTGCGCGAGGCCCTGCGAGCCAGCAATTGCTCGGCCGCGCAGACCGAACGCCTGCACGGCTTGATCAAGGCCTTGGCACAAGCGCCTGCGGGGACTTTGGGCGTCAGCTTGAAGGTAGATTGATATCTAAGGATTAGCCCAACAAAGCCCGCAGCTGCTTCACATAGCGCTCGCTGACCGGCACTTTGTCGGCGCTGCGCAAGGTGGCTTCGTAGCAGGCGTCGCCGCTGACTTCCAGGCGCGCAAGCGCTTCGGGGCGCAGCAGGGCCGTGCGGTGCACCCGCATGAATTGCTGGCGGGGCAAGCGCTGCTCCAGGGCGGTCAAGGTCGCGCGGTGCAGCACCACGCGCGGCCTGTTGTTGCCCCCCTCAGCCGCGCGCAGATGCAGCTCCACATAGTTGCCCGCGGCACTGATCCACTCGATATCAGCCACCGCAATACGCTCGAGCATGCCCACCGAGCGAACATTCAAGAAGCTCAGAGCGGGAATAGCCTCGCCCCCCGCCAAGCTGCGCTGCTCATGCAAAAAGCCACTCAGCGCCTGCCCTTGGGCTTGGGTTTGGGCTTGGGCCTGCGCAGAGGCTGCACCTTGCTTGAGCGTCAGCATCTGTTCAACACGGGCCAGCATGGCAGCGAAGCGCTGGTCATCAAAAGGCTTGAGCAGATAGTCCAGCGCAAACACGTCAAAGGCCGCCAGCGCATGTTCGTCATAGGCGGTCACAAAAACCAGCAAAGGCGGATGGGGGCCATCGCACAATTCGGCTGCAAAGCTCAGCCCGTTTTGGCGCGGCATTTGAATGTCCAGCAAGAGCAAATCAAAATCGCGCCCGGCCATGGCCACGCGGGCCTCGGCGGCACTTGCGCAGAGCTCCGCCGCATGCCAATTGGGATGCTCAGCCAGCGCCAACTGCAGATTGCGTCGCGCCAGGGCCTCGTCGTCCACCACCAGGGCGGTCCATTTTCGAATACTCATAGGGCGGCTACTCCGGCAGCTCTCGCCAGGGCAGGATCAATTCGGTCGTGAATCTGCCCGCTTCTTGCCGGGTCAGCAGTCGGGCTGCATCTCCGTACAGCAGCTGTAGACGCTCGCGGGTCGCCGACAGCCCAAGGCCGTGGCCACGCTGCCGCGGGGCCTCGGCGCCGACGGGATTGCGCAGCGTCAGGCGCAGCCCGTCGCCGTCCGGCCTCAGACTCAAGGCGACAAGACCTTCACCGTCGCATGCCTCCAGCCCATGGTGAATGGCGTTCTCTACCAGCGGCTGAAACATCAAGGGCGGGCAAGCGACCCGCTCCCAGGCCGCCTCATCGATTTGCCATTGCACGGACAAACTTTCTCCATAGCGCAGGCTTTGCAACTGCAAATAGTCGCGCGTGAAGTTCATTTCATCTTGCACCGAGACCCACTCGGTCTTGCTGGCCCGCAGCGCATAACGCAGCAATTCACTGACACGGGTCAAGGCCGTCAGGGCCATGCCGCGATCGGCGGCGCGCACCAGGGCCGAGATGCTGTTCAAGGCATTGAACAAGAAATGCGGCTCCAGCTGCCCTTGCAACAAGAGCAAGCGCAAGCGCAAATGGTCGGACTGCTCGCGTTGCCGGGCGGCCTCGCGCGCCCGGGCATTGGCCTTAGAAATCACAAAGGCCTGCACCGAGAAGGCGCCACCCGCCAGCACAAGATCATAGAAAAGCGAATACCACCGGTTCCGCAGCACCAGGGCCCACCATGCATCCGGCAGCGCGCCCTCGCGCAGCAGCTCCAAAAGCCAAAAGTAACTCAGCCACAACAGCGCGAACAGCGACATGCTGACCATGAACACGCGTATTTGCTTCTCCGGGCTGGCCCACTGCTGCGGCCGGCGCCAAGCATGCAGGAACAAAACCCAGCTGAACAGGATATAGGGCGGAAAGGCCGACAGGCTGAGCCGCAGCACCTGCAGCAGGCTCAGGCTGGTGCGCCCC
This sequence comes from Roseateles albus, assembly GCF_028595345.1. Lineage (NCBI taxonomy): Bacteria > Pseudomonadati > Pseudomonadota > Betaproteobacteria > Burkholderiales > Sphaerotilaceae > Roseateles > Roseateles albus. Next base: position 37,819 of record NZ_JAQQXT010000005.1, on the reverse strand, counting down.
GTGTTGGCGGCATCTGCCGTTTGCGCCAGGGCCATCAACAACCAGATCAACAGCCACAAGCCGGTGCACACCAAAAGGCCATGCACCGCTTTGCCAAGCAGCATGCCACGCGTGGCCACTTTCGCCTTCGCCGCTTCATCCGCTTCGGGCAATGCTGCAAGGACAGAGGTGTGGGCAGCCGTGTGGGCAGCCATGTGAGCAGCGATAGACATGGTCGGGAGATGTTCAGCCGGGCGTGATGAAAGCCGCCAGGCAAGTGCTGGTGCAAGCACTTTATTCGATCTGACTACCAGTCCGCCGGCAGGCGCCTGGGCTCGCTGGCTCGGGGCCGGTGTTTCATCCCAAACCCTTCACTTGCGGCCCGACTTCGCGCCACAGTGACCGCTTCGCCAGCCATCCCAAGCTCACTTGACCATGCAACGACGACACAACTTCCTGCCCAAGCTGATCCTCGGCCTGAGCCTACTCGCCAGCCTGACTGTGCCGACCCAAGCGGCGCAGGAGCCGCAGACCGCCCATAGCCCGACAAGGCCGGACTACCAGTCCGCCTCGGCCAAGACAAAGGCGATTGCCGAGGCCTATCTGCACACCTATATTCAGCAAGACTGGGTGCACCTTGGCGAGATGATGGACGAGCAGATCAGCTTTCGGGACCCGAGCGCCAAGCTCGTCTTTGGTGAACTGGGGCAAGAAGGCAAGAGCCGGCTGATCGGCTACTTCAAAGCCACCTACCCCTATATCGAAACGCACAGCTTCAAACTCGAACGCAGCTTTTTCGCGGGCGAACAGGCAGTCTTCATCGGCGTTTCGGACTGGAGTTTTGCGCCACCTGGGCAGCCGGTCGTGCGCAGCGTGATACCGCTCGTCATTGCCATTCAAGTCAAGCATTGCTTGGTGGTCGAGCACCTGGAGATGGGCGATCTGCAGCCCTATGTCGACGCAGCGAGTCTCGCCCAGAAGAGAAGTCAAGGCCCAGGGCGGGCAGCGGCCCAAGCGCAAGCAAACTGAGAGAACTCTGTGTATGCTGCGCAGCGGGCATCTGCCGCGCACATGCCCAGAGCCAAGTGCCAAGAGCCAAGTGCGCGGCCAAGCCTCACTATTTGCATTCGCAAGGACTCACGATGATCAATCTCAACGTCAACGGCAAACCCGCCAGCGTGGACGCCGACCCCGATATGCCGCTGCTGTGGGCCTTGCGTGAAGACCTGCAACTGACTGGCTCCAAGTTTGGCTGCGGCATGGGCTTGTGCGGTGCCTGCACCGTGCATTTGGATGGCCAGCCGGTACGCGCCTGTTCCACCCCGCTGTCTGCGGCGGTTGGCAAAAAGGTCACCACGATCGAAGGCATCAGCGCCAGCAAGACCGGCAAGGTGGTGCAAGCCGCCTGGGTCAAGATCGATGTGCCGCAATGCGGCTACTGCCAAAGCGGCCAGATCATGAGTGCTTGCGCGCTGCTGGCGGCCAAGAAGTCGCCCAGTGACGCCGACATCGACCAAGCCATGAGCGGCAATATCTGCCGCTGCGGCACTTACAACCAGGTGCGCGCCGCCATCCACGATGCCTCCGCCACGCTGAAGAAAGGCGCATGAAGATGGATACCACCTCAACACTGCCGCAAACTTCCCGTCGGGGCTTCCTCAAGAGCAGTGCCGGCGGCGCCTTGATGCTGTCTTTCGCGCTGCCCTTGGCGAGCAAGCGTGCACTGGCCCAATCCGTCAGCAACACCTTTGCGCCGAGTGCCTGGCTGCGCATCACGCCCGATAACCGCGTCACCGTGCTCTGCGGCTCATCCGAAATGGGCCAGGGCGTACTGACTGCCATCCCGATGATGGTGGCCGAGGAATTGGACGCCGATTGGGCGCTGGTCGGCGTTGAGCAAGCCCCTGCCGACACAGCCTTCAACAACCCGCTGTTCGGCATGCAAGGCACCGGCGGCAGCACCACCGTGCGTGCGCATTGGACGCCGCTGCGCCAGGCAGGTGCGGCGGCCCGCGAGATGCTGGTGGCAGCTGCGGCGCAGGCCTGGAAGGTCGATGCGGCCGCGCTGCGCACCGAGCGCGGCCATGTGATCGGCCCCGGCGGCAAAAAGCTCTCCTACGGTGCGCTGGTGGAAAGCGCGGCCCAACAAGCCGTGCCGGCCTCGCCCAAGTTGAAGGACAGCAAGGACTTCAAGATCCTGGGTAAGCCCACCCGCCGCCTCGACAGTGCAGCCAAGGTCAACGGTTCGGCCCAGTTCGGCATAGACACCCATCTGGACGGCTTGCTGGTGGCCGTGATGGCGCGCGCGCCAGTGGCTGGTGCCAAGGTCAAGAGCAGCGACGAAGCGGCGGCGCGCGCGGTCAAGGGCGTTCAGCATGTGATCGCGCTGGACAACGGCGTGGCCGTCTTGGCCAAGGGCTTTTGGGCCGCGAAAAAGGGCCGCGCGGCCCTCAATGTGCAGTGGGATTTGGGGGCCGGCCTTGGCGCCGATCTGTCTACCGACAAAGTCTCAGCCATGCTGTCGGATGCAGCCGGCAAAGCCAGCGCCGTGGCGGTGGACAGTGGCAATCTCAAAGACGCCGCCGCCAACTCCGCGCAACAACTGTCGGCCAGCTACGAGGTGCCCTATCTGGCCCACGCCTGCATGGAGCCGCTCAACTGCACCGCCTGGGTGCGCGACGGCGCGGCCACGGTGTGGGTAGGCACCCAGGGCCAGGGGCCGACGCAGCAAATCGTCGCAAAGATAGCCGGCGTGCCGACCGACAAGGTGCAGGTCAACACCACTTTGCTGGGCGGCGGCTTCGGGCGCCGTTTTGCGCATGACTTCACCATCAGCGCCACGCTCTTGTCCAAGCTCAGCGGCCACCCGGTCAAGCTGATCTATGAGCGCGAAGACGATATGGCGGCGGGCTTTTATCGCCCCGCCTCGGTGGTCAAGTTTGAAGGCGCGCTCGATGACAAGGGCCGTGTCAGCCTCTTGCGCGCCGACATCGGCTCGCCCTCCATCATGGCCGGCTCCGGCTTCATGAAACTGCCGGAAAGCGGCGTGGACGCCATGGCGGTCGAGGGCCTGGCCGATCATCACTACGACATCGCCAATCAACGCATTGCCTATGGGCAGGCCGAGCCCGGCCCGCAGGTCTGGTTCTGGCGCTCGGTCGGGCATTCGCAAAATGCTTTCTTCCTGGAGAGCTTTGTCGATGAGTTGGCTCATGCGGCAAAAGCCGACCCGCTGCAGTTCCGCTTGCAGATGCTCTCTAAGCAGCCACGTCTGCGCGGCGTGCTGGAGTTGGCTGCGGCAAAAGCGGGCTGGGGCAAGCCTGCGCCAAAGGGCATCTTCCGCGGCATTGCGGTAGCCGAGAGCTTCGGCAGTTATGTGGCCGAGGTGGCCGAGATCTCGATCGCCAAAGACGGCACACCCAAGGTGCACCGCGTCGTCGCAGCCGTTGACTGCGGCATGACGGTCAACCCCTTGACCATCGTGCACCAGATCGAAAGCGCGATTTGCTATGGGCTGTCAGCGGCGCTGTACGGCAAGATCACGCACAAAGACGGCCGCGTCGAGCAGAGCAACTTCCATGACTACCCGGTCGTACGCATGAGCGAGATGCCCAAGGTGGAAGTGCATATCGTGCCGAGCAAAGAGGCACCCGGCGGCATCGGCGAACCCGGCACGCCGCCGCTGGCACCGGCGCTGACCAACGCCATCTTTGCCGCTACCGGCGTGCGGGTGCGCAAACTGCCGATTGATACGACGGCGTTAAAGCGTGTTTGAGGCCTGAAGCCTTAAGCCTCAAACCTTAAACAGCGGGCGGGTAGCCCTCTTCTGTCAAGGCCGCGACGAAGACGTCGCGGCCTTTTTCGCTTTCGACCCGCAAGACTTTCGCCTCGCGGTCAAACAAGGGCTTGGCCTCGGCATCCACGGTCGCCACCAACTTGGTGATGGCGGCCACGCAATGGCCGCAAGTCATATCGGGGAGTTTGAATTCGTACATGGTGGGGACTTTTGGGTTGAGCAGGACTGAGCATAAACCGGCGAGGGATCAGCGTGTGAGGGTCAGGATTTGCCAGTATGGCTGACGTGGTCGCCAGGCACGATGCCGGGAGTTCGGCCCGGCATCGTGCAGGTACACCAAATCAGCTGTAGCGGATCAAAGGCCGCCACTACACTGATGACCTCCCCTGTATTGACCTCTCTCGCCCCATGAAATTCCACCGTCACTGGATCCTCAGCACCCTGCTTGCCGCGCTCAGCGTCACCACCGCCGCTACGGCTGCCGCCGCCGAGCCCGCCCCGCTTGACCTCGAACAGCTTTACGCACAGCACGAGCAGTACATTGGCAAAGCCGCCACCGAGCGCATGCTGCGCAACGCCTATCAAAGCCAGATCGGCTCGCAACTGGTGTGGGAGCAGATCGGCATTAACTACCGCGACCCCTTCGCTATTCAAGAGTTCAAGCAACGCTTCGAGAAGCAACTGCAAGAGCGCTTGAAGCCCCTGGGCGCGCCGCAGCCACTGCCGCCGCTGGTCAGCGCGCAGGTCAAGTTCAAGACCGACCGCAGCTCCTACTCCTTTGACAACGAGACGCTGGTGATCGGCCCGGTCTTCGCCCATCTGAAAAGCGCCGCCATCAGACCCAGCGGCAGCGGCCACCGGGACTGGCCCTTCCCCATCGCCAGTTGCTTCCGCCGTGAGATCAGCGGCAAGTTGGAGGTCTTTGACTTCGGCGAGATCGGCAACTTCTGGGGCCATATCAGTGGCGAGAAGCTCGCCCGCATGAACATCAAAGCCGACGAAGCCAAAGAGCTGTTCAAGGGCCAGCAAACGGCCGAACTCGACGGCGTGGCGGTCTATCGCGTCATCAAGCAGCCGACGCCAATGGGCAGCACCTTCTGTGGCAGCGGCGGTATCTTGTTTGAACTCAGCCCTGTATCCTTCACCATCAAGGGCCTGCCCGGCGGTGAGCGGGTGTTGACCCAATTCTTTTGGGGGCGCGGCGCTTAGATCGACTCAATTCAGCTCAGCCCTGCCCGACCCTCATGGCTGAGGCCAGAATCGAAGCCCGATGATCATCAGCAGAAGCAGAAGCAGCAACAGCAGCAGTAAAGCGGGTGGAAAAGCCTTGCTGCGCGTGTCTGGCGTCAGCCGTGCAGGTTTCGAGGTCTTGGCTCAAATTTAGACCGAGCCCTGAATGCCCGCATCTGGAGTGTTCAGGGCCCCGCTGACGGCCCGCATGAAGCGCTCGGGCTCGTCAACGCCAAGCACAATCTCGTCTGTATCACGCTCACCCCAGGGCAAGCGCACGCTGGTGCCAGCTTGCAAGCGCAGGCGCACGTTAGCGCGCCCCATACCCTCCAGGCGCAGGCGCCGCGTGGCACGCGGAATTGGTACTCGCGGCGCTAGCAGCTCAACGCCCTGCACCGCTTTGAGCGGCACAGTGGCATCGATCAATAGACCATAACGCAAGTGCAACAGTTGTGCGTCTAAGCTGACTGGACGCAAGCGGGTAGCGCGGTACTCTGCCCAAAGATAAAGCCAGCCGTAGGCACTGATAGCAGTCACCACCCAGGCGACGGTTGCGTCAAAGGCCAAGTGCAGCAAAACATGCATGATAGGTAACTCGGCTCCCATAACGATGACAAAGCCGATCTGGTTGCTCGCATTGCCGTGCTGCCGGTGCACACCAAAGTGCTGATCGCCAGGGAATGGTGCAGCGGCAGGGCGCCGCATCAGCGCATACACCCACAAGCGTGATTCCAGCTGCATAAGGCGGCCTGTGATGCCCTCACCAAACACCCGATGGACTTCCTGAGCTGCAACGACCTCGGCGTTCCCCTCCTGTCGAGCCCGCCAAACTTGGCGGATCAAACCGCTCAACAACCATAGCTCGGCCATGACTACCAAGCCCAGAAGCAGCCAGCGCACGTCGCCCAGCAATGCCCACAACGGATCTCCGTTAGGCGCGAGCCAACGACCCAGCAGGAAGCCCGCACCTGCCAGACCCAGTGATACAGGCCAGCGGGCGCGCCAGTCGCGCGGCTTCAGCAGCAGCCAAGCCAGAGGCAGGACAAGAAGCAGGTCGACGGCCATCGTCCAACTCGGCAGCGGCCCGCCGGGCACCAACCATGGACCCTTCATAGCTGCGGTATAGGCCGCGACCATCAAGCTTGTGAATGCTATAAAACCTACCGTGCGAACGTCAGGTTTGAACCTTGCGAACATACAAGTCAGCTCCATCCAAGTTGAAAATGCATCACAGACTCGGGGTCAGGTTTTGAATGTTAAGGCAGGCCCCGCCCCTCAAACCATCGACCTGTGCAGCGCAGCACCGTTCGAGGCGACGCGCAGCGAGTCGAGTTCTTTCGCATTCCCCTTCTGCATGGGCGAGGAGCGGAAGGTTTGCCGGGCGTCGCGTAGCGACTTCAAAGACTGAATTCGCGCCCCTTGTTTGAACGCAGCGTAGCGAAGTGAGTTGGGCGCGGCCCGGCGAACCTGAGCACCACAGCGGACCCGAAGGGCCATGCGGCAGGGGCGGCTTCTTTGCCTTCTTTCTTGGCCGCCCAAGAAAGAAGGTCGCCCGCCGGGGCGAACTCCCGGCATGGTGCGGGGAAGACAAATCAGCCGAAGCGGACCAGCCTGTGAATCGAGCGGAACTTGCCCTGCTCATCATGCCAAGCCTTAGTATCCAGTCATGATGAATCCCTCGAAGACCTCGAACATCCAGTCCCTCACAATCCCCATCGCCGGCATGACCTGCGCCTCCTGCGTAAAGCGGGTGGAGAAGGCCTTGCTGCGCGTGCCCGGCGTCAGCAGCGCTGAAGTCAACTTGGCGACCGAGACGGCCAGCGTCAGCGGCTCCGCCGAGATCACGCTGCCGCTGCTGCGCGCCGCCGTCGAGGCGGCCGGTTACAGCCTGCCGGAACAAAGCCTGAGCCTGCAAATCAGCGGCATGACTTGCGCTTCCTGCGTCGGGCGGGTCGAGCGGGCACTGCTCAAGCAGCCCGGCGTCTTGTCGGCCGAGGTCAATCTGGCCACCGAGGCGGCCAGCGTGCGCATGCTCAGCACCGTTGAGCCGCAAGCGCTGATCGCGGCCATCGCCAAGGCCGGCTATGAGGCGCGCTTGGTGGATGCCGAAAGCGCCGCCTCTCCGCCCAAGCCGAGCTGGCAGCACAGCGGCTGGCCGGTATTGATCGCCGCGCTGCTGAGCGCACCGCTTGTGCTGCCCATGGCCGGCATGCTGCTGGGTCAGCATTGGATGCTGAACGGCTACTGGCAGCTCGCCTTGACCGTGCCGGTGCAGTTCTGGCTGGGCGCGCGCTTTTACAAGGCCGGCTGGGCGGCGCTGCGGGCCGGCAGCGGCAATATGGATTTGCTCGTCGCCCTGGGCACCAGCGCGGCTTTTGCCTTGTCGGTCTACGAGCTGTGGCTGCGCGGGCCGCAAAGCATGCAGCTCTACTTTGAATCGGCGGCCGTGGTCATCACCCTGGTCTTGCTGGGCAAATGGCTGGAAGCGCGGGCCAAGCGGCAGACCACCGAGGCCATTCGTGCGCTCAAAAAGCTGCAGCCCGATACCGCCCGCGTGCGCCGCGACGGCGAGGACATCGAGCTGCCGCTGGGCCAGCTGCGCTTGGGCGACGAGGTGGTGGTGCGGCCGGGCGAGCGCATCCCGGTGGACGGCGAGGTGCTGGAAGGCGCCTCGCATGTCGATGAGTCGCTGATCACCGGCGAGAGCCTGGCCGTCGCAAAGGCCGTACACGACAAGGTCGTCGGCGGCGCCGTCAATGGCGAGGGCTTGCTTTTGCTGCGCGTGAGCGCGCTGGGCGCGGAGTCCACCTTGTCACGCATCGTGCGCATGGTCGAATCCGCGCAGGCCAAGAAGGCGCCGATTCAGCGCCTGGTCGACCAGGTCAGCGCCGTCTTTGTGCCGGTGGTGATCGGCTTGGCCCTGCTCACCTTGCTGGGCTGGGGGCTGCTGCAAGGCAATTGGGAGCAGGCGCTGCTGAACGCCGTCGCCGTCTTGGTGATTGCCTGCCCCTGCGCTTTAGGCCTGGCCACGCCGACCGCCATCATGGCCGGCACCGGCGTTGCGGCCCGCCACGGCATTTTGATCAAGGATGCCGAGGCGCTGGAGCTGGCGGCCAAGCTGACTGTCGTGGCTTTTGACAAGACCGGCACGCTGACGGTCGGCAAGCCCGAGCTGCTGGCCCTGCATGCGGCCGATGGCGTGGAGCCGGCGCAGCTTTTGCGCTGGGCGGCGGCCGTGCAAGCCGGCAGCGAACACCCGCTGGCCCGCGCGGTCGGCACTGCGGCTGCGGCGCAGAACATCGTGGTTCCCCCGAGCACTGAGATGCGCGCCGTGGCGGGCCGGGGAGTAGCGGCCCGGCTGAAAGAACAAGACCTGAGCTCGCTGGATCTTCGCCTCGGCAGCAGCCGCTTTATGCAGGAGTTAGGCGTGTCGACCGAGGCCTTGCAGACGCTGGCAGACAGCCTGCAAGCGCAAGGCCGCACGGTGTCCTGGCTGGCCGAGGTGTCCAGCAGCCCGCGTCTGCTGGGCTTGCTGGCCTTTGGCGACAACATCAAACCGACAGCAGCAGCCGCCGTGCAGGCGCTGCATCAGATGGGCCTGCGCTGCGTGATGCTCAGCGGCGACAACGCAGGCAGCGCGGCCCTGGTCGCCAGCCAACTGGGCATCTCCGAGGTACGCGCCGAGGTGCTGCCCGAAGACAAGGCACGTATCGTGGCAGAACTGAAAAACACCGACCAAGAACGCGTTGCCATGGTCGGCGACGGTATCAACGACGCGCCGGCCCTGGCCGCCGCCGATGTGGGCCTGGCTATGTCGACCGGCACCGACGTGGCGATGGCGGCCGCAGGCATCACGCTGATGCACGGTGACCCGGCCCTGGTAGCGCAGGCGATTGATCTGTCGCGCCGCACCGTCGCCAAGATTCGACAAAACCTGTTCTGGGCCTTTGCCTACAACGTGATCGGCATTCCGCTGGCGGCCTTCGGCTTCTTGAACCCGGTGATTGCCGGCGCGGCGATGGCCTTGTCCAGCGTGTCGGTGGTCAGCAATGCCTTGCTACTCAAGCGCTGGCGGGCTTGAAATGACTCATCCTAATGCTGAATATGCAGGGAGCCATCCTTGTGCATGGCCTGCAAAGCCTCGTCCAGCTGCTTTAAGGGCAAGGCGCTCTTGAGCGACAAGGCACAACGAAGATCGGTTTTTTCCAGCAGCAAGGGCGGATGCAGCGCCAAATCAAAGCCCAAGACCTGACGCTGGTAGTCCAGATAGCTGCGGCTGACGATCGCATGCGCTACGCGCTTGGCCGCCAGGCGACGCAGCAGCGCCTCGGCATCGGGGCCATCATCACGGCTGAATTTCAGGCCCAGCTGGCGCTCCAGCGTCACGTAGCGGAAGCCTGCAATCGTCCCGATCGCCTGGCCGGCCAAGTCCTCCAGGCGCTGCGGCGGCGGCATATCGGCGCGCGTGATCAACAATTCAAAATGCTGCGCGACCGGCTGACTCCACTGAAACGGCCCCGGCAACCAGGCACTGGCGTAACCGCAGATCAGGTCGGCCTGACCGCGCTCCAAGGCAGCGGTGATGCGTTTGCGTGCGACAGGCACAAACACCGCCTCCCGGCCCAAGCGCTTGGCGAGATCAAGGCCAAGTTGGTGGCTGAGGCCGGACTTGAGCTCACCCTTCTCAAACTTGGCATAGGGCAATGACACGCTGGTGTCGACAACAAAGCGCAATGGCTCCGCCCAGGCCGGCAAAGGGCCCCAAGCGAGGGAGATGCTCAAAAAAAACGCATTGCGCAAAGACGCCGGCAAGGCAATAGCCCCATGAAACCACACAGGCCGCGAGGATACCCGCTGCACCCTCGCGAGCCGGCATTGAAGGCAAAATTCTTCAGGCCAAAACGCCGGCCTGGAAGTCACGCACCGCTTGGATCAACTCGGCCTGCGTGTTCATCACGAAAGGGCCGTGCTGCGCGATCGGCTCGCCCAAGGGCTTGCCGGCCACCAGAATCGCCCGCGCACCCGCCGCGCCGGCCGTGAAGCTCAGCCCGTCGCAGCCCGGCGTATTAGCCAAGATGGCCATGCGCTGCTGCGGCACCTGCACCTCGCCCGCAAAGGCCAGCTCACCCCGGTACACATAGACAAAGACGTTATGCGTGTCGGGCAAGAGCTGGCTGAAGCGCGCACCCGGCTGCAGATGCAGGTCCAGATACAGCGGCTCGGTGTGCTCGCGCTGCACCGCGCCGGCTACGCCATGGCTCGCACCGGCGATCACCCGCACCTTGACCCCATCCACTTCGAACTCGGGGATCTGCGGCGAGGGAATGTCGCGGTACCAGGGCTCGCGCATCTTCTCGAAGCTGGGCAGGTTCAACCAGAGCTGAAAGCCCTCCATGCGGCCCTCTTCCTGCTCGGGCAACTCGCTGTGGATGACGCCGCGCCCGGCGGTCATCCACTGCACACCGCCATTGCCCAACAAGCCTTCGTTGCCGGCCGAGTCACGGTGACGCATGCGGCCTTCGAGCATATAGGTGATGGTCTCAAAACCTCGGTGCGGGTGGTCGGGGAAGCCGGCGATGTAGTCATCGGCCTTGTCCGAGCCAAAGGCGTCGAGCATCAGATAAGGGTCGAGCCGGCGCTGCAGGTTTTGCGTCAGCACACGGGTCAGCTTGACGCCGGCGCCGTCGCTGGTGGCTTGGCCCGCGATCAGGCGCTCAACAGCGCGGGGGGCTTGCAAAACAATCGGATTGAGTTTCATCGCAACAGCCTCTTCTTTCTTGGAACTTCGGATCAAGCCAGCACGGGGCTGGCGATATGTTCTTGAATCTGCCCGCGCGCCGCCGCCAAGCCCTGGGCCGCCGCCTCGGGGCCCATTGCCAAACCCTCGGCATAGACAAAGCTGATGTCGCTCAGCCCCAAAAAGCCCAGCACCGTGCGCAGATAGGGCACCATGGTATCGGCAGCTTGATCACGGTAGATGCCGCCGCGCGTCAGCAGCACATAGACTTTCTTGCCGCTCAGCAAGCCCTCGGGACCGTTTGCGGTGTAGCGGAAGGTGACGCCGGCCTTGGCCACCGCATCGATCCAGTTTTTCAGCAGCGCCGGCACGCCGAAGTTGATCATGGGCACGGCCAGCAGCAACACATCGGCACGGCGCAACTGCTCCACCAAGCCCATGTCCAGCGCGACGCGCTCGGCTTGCGCCGGGCTGCGCTGCTCGGCCGGCGTGAACATGGCCTGCAGGGCGGCCTCATCCAGTGCCGGGTGCGGCGTCAGCGCCAGATCCAGGACCTCAAGCTTTGTCGCCTCGGCAGGGCTTTGCTGCAACAAGCCCGCAGCCAGTTCATTGGCCAGCCGAGTCGAGTCAGAACCCTCTCCGCTGGCTTGCAGGCGGCGGGCACTGGAGTTGATTTGCAGAATGTTCATGGCGAGTCCTTTGCGGTGTGTGGCGTCTTGTTTTGACGATGGCCTCACTGTATTGATAGCCTCAATGCAACGGAAGCCCTCAAATTGGATAACATCGTTCCACCAATGCACCAATCAAACCCAATCAAGCGATGAGTCTGGACGCCGACGACCTCTTGCTGTTTGCCCGCGTGGTCGATGCCGGCAGCTTCAGCCGCGCCGCCGAGCGGGTGAAACTGCCCAAATCAACCGTGTCACGTCGGCTTGCCGCGCTGGAACTCAGGCTCGGCGAGAAACTCTTGCTGCGCAGCACCCGCAGCCTGACGCTGACCGAATTTGGCGCCGGCGTGCTGGAGCACGCACGAGCCTTGGCAGCCGAAGTTGATGGCGCCCTGGCCCTGGCACTGCACCGCCAGCAACGCCCCAGTGGCCGACTGCGGGTCTCGATGCCGGGCGACTTGGCCAATCTGGCCCTCAGCGACATGTTGAGTCGCTTCGCGCTGGACTACCCGGAGGTGCAGCTATCGCTGGACCTCTCGCCACGCCGCGTCGACCTGATTGCCGAGGGCATTGATCTGGCCGTACGCATGGGGCCATTGCCCGAGGACAGCCAATTGGCGGCACGCCGCCTGGCCCTGTTCAGCAATGGTCTCTATGCCTCGCCCGCCTACGTGCGCACGCACGGCGAGCCCTTGCTACCCGCGGCCTTGGAAGACCTGCACGGGCTGATGATCTTGAGCCGATCCGGGGAACCGATGCCTTGGCATTTACACAAAGGTCAAGGCACTGACGCGGAGCAAAGCTGGCAGGGCATGCCGCGCCAACGCAGCCTGGTCAACGCCCCTGATCTGCTGCTGAAGATGGCCTGCGCCGGCGTCGGCATCACCGCCGTCGGCGAACATTTCGCCCAGGACTATGTCGCTCGCGGCGAGTTGCTGCGCATCCTGCCCGACTGGTGCCTGGCCCCGGTACCCTGCTGGGCCGTGTTCCCCGAGCGCCGCTTGATGCCGCTGCGCACTCGGGTGTTCTTGGAAGCGGTGGCGCTCGCCTTGTCGAGTTGCCCAGGTCAATCATCGCCGTGAAGCTCGCGCCGAGTTTCTTTATCCCAGCAAACGACTAACGGCAGAGAATTCAATTCGGTCTACTCATGCCTACGCTTCAGGCCAGCCCACAGCACAGGGATGCCAAGCAATAGCAACAAGGCCGAGGCGGGCTCAGGCACCGGATTCAATACCGGATTATTGGTTTGCAGCTGCGTAAAAAGCGCGGGCGCATTCGGGTTTTCTGAGGCGTAGCCGGTTTCCAGGCTGGTGCCTTGCAGCATCTCCACCGCCGTCAATTTGCCGGTGTGACCGAAGTCCAGTGTGCTGTTGCCTTGGCCCAAAAGATTCAATTGCAGCTCAAGATAAAAGGCCTGCCCATAGAGGAAGGGCATCAAGACTTCAACTTCAACTGCCCCGGCCCCTGCAAACGGTGCCACCGGCTTGGCCGTTATGGGGGGATTCCAATCATGCCAACTGGGGGAGCTGAACTGCCAAGCGGTTTGACCATCCAAATAGACGCCACCGGCGCCCTGCCACGCTACGCCGGTATTCGTCAACCGGTAAGCCAGCGCCACCAAGGACGCAAAGTTGTTATAGGGATGCGTCGAGCCGCTCAGCCGATCGGACAGCAATTGGCCATCCAAACTCAGATGAAGATTCAACAAGCCTGCGGAGTTTTCCAGATGGTCTGCAGTTGGCGCGACGTACCAGCGATCGCCCCACCCTGCAAACGCATTACCAAACAAGGTCGTCGCACTGCTGCGACCTGCATCACTGGTCAGCGTTTGAACCTTTGCATGCAGACCAAAACCTGCATCGATTTGCGCTTCGCCGTTGTAGCTGTATTTGTGCTCCCCATTCTGCGTCAACGCTTTGACTTGAGAGTCTTCCACACCGACAGAAGTCCATGACTGCGCGCTCGAACCGTCGCCATAAACGGTCGGCAAAGCATAGATATTGCCCGGAACACCTTGCGCAACTTGATCCGCACTCAAGTCGGTCAATGTTCCATGCACGTATGAATATTTGTAGTACGAAGGAAGCGCAACAACAGCCTGTACGGGCAAGGCCAGCACAGCCACTGCCCCCATCAGCACCGAGCACGTGAGTCGATTCATACACTTCATGGCAACACCTTCTTTATTTAATCGGACGCCTCGTCGAGCGAAAGCCAAAGGTATAAGTCACAGCTAACTCGTTATTTTGGCGAACCATATATTAGCCGCCGAGCATCAATAAACAGCCCCTAATACTAGGGAGCGGGGGTCGATACTCGACCTGAAAGGCAATGGCCATTGACGCCTCGCGTGCAGTGGACAAGGGCGCGAATTGCCACTGCTGAACTGCGCTGACCACAGCCACGACGAGCCGCTTGTGAAAAAGCCAGTTGGCCGCGCGCCGCCTCGCCTTGTTCAACAACGGCGATGGCGCAAAGCTGGCAAGGTGCAGTGGCTGAGCTTTTCGCGCAAGACTATGTGGCTCGCGGCGAGTTGTTGCGCATCTTGCCCGACTGGTGCTTGCCTGCCGCCGCCTGCTGGGCATTCTTCCCTGAGCGACGCTTGATGCCCTTGCGCACCCGGGTGTTTCTGGACGCATTGGCGCTTGCTCTATCGAATTGCCAAGCCCGGAACTGAGTCTTAGAACCTGTCCGTAAACAGTCGGGGTCGCCTAGTGCAAAATTGCCTCGTCAACAACTTCCCTGCCATGCCATGCCATGAGTCTGCGCAATAGCGTCTTCGCCCTGCTGGCCTTGTCAGTGCTGTGCGGCTTGGCCGAAGGCACGGCGGGAAGTTTTGGCCTGGTGATGCAAAAACCCTTCGATGTCGTCTCGTCCTTGTTGTTCATGCTGATAGGCTACCTCTGGTACCGCCAGGATGCCCAGGCACGCCAGTACCGTGGAAGTAGCTTATTAGGCGGCGCGATAATCATGGCCTCGGTGCTTGCCATACCCTACTATCTGGCGAAATCCCGGCCGAGCGAGCAGCGCGGCAAAGCTATCGGCAGCTTCATTGGTCTGGTGTTGCTGGCGGCCACATCGGCTGGCATTGCGGCCGTGCTGGCCGATTTACTCAGAGCGTCTTGAGCGGCTGCTTCGGCCTAAGCCGCAGCACTACTCCACCGCAAACGCAATCTCCACCGTGGCCTCGCGAGGCAAAGGCAGCGGCGCAAAACGCCATTGATTGACCGCCGTGACCGCAGCCAGCGCCAACCGTTTGTGTGATGCTTGCAGAGCCTGCGCCTGCATGACCGAGCCGTCGGCCTGCACCATGAAACGCACCGTCACCGCACCGCCTCTGAAGTCGGCCTGCAGCTGGCGCGGGATCTCGGGCTCGACCTTGCTCAGCAGTTGCAAGGCAGGCGGCTCGGGCTCGGCCGGCTCACTGGGCATTTGTGGCAAGGGCTCCGGCTGCGCCGCCGCCGCTGTCAGCTGGGCCGCAGCCAAGAGTACCGGCGGCGACTCAGGGCCGGCATGCGCCGAAGGACGTGCTTCGACGGCAGCGCTAGTTGCGCCAGCCGCTGCGGCTGCCACCGCGACGGCCGGCTTGGCCAGCGGCTTGTTCGCTGCGGGTTTGGCCTGCGCGGTGTTGGCAGGCTGAAGCGGCGGGCTGGCCGGCGCGTTGGCAGAAGTGGTGGCCGGCAGGGCATCCGTGCTCGCCCGTTTGGCCGCAGGCTTCACCGACTGCAGCTTGATGAAAGTAAAGACCTTTTCGGCCTGCCGCTGCGCACGCTCCTCGGCGCTGAGTTCAGGCTTGAGCGGCCCATCAGCCTGAGCGCGAGCGCTGCCGGCCGCAAGCAGCAGAACCATCATCAAGCAGGGCAAGCCCGGCCCCAGGCAGCTCAAGCGTCTCATGAAGAACACTCCAGAAAAGAGGGCGCGACACGACGACGCCAAGGCTGGCAGTGTAGGGAGCAGCCCCCCGCAAATGAGCTGCGGGTTTGTCCGTAGAGGCGCCTGCGGAACGCGAAGTAATTCACGGCTCATCTATACTTGCGCTTCGCTCCGGGGTGCCCTGCTGCGCATATAGAGGTAATTCGTTATGCGCCGGGCTGAGATGTGGTGGAAGCCATAGACCCGCTGAACTTGATCCGGTTGATACCGGCGTAAGAAGAGCCCGCCCGCAGACCCGTTCCGCCACGCCTCCCGCCTGAGGATGCCGGCCGAACTCCCTGGGGCAACCGGCCTCCTCGCAACGCCACAGCGACCCTCGAGCCGGCCCTCGCAGCGCTTCACAGCCACCGCGAGAACCGACCATGAACAGCATCACCGAACCGGGCCTGAACAGCCTAGCCAGCAGCCTAGAGTTGACCCGCGCGCCCCTGCCCGGCTCCAGCAAGACCTACCTCAAGGGCGAGCGCAACCCCGAGCTGCGCGTGCCGATGCGGGAGATTGCCCTGACCAACGGCGAGCTGATCACGGTCTATGACTGCTCCGGCCCCTACACCGACATCACCGCCAAGATCGATGTCAAGCAAGGCCTGCCCGCCACCCGCGCACCTTGGGTGGCGGCGCGCGCCGACACCGAGCTGTACCAGGGCCGGCCCATCCAGCTGATCGACGACGGCCTGCGCGACATCGCCCAGCAAGAGGCCTTGATGCAGATGAGTGCCGGCCTGCGCCGCCAGCCGCGCCGCGCCCTGCCCGGAGCCAACGTCACGCAAATGCACTACGCGCGCCGCGGCATCGTCACGCCAGAGATGGAGTACATCGCGATCCGCGAGAACCAGCGCCTGGACTGGATGCGCGAATACGAGCAAGACGCCGAGCGCGAGGCCCGCCTGCGCGGCAATTCCTTCGGCGCCAGTATCCCGGCCGTCATCACGCCCGAGTTCGTGCGCGACGAGGTGGCACGTGGCCGCGCCGTGATCCCGGCCAATATCAACCACACCGAGTTGGAGCCGATGATCATCGGGCGCAACTTCCTGGTCAAGGTGAACGCCAATATCGGCAACTCGGCCGTCACCTCCTCGATCGAAGAAGAAGTCGAGAAGCTCGTGTGGAGCACGCGCTGGGGCGCCGACACGGTGATGGACCTCTCCACCGGCCGCAACATCCACACCACGCGCGACTGGATCATCCGCAACAGCCCGGTGCCGATCGGCACCGTGCCGATTTACCAGGCGCTGGAGAAGGTCGGCGGCGTGGCTGAAGACCTCACTTGGGCGCTGTTCCGCGACACGCTGATCGAGCAGGCCGAGCAAGGCGTTGATTACTTCACCATCCATGCCGGCCTGCGCCTGCCCTTCATTCCGATGACGGTCAAGCGCCGCACCGGCATCGTCTCGCGCGGCGGCTCCATCCTGGCCAAGTGGTGCATCTCGCATCACAAAGAGAACTTTCTGTACACGCATTTCGAAGAGATTTGCGAAATCATGAAGGCCTATGACGTGACCTTCTCGCTCGGCGACGGCCTGCGCCCGGGCAGCTTGGCCGACGCCAATGACGAGGCGCAATTTGCCGAGCTGCGCACGCTCGGCGACCTGACCAAGATCGCCTGGAAGCATGAGGTGCAAACGCTGATCGAAGGCCCCGGCCATGTGCCCATGCACCTGATCCAGCAAAACATGAGCGAGCAATTGAAACATTGCGACGAGGCGCCCTTCTACACGCTGGGCCCTTTGACGACCGACATCGCGCCCGGCTACGACCACATCACCAGTGGCATTGGCGCGGCGATGATCGGCTGGTTTGGCTGCGCGATGCTTTGCTATGTGACGCCCAAGGAACACCTGGGCCTGCCGAATCGCGACGACGTTAAGGCCGGACTGATGGCCTACAAGATCGCCGCCCATGCGGCCGATGTGGCCAAGGGTCATCCGGGGGCGCGGGCGCGCGATGATGCCTTGTCCAAGGCGCGCTTTGACTTCCGCTGGACCGACCAGTTCAACCTCGGTCTCGACCCCGAAACCGCGCGCGACTTCCACGACGAAACCCTGCCCAAGGACAGCGCCAAGGTGGCGCATTTCTGTTCGATGTGCGGGCCGAAGTTCTGCTCGATGAAGATCACCCAGGATGTACGCGAGTACACCGCGGAGATGGACAAGAAGAGCGCCGAGTTCAAGGCCTTGGGCAGCGAGATCTACATCCCGATTCAGGCGGTATGAGTCTGTCGATTGGCGTTGCCGGCGCGGGGCTGGTCGGGCGCTTGTTCGCCTGGGCATTGGGTCGCGCCGGCCACCTTGTCGAGGTCTTCGAGGCCGGCCCCGGCCCCGAGCCGCGCTTTGACGGCCTGGGTGCGGCCGCCTTCAGCGCGGCCGGCATGCTCAGCCCGCTGGCCGAGTTGGACGCGGCCGAGCCCGAGGTGGCAGCGCGCGGCTTCGAGTCGCTGCGCCTGTGGCCGCTGATCGCCGCCCGGCTCACCGGCCCGCTAACCTTGCAAATGGATGGCAGCCTCCTGCTCGCGCATCGTCAGGACCTGGGTGCTGCCCAGCGCGTCTTGGCGCGCCTGCAGGTGAGCGGCTTCCCTGCCGCGCAAAGCTTGGCCGAGGCCGAGTTGGCATTGCTGGAGCCGGCGTTGCTGCCCGGCCTCCGTGCATGGAGGCTGCCCGGCGAAGGCTTCATCAACCCCGTCGAGGCGATGGCGGCCATGCAGCAAGACAGCAAGGCGCACTGGCATTGGGGTCGACCTGTGACTGCAGTCGAACCCGGCCGATTGAGACTGGCCGACGGCAATGACCTGAACTTCGACTGCGTCATCGACGCACGCGGCCTCGGCGCCAAGCCCCAATTGCCGCTGCGCGGTGTGCGTGGCGAAGTGATCACGCTGAGCCTGGCCGCCCATGGCCTGAGGCGGCCGGTCCGCCTGCTGCACCCGCGCCACCGCGTCTATCTGGTGCCACGCAGCCACGATCAACTCGTGCTCGGCGCCAGCGAGATCGAGAGCGCGGATCGCAGCCCCGTTAGCCTGCAATCGGCCGTCGAGTTGATGGCGGCCGCGCACAGCGTGATGCCGGCGCTGGCCGAGGCCCGCATCAGCCGGCTCGATGTCAATCTGCGCCCCGCCTTGAACGACAACCGCCCATTCACTCATGCTGAGCCGGGCCTGCTGCAGCTCAATGGTCTGTACCGCCACGGCTGGCTGTTAGCGCCGGCCTTGGTGCAAGAGCTGTTGCTGGCCAGCGGACTGGCCAATTTGGAAACGCAATGAACGCAGAAGAAATCAATGTCTCGCTGGACGGTCAGCTCCAAAAAATTCCCGCCGCAACGCCCTTGGAACACCTGTTGACGCAGCTGAGCCTGGCGCCCGAGAGCGTCGCGACAGCGCTCAACGGCCAGTTCATCGCCCGCTCGGCGCGCGCCGCTGCCTTGCTCAAGGATGGCGACCAAGTGCTGCTGTTCAAACCCATCGTAGGAGGTTGATTCAAATGCTGCACGAGGCAAAACCTGACCCTTGGAAGATTGGCGATTTCTCTCTGAACAGCCGGCTGCTGCTGGGCAGCGCCGGCTTCCCGAATCCGCAGACCTTGAGCGAGGCGATCCAGGCCTCACAAACCGAAGTCTTGACGGTCGGGCTGAAGCGCAGCCTGCAGGCCGGTGACAACGGCTTTGTCGCCAGCGCCCTGCAGACTGCAAAGGCCCAGGGTGCGCGCCTGCTGCCCAATACCGCCGGTTGCCGCACAGCTAGAGAGGCGGTGCAATTGGCCTGCATGGCGCGCGAGCTCTATGACACCGCCTGGATCAAGCTAGAGGTGATCGGCGACGAGCACACGCTGCAGCCCGACCCTTTCGAGCTGCTGGCCGCCGCCGCTGAATTGGTCAGAAACGGCTTCACCGTCTTGCCCTACTGCACCGACGACCTGGTCTTGTGCCGCCGCTTGCTGGACGCCGGCTGCGCAGTCTTGATGCCCTGGGGCGCACCGATCGGCTCGGGCCAGGGCCTGCTCAACCCCTTTGCCTTGCGCAGCCTGCGCGAGCGCCTGCCGGACGCAACGCTGATCGTTGACGCCGGCCTGGGCGCACCCTCGCATGCGGCGCGGGCGCTGGAGCTGGGCTTCGACGCGGTGCTCTTGAACTCGGCGGTGGCGCAGGCGCGCGAGCCGGTGCTGATGGCCGCCGCCTTTCGCGATGCCGTACGGGCCGGCCGTCAGGGTTTTCGCGCGGGCTTGATGAGCAGCCAGGACTTTGCCGTACCGTCAACGCCCGTCAGCGGCCACGCTTTTTTGCTGGGAGATCCGAAATGAGCTGGCTTGACGATCCGCAGCCGCCCATCATCTGGAGCGTGGCCGGCACCGACAGCGGCGGCGGCGCCGGCCTGTCCGCCGACACACGCGCGGCGGCCGCTTTCGGCGTGCACCTCTGCCCAATCGTGGCGGCGGTGACGGCGCAAAACTCCCGCGGCGTCGAGGCTGTCTTCCCCCTACCGCGCCATCAACTGCTGGCGCAGATGCAGGCGCTGGCCGTCGATCTTTGGCCCAGCGTGATCAAGACCGGCCTTTTGGGTTCGGTCGACGCCGTGCATGCACTTTGCGAAGTGCTGGATGAGCTGCGCCGCGACAGGCCGGTGGCCTTGGTTGTGGACCCGGTATTGGGCGCCAGCGCCGGTGGTCCGGCCTCGATTTTTGCTAACGCCTCATTGCTGCGGGCCTACCGCGAACAATTGTTGCCGCGTGCGCAGCTGATCACGCCGAACCGCCGCGAGGCCGAGCTGCTCTTGGGCCTGGCCAGCCATGCACTGAGTCGGCCATTGATGGCCGAGCGTTTGAAGGAGCTGGGTGCCGAGACGATATGCATCACCGGCGGCGACGACGCCGGCCCTCAACATGATTTGGCGCTCGACTATTTGAACAGCCCCCAGGCCAGCGGCCATCTGGCCCTGCCCCGCCTACGTCAAGGCCATCATCACGGCAGCGGCTGCAGTTTCGCCACAGCCGCTGCCGCCGCTATGGCGCGCGGCTTTGTCAGCGCCGATGCGGTGGTGCTGGCGAAAATGGCGACCTGGGTGGCGGTGCGCGAGGGCCATGCGGCCGGCGCGGGCGCTGGGCCTGTGCGGGCCTCGGCCAACTTCGTCTTCGAGCCAGCGGCCATGCCGGTGATGAGCTTTGACGGTGAGCAGTTGGATGCTGGCACGCTCGCTCGCTGGGCGCAGGTTCTGAACGCGCCGGCACAAGACGCGCTCGATTGGGGTTTGTATGCGATCACCGAGCGGCCGCAAAGAGCGGCCGAGTTGGCCGCCGCCGGCATCAAGCAGCTGCAACTGCGCATCAAGCCTGCCACGTCTGAGAACACCCAGGCGGAGCTGCGCGCTGCCGTGGCCGAGGCGCAAACAGCGGTCGCAGACCATCTCGGCTGCCAGCTCTGGATCAATGATCATTGGCGCTTGGCGCTTGAGGAGCCGGGCGTCGGCTTGCATCTGGGTCAGGAAGATTGGGCGGCCTTGGCTACCGACGAAAGAAAGCTGCTCTTGAAGGTCGGCATCAAACTCGGCATCTCCAGCCACAGTCTTTGGGAGTTAGCGCGCGCCCGTGGACTCAATCCGCATTACATCGCCTGCGGCCCCATCTGGCCCACCACCACCAAAGACATGCCCTGGCGGCCGCAGGGTCTGGGCAACCTCGGCTGGTGGGTGCACATGGCCGGCCGGCCGGTGGTGGCGATCGGCGGCCTGCTGGAGGCCGAGCAAGTCGAAGCCTGCGCAGCGACCGGCGCGGCCGCAGCCTGCCTCGTGCGCGCGCTGGACCGGCCGGACTCCAGTCTTGAGCAATTCAGGGCTGCCTGGCAATGCGGGCGCAATGCCAAAGCCGCTGAAATCCAAGAGCCCCGTGCAAGTTTGGAGTTTGCCAAGTAGCTCAAGCGCAGCACCCAAGCCCGACTTATCCCTGCCTGCTGTGGATAAGTCTGGGGAGCGCCACTTGAGCGATGCCCAGAACCCAGCAGCCATCGGCGAAAACCTGTTTTGCTGCTTTTTTAAGCACCGCTGTCCTAGCCTGCTTTGCCGCAACGCCTGAAAGCAATGTCAGCTTCCTTGATCTTGCTCAAAGCTTGAAAAACTGGCACTCCTACGCTGATCAAGGCCCACAGACCAACGGAGATTACTGATGAAAACTCCTCTGATTCTTTGCCTCGCAATGGCATCGGCCTTCCCAATGGACGCCATGTCCAGCGAGAAGATGGCGCAGGACAAGCAGTGCTTCGGCTGTCACAGCACAAAGCCGGATGGCGCCGCGCCTTCATTCCAAAAAATAGCCCAACATTGGAAAGGCAACAAAGATGCCGAAGCCAAGCTGGTCGCGACCATTCGCCAAGGCAGTAACGCCACCGGGGGACCGCATTGGAACAAGGCCACCATGCCCGACCAAGCCGAACGGCCCTTGGTCAGCGAGGCTGAGGCCAAGCAACTCGCAAAATGGGTACTTAGCCAGTAGAGATGCTGCGCCCGCTAAAGACACGCTGGGTAAAAAAGTCCAAGAGCTTGGCTGGCCGCTTGAAGCGGCTTGCCAAGCTAGGCCCGCTCAAACGCCGCGTTTGAGCATCGCGACCAACTGATCCAGCGCGGCCCCCCAACCAGCTTCGAAACCCATTTCGGCGTGCTTCTTGCTGCCGGCTTCGTCCGCATGGATGACGGTCGCGGTGTAGCGCGTACCGGCCGCGTCATCGGCGAGCTCTAGCATGGCGGTAAACATGAAGTTTGCGTCCTCGCTGCCACAGGTGGCCGCCGGCAAGCTGGGACGAAACCCTGGCAGCAAGGCGTTGGTCCATACCAATTTTTCATTCGGCACGACTTCAAGGTAACAACCCTGGTTGGGGAATTGAGCACCTTCTGGGGACTGCATCACGGTGCGGAAGACGCCGCCAGGACGCAAGTCGATCTCGCAGTCAATCGTCGTCCACGGCAGTGGACAAAACCAGGGCTTGAGCAACGCCGGCTCGGTCCAAGCGCGCCAAACCAAAGCCCTGGGCACGTCCACCACGCGAGTGAAACTGAGATCGAGTCTCGAATTGGCTTGATAAACAGGCTTCATGACGGCTCTCTTTCCGGGGGTCTGGTTTTTCAAGTGGGCCAATAGGCAAGCTGCCAAGCTCAGACCGGCACTTTGCGATCTTCAAAAGCCTTGCTCCAATGCAAGATCTCCCAGCTTTCCCGCAGGCCGGCGGTGTAAAACGGATCTTGCTTCAACAGCAACTCGGCGGCGGCCTTGCTGTCGGCTTCGACCACCCACAGCCCGCCCACCGGTGCTTGCTCCGGCGAGTGCCGCAAGGAGCCGCCCACCAACACATGCTCACGCTCCTGATCCAACCAGGCGATATGGGCCGCCATCATCTGCTGGCGCAGCGGCAGGGAGTTGGCCTTGTCAACAAAACGAATAGCGAACAACATGGAGCAAGAACTTTCGCGAGTAAAGCTTGAAACAAAAACACCCTCAAGCATAGAGGATGCCCAGCAACAGCAGGCCACGCGAGTGAAAAGTAGCACCGTCCGCACCTGAAAGGAGCGCCCTGCAGCACACGTCAGCCCAGGCTTACGCTTGAGCGCGAGGGGAGCTAGCATCACATGACCATGAGAAAAATCAGCCCCTCCCGCACAAAGCCCAAGCAGTCAACGGCAGCCACGCTGGCAGCCTGTTTGCTCGCCCTCAACTTGAGCGCTTGCGCGTCCAGAGGCCCTATCGTGATTGAAAGCGCCAGTGACTCCATGAAGGAGCAGGCCGATCGCTACGACCAGCGCGCGCGCGAGTTGCAGCAGGTGGGTGCCGGCCGCCAAAGCGCCGAGCTGCGCCGACTCGCTGATAAGCAGCGCCTTGACGCCAAAAACAGTGAGTCCAAAGACTTCGTCGGTGGCGCTTTTGACCTCGTGCTCAACAGCTTGTTTCAATCCTGGCTGGCGTCCTCGCCCAAGGGGCTGCAGAAGTAGACGCCGCAATGGGCGGCCGCTTGATCGCCCGCAGGACTACACAAACATGCCGCCCGAGGCTTCGATGCGCTGGGCATTGATCCAGCCACTGCCGGGCGCCAGCAGCGCCGCAATCGCGCCGCCGATGTCGTCCGGCAGCCCTGTGCGGCCGAGCGCGGTCTGAGCCGCCACATAACTGTTCAGCTGCGCGTTATCGCGCACAGCGCCGCCTCCGAAGTCGGTCGCAATTGCGCCCGGCGCCAAGGTGTTGACGGCAATGCCGCGCGGGCCTAGCTCCTTGGCCAGATAGCGGCTCAGCACTTCGACCCCGCCCTTCATCGCGGCATAGGCGGCGTAGCCGGGCAGCGCAAAGCGGGTCAGGCCGCTGGAGATATTGACGATGCGCCCACCGTCATTGATCAGCGGCAAGAGCTTCTGGGTCAGGAAGAAAACCCCCTTCAGGTGCACATTCATCAGCTCGTCGAATTGCGCCTCGCTGGTCTCCATCAGGCTGGCGTGGTGGCCCATGCCGGCGTTGTTGACCAAGTGATCGAACCGCTCGCGCTGCCAGATCTGCGCCAGTACGGCCTTGACGGCGACGGCAAAGGCCGGGAAGCCGGCGCTATTGCCCATGTCCAGCGGCAGCGCCACGGCGCGGCGGCCGAGCGCCTGGATGGCGGCGACGGTCGCCTCGGCTTCGGCGCGGGCGCTGCGGTAGCTCAGGATGATGTCGCAGCCCTGGGCGGCCAGATGCAGGGCGGTGTTCTTGCCGAGGCCGCGGCTGCCGCCGGTGATCAGGGCAATCGGGTTGATCGGATTGATGGGGTTGATGGGGCTGCTACTTGCGTTCATTGGTGACTCCTACATTGGGATGCAGCGCAGTCTATTGAAGTCAAGTTTGAGCATAAACTCAGAAAATTCAATTTGTCTGTTATCCAAAAATCGACCAATGAACCCGCTTGAGCGCCTGCAAATCTTTCACCGCGTGGCCGAGCTGTCCAGCTTCACGCAGGCAGCACTGAGCCTGAGCCTGCCCAAAGCGAGCGCGTCCAGTGCCGTGCAGCAACTCGAAAGCCAGCTCGGTGCCCGCTTGCTGCACCGGACGACGCGGCGCGTGCAGCTGACTCAGGACGGGCAAGCCTTTTACGAGCGCAGCAAGGATGTGCTGGCCGATATGGAGGAGTTGCAGGCGATGTTCGCGCAGCAGCCCGGAGCGATGGGCTTGAGCGGCCGCGTGCGGGTCGATATGAGCAGCAGCATCGCCCGCGATCTTGTCATCCCGCGCCTGCCAGAGCTCTTGCAGGCACACCCCTTGCTAAGCCTGGAGATCAGCAGCACCGAGCGACGGGTGGACCTGGTGCGCGAAGGTTTTGACTGCGTGCTGCGCGTCGGCAGCGTGGTCGACACCAGCTTGATCGCGCGGCCGCTGGGCCTGATGCGCATGCTCAATTGCGCCAGCCCCGCCTATCTGGCCCGGCATGGTGTGCCCGCCTCATTGGCCGACCTGACGGACCCACGACAAGACCACCGCTTGGTGCATTTCGTCAACACGCTGGGCGCCAAGCCGGGTGGCTTTGACTACCTCGACGAGCGCGGCCAGCCGCGCAGCTTGGCGCTGCCGGGCGCTATCACCGTCAACAATGCCGATGCCTATCAAGCCGCCTGCTTGGCCGGCCTGGGCCTGATACAGGTGCCGGTGCTGGGCGAACGCGATGCGTTGCTGAGGAACGCGCTGCGCAGCGGCACCTTGGTCGCTGTCTTGCCCAAGCTCACGGCCCCGCCCATGCCTATCAATCTGCTCTACGCCAATCGCCGAAATCTATCCAGGCGCGTGCGGGTCGTGATGGACTGGCTGGCGGCCGTGATCGCCGAGGCGCAGCTGGCGACGAACGATTGATGCCGACTCAGCGCTCGCTCACATAGGGGTTGCTGCGCCGCTCCTCGCCAAAGCTGCTCTCGGGGCCATGGCCGGGAATGAACACCGTCGCATCGCCCATGGGCCAAAGGCGCTGCTTGATCGACGTAATCAGCGTCGCATGGTCGCCACCGGGGAAGTCTGTGCGGCCGATGCCGCCCGCAAACAATACATCGCCAACAAAGGCGCGCTGGATCTCGGGCGAATAGAACACCACATGGCCCGGCGTGTGACCCGGGCAATGGCGCACTTGCAAAGTTTGCTTGCCGATGCTGACGCTGTCACCGTCAAGCAGCCAGCGCGTCGGCGTGAAGCTTTCGGCCGGCGGGAAGCCAAACATCTGGCTCTGCTTGGCCAGGCCGTCGATCCAGAACTGATCGCCGGTATGCGGGCCGATGATGGGTAAAGCTTGCTCGCGCGCGAGCTGCCCCGTACCGCCGGCATGGTCGATATGGGCATGTGTCAACCAGATCGCCTTGAGCGTCAGGCCGCGCTGCTGCACCGCAGCCAGGATACGCGGCAAATCGCCACCTGGATCAATGACGGCCGCCTCCATGGTTTCATCACACCAAACCAAAGAACAGTTCTGCTGAAAGGCGGTGACGGGAATGGTTTGGTAGCGAAGCGTCATGAGCGAGCAGGAGTCGGATAACAAAGTTTCAAAACTGAAAACATAGTTTCAAAACTGCGTTTGCGGGACACGACCCATGGCAAAACATAGTCTCAAAACGCGTTGAACCAAAACGACTTTTGGGCGAGCGACCTACTCCCCTCCAGCCATGTCTACGCGGCAGGAGTATGGCTCGATTCGGTCCGAGCCATGCTGGTAGGTGTTGGGTCTCGAATGTGCAGCGGTCATTCAGGTGAGGAGTTCACGAAGTCCTCGGTCAACTTCAGCCGAATGGCCGCTGCTTGACCCGCCGAATGTGCGCTAACGACTCGATAGGAGTCGCGCGGTCCTTCATAGTCAGTGGCAGCAGCGTGCCTATTCTGTTGAAAAAGTCGTTGATGGGCACGAACGTGCTGCTGCCAACGTGAAGGCGAAGGCGCGCAACTCACCTTTTCTTCGTCTGAACCAGGTCTTTAGACCCGGTTTTGAGGTTACTCGGTGGGGTTTCGCCTCAAGCGGGCGCACCTGTGCCTTGTTGCGGTGGGCCTTGCGGCACTCGCATCGCCAAACGACGCAGGTTTTGCACCACCGCAGCCATCGTGAACTCGTCCATCGCGCCACTGAGTCCTCGCAGGCGCAAGCGATCCAGCCGCAGGATTCGCTTCAGGTGGGCAAACAGCATTTCCACCTTCTTGCGTTGGCAGCGTGAACGCCGGTACTGCTCGGTGGTGGCAATCTTGCGCGCTACATCTCGGGCGGCTTCGTGAACGCTGCGAACGATCTTGCGCATAGGAGTGTTGGGGCAGCAGCGCTGCTTCTCGGAGCAGTTTGAGCAATCTTGTTGGCTGGCGCGGTAGATCACGGTGTCGGCCTTGGTGATGTGACTGCGCTCAATCTTGAAGACGCGCCACTGGCTGCGCAGCGGGCGGCCTTGTGGGCAGGTGTATTCCTTGGCCTGCTCGTCCCAAGTGAACTCGTTGCTTGAGAGCGTGCCGTCATCGCGCTGCGTGCGATCCCAGACGGGCACATGGGGTTCGATGCCCTTTTCGTCCACCATCCAACTCAGCATGGGCGCCGTGCCGTAGGCCGTGTCGCCGATCAATCGCTCGGGCTTGAGGCCGAACTGCTCCTGCACTCGATCAACCATCAGTTTGGTCGACTCGACCTCGGCGGTGCGGTGGGCCGGCGTGGCCTGGACGTCCATGATCACGCCGTGTTCGGCATCGATGAGGTAATTCGTCGAGTAGGCGAAGAACGCGGGGCCGCCCGTTGCTGCCGTCCAGCTTGCTTGCGGGTCGGTCAGTGAAATCTTCTTGGGTAGCACCTTGCCAAGGGCTTCGGCGTCTAATCCTTCCAGGTACTCGCGCACGGCGCGTGTGCTCAGTGCTGGATCCTTCCAGTCAACCGACTCGGTGCCAGCCACACCACGCTGGCTGCTGGCATCGGCCGCCACGATGCTGGCGTCTACTGCAAAGCCCTCGGCCTTGACGAGCCCGGCTGCCATGCAGCGACGCACGACCTCATCGAACAACCAACGGAACACGCCGCTGTCACGGAAGCGCCCATGGCGGTTCTTCGAGAAGGTGGAGTGATCGGGAACGGCGTCTTCCAGGCTCAAGCGGCAGAACCAACGGTAAGCCAAGTTGAGGTGAAGCTCCTCGCACAGCCGGCGCTCGGAGCGGATGCCGTAGCAGTACCCCACGACCAGCATACGCAGCATCAACTCGGGGTCAATGGACGGGCGGCCGATCTGGCTGTAGTGCTCGGCCAAGTGCTCCCGCAGGCCAGCGAAGTCAAGGCAACAGTCAATGCCGCGCAGCAGGTGATTCTGGGGAATGTGGTCTTCGAGGTTGAACGAATAGAACAACCGATCTTGCCCACTCGCTTGTCGTCCCATCATCTCGGCGCCCTCCAAGATCACTTTTACTAACGTCCAAATTGTACGGCATTAAGACTGATCGAGGTGGGGACTTTTTCAACAGAATATGCCCATTGCGGGCATCCAAAGTACCGACCGCTAAGTCAACGATGCAGCGTTTGCTGACGGCCACGAATACCCGCTTCAGGGAAGCCCAAAGGTCTCGGCACACCAACGACCGCGCACACATGAAAGTGCACATGCCCATTCAGGCTGGAGCCGAACCGCGTGGTCAGCCCAATTTGAACGCCGCCTCGATAACTTCGCGCAACTCATAGTCCTCAAAGGGCTTTGCCAAATAGCCAACGGGTTTTGCGAGTTCGGCTCTGACGCTATTCGCCTCACCAGAAAAAGCGCTCAGGAAAACCGTTGGAACCTCAAACTGTGTGCGAATGGCTTGGGCCGCTTCAATACCATCCATGGCGTTGCCCAGGTGCACGTCCATCAGCACTAAGTCTGGCCTCAAAACTCCAGCCATTTCGATGGCTTGCTCGCCGGTATCTATAGGGCCAAGGGGTTCATAGCCCAGAATGCGAAGTTGCATGACAATGTCCCGGGCAATGAGCCGTTCGTCTTCAACCACCAAAATTTTGCGCTTGATCATGTCGGCATCACCAGCGCTGCGGGGGTTTGAACAGTAAATACAAGATTGAACCGAGCGCCCGCACCGGGAACCGAGTCAATCACCAAGGTTCCTCCGAGCTGATTGCTCAGGTCAGTTACCAGTTGCAGACCGAGCGAGGCTTGTCTCTTTTCCTCAAAGTCTGCCGGAAGGCCCACACCAGTGTCCCGCACGCACAAGCACCAGCGGACATCAAGGGGGTTTGCTTGGTCGTTGGCTGGTTGGAACTCCACGCTCACTTCACCTGTTTGTCCCTCGGGGAAACCATGTTTCAGGCAATTGGAGATCAACTCGTTGAGCAGCAGCCCCGTCGCTTGGGCTTGGTCCATACCAGACTGCACGGAGCCAAAGCTCAAAGTGAGCCGCACCGAGTCGCGGTGTAGCTCTTGAGCCTTGAACGCCTGCGTCGCTACTTGACTCAGATAGACCCCTAAATCCACTGACGCAAAGGTGCCAGAACGGTACAGAGACTCATGCAAATGCGCCATGGTGCGGATGCGACCTCGCATGTCACCGAGTACCTCTTTGGTATCGGCTACCAAGCTGCGACCGGCCTCCATGCGCAGCAGGCTGGTGATGACTTGCAGGTTGTTCTTGACCCGGTGGTGGACTTCTTTGAGGAGTGCGGACTTCTCGACCACCGAGGCGCGCAGCGCGTCCTCACTGCTCTTTTGCTCCGTAATGTCCCAGTTGACGCCAATCATGCCCGTGGCAACGCCATCGTCACCACGTATGACGTCCCCGTGAGCCTCAATGAAACGCACAGATCCATCGGGCCACAAAATTCTGAAAGTGAGGTGGTAGCCGCGGATACCCGCTATTGCCTGTTGATAGGTTTGCATCACCGCGTCTAAGTCCTGCGGATGGATGGTCCTCGCCCATTCTTCAAATTTGCCTGTGAAGTTTTCTTTGCTCATCCGGTACAACACGAAGCAGTTGTCGTCCCAGATCAGCCGGTTGGACGCGATGTCAACCTCCCAGACGGCCAATCGGCCCGAGTCGGTAGCCACCTTGCGCCGGGTCTCGCTCGCCCGCAAGGAAATCTCTGCTTTCTTGCGTTCGGTAATGTCGCGCACGATTCCCACAAACAACTGCACTCCTGCCCGATCGATCTGGGACACCCGCAGGTTCATGGGAAACACCTGGCCGTTTTTGCGCTGGCCGTGCAAGTCGCGCGGAGCACCCGTATCGGCGTAATGCGCCATGTAACTGTCGTGCAGCTCCTTGTGCGGTGGTGGCATTAGGTTGTGTACGGGCTGACCCACTATCTCCTGCGTCGTGTAGCCAAAAATGGCGGAAGCCGCCACGTTGAATGACAGGATGCATCCTTGCGGATCGATGGTGATCACACCGTCGCCCATGTTGTCCAAAACCGCCTGCAAATGCCCTGCGAGCTGCTCTGCCTGCTCTTGAGCAGCGCGTAAATTGCTCTGCGTCTCGCGCATTTCGGTAATGTCTGCCAGAGTGACCGCAACCTGCACCACCTGACCCTGGATGTCCAATTCCGGGTCTGCATTGATTTGCAGCCACACTGTGTCTTGTCGCACGGGACGGTAAACGCCCAAAATGGCATTGCGCACCGGTTTGCCGGTGGCAGCGGCCAGTGTGGAGGGAATCTGGTCGGGCGGGTATGGCGCGCCATCGGTGGTGCTGAGCTGCCACTGCGGGTGTATGGGAGTGGTGCCCAGCATCTGCGCCTCGGACAGGCCCAGCAAGTGCAGGGCCCGGGGGTTCACCAGCTTGATCCGGCCATCCGGCTCATGCACCACCAGCCCGAGGTGAAGCTTTTCCACCAGCTCGCGGTACTGCCGCTCGCGGGTTTCCAGCAAGTGGCGCGCCTCGCGACCCTCGGTAATGTCCCGGTTCACGCCTACAAAATGGGTGAGCGCCCCGTCCTCTGCGAGTACCGGGGCAATACTGAGCTCGTTCCAGTAACCCTTGCCGTCCTTGCTGTAATTGCGTAAAACACCCTCAAAAGGCACAGCAGTCCGCAATGCATCACTCAGGCGCGCCAAATCCTGCGCGTCAGTGTCTTCACCCTGCAAAAATGCAAGGGTACGCCCCAGCACCTCTTCAGGGTCATAACCCGTGATTTTTGAGAAAGCCGGGTTGCTCGACAGAACACGGCGGTCCGGCCCGGTGATCACCACTCCCACCGATGCTGCCTGCATCACGGTTTCCAGCAGCTTGGCGCGCTCCTGCGCCTGACCTTCATCGGTAATGTCCAGCGTGGTGCAGACAAGGTACTGTGGAGAGCCATGCACATCGCAGACCGGTGATTTGGTGGTGAAACCAAGCCGGTTGCTCTGGTAGCGCGCAGACCAAAAAACTTCCCGCAACGAGACTGGGTTCCCTCCCGCCAGTATCTGGCGGTCTAGCGCCCAAAAACTCTCCAGCTGGTCCTCCGGGAAAAAGCCCTCGCCGCGGGTGCCCACGATTTCGCTGGCCTTCACACCCCACGTTTCAGCGCAAGCTGGGCTGACGTAGAGCAGGCAGCTGCCAGCATCTTTGATGAAAATGCTGTAAGGCAAGCAGTCAAGCAGCGTCTGAAAGGGAACAACCGGTGTCATGCAAGTGTTATGTAGTGCATGCGGAGAATACGTTGAAGAATAGCAGAGGCTGTTACCCAATCACTGCTTCAGAGTTACCCAATCACTGCTTCAGAGTTACCCAAAACCAAGAAAATTTCCACACGCCTGCTTATTTTGGTGGGTACACCGTGTGCGCTGCTGGTCACTATCGGTGCTCTGGGGCTGTACGGGCTGGAAAAAACCAATGCCTCCCTGAAAACCGTCTACGAAGATCGCGCGGTGCCGGCAGTAGAGCTGGGCCAGATCAACGCACTCATCTCCAGCAGCCGACTGCACGATGCGCAGGCGCTGGTCAACACGCTACCTGATGTGGCTGCCTTCAGCATCAAGCCCATTCCCACGGGCTCCATGCGGGCGAAGGCGTTGATCCCCGGTGCCACCGACCGCTCTGGAGTCGGCAGATAGAAATGTGCTACAGCCGCTATGTGCCTACCAGCGTCAAACGGTCTCGCGCGATGGGCGACAGCAATGGGCACTGAATTGCCACGCAGTGGCGGTCCTCGAAATGTCCCCGCTTGCGTCAGACCAGCAGTTTAAACAATCGCCCCATAGCTGACGTTCGGGTCGCCAACCGTTTTGGTCAACGGCAGCTTACTGGCGACGATGCGGCCTCACGGTTCCGGCCAGTTCTTGTCATTCGGATGCACAGAGTGGGCGCCGGCAGGGTTCCAGAAGCAGTCGAACGAATCGGTATTGGGCAGGGATGAATTGGCAGGAATTGAACTTCGCATCCGCGCATAAAAAAACCGACCACTTGGGCCGGTTTTTTTCATACGCAGGGCAAGCCCAAGGCTTACTGCAGTTTGCTGCGACGGCGAGCAATGCCAGCGACAAGGCCAAGACCGGCGAGCATCAGCGCATAGGTTTCAGGCTCCGGCACCGCAGAGGTCACATCGCCATCGCGAACGACTACGACATACCGGGATGCGGCTATTGAGACGAGATTCTGCGCGCCGCTTTCGGCGCTGAAGTCAAAAGCGCCAGGAAACGCGCAATCAGGACAGAAGATCAACCCGGACCAGTAAATGACGGGCTTAAAATTTGTGAACAGTGGCGGTACATTTTTGAACAGTTTCAGGTTGGCCTTCTGCTCGTCCGTATCCCCAGTCGGATTCAAGACGGACTCTCCACGCTTGATGCCCAGCTCGGCGACGAACAGGCCACTCAATTCACCACCGGTACAGTTGTACCCATAGCTATAACCGAAGGTCGAGCTCGAGCCGCTGCAACTGGCATCCGGACTCTTGAGGGTCGGCAGGCGCCAGCCGCTATAACCACCGTAGCTCAGCGTGCCAGCCCATTTCGTGGCGGCTTCCCAAGTCATCAGACCGTCACTAGAGGCACCACTGGTCTTGGCGTAGTTCATGTCGGCCAGCCACGTGATATTGCGCGTGTTGTCGTAGACCATGCCGTTGCCACGGTCAAACAATGCAGCGTGTGCGCTGCCTGCGGTGAGCAGCACGGCGGCTGCGAGGAGGGTGGTTTTGAAGTGCATTTGACAGAAATCCCTGAGATCGTGAGGCAGTGATGTCACCAACGCGAGCCCTTCTTGGGGGGTGCCTCACCTTTGACTTATTGCCCCATGCCCGCTACGGGCTGGACTGTAATTGGTATTTAACGTCACCTGTACACCTCAACTGAGGGGGGCTAGTCTCTTTTACGTGTTGGTCCGGCAAGTTTGGTCAGCCGAAGGGCCAAATCAGGCTGCGGTGCAAGTCAGCTCAGGGCACCGAGTTGCTACGCGGACAGTGACCTCGAAATGTCTGGGCCTGCTCCAAGCCTACAGTTCGAACAGGCGCCGCAAAGCTGACATTCGGTTCGCCGGCCGTTTTGGTCAACGTCGGCTTATGGGCGATGTTGC
Source organism: Roseateles albus (assembly GCF_028595345.1). NCBI lineage: Bacteria > Pseudomonadati > Pseudomonadota > Betaproteobacteria > Burkholderiales > Sphaerotilaceae > Roseateles > Roseateles albus. The sequence goes on along the minus strand of NZ_JAQQXT010000005.1, from coordinate 5,023 downwards.
GGCCTCACGCTCTAGGTCAGCTGCTGCTATTCGGATGCGCAGTGGGTGGCGCCAGCACGGTGCCCGTAGCTGCCATTCGATGCAGGCCTTAGGCCGACCAAAGAGAATGCGAAGCGGACACAGCAATCGCAAGATTGGCCTCCCCATAGCTGACATTGTGAGCAACTACAGGGGCGGCCTCGTCCCAAAAGGCTTTGCCGCCAATGCCTTGGCCTTCAATGGGCGATTGCTACGCATCAAAGCCGGTGACGTAATCTGCATTCCCTGTGGCCCTGAGTTCCTGCATCACATCATCAATACCTCCGACGCCGAGCTGAAGTATTTGTCCATCAGTACGCAAGACCGGCTCGAGGTCTGCGAGTACCCCGACTCCGGCAAGATCGCGCTCTTCTCCAAGGACCCCGGCTTCATCCAGCGGCGCGGCAACACCCTGGACTATTGGGACGGCGAACGCTGAAGGGCTGCTGGTTCGCAGCCTCAACGGATCTTATTGACGATTCCTGTGAGCTAGTTCACAGAGGTCCGTGCCCCGCCATTGAGATGGGGGGTACTGCCTTTGGAGTGGGCATTGCATCATTCTTCCAGTGCGCAAAACGCTTGTTCGACAAGTTCTTGGCGCTTTGAAATTGCATCAAAACCACCCGGAAGACTCCATCATGATCAAGACCGTTGCCCTTTCTGCCCTGAGCCTTGGCCTCTTGCTGGCCGGCGCCGCTCAAGCCGCCTCAACACCTACCGCCACCGGCATGAAGAACGGTACTTCGTTTGCTGAATTCACAGGCACGGACCCGCTCGCGGCGGAAAAAGACAAGACTCTGTACTGGGTTTACGAGGGATCGGTGCTGGGTGGCAAGGACTCCTGGTTCCTGTTCTTTGACCCTAAAAACAGCGGCAGCATCAAGGCAACGGTCGACTTTCACGCCACGATCACCGACCTCTTTCAATCCAAGTCAGAGCTCTTGAACTCGGAGAGCAGTCTCATCGGCGCCCCGCATTACGGCAAAAAATATCCGGACGCCGTCGGCCTGGAAAGCGGCGACAAGAAGAACACCAGTTTTTCAGGCAGCCAACTCAGCCTGAACTGGTCTGCCAGCAACCCCGGTGACCATGTGCGCGTTTTCACCGCCGCCGTCACAGCCGTACCTGAGCCCTCAAGCTACGCCATGCTCATGGCTGGCTTGTTGGCCATGGGTTTTGTTGCTCGCCGTCACCGCGCGAGCTGAGTCGCTAAGCAGTGAGCCGGCTATTTATCCGGCGGTAGGCGCGCTTCTTGTTCTAAGTTGGCCTGGCGCATGCAAGCGCATTTCAGGGTCTCTGGCTGCGTGGTAACTCAGGGCCCGGAGCGGCCAGCTCAGGGCAGACCTCAAACGTGCCAGTCTACGTATATTAAGTAGCGCGGGCTGCGAATCAGAGCGTAAGGTCTGACTGCTACCGATCGCTCTCCGGACAAGGCCAGACGATTGCTTGAGCAACGACGACGTGTTCACTGTTGTAGGTGGCGGAAGGCGACCCGTACAGCCGGTAACCCAGCGCGAGCGCTTCGCTCACCCGTCGGCAAAACGCAGCGTCGTCTTTGCCAGTCAGAAGGCGATAGATGGGTAGGTCATCAGGCGGACGATTGAACATAGAGATTCCCGAGCAGCTGCGTAAAAGCATACCCCGAGCGGAGACGAGTTCCGAGCAAGGGTGCGGCCGGTAAGTGGAACGGGCGACGCAGCCGTGCAGGCGACCTTTGCGATGGACTGTACTGGGGCGCGAACTTGAGGCCGCATGATCGACGGTAAACCATTGTTGGCCAAGACGGTCGGCGAACCGAACGTCAGCTAGACGGCGCCTATTCGACCTGTAGGCTTGGCGCAGTGCCGGACTTTTTGAGGGCTCTGGCTACTTGGCAACTCGGTGCCCATATCGGGCATTCGCCGCCAAGCTTCAAACCCATCGTTAAAGGGTAAGAGGATGTGCCAGCTCTCCCGAGCAAGCACATCTGAACACCGTACTCAGCGTTGACTTGTGGTAACGCGAGAAACCCGCCACCAGCTTCTCCACATGCACCGTCAAGTCCAGCGCCGCCTTGTAAATCGGCAGATGTTCGTAACGTGCCATGACTGTGCAACAAAGAAGATTGGGGGCTAGCGCCCCCAAACCCCCTCAAAAGACCCAAAGAGACCAAAGCGTCAAAGCCTCAAAGTGCCCGCCGACGACGTGCCACCAGCACTGCCCCCAAACCCAGCAGCATCAGTGCATAGGTCTCAGGCTCCGGCACCGTGGCGGCCACATCTCCGGGCCGTACAGCCAGCGCGTAGGCACTCATGAAATAGACGTCGAAGTCCTGGTTGCCGTAGTGGGTATTGAAGCGCCACGCGCTATTCTGATACGGCGCGTACCCCGTACCGGACCAGTAGTGGGAGGCCTTCAGATTCTGGAAATTGCCGGTGTTGGTCAGGCCCCAGCCATCTTGGGCATATCCAGTGCCGGGAGCACGGTAGCCTTTGTTGCCGAGTGTGACGTAGAACAGATGCGCCATCTCGCTGTAGACAGTCTGGCCGGATTCGTACTGGGTTGGCGCGCCGCTCTTGGTCTGGACGTTATAGCCACAATCGGTGCCACCGGCTCCGCTAAGGTCGCAACCGGCTGTACCGGTGTCCATGATGGTGGGCAAGCGCCAACCGGTCACGCCGTTGACGTTTAAACCAGCTGCCCAAGTCTTGGCGTTATCCCACGAGTCTCCATATTGCTTCACCTTGTCCAGCCAAGTGATCTGCAGCGTGGTGTCGTAGAAGGCTTCCGGGCCATTGGCGAGGTTGCCGTCCAGGTCACGCGCTAGCAGCGTGGATTGCCAAGAGCCTTGGCCGGATACGCCGGCGGCTTGCGCGCCCCCCACCAAGGTCATTGCGCCCAGCAAGGCGGCCGTCTTAAAGGTCTTCTTCATAAAGCTGTTCATGGGTTATTTCGCGGCCGCGCTGAGGGCGGGCAGGTTCGTTAGGGTGAAGGGGCGGGCGAGGAATTTCATGGGCAGATGACCTTGTTGCAAGTGGTTGAAAGGGTGTCATTCAGTGATCGAAGTGCAGCCGCAGCACCGCATGGCCTGCGCCGATGGACTGGCTGCTCACTTTGTCCGCCAGGTGGCTGAGCAGCTCCTTGGAGACGCGCTACGGATAGCGTCTTTATCAGCGTGTGCGAAAAAACTTGACCAGGACACATTGCGGCCGGGATCACCTTTTTCCCGTTGGCAAGAGAGGCGTCTAAAGGCCGGGAGGCTTTTAGACTTGAGACCCGACCCCGGCCTTTTCAGGCCCGCCAGCGCCAAGGCGGCTGCTCGCCTCCTGTGTTGTCTTGGTCTTGTCAGCATCAATGCATCCCCTCGCTGTGACCCGCGTCGTTGTCGACGGGCCTGAAATTGAGCGAGAGTTTGCCGGCCTAGCGTTGAATTTGCGTTGAATTGCCATTGATGAGTGCCAGGGCTTGGGCGGCACTGCGTTGCAAGAGCAGTTTGGCACCCATGTCACGGCCTGGTCCAGTGCCAGTTCAATCTCGATGCGCGGCGCGCCTTGGGCCGCCAAGGCCTGGGCGCGTATGCGCCAGAGTTCGGGCAGCAGGTAGAGCTCCTGGCGCTCACGTGCTTTGGGCAGGCAGGCGTCGATCTGTGCCAGGGCTTCCTCGGCCTGGTCGAGGTTCAGCAGCGCTTCGATCAGGAAGGGAAGAATGGTCCCGCCCTTCGTCACCAATCTCGAGTTTCGGCTTTGGGTGCGTATTTCAGCCCATCGCGGCCACCCATTTCAGCGGAACGCGGACAGCGTTTCAGACGAAGGCGGACACCATTTCAGGCTGATCGCGGACAGCGTTTCAAACTGATCCCGGACACCCCGAGCGCGCGCAAGTGACCTGAACCGTGGGCATGCTGACCGATTTTTCGGTCTCTCATGCCCACTCCCAGGATTCACATGCGCCAACTACGACAAACCCTAAGGCTTCACCTAGAGTCAAACCTGAGCATGCGCGAATGCTCGCGCGTTCTGGGCATCGCCAAGTCGACCGTCAACAGCGTCGTTATGAAGGCCCGCGCCGCCGGTGTCGATTGGGCCGTCGCTCAGACGCTGGACGATGCCGCGTTGGAGGCCCGCTTGTACGGCCCCGCTGTACCTCGCTCCAGCACCCAGCTTGAACCCGACTTCGCTCTCATCCACCAGGAACTCAAGCGCCCCGGCGTCACCCTGCAGTTGCTCTGGGAGGAGTACCAACGCGGCCTGACCGACGCCGGCTCGCAAGCCTACAAGTACACCAGCTTCTGCGTGAAGTACCGCGCCTGGGTCACCGGCCTCAAACGCTCGATGCGCCAAGTTCACCCGGCTGGCGAGCGCCTGTTCATTGACTACGCCGGCCAGACCGTGCCGCTGGTCGATGCGGCCACCGGCGAGATCCGATTTGCGCAGATCTTCGTGGCCGTGCTCGGCGCCTCGAACTACACCTTCGCCTGCGCCACACCGACACAGACCGCCGCCGACTGGGTCGGCGCCATCATGGATGCGCTCGAGTTCATGGGCGGCGTGCCTCGGCTGATCGTGCCGGACCAGGCTCGCGCCCTGATCGCCAGGCCCGACCGCTACGAGGCCACGCCCGGCCGCTTGGTCGAGGAGTTCTGCGACCACTACGACGTGGCGATGCTGCCGGCGCGCCCGGCTCATCCCCGCGACAAGCCCAAGGTGGAGGTCGGCGTGCAGATCGTCGAGCGTTGGATTCTGGCGCGGCTGCGGCATCGGCGCTTCTTCACCCTGGCTGAGCTCAACGCCGCTGTCCGAGCCTTGCTGGCGGACCTGAACGCTCGCCCGTTCAAGAAACTGCCCGGCTGCCGGGCCAGCGCTTTCGCGGCCTTGGATCGGCCGCTGCTCAAACCCCTGCCTGTGGCTCGCATGCCCATCGCCCGCTTCAAGCGCGCCCGGGTCAACATCGACTATCACGTTGAACTCGACGGCCATTACTACAGCGTGCCGCACCGGCTGGTGCGCGAGCAGGTCGAGTTGCGCAT
>NZ_JAQQXT010000040.1:0-1058 GCF_028595345.1 Roseateles albus | reverse complement strand
CAGTTAAGCCTGATGACCATAGCGAGGCGGTCCCACTCCTTCCCATCCCGAACAGGACAGTGAAATGCCTCAGCGCCGATGATAGTGCGGATTCCCGTGTGAAAGTAGGTCATCGTCAGGCTAGTATTAAACAAAGCCCCCTGCTCGAAAGAGTTGGGGGCTTTTTGCTTTTCAGGATCTGGTTTATTAGGGTGCGGAGTTTTTAAACATTGCGGCGGCAAATTGTTTCTCCCGGGCCTGGACTGTTTGAAGAAATTCAGCGGCGCCCTTCATTGCGCGAAAGGTGTCGAAGCCTGATTCAAGAAATGCCTGCAATTCCCCCATGCCTGCGCCTGTTGCTGGGCCTCGCATCATTCTCAATGCGTGCCTGAGCAACGGCTTGCGCGTTAAGTTCTCCAGCGATTCGCCGACGGCAACCGTCAAGCTTATCTGAAGTTGGCGCGACTCTGAGTCCGCGCAGGCCTGCCAGGCAAGCCGATAACTTTCGGCGCTAATGTGTTCCGTATCCAAATGCTCGGCCATCAAGGTGTCCAACCTTTCGGATATTGCATGCAGACGAGCAAGTCTCAACACGGTATCGACGACCTCCGATGGAAACAATTTGACCAAGGCCGGGACTACTCGTGCAAATTGTGCGTCACGGCGAGTGTAGTCACCGGGGCCGTAGAGTTCCTGCAAGAAGAACTCGGCAGCCCCCTGGTAGCGTGGCGAGATCAATAGGTCAGCATAGGTTTGGGCGAAACGCTGTTGTTGATAGCGTTTGAGTGCCTGAACTTTCGCTACCAAGCCAGGGGTCTGTTCGCGCCGCTGGCGTTGTGTATTCACTTCTTGGAGGTGATGCAATATCTGTTCGTCTATTGCTGAATGCATGGCTGACCGACTCAATGGAATAGTGCGATTGTGAGCCCAGTACACTGGATCGATGAATGGATGGATCTGCGGATTTCAGCGATCCCGGACAGTCATTTCAGCGTGATGGTGGACAGCGTTTCAAACTGATCGCGGACAGTTTGGGCGCGCGCAAGTGCCTGGGTTGATGGTAGCTCAGGTGTCCGCGA
>NZ_JAQQXT010000004.1:0-431481 GCF_028595345.1 Roseateles albus | reverse complement strand
CTCGGGGTGTCCGGGATCAGTTTGAAACGCTGCCCGCGATCAGCCTGAAATGGTGTCCGCCTTCGTCTGAAACGCTGTCCGCGTTCCGCTGAAATGGGTGGCCGCGATGGGCTGAAATACGCATCCTTCTTTGACACCTTGATACCAAGTGCTCCTGCTCACCGGAAATACTGCAAGCACCTCAGACAACGAGAGATGCCGGACCAGTTCTGACGTAGTCTGTTGATCGAAGGTTTGCGATGACGTGTTCGTATTCCTCACCAAGATTCCCATTCTTTACTGCACGATTCGCATAACTGCGGCACGCCAGAGCGTGTCTGCCCGACAAGTCATACTTCATGATTCCCACCAAACGGAATCACGCAGTTGTGCGACAAAGCCGGCAGCACCGGCCCCTTGCTACCGCCTGGCGTGACGGTGGCACAGACAGAACTGTATCGAGATAAATGGTCGATTTGGGGAGAAGCAGCCAACTAACACCCTACAAATATCAGCCCTCGCCAGTTGCTCGCCACCGAGTTGGACAGAGGCGCCGCAATTCACCACCAAGCAAACCTTCAGTCACGTCGATGCGCCATGGCGCTCACGCTCCTGACACTTCCGAACCCGGAGCAGGGCCGCACGGGCAGTCTCGAGCGTGGACGGCGCTGCACCCCCATCAAGCAGCAACCGCCGATGCAAGGCAGTGTTCAACCTGGGGTTGGCTTCAACGTTTTCAGCGTCAGCAGGCCGATCTGGAGTTTGGGGCTTAGGCAGCATGTGCTAACCGTACCACTGCGCTCTGTTTTCGCAAACACTTTCGAGGCGACAGAAAATGGCTTGCTGCACGTAGGCCAACGAAAAGTTGCACCAGCACCGACACTTCCGAGCCAAAAATCGTGGGGAGCCTCGGCGCGGTCCCTCTTTTCAATTCAAGTCACGCCAATTCGATCGACTGACAATGGACTGACAGCGAGCCCCAAAAGACATCAAAGGACAATGCTAGCCTGAAGCTAAGTCATTGTCGCCATTGAGAATTTTGGTAGGCCGTATAGGACTTGAACCTATGACCAAAGGATTATGAGTGTTAGGCGCTAACAAACTCAGTTTACCTCTAATGCGCCAAGTCATTGACGTTAAAGGTTTTTACCTGGGAAATCACTTTCTACTGCTGTATCAGAGAGTGGCTTTTCGTGCGGTAGTGCGCAAGGGGAAAGCGGAAAGTATACTTATACGGCGAGGGAAATAGGGGAAAATAGGTGGAAAGCACTTTCCACCTGAGACCCCTATTTCATGACTGAGAAAACTGAGAAAAAAGAGCCAAAGCGCCCGGCGATGCAGTTCGAGTCGAGGGCGTCCGCTGCAACACTCCCCGCTCCACCCAAGGGCGCTTACTTCGAGTACCCGCACATTGAGTACCCGCAGTTCAAAGTGCGCGTGCACCCTGCTGACGCTGACGGCCGCATCAAGCGGCAGTACACGGTGCGAATCAAGCACCAAGGAATTGGCAAAGACGGGAGGGTCGGGCCGCAAGAGGACCGCTCAGTGCTCGGGCTAGCTGTGGCAGTTGAAAAAGGTGAAGTCGAGCTGCCGTTCGTAGATGCTCTGACGGAGTATCTAAATCGTCACAAAAAGCTCAAGGCACTCAAGGCTTCGCCAGCGGCAATGCAAGAGGCGAAAACCAACGCAAAGCGCATGACGGTAGGGGATGCGTGGGCGCGACATGAGACAGAGACGCGCACTCAGCGGACAAAAACAACTGACAAAGAAACATCGGTCTACAGGACTTACCTCGCGCATCTGTCAGATGCGTATTTGGACGAGCTTGAGTACAAGTTTTGGTCCGCATTCGTGGCGCAGGTGGGCAAAGGAAAACTACTTCACGCGGACGGAAAACAGACGACGGCACTGGCCGGAAAACGGGCCGAGGCAACAGTAATCGGTGTCATAAATTTCGCAGCAAAACTTTACACGTTTGCGCACCGCCTTGAAGGCCTTGGCGGCCGACCATCGGGCTGGAACCCGGCCGGCGAAGCTCGTAGAACGCAAACGGGCACACCGAACAAGCGCACAGGGCACATTCCATTAGTCAAGCTCGCAGAGGCCTGGCGGGCGGCTGATGTGCTGTGCGCGAGCTGGGCCCGCGACCAGTTTTATCTATACGTACTGACTGGCCTGCGGCACTCACTGCTGGCGACGCTGCAGTTCAGTGAAGTCGACCAGAAGTACAAAGTTTTGCGCATCAGCCCGCACAAGCCAGGTACGAAACGGCGTGGCGTGAAAACACCGGCTGACGCCCCTGATTTGATTATTCCAATTTGCGACGATGCGCTGAAAATCATCGCCGCACGGCGCCCGTTTGCACCCGACAAAAACGGACCAGTCTGGTACGCAACTACTGCGCCAGGCGGAAAGCCAGCGGCGAAAGGCGTACCAAAAATTCCGGTGAACTCGGACCCACGCAGCAACTGGGCGCACATTCAAGAACGTGTATTGGACGGCGTAGCATTTATGCGGCACGACCTGCGCCGCACTTTCGCGCGGCTAGGTAGCGCAGCTGGTGCCGACTTGACCGGGCTGTCGCTGCTGTTGATGCATTCACCGAAAACGCTCGGGACTACGCTGAGGGTGCCCGACGTGACGATAGATTACACGGGAACAGCGGAGGCTCGCGGGCATATGCGCGCTGCGACAAAAAGCATCGAAAAGTACATGAGGGGCCTGCTTGACGGGTCTGTCATTCCGCCGCTAGCAGAAGACCTGCCGGACTTTCTCGAAGCAGCTTTGAGCGAGGATGAGGACGAGTAGTGCTTAGCCTACGCTGACGCGTTCAACCAACTGCGAAAGCTCTTAGGTTTTGTTCGCAATGAAGCCCACGTGAAACTGTAAGGGCGACCCAATTTAAGCAGGCTCTGGAAGTACACCCAACAGCACCAAAAGAGTCCGTTGAGTTATAGAGTTAGGACTGGTAAGCTCGCATGCATGAGCAAAACACCTACTCCACCCCCTGACGCTGACGATGAAGAGCCGGTTCTGTATGCAATGGACCCTGACCTGCTTCAGTTGCTGGTGTCAGGCGGAGTCTGGCGCACGGCCTCTGTAAGCGAAGCGCCCCAAATCGTCTTAGAAAGCTGGACGGTTCGACAGCTCGAGAACGGCGACAGGCATTTTGTAGGTTGGAATTGCACCCACCACGAAGGTCGCGCCAGCAGCAAAATTGTTCAGTTCGACCCCGTGACGCTGCGCGGCGTGACACGGAGTGGGCGTGTGTATGAGTTGAGGGGCAAGCCTGGGCACGACCGTGATGCTGAGCACGTCTGGGCCAGTTGGCTCCGGATAAATGGCAAGCCTGCGTGGACAGACGTAACCCCCGAAACCCCGGAGGCCGCTTTTGCGCGCATGTGCGCTGAAAAATCCCGTGAGCTTGCAATGACGGAGCTGGCCGAGGACGGTGACGCAGCTGCCGACTTCGCGCGCATGAATCCCGAAAAAACTGACGACGCGGAGTCGCGCGCTCTTGAGCAAGAGGTGCCCGTGGCCAAAGATTTTGGCCCTTTTCGTGGGCGTCGACGCTGATGAGATTGTCTAAAACGCTTTACAAATTAGCGCCAGTCAGCTTGCGTTGTGTAGCGATGATTGATGCACAACGCAAACTCACTGGCGAAATTCGGCGCTTGTAAGGAAGCACTCACGTTGCTCTACAAAGCTCTACAATTGACTCCGAAAGGCCTCTGATGCCCTTTCCTGCCCCACCGCTTTTTGTCGATATTGACGACGAAACTATGGGCGGTGTACCGGTTTTTCGAGGTACTCGTGTCCCTCTTGACGTTGTGACAGCCTCACTCGACAAGGGCATTCCGTTTGAGCGCGTTCGAGCGTCCTACCCGTTTTTGACACCTGAACTAGCCGACGCTGCCAGGGCCTACCAGCTTGCGCACCCTCGGTCAGGCCTGCGGTCGAGCATTGCAGAAGCTAACCCCGACTGGACAATCACTGAATCTCGGGTGGTACGGCCACCTCGTTCGTCAGGGGAGGCTTGAAATGAGCACCCCGAGACCCCTGCTTTTCCTCGATGTTGACGGAGTTTTGTGCCTGAGCAAACCTTACGGCGGCCACGCGCTGAAAACACAACCGCCCGGGATTTGGGACCTGCTTTTCGCCCGCCACGCCGTTGAAGCGCTGAACCTGGTCATGCGCGAACACGCGCCTCAGGTGGTTATCACAAGCTCTTGGCTGTCATTTCTAGAGCACGGCGCATTTGACAAAGTTTTTCGGAAAACTGGGCTTAGTCTCGTTGCGGACGGTTTGCATCCAGCGTGGGAAGCCCCCCAAAACGCTAACGAGACCCGCTGCGCCGCCATTGACAGGTGGTTCCAAGAGTACGGCTGGCCAGGCGAGCCGTATGTGATTCTTGACGACATGGAATCAGGCACCGGCCTAAAACGGAGCTACCACGACTATCGCGGCCGTGTCGTTTTTTGCGATGAGGGTGTGGGCCTGTCAGTTGAGAATTGGCTGCAAATTTCGCTTTGCCTGGACACTGTGCCGGCACCGCGAGACGGCTTTTCCAGAGGCCCGAAGCCATGACTGCCCCCGCCGAGGACGAAGACGAAGGTTCGCCTCGGGCTTACCCGCGCGAGTACGCGATAGTGCCGCGGAAAGTTGGGCCGACAAATGAACCCCGTTTTGTCCGCTGCTCGCATTGCGGGACTATCCACCTCGTCGTGCCGGCCGCCATCATTCTGGCAACGCGCTATCTCCTGACTTTCCAGCAGCTGAAGCACCTCCGACCGCCAAATTGCTGCTCTCGTTGCGGATTTGATAGCAAATATTTTGAAGACACCGAGCGTCCCGCTGAGCGCCAGGCCGGTGGCTGGCCGGAGTGCGTTATGCCGGGCGAAACAGGAAGTGACTCGTGACAACAGAAGAAAAACCGGCACCGCGCGCGGTCAAATGCGCGGCCTGTGACTGGGTGCATTTCGCATTTAGCTCGGCCGAAATTCAGGAGTTTGTCACTGCCGAAAACGAGGCCCGCTACAGAAAGTGCTCGCGGTGCGGGACGCTTGACAACTTTGTGCCAGCCGACCCTGCGGATGCTCCGCCCTTGCTGGCGAACGTGCCAGGGTGCATTTACGATGCCTACCATCTCCCAGCGAGGGAAGAGCAGGTTGCAGCGCGTCCGCGGACAGGCAAGATGGATGCAGTTGCCAAGCATGCTAGTTCCAACGGGCGGTACGCCTTCGATGCTGCCCGCTCCGCCGTTGGCAATGCCTTCAAGACGGGACCTGTCGATTTAGAAGCCTTGGCGCTTGCGACGGGCGTTTCTGTTGAAGTACTGCGCACTTTTCCCGGCATCTCGGACCCCGAAAACCGGCATTTGTTTACAGCTGCGTACTTTCTACGTAGAAAAGTGAGCGGCGATTTTCTACCTGAGCACGCGTTCAGCCTGAAATTCAAGTTAGCACCACAAGACGCTGACCACGGAAAAATCATGGAGCGGCTCAGTGCTGTTAGCTGTTCGGACGCGTTGGTCGGGCTAGGGGTGGAAGGCCACGCTAGGCTAGAGTTTCTGCGAAAGGCCGATTCGGCTGCAGAAGCTGTGCTCAGTGCAATCGCGGACGTGACGGCGGCGCTTCCTATGGCGAAACTGGTTGAAGATTTGTTCACAGCGGAGCACGTGGGTAACGCGCTCACGCTAGCGGCTATCAAAGCAGCAAATTCAGGAGATGTGACAGATGCCGACCCCGAGAGTTTTTAAGCCGCGGTGCGCGACAACAGAAGAAGAGGAAGAGGAAGACGGAGAGCTGGTCCCCGTGGACTTAGAAGCACTGGCGCGAGAGGCAGGAGTTTCGGCTGAGGTGCTGCGCGCTTTTGCAGTTATCTCCGACCCCGAAAAGGCGCACTTGTTCGCAGGGAAGTTCTTTCTACGTAGAAAGAACGCCTCTTGGAGGCAACAGCGTGACTGAATTGTGGTCAATTTGGTGCCCGCGCACGACCGCATGGCGCTCCCAAAAAGCGGTGCCGGGCGGGGCTTACACAGTATCAGTTGCGTTTGAGCACCTGCCGGACCGAGCCGGATTTATAGCAGATGTGGCTTCAGTCGAAGACGCTCAGAGGCTGTACAGCAAAGTGTGTCGCAGGGAGTTTTTCAGAAAACTGATGCCCTGGCTGCCTTCGCTTTGGCCGGCGCTGAATGCGCCCGCTGACGAAGAAGACGAGGACTCGCATCGCGCTTAGCCGAGGGGAACATCATGGAGATTTGCAATGAGCAAGAAAGCACCGCAAAGTAGCCGCGTGCTTCGCGAACTGCTTGATACTGCAGAAGACTTGTTCGCGCACGGCGTCTTGTCGGCGGCAGACATGGCTCGCATGCGGGCGCTCTGTGAAGAGTCGCCGTTGCTGGCGAACGTGCCCGGGTGCGTCATTGCGCAGGGCACTGTTGACCTGGAGGGTCTGGCCTGTGAGACAGGAATTTCGGTTGAAGTGCTGCGAACTTTTGCAGCAATCTCCGACCCCAAATACGCGCAGTTGTTTACAGCGGCGTCCTTTCTACGTAGAAAGGTGAGCGCCGATTTTCTACAAGAACGCGCTTCACAGCATCAATCTGCGCGTGAAGAACTCGACGACGACGACCTGCACCAAAAGGTGGCCGACCGCCTGGCCGAAAAGGGGCGGGCTATCGATGTGGATATTGACGAGCTCTGATTCCACCATTCACGCGCAAATCTGCGCGTGAATGGTGGAAAGTGTTTTTAATCAAAGACTTATGCACAAAAATGGCACGTTTCCTAACGGCAATGCTGAGTAACCAAGAGCTTTCTCGCACAGTGCTTGCCGTTGTTGCGGCAGTTGGCGGGCTGGTCGCAATCGCCCTCGCTGTCGCCCTTTCTACGTAGAAAGGCCGTTATCGCTCGTTATCGTAGCCAACGATAATGGACGATAACGAAGAGCTTTCTACGTAGAAAGGCCTGCCCCTTAGCCCTCGTCCGGCAGTTTGAGCGTACGCATCATTTTGGTAGCAATAACAAACCGCGGTTCGTCATTCCGACTCTCTGCCTGCACTGCCGCCTCGTCCGCTTTTGTCACCACCTGCATCAACGCCGCGCACACGCCTGGGAGGCCCGCCTTTTAGTACCAAATGGGTAGTGAGTCTGCGAGCTGTGCCAGGACTTTGAGCTCGAAATGGTCAAGTTTGTCCCAATGCCCTCCGGTCAAGGGGGCGGCCATCACGGGCGTGCCGGCCTTTTGGTACCAATTTGGGAGCGAGGCGGCTAGCTGTTGCAGGGTTTGTCCGACTTTGGAAGCAAACCAGCAGCGGCCAAGTCGTCGGCCGTTTCCTGTAGCTCATTGAGCATGCGGAGTTCTTCGCTGTTTTGTGTCATAAGGTTCTTTCTACGTAGAAAGAACCTTGGCCTTGGCCTTGGCCTTCTTGGTCGCCGCGGGCTTCTTCGCTACCGCCTTGGCCTTTTTTGCTGGCACCAGCGAAACTAAGTCGGCTGGGGTGGCCTGACGGCAATACCTCACGCCGTCGCGAATTTCGTAGAACGGCTGTGTAAACGAAAACAGGCAGGTGTCGTCGTCCTTGATAGAACTGCCTTCGCGCTGCTGCTGCCGGAGTGTCGCTTTGCGATTTTCGTAAAGAGCGTCGTCTAGCTCTGCCGGAAGGGGGACAAACGGTGTCGGGGGGTGAGCTTTGAAGTATTTAATCTCAGCCTTGTGGATTCGCAGCTCTTCAGGAAGTTCGGAGGCGCGCTTTGCAAGACTTTGAGCGATATCGTCACACCTTGAAAACGATTCTTCGCAGTCGACAGTGTCACCAAGGTGCGCCAGCGCCCGCCACCAGCGGTCGTGAATCCTGAATTCGTTGTCGTATTCGGCCAGATTGTCCAGAAAACTCACGAGGTCGGACTTGCTAGCAAAAAGCTGCTTTGGCCACTCGTACTCTTTGACGATGCCTGCTTCAACTGCGGCAGTGATAGCGTCCAGAATTTCGTGCACCAGCAACTGGTCGTCTGCGCATTTAAAAGGCTGAAACTTCTTCTTGGCGTCGTTATAGCCGCCGTGCTCAGCATGAAAGTAGCCAACGCGGTCCCGGCGATTGAATTCGTATCCTGCGAAAAATTCTGTACTCATGCGTTCCCTTGCTCCGTTGTGCAGCGCCTCCCTGGCGCTGCTTGGGAGCAATCATCAACGCAAATAACCCCCTATTCGAGGGGTCAACTGGGGTCAGCGTGACGGACTGCGCAGCTCGAACGGAAATCTAGGTTCATCGCGAAATCCTGGCAAATTTAGAGGGCAGCAATCGGCAATTGTTTTAAGGGCCGTCCTCAGGATTGAACGTCGTTCTGCAGCACACTCAAAACAGGCCTCTCACTCGACTTTCTACGTAGAAAGAACCTGGGCGTTCTTCGCCCGGGCCGACGCGCACCCAATGTGGCGCAACCTCAATCTGCTGTCGGCTGGCAATTCCAGCGCCGACCTTCACATTTCAAATGGGGAATGACCGGCATCACACGGTCAAGTCAAATCATTCCGCACAGGCCACGCATCTATTCTTTCTACGTAGAAAGCGCCACGGACGAGACGTCAGGCCAGCGAACCAGCAAGCTGATGTTTGCCGAAAACCGCGCCAACCACAAAGCTCGCGCTGGCTTGGGAGGGCAAGCATTTCCATTCTTTCTACGTAGAAAGAACCTGGGTGCTCTTTGCCTTGGCCGATTCGCACCCAGCGGTCAGTTGTCTGAATCTATGATTGGCAGTCAATTCAAGCGCCGACCGCCACACTTCTAATGGCGATTGACCGTCATCCGCTGGCGATTCAAAAAATTCCGCGCAGACCCCTCCGTTTTTTCTACATAGAAAGAAGCAGAGCGCTCATCGCTCTGACCAAAACACGCCCCGCGAGCAATTCAAGCAAGGCAGTTCTGAACGCTTGGCGCTCTTTCTTTCTACGTAGAAAGAATCTGCTCGCTCATCACCTTGGCAGACGCGCACCCAATTGGCCGTAGCCTCAATCTACCGTCGGCAGGCCATTCAATCGCCGACCGACGTTTTTGAAGGGGATAGCCCGTCATCCGATGGGAGCGTCAAAGCTGCCAGTGCAGACCTCGTACCGATTCTTTCTACGTAGAAAAAGACTGGGCGCTCTTCGCCCTGACCGGAACGCACCCACGGTGCAACAGCCTCAATCAGACATCAACTGGTAATTCAAGCGCCGCCCCACTTTTCCAATAGGGATTGACCGTCATCACACGGCCGAGTCCAAGCAGTCCGCACGGACTCCGCAGCCAGTCTTTCTACGTAGAAAGCTCTCCTTGCGAGAAATCGGGCATCCACAAATGGGACTGCGCCCCAATCTTTCTACGTAGAAAACGCCACTGGTAAGGCCCTTCTGTCAATGAGCTAGTAAGCGGAAGATTCGCCAAGGACGCGCCAGCCTAAAAGCTCGCGCCGGCCAGCAAGGGTAGCTTCTGCATTCTTTCTACGTAGAAAGAACCTTGGAGTTCATCGCCCTGGCCGTGGCACCCACCGGTCAGTTACCTCCGTCTGCCATTGGCAGGCAATTCAAGCGCCGACCGTCGCATTTCTAATAAGGAATGACCGTCGTCCCGGTTCCGAGTCAAAGCAGTCCGCACAGACCCAGCCGCTAGTCTTTCTACGTAGAAAGGCCTCCTGGCGAAAAAGCGGGCATCCGCAAAGAGGCTGCTCCTCAATTTTTCTACGTAGAAAGCGCCACGGCTAAGGCCCTTCTGTCATCGAGCCAGTAAGCGGATGATTCGCCAAGGACGCGCCAACCTCGAAGCTCGCGCCGGCCAGCAAGGGCAAGCATCTGCATTCTTTCTACGTAGAAAGAATCTGACCGCCATCACACATACCGAAACACAACCGACTGGTAATTGAGTCCTAGCAGTCCTCACAGGCCTCCCACCCACTCTTTCTACGTAGAAAGAACCCTGGAGCTCATCGCCCTGGCCGTCGCGCACCCAACGAGCAATTTCCTCAATCCGCCATTGGCAGGCAATTCAAGCGCCGACCGTCGCATTTCCAATGCGGACTACCGTCATCCCAGGGCCGAGTCAAAGCAATGCTCGCAGGCTCCGTACACATTCTTTCTACGTAGAAAGCAGCCTAGAGCTCATCACCCTGACCAAAAAACACCAGACGGGCAAGAGAGACAAAGCAGCCCCCTAGGCCTCATACCGTCTAAAAATTTTGTTATGTGCTTTGTTGAACGACCAACCTACCGTCGCGAATAAACGTCACTACTGGTGTGTTCAAACGCCACTTCCAGTATTTTCATTCAAGGTCCGAGTAGTAGTTCACGGCCAAACGCATTGAGTCGACAACACTCCCAAGTCGAGGACATTTTCGGATGGAAGATGCAATTGTTGTCAGGCAGCTGGCAGCAACAAGCTCTTTAAAAAATCATCGAAAACCAATTACTCCTGAGGTAGGAGAGAGGTACGGACAAGCATGTCGGAAACGGCGTGCAGCAACAACCAATCGGGTTAGAGCCTCGTGCCGCGTTCGCGCGGCCGACCACGGCAAGAGTCGCAAGACTCCGGGTCAACACCCATAACAAGTACTGGCGAAAAGCGCCGGTTTCACCGAAAGGAAATTTCTATGTCTAGCATCATCAATTTGTCCGGTACCTCTGTAATCCCAGCCCGAGGCGGCTATATCGCCCTGGGCACGTTGGGAAAGAAGGTCGTTGTACTCAGCGCGCTAACTAAACAAGTTGTGAAGCTTTCGCCTTCAGACATGAGGGAGATGGATTTGAAACAAATTTGCGGAGCAGACTGGTGCGACGAGAACCACTCCTACCTTCACCCCAAAAAGGACGTTCTGGTGTTTGACCACCGCGCCTTGGCCACTGCAATCATTCGTGACTGTCAAACCAAGGGGCCTTTCATTGAGTCCTTCGAAAGAGGGTTTGGTGTGTGGGCCATGGCGGATGGCCAACTTGTCGTAAACGGAACCGAACTTTGGCGTCCGGACGGCACGGTACTTGAGCACGGCATCCACGAAGGACGAATCTATTCGGCCTGCGGAGATGTCGGTTTCAACAAAGACACACCGGAAGCAGACGACAAAGATGTCCAAGAAATATTGGCATTTTTCGGCAGCTTCGAATGGGGTCAAAGTTTGGCCCCTGAGATGGTGCTTGGTTGGTTTGGACTTTCGATAGTGGCTGGGGCGATTCGGCGCCGGCCACATCTGAGCATCACTGGTGCTCCCGGTGTTGGAAAGTCAACTGTCCTAGAGGCAATGAAGTGGCTGACCGGACCTATGGGCCGCCCGTTTACGGGCCCACAGACTGTTGCTGGCTACTTTCAAACTCTAGGTGGTACCCCATGCTGCGCAATTGTTGACGAGTTTGAATATGACCCGAAACAGACGAATGCCAAGGCAACCGTGGAAATCGCACGTTTGTCCTATAGCCTTCAAGAAGGTGATAGTGGCATCGTCCGAGGGACTCCGGGTGGCAGTAGTGTTAGCTATAGGTTCTACACACCGTTCATTGCTTGCGGTGTGAATCCACCCAAGTTTGAATCAGCAGACACCACGCGCTGGGTCAATCTTGAAGTGAAGAGCCGAAAGGAAAATGCAAAGCTGCCTTGCGAGCAATCTATTCAATCCCTCGGGCCAAAGCTTTCGCGCAGGTTCATCAATCGCTGGAACCAGTACCTTGAATCGGAAGTAACGATTCGCCAGTGCATTATTGATGCTGGTGGTGATGGTCGGATGTCAGACACCGTCGGCACACTTTTAGCTGCCTACTGGGTATTCGTATCTAGCAAGGCTGCAACAAAAGAGGACGCCGAGGTTCTTGTGGAGATGCTGAACATCAAAGCTCGGATTGCATTGCACTCCGAAACAGATGAAAAGCGCTGCGCAGACGCCCTAATGTCCAGGGTAATGCTCTTCAAATTCATGGAGGGTCCTGCCCTAGTCACGCGGTCTCTGTCGATTGCTGAAGCAATTCAGCGTGTGTGTGACGACCCCACGAACAATGACGAAGTAGTCCGTCGCTTGGCCCAGCTTGGGCTTCGCGTTAGCGTGCAAAAGGGAATCTGGAAGGTGTTCATCGCCAACAGTCCAGAGCACCAGGAACTGAAGAAGCTGTTCATGGGAACGAAATGGGGTCAAGGGGGCTGGTCGACATGCCTTCGTCGCCTTCCAGGTGGCGAAGAAAGCACCCAGAGGATTGGCGCTGGGTTCGGCGCAGCAAAGGTAACGGTTTTCGATGTTCCAACGGAATTACTTCCGGCGGGTGCAACTCAAGAGCTATTGGCAGCTTAAGCCATTGGGCGCAAGTCTCTCGGGACTTGCGCCCTACTTTTTTGTTACGGCGTTACCCGTGATACCTGCCAAAAATCGTACAGACATTCATTGATATCAGCTGGCATCTACTGCCCAACTTTCAAGCATTGCATCGACGTCAACGGCGTCTTGAAACATCGACCTTCTTGATTCCAATACCGACTTGATGGCCGGCTCGCAAGCCTTGTACCAAGTTTCGAAACCATTGAACACCTCAGCATCGAGCCAAGCGTTCGGTGCGTAGTCTTCCTCCGAGGCAACACTTCGCAATCGAGTCAAGAACGAAAGCAGCAGTCCTTCCACCTGGCCTGATGTTCGCGTTGCATACAACCACATGGCGGAGTGGCTAAGCCAGTCCGACTTTAAACATGCCAGCAGCAGCAACACTTGGACCAGCTGTGAGGTCGAAGTAAAGATATGCCTCGTCGGGTAAGTGGCGAGCGGCATCAAATACTTGTCCCGTTGCCCGTTGTAGGCGTCCCAAGCTCCGTACATCAATGTGGCCAAGCGCGCCCATTCGATTGGCAGCAGCCCTTCAAACGGCTCACCGGTTGAAGCAATAGATGCAGCCTCCAAAAAGCTCTTGGAGCCTTTTGCCCGATTCACTCGTTGAGTGAGAACGCACAGGTTTGAAAGCGCATAGGTTCCTTCGTTGTACAAACGGTCAACCGATGGATTGCAAGGGTCTGTACCCTTGAATACAAACCCCTGAAGTGAGACCGGGCAACGTTCCCCGGTGATTGTCTTGAGCGTCTCAGGGGTAACGGTTATGTCAACAACGAAGCCTCGCTTCAACGCATTGAGTCGCAGGCCGAGCCACTTGGTTTCAAAGTAGTCGGCAGTTCGAGGCGCACCCTTGAACTTCCTGAACGCCCGAATGAACTCAGGCGGCGCTTTTGCAACCGGTCGAAACCCAGCAGCTGCGTAGAGCCCACCGAGCAAAGTTGCCTCTTGTTCGATACTCACCACATCATTCAAATCGCTAAACTCCCAACAATACCTGCAACATCCGGCAACCGCCGTTGATGCGACCATGCAGGCCGCGCCGCCGATTATTACCCCCCCCAACGGGGGAGACTGGACCCCACCCTCCCCCCTCTGGTTGATAGAAAGCAGGCCCCGCAGCGCCGAAACTTGTTCCATCAACGACCTGCGAGGCAGACATGAGCAGAATTGACCACTCACCAGTCCGTGGCCCTCTAGCAAAGGTGCTGCATGACGCAGGCCTCTGGCTGGCGGCACGTAGCCAGCCGAATGCTTCAAAGTCAGCAATTGACGGGCTTGAAGTGACAGACTCGACGTTTGAGGAATGGACCGACGTTTGTTCACAATGGGACTACACCCACATGGAACAAACTACCCATTGAAAACTCCTGTTTTTCGGCCGTCTGATGCGCCTGCCAGGCCCCGCCAATTGACATCAAAGTATCCAGCCCCAAGCTCCGCGCTAGCTGCCGTGCTCGCGCTGACCCTCGCCCTTGGCTGCCAGGCAGGAACAATTGTTGGCAAAGTCGTAGGCGTCGCAGACGGCGACACTGTCACGGTGCTCGATGGGGACCGAGTTCAGCACAAGATTCGCCTGTCAGGAATCGATGCGCCGGAGAAGAACCAGCCCTTTGGCCAACGCTCAAAGGAGAGCCTGTCCGGGCTTGTTTTCGGAAAGTCTGTGTCTGTTGATACCAACAAAAGGGACCAGTACGGCCGTGACATTGGCAAGGTTCTGGTTGATGGCAAGGATGCAAACCTAGAACAAGTGAATCGCGGAATGGCTTGGCATTACAAGGCCTATGCGAGAGAGCAGCCGTTGGCCGACCGGGAGCAGTACGCTGCTACTGAGCAATCAGCGAGAGACGCGAAACGAGGACTCTGGAGTGAGTTGGAGCCAATTCCGCCTTGGGAATTTAGACACAACAAAAAGGCCAATCAGTAACGGAGCAGCCTATAACCCAGGATTCACGCTTCCAAATATCGCGGTGTTCCTGGATGCGTATTCCGGTCAACTTAGCCACCTCTTCCGATTCAAACTAGCTAGGCATTCCGATTCGAACTGGTCACCCATTCCGATGTGGCTAAGCCATCCGAAAGTAGATGTTTGAGACTTACTTTGGACGGGACTGAATGGCTCAAATGCGCTCAAAGCAGCCACATCAGGCCTTTGTGCCCGCACAAGGTAAAGCGAAAGGACACCCCCTCGAGCTGGATTTCCCTGTGGCTTTGCAATCAAAAGGAGCGAAGTGTTTACCCTAGCATCCCCAAGAAGTAGGGGGACCAGAAACGTTTTGCCGCCCCTAAACTAAAAACGGCCCGTCGCATGGTTGAACTTTTGATGAGCAAGTGATTGGGTTTCAATAATTTCATCCATCCGCAGGGAAAAGATAATGCAAAACTTGATGATGAAGAAATCCTTGAAGACGGCCGCTCTGCTGGGCGCAATGAGCTTGGTGGGCGCTGTTCAAGCAGCAGGCGTGCCGGGCCAAGGCACTTGGGAAACCACTCTGCAAGTGCGTGACCTGGACGGCAACATAGCCAACGGCCCGGAGGCTTTTTACGACACAGCGCTCAACGTCACTTGGCTGCGTGCTGGCAGTACGGGCACTATGGACTGGGGCACGGCCAAAGCCTGGGCCGAGCAAGACCGCTTCGGCTTGAGCGGCTGGCGTCTACCGACGACCCATGTCACTTCGGCAGATGGCAGTTGTGTTTGGTCCTACACCGGTGGCACCAGTTGTGGTTACAACCCCGACAGCAGCATATCCACAGGCAGCGAAATGGCGCATCTGTTTTTTCAGAGCCTGGGGAACAAGAGCTATTACGTACCAGGCACAACTAACGTGCAAGCGGGCAATGGTCTGACCAATACCGGCAATTTCCAAAATCTGCAGTCTAAATTCTACTGGTCCGGTACGGAGTACGCACCTTACTCCTTTAACGCGTGGTTCTTCATTACCATTGACGGCAGCCAGAGCTACTACGAAAAGACCTATAGTTTGAATGCGCTGGCTGTACGCCCTGGAGATGTTGCTGCTGCAGTGCCGGAGCCACAAACATGGGCCTTGATACTGCTGGGATTGACCGGGGTGCTGTTGGCGCGTCGTCGGCGCGCACTTTGAGGCGTTGAGCCCTTAGGGTCTTTTAGTGGTTTACTGGCGTTAGCCCCCAATTTTCTTTTTGCGTACCAATGGGCAGTTAGGAGAAGCTGCCATTTTGCGGCGCGTGAATGCCTCGTATGGGGGCACTTTGCAGCTGCTGGGAGCCGACCCAACTTGTGCTGGCTGACCCCGCTCGGCTGGCCAGCGCGAATCGAATCATGTGGACAATTCGAGTCGGAACGAGTGGCCACATTCCATTGGAATAGGTTGCTGATTTGAATCGGAACGGGTGGCTTTTTGGGTCAAAAATACGCACCTTGACTCAGAATTTGTGCCAGGCTGACCCTTTTTTGTACGCATAGGCCCACGTGTCTTTAGCCTTCTTCTTGACTTCAATCGCAAGATTTTTGGTCGCTGGCACAACTACCTTTACGGCTTCTCCAGTAGCCACCTTTGTGTCGCTCATCGCCTCGTTGAATCTTCGCGAAAATTCTGCACTTGCATCGCGAATTTTCTCTACCTGCTCAGGGTGATTTTCGTTGACACATACAAGTTCAATCGTCACGGCAGCTCCGCCTACTATCACGCCCACTCCAACAATGAACGGCAACGCCCCAGCAGCACCAATCGTTCCTGCAATGTATCCAGATGAGCCCGTAAGGATTGCAGCACCGCTGCTGTGAGTTACGACCGTCAATCCAGCAGCCGCTGATACTGCCCCAATTGTTGCACTCGACCCGCCCGCGACACCCGAGATAGCCGCAACCGTTTTACTTTGACTTGGCGCATAGGTGCATATCACTGGACTGCCTTGTTTTGCTGAGGCTGTAGTAGCAAATAGCGCAAGACTGAAAAGCAAAGCGACTTTCATATAAATAACTCTTCCTGTAATTTTTTGGTCCGCAGTGTTCCGCTGCTGCCTAAGTCTACAGGGCATGACATTGAACAGCTTTCGAAGGCTATCAGTGCAAATTAATCGTTAGAACGCGCATTCAAAAGTTGCTTGAGCTCAACGGCATCCAGCCTTGATGAGAACAACATTACGAGCTCAGCGGCACCGAGCTCATTTTCAAGCTCATGCTGACGAATGGGGTGGTTCCCAAGTCGGTAAGCTTGTTCGGTTGTTCCGTCCTGGACCACGGCAACTTTGTAGACACCCCAGGTGCGCGGAATCGTGTAACTGCCGTCGACGACAAAGCTTCCGGCCGCCACTGATTTTGCTTGGAGTTCTTGAAACCGCTGATTACTCATGAAATACCCCGTTATGTAGTGCTGCGCCAACTTGGCGGACACCGCTTTCTTTTGATGTCGACGCCTACCGCCCCGAATACCTAATTGTCAGCAAATTTGGCCTGAAGAACGCAGGCTCCTCCTCGTCCGGGAACTCGACATCTTGAAGCCTCAAGATAGGGCTACCAAGGCGCCTGATACGCTCGAAGCGGACAAGCCAGAAAACATGATTTACCAGCAAGGCCTGCGTGTGGCGGGGGCACTCATCAAAAAAAAGATGAAGCTTACTAAGCAGGTCAGCCGGCAGTGTCCAAAGCCTCACGCCCCGCATGTCCCAAGGAAGAAGCAGCCCCTCAGAATTACATGATTGTTCTACAGGAAGTAGGAGGTCAGAGTTGTGGATGAACTCAAACCATTCATCCCAATTCTCTTCATGGTAAGGGTCGCAGTCGGCAAGTGTGGCTTGAACTTCCAACTCATCTGGAAGCTCGACACAATCGGCCAGTTCATACACTTCGCAGTCAAGCCCGCAAAGGACAGACTCACCTTCAATTAGCCATGCTTCAGGGTCTATGTCGTCCATTGAATTTGTCCACCGGGGCGGTTCAGCGCAACGCAACCTTCGAAGCTATCCTAGCTCCTAGAGTACCCCTTGGAAGAAACGCCATGCGGGTAATCTTCCCGAGCGGAAGAATCCTTACTTAGCCTTTCACAGTGATGGGCTGATGCTCTGTGCACTCAATTTACACAAAATACCGCGTCGCCTATGGTGGATTCGTTTCGGTCTACCAATGCTCGGAGCCAGACTCAATGCGGATTTGGCGAGGGGCCATGTCCAGTGTCAATCGCAAAAGAAAACCGGCAACTTGTGCCGGTTCATTGCGTTTCTCAAGGTTCAATCAACCGCCGTCTACCCCCTGCTACGAAGACCCGCAAAGCATCCGATGACGCCCAAGCCGGCCAGTAACATGGCGTAGGTTTGCGGTTCTGGAACAGATTGGGTCACTGAAAAATCGTCAAAGTACACCGCTTCAGTCGCGTTGTATGCACTTATTAAGAAAGCCGTCGAGCTGGTGGCTGCAACGGCTTGATATGAGTAATTTTGCCAATGGCCGTACCCAGTACCAATCTTCCCTGGAGAAGCGACTATTCCTGAAAGGCTGCTACCTTGCCACCAGACTTCCATCGCATCGCTGCTACTGGTTGGCTTTTCGAAGACCCAAAAGGAAATGTCATATTTTGTACCAGGTATCGTTTTGAGGCTTTGCGAAAGAAAGGCTCCAGTAACCGGGTTCAGACAATCTGGACTAATTGACGGCGACCTGCAATGTGCTGAAGCAGAGTAACTGAGCGGCTTGTCAACTGAGTGACTTTGACCGTCGAGCTGAAAATGCTGCGCTTGCCACGGAAACAGGCTACTACCACTGAAAGTTGGGTCTAAGACTAAGTTCTCAGCATGGCTTTCCTGCGAAACCGTCAACAACAAAGCCAGTACCGTCAATGCAACGGCCCCGGTTCTTTTTGATGTGCTGCGAATATGACTGCTTTGGAGTGAATATTTTTTGACCATCGAGTGCTTCCCTGTTGATTTGAGCCTGAACTTGTCAAGCAGACCTATTGAAGTCTCAACAAGGGGTTGCCGTCCTGACCTTTGGAGCCAAAGATGCGACCCTACAAACCGCCCCCCCTAAGATAGTGGCGAGGTAGATGTGTTGTAGGGGCCAGGTGGCCGGTGACAGGCAGCAACAGAAATAGCACCGCCATCAAGATATCAACCGAGTTCCAAGTTCGTCCGCAACTAAGCCCTAACAATCGCCATATCGCCCCAGCAAGTCGTGTACTGAGGCGTCCGCCGCTCCTGCTTCATTGCCCACCCCTTGCGGTCAATTTCCAACCCCGCGCCGGCAAGCTTCAACGAGCCTCGCCCGTACCGTCCATTGACCGCATCCATCGCTGACATCAATTTCACGCGGTCTCGCTGTCCGCTTTGATGGCAAGCTACTGCCGCCCCAGACAAACCCGAACCCTGTTCGCTACCAGGCCCTGGTAAGGGCTCTATGAAATCAAAGTCCAGCTCCATCTGCTGCACGTCCGTTGACTGCAAATCAACCAACATCACACCAGCCTTGGCGTACTTGAAGCCTGTCTTGTAGATGCCGCGCAGACCTGCAATCGCCGAAGTCACAAGCAGCGCGCTGTCGGCCGTGGGGCGAACTAAAGGCACAGTCACGGTAGCGCTGTACTGAGGGTCATCCTTGCGGAAGGGACTTGTTCGTATAAACACGACGATTGCCCCTGCTGCACTACCCTGCCCTCGCAGTTTCTCTGCCGCGCGACTTGTGTATTCAGTGATGGCGGTCGCCAGGTCCCTCCCCTTCGTCACCACATGACCGAAGGAACGACTCACCATAATTTGCTGTTTCGGCGCGGGTTCGTCATCGACTTCAATACATTGAACTCCCTGCAGTTCACGCACGGTCTTTTCGAGCACCACAGAGAAGTGTCGTCTGACCGTGGAGGCATCAAGCCGCACCAGGTCAAGAACTGTGGACACGCCACCATCACGGAGTTGTGCGCCGATGCGCTTGCCAACGCCCCAGACTTCACCGACATCTGTGGCGGCAAAGACAGCATGCAATTCGTCTTGCGACATCGCGCCGAGGTGACAGACCTGAGCCAGCCTCTCAGGGTAGCTGCCCGGCTTGCGTTCGGTGGTTTTGGAGATGTAGTTGGCAAGCTTGGCCAGAGTCTTTGTCGGTCCGATGCCAACGCCGCAGGGGATACCAACCCACTGCAGAATTCGAGCACGCATATTCCGACACATAACGACCAAATCACCCTGAACACCCGTGAAGTCCAGAAATGACTCGTCAATGGAGTAATTCTCTTGCCTCGGGGCATAGCTCGACGCGACAACCATCATCCTGTAAGACA
Organism: Roseateles albus; assembly: GCF_028595345.1. Lineage (NCBI taxonomy): Bacteria > Pseudomonadati > Pseudomonadota > Betaproteobacteria > Burkholderiales > Sphaerotilaceae > Roseateles > Roseateles albus. The sequence goes on along the minus strand of NZ_JAQQXT010000004.1, from coordinate 411,925 downwards.
TGTCGCCATAGAGCGCAAAATTTGCGCTCAAAGCAACGAGGCCATGGTCCCGCTCGAAGTCTTTGCATTGAAACCAAGGGTGGCCCATGCGCACGCCAAGAGCTTTGGCTTCATTTGAGCGCGCGATGGCGCAACCGTCGTTATTGGATAGAACTACGACGGGCCGGCCGACAAGTGAAGGCCTGAAGACTCGCTCGCAAGACACATAGAAATTATTGCCATCAACAAGCGCAAACATAGCGGGGCGACATGCTGAGTTCAGACGCGCATCGATTTGATGGCAGTCGTGACAACCCCCCAGACTTCAACGGTCTGTCCGTCGCGTGGAAGGATGTCCGGATAGGTCGGGTTAGCAGCTTGGAGCTTCAAATTGCTGCCGCGCTTCCATAGTCGCTTGACAGTGAACTCTCCGTCAACGACGGCGACCACAACATGACCATGGGATGGTTTGATGGCCCGGTCGACAAGTACAACGTCACCGTCATCAATGCCAGCTTCCCGCATAGAAGCTCCCCGCACGCGCATCAGAAAGGTCGCCTGCGGGTGTTTGATGAGTTCCTTGTTGAGGTCAATGCGCTCGACACCGTGGTCTTCAGCAGGCGAGGGAAAGCCAGCTTGAACTGAGCCCAGAAGGCTCTTCACCCAGGCCCCATCCACGGCCACAACGGGCACTGGAGAGGAGGGACCATCTGTCGAGCAACGTGCTTGAGAAATACTGTACATTCATACAGTTTAAACCCTGCTCGGGCAGAAGGGCCATAAACAAAATTCTTGACCTTTGCAGCATCCTTGCTGACGCAGCGACATGTTCAGCCTGTTTATGGCTTAACGGTCGGCGTGACCCTCAGCGTTGGAGACTCACGTTGGCGGGGTTTTCTACCTCTGCGTGCACAACCAAGGCGCTGGCTGCCCGACGGAGAAATATCGCTTGCTTTGCATAACAACTCCAAGCCAACAAAGGACATCATCCAAGTCCTGGGGGTCTCCTCCGGCGCCTTCCAAGGCTTCGCAAACAGCTACATGACTTGCCGGTGCGGTAAGCCCAAGAAGCCAGTGCACCAGCAATTCACACTCGAAGGGCTCGGGAGCATTCTTACCAAGCTCCCCTGCCCACCTAAGTAGTCGCTCAGTATCCGGCCAACGGCTAAGCCATTGGATGTGCAGTGTCGATTCCTCAGCTGCAGTGACCGTCGCAACTTTCACAAATCTTGGCTCACGTGGTCGGATTTGCAACTTGCCATGAGCGACGAAAAAGCCGCCGTCATTCCAAAACAAAAAACCACATGCCCGAAGGTATCGCACGTAAGCATTGACCGCCGCTCGAAGTCCTTCGAACCAGCCGCTTCTGGCGCCGAAGCGTTCGGTAAGCCAACGGCAAATAGCTTGCTGGCTTGGCAGACAACTTCCTGCGCGTTTATTCAAAATGAATTGGGCAAAAAGAGCCCCCTGCCAGAGGTCATTTTCAGCCCACACGGCACCCTCGCCCTCCCGCAAGGTCACTCTGAGATAACTTGGAAACCGTGACCGTGAAATGCCAAGTTCGTCTTCTAACCTTCTCCACTTCTCAGCAGATGGCAGAGCCTTGTACCGCTCATTGGCCAATTGTTCGGCATCCTTAACGGCAGGCCCCATCTTGCGACCAGAAAGCCCTATCAGCTTGCCAGCACGCCACACTTCGAACCCGACAAGAAGCTCCGCTTCCCAAGCCGCTCGTTGCGGATGGAACAACCAAGTCTTGTTTTCAACCTCGTGAATTACATAGCGCTCAAGTTCTTCGAAGGTAAATATCCTTCCAACTGACTTCGAAAGATTCACCTCGATGCAGGGAAGGCCAACATGACTCAAGTAGGCCCGTTTGTCGACACCTACAGCGTGTGTAACCCTAATTTCCACGGCAACAACTGCAGATGCGATGTAGCCCAGTACGTCAGGCCGGACATCTTGAACGCTCTTCTCTATGGCGACAGAATCGAACAGCCACCTTTTAGGCTCATGGAACACTCTGTGCGCTGTGAACGTGCCGAAAACAGGGTCAATTCGAACAGCCTCAATGGGCAGCCCGGGCAGTTGAATCCACAGCTTGTCAGCAACTATTTGCTTGGCAGCCATGTGCAGAGATGTCTCGGGACCCGTCGCGCAATCCGCTCCTAGTAGGTGGGCAAAGTGATTGACGTTTACCTCACCCTTTTTGGCCACAAGGGGTGCCCCACAGCCGGGGCAAACGCAACCGCAGGCGATGCCACGGGGTGTTTCGCGGACGTCGACAAGCCGACCATCCAACTGCAGGCCAAAAGGAATATGCCGCACTTACTGAATCATCGACATAAATTTGTCGGATAGCACCACACACTCCAGTAGGCAACGATGGGAGCGATAGTTGTTGAATGCAATGTGCGTCTCATTGGGCCATCAAAATGGTCCCAAAACTTGTCAGCCCACTTTGTTGGCAAGCAAATCCTCAGCCGTCTTGCCTGCAGCAATTGCCGCCTTAAACCAACCAGGTCGAGTGCCCTTGCCTGTCCAATTGTTGCCAGCCCCATCCGTGTATTTGATGACCCCGGCAGGCTTCTTGACCGCGGCGTTCTTGCGCGGCTTCTTTGTCGGAACGTCAGCTTTGGCAATTACAGCTTTGCGCCCTTTGCGCCCGACAAGGCCAAGGTCCTCTGCCGTCAATTTGTAGTGCTCGATTGCGCCTTTGATTCTCTCGATGACTTCAGCGACTTCTTTGCGTCGGAGAGTGTCAGCCTTTGCCTGCAGTGCGGCGATTTGGGCGTTAATTGCAGCGAGAGCAGTGCCGGGATTCTTAGTAGCCATGTTTGGGACCTCTTTGTGGGCAGCGTAAGGACTGGATGTTCAGGAGAACGCTACTGCTTGAATGTTAGCAAGACTCAAGTCAACTCGGTAGGACCTGCCCGCAATTGACATTAGCGTCGTTCAAAGGGACACGGAACATGGAAATGCCTTGCTGGCAAATCTCGCTCAACCTCGGCCATCTACCTGAGCAACTCTAGGGTTCGCTCATCCTTCTTGCCCGAGTAGAACTTCTCAAGCGCCTTCCCAAACGCAGGTTCTTCAGGTGCCGCAGCGTTGAACAAGGTCATACAAGACCTGCACTTCAAATCATCCGGCGTCCCTAGGACCTCAAATGCGGACTTCCCTCGGACTGCGAGCATCAGCTGGGTGCATTCCAAGAGACGAGGCCCAAGAACTGGATGTTGCCAGTAGGCCTTGGCCTCGACCAGCGAGTCCAATCCATATGTCTGAGCCATTGCTGACCGGCCAAGCGCGGCCAACTGAGGAAAGATGAACACATCCAGTGGGTTTCCTTCCTGGCGTTCGTCAACTCGCTTACAACAGTCCCATAGATTGGAGACTGTGCAGAAACGAATCTCTCCAAATCATTGATGTTGGTGGTCATGTCATTCACTTTGAAGGAGTATTGAAATCGATGGCGACTCTAGGCATTGTCCGATTCAGCTCCCCACTCGGCGTAAAGCAGCCGTTCAATATCCATCAAAGTCACCGAATGCTGCTCGAGCAATTCACCGAGGCGGTGCTGGTCAATGAGTTCCACATTGTTGAGCTCAGCTTGGGATTGCGCTTGTGAGTTGAAGAACTGATTGGTGACACCGACCTTGTTGAAGGAAACATTAGGGTGCTTTCTACGATAAAAAGCCTCGCCCCCCACAACATCTTTGACTGTTTCCCATCCAAGTTTTGTTCCTTCATTTCCCGAAGTCTTGGTTTGGATGAGCTCGCCTTTCGAGCCACAAATCGCAACAACATCGACTCCGTTGTCGTTAGCACCGGGCGTGCAGTAGCAAATTGGAAACCCTCGCTTGTTCCATAAGGCTGCGGTCATTCCCTCAAAGTGACGCCATTCCATCCGCAGAGCCATTTCAAGATTGACTCGCTCATCAATGGATTCGATGTCACCGCCGGGGATGATGTCACTAACGTTGAAATCACCCGGTCCAAGGTCACCGGAGCCATTCAGCATGTCGCCGGCAAGCTCCCTCTTCTTGGTCAGCAATTGGTCAAGCTTGACATCAAACGTATGGAAGTCATCGGCTATGACGACAGGGTAGTACACATAGACATCCTTCTTTTGCCCAATTCGGTAGGCGCGGTCGGTAGCCTGGTCTTCTTTGGCGGGATTCCACGTCCTGGTGTAGTGAACAACATGGTTTGCTCCTTGAATATTCACGCCGAACCCAACAGCCACGGGCGACAAGATGATGACGCCAAAGCCCGGCATTTGCTGAAATGCCTTTATGCGCTTCTGACGACTTGCGACGTGACTAGACGACGCACTGGTATCCCCGTTAATGATGTCAGGACGAACTTTGAACACTTCTTCGATGTAATGTTGCAGAAGTCGCTGAATGTTTCTGAACTCACAGAAGACAATGACCTTCTCTTCCTTTGCCTTGATGTGCTCCAACTGCCTCAACAACCAATCGAGCTTTGGAGCCTTTGCGCGATATTGGTCGAGAGGCTCAGGCTTGAATACACTCAATCCATGTCGACGTGGGTCCGTACAAATTAGGCGTAAGTACTGAAGAAGTCCGAGGTGATTCTTGAACGGGGACTGCGACTTCGGGTCGTTTCGCTTCTTAAAATCATCAATGGCCTTCGCATACAGGTTCCGCTGGTTGGCGGACAACTGAAGTCGCCGGCAGGCATCCACAACTATTTTCTGAGGAAGGTCCTTCGCAACCTCTGCCTTAGTTCTTCGAAGAATTTGAGGCGAAATTCGTTGGCGAAGCTCTTCGACTCGAGCTCTCTCGTCGTCGTCTTTGGCTTCAATTGGCTTCCCGTAGCGCTGACCAAAGTCATTAAGCGCCCCTAGGAGCCCAGGTTGTACGAAGTCAAATAAGCACCACAGGTCTGCCAATCTGTTTTCAACCGGCGTTCCGGTGCATGCGATTTTGAAGCCAACGTTCTGCTTCTTTGCAGCTCGGGTAACCATTGCAGCCGGATTCTTAATTCGCTGAGCCTCGTCACAGACCATAACTGACCACTTTTCCGTGGCGAACGAAAATTCAAGGTCGCGCAATGTCTCGTAGGTCGTCAGAACAACCTTGGCGTTCCCAACCCACTGGGGCTTCAAAAAGCGCACCAATCCATCTTCTGTGCGCAATCGAGCATCCACCGCTTCCCGCGGTACACGAAGCGGAGCGAGCGCATCGCCATAGGCAGTGAGTACTGGCAATGCCCCGGGCACGAGAAACTTTTCCGCCTCTTCTTTCCAGTTCTCAAGCAATGAGACAGGGGCTACCACGAGCATGGGATGCACCTGGACATCCTGCTCCACCAACCAGGCCATAAAAGCCAAAAGCTGAAAAGTCTTCCCGAGCCCCATGTCGTCCGCTAGGACTGCCCCGCGGACATGATGCTCGGACTGAGATTTGTAGAGATGCTGCAACCAAGCGAGTCCATACAATTGGTGCGGCAGGAGAGTGCAATCCGGTCTCAAGCTGCGCGGGAGTTCGGGTGCAACAGGAACGGTGAGCAGCGCCTCCCGGCGACCTTCTTCGTAGTCAACGGAGTCGATGTTGGCTCGCAGAATGAGGCTCTTTTTCGCCACAAGCATTTCTTTGCGGTCCGCAGCTCGCTTCGCTGGGTCAAACTTTCGTTCGTTGACTTCGCCCAAGACTTCATCGAAAGTGTGCGTGATGTCTTCAGCTTCAGCGATGGGCATCGGCTTCGGCAACCACGGAACTTCCACCACATCTTTGCCATCAGCGCGAGCCTGGATTGATGCTGCCCGCAATTGGTCCAGCGCATCCTTGGTTGCAGGTACCGCAACAGGCTCAGATTCACCTTCCGGCGTGTAAGCAATGATTGGGAGCACGTTCTCTGGGAACCACTCACCGTCATCCTTCTTCTTAGCAATGTAGGGCGAGTAGTACGGCTGCTCAACGCCTATGCCTTCAATCCGAGACGAGTAGGCACTCAGGTCGTGAACTTGAGCATAGGACAACATCAAGGGCGTTCGACTGCGCTCAACCTGAATTGCTTTCAGCTCTTCAAGGTGGCGTGGGCTATCGCCTTGAAGTTCAAAGTCGTAACCTTGCCACCCCAATAGCTGGAAACCCCGCTCCAATGAGTTCCCAAGACGCTGAACAAAGTCATTCAGCTCCTTGTCGGTCAGCCAGACTGTCTCCGATTCAGCGGGGCCTGAAGCACTGGCCGTCTCAATGAGAAGCCCAATTCGCTTTGGGTAGCCCGTAGCATCACGTTCGACAACCGGTAGAAAACGTTCATACAAAAGCCCCGCGTCTTCGCGAGCCTTCTCGAACTGCTCTTCTGCAATGACGTCTTTGGCATCCTCGCCGAGTGCCGCATATGGATTCAGTATGAAAGCCTGTGCTCTCGAACCAGCAACACGGCGAAGCGGGAGCCGCTTTATTTCCTGAAGAACCGCCTTGACCTTCGGTGTGATGAGAACCTGAACTATTCCATCCGGTGTCACGATGTCATATCGGTCCATGACCTCTCGCGCATTGTCGAATCGCTCAAGCCAGTCTGATGGAGCTCCTGCAAATTGAGGTTCGATTTCAACAACGCTGTCGCCTGCAATCTGGGCTGACTTGCGAAGCCCGATATCAAGACGCTCAGGCGTCAGGACTACTGAGCGATGCAGGAAGTCATCCAATTTTGCGTTAGCTGCTATCGCAAGTTTCCGGATACGACCCCATGCCTGCCTGTGCACCAAGTCATTGCGTTCAGTCGAAGCTCGCTTCGAAAAACCAACAACCTCGCTGAACAACGACCAGTGCGCCGGCTGCATCAATTCGACTCTTTCGCCAAATGTCAAAACAGGCCCAAAGCACTGGAAGTCGACTTGAGCACCGGAAGCTTCTTGCCATCCGGCAATGGCAATGGAGAAGTTGTCGTCCGTCAACGAATTTGCGCTGCGAAGCACAGGGCGGACAGTCGTTTGAGAAGGCAAATGAAGCACCTGCGGTAGGTCTGCATAACCAGGGCTCTGCACGGCCTCAAAAAGCATATCCCATTGAATCAACAACTCGTCGTTGGATTCAACCGCGTATCCATCGTCCAATAATTGAGCCAAATAGGCTTGCAGCAACTTGCTGTCAAGTGGTGCGCCTTGTCCGCTCCGCGTGAGGGTCACCCCTTGAGCTGCGAAGCTACGCCGCCACTCAGGGACAGAAGGACTTGCAGGCTTGCTGAAAAATTTGAATGCCATGAATGGTTACCGCCACCAGCCTTTAGGTGCCCTGTATCTGAATTGCCAGTCGAGCAAAATTCGGTTCACCGATAGGTCGCCGTCATCGGTTCTGACCCAAAGGTTGCCGCCTTTATCTTCTTTGCTGAAATCTTCAATTTTTAGACTTCTTGCGCGTGCAAATTCGTCAAGCGCCTCCATGCTGAAAGCCTTCTTTCCACCCTTAGAAATGGGCGCTGGACCTGCCTTTGGTACTGAAGGCTGCATGACTCTCGAAGGAGGAACTGTTGGCCGAATAATTTGTGAGGTACTTGGCGCTGTCGCATCTTTTGCCGCAGAGGCAGCTTGGCTCCGAGTTACTCGGCGGGGTTCTACGTTCGGTTTGATGCCAAATTTTTCTTTCAGTTCCGCCTCGAACCTATCCTCCCAGCGCGCATATCCGTCAACGCCATCTTTGTGCGACATCCACAAGATACGCAATTTGTGCTTCAAAGAGTTCTTTGCGTCTACAGTCGTGACGACCGGATTGGCCATATCAAACGGCAACACCTTGCTCTGGTCATAGCCATAAAGTGCATTGCCCATGCCTCCGAACTCCACAGCAACAAGGTCGCCAATGGTCATAGCAAAAGCGTTGTTAGAGCTATCAGTGGTCTTAAGCTCGGTGTACAGACCCTTCATTTTTGTGCGAAGCGCCTTGAAGTCGCGGTCGCCTGAGTACAAAGCCTGTGCACCTAGTGCGAACTGAACGGTACCCATTGACTTGACGTAACGAAGCCAAAAATTAGCGCGCCGCCGGTCCCCTAATCCGTCTTCTGCTAACTTGGTAAAGAAGGCCTCAATAAACTCGCTCTTTAGCCAGACCGACACCATCTCTCTGGCAGCAGGAATGACACCGCCCCAACGAGTCTCATTCGAAGGCAGCCAAGGATTTCCCCACCACTCCACTGATGCGTTTCTTAGCGGTTCGTTGAGCGCGGGTTGAGCAACGGACGCATGCTTGTCCAGCATCAGAATCAGGCCACGGTCCCGCAACACAGTGTTGTTTTCAATGAGCGTAACGAGGGCAGGAATGAGGTCTTTAAACTTCTCTTGGCTAAGCAAAGTGGCCTGACGGACCTGAGCCAAAACCAACTCCCGCAGGAACCAGGACGCTTTGATGACACCCAATTGTTCACAAAGTTGGTCGATGACTTCAGTATTACCTTTCAAAACCTCTGCAGCGTATGGCGCACAAGGGTCTTCACCGAAAAGCTGACGGTTTCCGACTGCCGTCGTGACCCAATCAGGATTCAGCGTCTTGTCGACGATATTTCGGGTACGGTCATGCAGGTAGTCACGAAGGTCTCCCCAGTTCTTTCTTCCGACGGTTGAATGACGTTCAACGTTTGGGTCATACGTGAAATAGCTCCGAACCAAACCTTGATAGCAACGCCGATACCACCGCGGCTCATCGACCCACTGGTCCACCCCGGTTTGTCGGTCAAGCACAGCCTGGAAGCGAAGCCGGTCCTCCATGATGCAAGGGCTTGAAGCGCCACTCGGAATGCACAGACCAAACGACACCAGTCGAGCGTCCTTCAGATTGTCGAATCGCTGCGACTCCCAGAATCGACGAACGGCCTGAACTTGGAGGTCCTCCGAGACCGGGGTCTGTGACCCCCCGCGTGCATGGCGTTGGAGCTGAGTGATTACAGCGTCAAGGCTTGAGTCTGCTGGCATCGGCCTATCGCCTGCGCTAACGCTTGTGCGCAGGAGACCAGCAAGGAAGTCCAGAGCGCTCATCGGAGTGCGCAATCGCCAAAGTTGCCATCCGAGACTGGAGGGCTTGCCCTTCGCTCGCCGATGCCCAGGAATTCGAGACGCATCTCAACACGCCGACTTTCCTCGGCCGTATCCTTGGCTGCGTTGAAAGAGTAACCACCGACAAAGAACAGGCTACGAGCGTCCTCTTTCTGAGCCTTGCTCAACAGGCTAGGACCTGTGGTGGCAAACAATGAACACACAACCCGCTGGCTCCGCTGCAAACTGAGGTTCAAGTTCGAGAGATAAGTGCCCTTCTTGTCGGTATAGCCTTCGACAACGATTCGCTTCAATATGCTTTTGCCAAGCTCCTCGTTTGCAAGCGCGACGATTTCAGGAACGAATTTGCGAATCACCTCTTCTTGGTCAGCATTCAAACGCCAATCTCCGAAGGCGAACTGGGCTCGCTCACCAAAATTTATGACCTGCCTATCCTTGTCCACAGTGATGCCTTTGTGACGCTTCGCTGCCTCTTCAAAGCGCTCAAGAATTTTGGTAATTTCATCCTCGTGCTTCTTTCCATCCTTCGTCACAGCCAAAAGAGCAACGCCCATGACGATTAAGAACATAACCATCAAAGCAGTCATGAGGTCAGCAAAGGAAATCCAAAACGGTTTTTCCGCTTCGTCACGACCACCGCGGTTAGAAACTTGTCTTGCGGCGAACATGGCTTACCGCCTTGGGGCGAGGCTGCCCAGTGTTACTTCAAGCTCTTGAACGGCCGTTGATAGAAGCCCCACGGCACCGCTGAGCTTCGTGTGGAAGTCATGATTAACCTTGGACAAAGTAGACACAACAGACTCACGGAATGCCTCACTCGAACTGGCAAGAACGGTGCTGACGCCATCGAGATAGTCGTCGGCTGCCTTTTGGGCTGTGCCAAGTTTCGCTGTTGAAGCCTCTATCCTTTGAAGAACATCCCCTGTCAAGCTGGCTTCCTTGCGCGCCAGCTCCACAGTCGCTCGAACACCTGCCAAGAGCTGTGAAACCGCCTCGCGCTGGCTACGGTAATCACTGAGTGCCTCTTGCACTGCACCGGCGCTGACAGTAAGCGCGCCTGAAACCTCATTCAACTTTGCGCTCACAGTTGCAGCCTGCCCCATCACGCCAGAAACCTTATCGCCGGCAGCAGCGAAGTTGGTAGCGGCGCTGTTCAGCCGTTCTGCCCCAGCACTCAGCTTATCAACCGAAGTCGTGGTGGCCGTAGCCAACACAGACACGCTTTGTGCCATGGACTGAGAAGCTGCCGTCATCTCTTTAACAGCAGACTCAACACTTCCAGTCATACCTGAGACCATTCCCTGAGCGCGGTCCGCCATAGACTCCTCTCGCGCCCGATTGCTTTCAAAGGCTCGGGCTTGGGTCTCACCCAATGTCGTCAAGATGGTTGTCATTTGCTGCCCGATGGTTTCCAACGTGGCCTGGAGCTTCTGCTGCGTCTCCGCCTGAGAGCTTTCGACCAACTTGCGAATTTGCTCAACAAAAGCCTGGCTCTGTTCGTTCATGCTGCCTTGCCGCTCTTCCATTGCCTTGATGGAAGCAGCCATTTGGCTGGCCATCTCGCTCGTCGCGCGTGAACCACTGTCTTCAAGCTTTCCAACAAGTGCGCTCAATGAAGCCACAGCATCTTGCATGCCTTGCGCCGTCTGTTTGTTCAGTTCATTGATGCCATTAATTTGCCCCCCAAACAGGTCATTCAACCTTTGACTGAAGCTCACCATGACATCATTCAGCATCTGAATGGCGGAAGAACTCTGGTCTCCGGATGCGGACTTAACTGTTGAGGCGATGTCCTCCAATGGCCCCTTCAAACTCCTTTCGATGCTTTCAGCAATGGCATCGCCAAGAGCTTGGTTGTCTTCACGGGCTGCAGACACTTGCTTATTTGAAGAGTCCTCGATGCGTTGGGCCAGTTGAAGGTTCATCCTCTCGCCCGTAGCGAGTTGCGACGCCGTCAATTCGCGCAGGATGTCCCCAAGCTCTTTGACCAATGCATCTTTCAAAATCTTTGTCTGACTAGCCGAAGCTTCTGACGCTGTGACCAACCGCGACAGGTACTCCTCCCCTGCTCCACCATCAAACCGTGCATCAATTGCATGTGCAATTTCTTCTGACTTCCGATACAACGCAGCCAGCAGAAACTTCTCGAAGAATGTGACGGCCATAGCCGCGGTAATTGCTGCAGCGGAAATGAGGAAGGCCTCGCCAACCGAGTGCATCAGCGACTCTAGGCTCTCGCGCACAGTGGCGGCGTTATCGCTGACCTTGAAGTTCGCTAGGCCCGAAATCAGGCCAGTGAACGTCCCAATGATGCCGAGGCCCGTGAAAATCCCTGGCAAATGCTTAAAAAACTCAGTCCTTAGCCGGCTATCAACAACAAACTGGTTGTTGAAAAATGCTTCCGCTGGAACTGTTGAACGAACTGCTGTGACAAGCATTTGTCCTTCATGTTCCTCACGCTGGACATGAAGAGTGTCTTGGTACTCGCTCCAAAGATGGGCCAGTCGCAAGTCATTTACAAAGACCTTTTTCAATTCAGCTGGCGGGCTTTTCCCCTCTAAGGCCAGCACGCTGCTCAAAACCGCCCTGAGGCGAAACCAGTGGCGAATACCTGGCAGAAGGAACAGTACGATGAAGCTGAGCACTAGCAGGGCTAAAAGTCCACCGGTGACTAGCAAATGAGATGGGACAGCCGAAACATCAATCATTTATTTTTTCTCCCTGCACCTGCATATTTTTAGTAGCGTCTTCAAGACCAATGTTTTTTCCGTAGGCAAATACGAGTGTTTCCAGCATATTCGTCTGAGACCGGTTTTCTAGCTTTGCGGCAGCCTCAAGCAGCCGCTTAAAATGAGGAGTCACACGAAAACTGACTGAAACTCTTTTCTCGTCGTTCATAGTTCTCTTTTCAAGAAGTCCGAAAGGCAACGGCATGCGCCCTCACTAAAGTGGGCGGACGAAGCTGTGTAGTCAAAAGGAAAGCAATTCGTTCGGAACTGTCGCAAAAACTTCGGCCCATACAACGTCCTTGAAGTTTCCATGTCCAAGGCTGAGGAATGGACGAACCGTGATTTGGCTCATCTGCCGGCAATGAGCCCTCTCACTGGTAGAGCTTTTCACCGGATTTATGGCTTATTGACATGTATCGCGTCACGCAATACAAGGTGCGGCATCGTACACACTCAAATGCCGATTTTTGGCAGCAGACCGTCCTCCCCCCTTTAGAGGGATAGAGGTCCCGGCAACAAGGTCGCTTCGCGAGCACCTGTACATTGCAACCATGGCACAAAATTTCTCTGAACTCGCAAATCTCATTTGGTCCGTCGCAGAACTACTCCGCGGCGACTACAAGCAAGCCGACTACGGCAAGGTAGTCCTCCCCTTCACGCTTTTGCGTCGCCTGGAATGCGTCCTCGAACCCACCAAGGACGCCGTGTTGGCCGAGTTTGCCAAGCGCAAGCCCGAGGGCGTCAACCTTGAGCCGTTCTTGAAGCGCAAGAGCGGCCGAGCCTTCTACAACACCAGCGCGTTCACCTTGCATGGGTTGCTTGCAGACCCCAAGAACATCAAGCACAACCTCGTTGAATACATCGGGGACTTCTCTGACGATGCCCGGGACGTCTTCGAGCGCTTCAAGTTCGTTGAGCGAGTCGCTGAGCTGGACGAAAAGGACCTCCTATTCCAAGTGGTCCAGGAGTTCGCCAAAGTCGATTTGCACCCGGATACCGTGCCAAACGAGACCATGGGCCTGGCCTTCGAAGAGCTCATCAGGAAGTTTGCTGAAGCATCCAATGAGACCGCCGGTGAGCACTTCACGCCGAGGGAAGTCATTCAGCTCATCGTGCATTGCCTGTTTGCAGGCGACGACGAAGCACTGTCCAAGCCAGGCGTTGTTCGCACGATGTACGACCCCACCGCGGGCACCGGTGGCATTTTGTCCGTCGGCGAAGCCGTCGCACGCAGTATCAACAAGACCGCCATCGTGAGACTGTTCGGGCAAGAGCTCAACGATGAGTCCTATGCGATTTGCAAGGCGGACATGCTCATTAAGGGACAGGACCCGAAGAACATCGTCCGTGGCAACACCTTGTCAGCAGATGGGTTCCCCCAAGACAAGTTTGACTACCAGGCTTCCAATCCACCTTTTGGGGTTGATTGGAAAAAGGTTCAAGACCAAGTCAAGAACGAGCACTTGAGCAAGGGCTACGCTGGCCGATTTGGTCCAGAGCTGCCACGTATCAACGACGGCTCCATGCTCTTCCTGCTCCACTTGATATCAAAGATGCGCCCTGCTTCCGAGGGTGGCGGTCGCATCGGCATTGTGCTCAATGGCTCGCCCTTGTTCACGGGTGACACGACTTCGGGCGAATCAGACATCCGGCGTTACGTGCTGGAGAACGACCTGCTTGAAGCCATCGTCGCGTTGCCAAACGACCTGTTCTACAACACCGGCATCGCAACCTACGTTTGGCTGCTGAGCAACCACAAGCGTGCTGACCGCAAGGGCAAAGTTCAGCTCATCGATGCGACCCGCATGTACGCAAAGATGCAGAAGTCTATGGGCAACAAGCGCGTGCGCATCACCGAAGAGCAGATTGCGGAAATCGTCAAGGTTTACTCAGGCAATCTGAAGGACGCAACGTTCGAGAGCGAGTTCATTGACCCCAAGGTGGCGGTCCCCACAGAGCCGGAAGCGCCCCGCATTGTTTCCAAGATTTTTGAAAACAAGTTTTTTGGTTACCGCAAGGTCACCGTTGACCGACCCATTGCGCCAGGCAAGGTTGTGAAGGTCAAGTTCAAGAAGGGCCAGACGCCATACGACCCGGAACTGCGCGACACCGAGCAAGTCCCATTGCTGGAGGACCTCGGCACCTACATTCGCCGCGAGGTTCTACCCCACGTACCGGACGCCTGGGTGAATGGAGACATAACCGACGAGAAGGACGGCAAGGTTGGCAAGGTCGGGTATGAAATCAACTTCAACCGATATTTCTATGTCTACAAGGCGCCGCGCAAACCTGAAATCATTGCGGAAGAAATCCGTGAAATGGAGAAGCGGTTTGTGGAGCTGATGAAGGGGGTAGTGGCGTGAGCGTATGGCTGCAGCAACTCCCCTCCGATTGGCATGAGGCCCCGCTGAAAACTCGACTCACTCGGAATGACGGGGGTGTATGGGGAGCGGACCCTGATGGCGTATCCGATACCGTTGTATTGCGCTCGACCGAACAGCGCGCCGACGGAACTTGGAACATAGTGGAGCCTGCCCTTCGTGCACTGTCAGCCGCAGAGGAGGCCAACTCAAAGCTTGAAGCCGGAGACCTTGTCGTCACAAAGTCCAGCGGTAGCGAATTGCATATTGGGAAAACTAGCCTTGTCTCCAAGGAAGTTGCCGACTTGGGGGCTTGCTATTCAAACTTCATGCAAAGGCTTCGGGTTGACTCTCGAACGTCACCAAGATTTGTTCACTACTGGATGAACAATACCCTTTGCCGGGAGCAGTTCACTTACCTTTCGAATAGCACAAGCGGCTTAGCTAACATCAACGCGACTCTATTGGGCAGCGTCCTGATGGCTTTCCCCCCATTGCCTGACCAAGAACGCATCTCCAACTTCCTTGATGACAAGACGGCGCGCATTGAAGCTTTGATTGCAGAGAAGGAGCGACTCCTGGCAGCCATGCAGGAGCATGTGCAGGCACAAATTTCGGGGCTATTGCTGAATGGTTCAAAGGGCGCAGCTTTGGTGAGCACTGGACGGCCATTTGTGGCGTTCGCCCCCGAACATTGGCGAGTTGTAGCCCTGAAAAGAGCCCTCGTCGGAATGAATCAAGGCTGGAGCCCGCAATGCGAAAGTCGCCCAGCTGAGGCAAACGAATGGGGAGTGCTGAAAGTCGGCTGTGTTAATGGAACCACTTTCAATGCTGAAGAGAACAAAGCTCTGCCGCCGCCTCTGGAACCTGACATGAGCTGCCAAATTCGCCGCGGAGATGTTTTGGTTTCGCGCGCAAATACTCTTGCGCTTGTGGGTTCTGCGGCGTTGGTGGATGGCGACTACCCAAATCTATTCCTTTGTGACAAGCTCTATCGGCTGGATTTGAAAACAGACTGGCTCACCCCTGAGTTCGCGGTGCTGCTGATACGGTCTGGGCCGAGCCGATTTCAAATTGAACTAGGCGCAGGGGGCGCCAGTTCATCTATGCAGAACATCTCTCAGGACGTTCTTCGCGAGCTCATTGTTGCCCTTCCTCCGATTGATGAGCAACTGGAGCTATCGAGGCAAGCAAAGGCTATTCGCGCGCAGTGTGATTCGCTGGTTAGCCATATCGAGGAACACATCGACCGCCTCCGCGAATACCGCTCATCTTTGATTTCAGCTGCCGTCACGGGTCAGCTTGACGTTGGTTCTTTCGAGGCGCGCTCATGACCCAGTGCGTGTACACAATTGTCAATCGCCCACTGCTCGAGGCTGCCATTGAAAGCGGCGGCGAAGGAGTCTTTACCGAGGGCAGGCCCTGGGCATCAGCTCACCGACATTTGGCCAGCCTAGAACTGAGCGAGCCCTTCCCCTTGCTCATTGGTGACGCGGCCACTACAGCCGGGGTGGAATGGGTTGCGATGATTGAAACCATCGAACTGGTCGAGGGCGGCAGTACACACGTTCATTTTTCATCGCTCGTGAAACTCGGTGAAGCCATCCCAATCACCGCATTGCGCAAAACTAGCGATGGATTGCCAATCAGCGAAAACTACATTCGACCCTATGTGCCTTGCACAATTTCCGGCGAGTTTGAACGCGTAGTTTTAACTGCGCTTGCTGGAACAGATGAAGACCCCTACGCGGCCATTGACAGCAAGACAGCTGAAGACTTTGCAGAGGCCCTACGAGCCATCGGGCCAAAGATTACAACAGCCCAGAAGGCCATGCTTATTGGCCACGCCAAGGCTACGCTTCACGCTTTGTCAATGCTGTCGCTTGCTGAACTCGGTGGGTATGCAAAGTTCCAGTCCGCGAACATGCAATACGGTGCACTTGGTCGCAAGTTTTCAGACCACTTCGATATTCATGGACTGAACCAGCAGACCCAAGCAATCGCCAAACTTGGCAAGCCAGAACGTGATGAGCTTGGGCATTGGGTTTGGGTTTTGCGGGCGCCTCTCGTTGAAGCACTCTACCTAGTCGGTTGGGTTCCTCGTCCTGCATACGGGTGCTACCTCGCGAATGCGGCAGCAATTGAGGTCGCGGATGACCCTCAGTGCGCAGACGTAACCGCTACTGTCAGGCAGGCACTTGTTGATGCGCGAATAGGACAAGGGGCCTATCGCAGCAAGCTCTTGGAAGTATGGAGAGGAAGATGCTCGCTAACCGGATGTTCAATTGCACAGGTCCTGATTGCGTCACATGCCAAGCCTTGGTCTCAATGCGATAACCGCGAGCGCCTTGATGAATTCAATGGTCTGCTTCTGGCAGCTCACGTGGACAAACTGTTCGATGCAGGGCTAATCGCATTTGCTGACAACGGCCACATGCTGACAAAAGAATGTGTTGATGCTGAAGCCTTTGCAGTCTTGGGCATTCCGACCAATGCAAAGCTTAGGTTCGTACAACCGCAGCATATTCCTTATCTAAAAGCCCATCGCATGCTTTACGGATTCGAGCCATGAGCCAACGCCCCCAGACCATCCAAATCTATCTACCCGGCGGCGACCCGCGCGGCGTTCGAGTCGCTGAGCTGACCACTCGCATTGTTCAGGTCCTTGAAGTGCCCCGCAGCTTGCTCGGTGAGTTTCTCAAGATGCCTGAGAGCAAGCAGGTTGCGGTCTATTTCCTGGTGGGTCAGGGCAATGATGCTGAAGACCCAAAGGTCTATGTTGGCCAGACCAGCGACCTCCCGATGCGCTTCCGGAGTCACAACCAGGAAAAGGACTTCTGGGAGCGGGCGTTGGTCGTGATTTCCCGCACCCAGAGCTTCACCCAGACCCATACGCTGTTCCTTGAATGGTGGAGCCTTCAGGAGGCCAAGAAGGCCGGGCGATACATCACCACGAACGGCAACAACGCGAGCCGCCCCTTCACTCCAGCCCCTTTGGAAGCAGACTGCTACGAAATCTACGACACGGCGAAGACCTTGCTGGCAACACTTGGCTTCCCCCTGTTTGAACCCGTGAAGCCAATCGAACCCGCCAGCGAAGGCCTCGAGATGCTGTTCCTGAAAGGGTCAGGTTGCGACGGCCGTGGGTATTACACGGAAGAAGGCTTCGTACTGCTTGCAGATTCGACCGGCCGCAGGGAAAGCGTCCAGTCCATCAAAGGTACAGCAGATGAGCGGTTCCGTGAAAGGTTCATTGAGGCTGGTCATTTTGTCGTAGACGGTGACAAAGTGACTCTGACCAAAGACCACATTTTCAGGTCACCAAGCAGAGCCGCCGTCGCTTTGTTGGGCCGTACCGCTAACGGATGGAATGAATGGAAGAATGCTGCAGGCAAAACGCTGCACGAACTCAAACGGGTCACTGCCGAACCCGACGAGTTGAGCTAGACCCGTTCACCAATCAAAAGAATTCCAGGGAGTGTCAATGTTTCGAATCTTCTCGGCTCTGATATTGAGCCTTCTGCTAGCCGCGTGCGGCGATTCTTCTCCTGGGCCCTTGGCCGGAACCTGGCAAGCAGCCGGCGCCATGCCTTTGAAAATCTCCTTCAGAGACGGTGAAACCGAGTCCATGGGCTTGATTGAAAAGGTCAGCTACAAGACCGAAGGCAAGTCGGTCCTTGTGACCTACAAAGACGGATTGATGAAAGGCACCGCTGTTCGCTTCGAGCTCGTCAATCCGACGACAGCAAAAGCGATGAATCTCACCTACCGAAAGGTGGGCAACTGACATGGCGACTGCTGGCATTCACACCGAGAAAGTCTTCGAAGACGAGCTTTGCTCGCAATTGCAAGCCGACGGCTGGGACATACGAACGCACCTGAAGGACGCCACGTCCTACTCGCGCGAGTTGGCCATCTACCCGGACGACCTGCTTAGCTACGTCAAAGACACCCAGCCGGCCGAATGGGCCAAGTTCAAACGCTGGCACAACGGCAAATCCGATGACATGTTCGTCAAACGGGTTGCCAAGCAACTGGACACCCATGGCACGCTGCACGTCCTGCGCCATGGCTTCAAGGACGTTGACTCCAAATTCTCGCTATGCCAGTTCAAACCGGCACACCGCAAGAATGCCAAGCTCTTCGAAACCTACAAGAAGAACCGCCTGACCGTCATCCGTCAGCTGCATTACAGCCTGCACAACGAGAAGAGCATTGACCTAACCTTCTTCGTCAACGGTCTCCCGGTAGCAACGTCCGAGCTAAAGACCGACCTCACGCAGAGCGCCAAGGACGCCATCAACCAGTACAAGAACGACCGGCACCCAAAGGACCCTAAGTCCAAGGAACTGGAGCCTCTGCTTCAATTCAAGTCACGCGCGCTGGTGCACTTCGCTGTTTCCACCGACCTGGTCTTCATGACCACAAAGCTCGCAGGCGAAGCTACGCATTTCCTGCCCTTCAATGTGGGCAAGCCGGACGGCGTCGATGTGTTCAGCGCAGGTGCCGGCAACCCTCCTGCGCCCAAAGGCAAGGGCTACCCCACGTATTACATGTGGGACTTTGTATGGCAGCGGGACACGCTGCTTGAAATCCTCGGTGACTTCATGCACCTTGAAGTCAAAGAGGTCGAGGAAAAAGGCAAGGTCATCCGCAAAGAGTCGCTCATCTTCCCCCGGTTCCACCAACTGGTTGCGGTCAAGGAACTGGTCAGGTGCGCCGCCGAGGAAGGACCCGGCAACACCTACTTGGTTCAGCACTCGGCAGGCTCCGGCAAGTCAAACTCCATTGCGTGGACCGCCCACCGGCTTGCCAACCTGCACGACGACGCTGACAAAAAGGTCTTCGACACCGTCATTGTTGTCACCGACCGCCGGGTTCTGGACAAACAGCTGCAGGACACCATCAGCCAGTTTGAGCACAAGAAGGGTGTCGTACAAACCATCAGCGACAACAGTGCCCAGCTGGCCAAGGCGCTCAACGACGGGGTGCCGGTCATCGTCACCACCTTGCAGAAGTTCGGCTTCATCCTTGATACGGTCAATGACCTTGGCACGCGTTCTTTCGCGCTCATCGTGGACGAGGCCCACTCAAGCCAGTCCGGGTCTGCTGCCACCAAACTCAAGCGCGCGCTGACCAAGGGCTCCCCGAAAAAGACGCTTGTTGTCGACCTGGAAGGCGAACAGGTGGAAGTGGAAGTTGACGCCGATGTCGAAATCGACCCCGATGACATCACCACGGAAGACATCATCAACGGCGTGGTCGAAGGTCGCCAGCGACCGCCCAATGTGAGCTATTTCGCCTTTACAGCGACACCCAAGGCCAAGACCTTGGAACTCTTTGGTCGCAAGGATGAAGACGGCAAGCCCATCCCTTTCCATGTGTATTCGATGCGCCAAGCCATCGAGGAGGAGTTCATTCTTGATGTGCTCAAGCACTACACGAGCTACTCGACCTTTTACAACCTTGGCTCCATTCACGACAGCAAGGTCGTGCCACAGCAAAAGGCACGCAAGGCCCTGACTCGTTTCGCCAAGCTGCACCCTCACAACATTTCGCAAAAAGTTGTGGTCATCGTGGAGCATTTCCGCGAGCACGTGGCAGGCAAAATTGGCGGCAAAGCGAAGGCCTTGTTGGTCACAGACAGTCGCAAGGCAGCTGTCCGCTACAAGCTGGCCATCGACCGCTATATCCGCGAACAAAAGTATCTTGACCTGCACACCCTGGTGGCGTTCTCCGGCTCAGTCATCGACCCGGATTCCGGTGAAGGCGAGTTCAATGAAAGCTCGCTTAACCCTGCAATCAAAGGGCAAGAGCCCTCTGAGGCGTTCAAGCTGGATGAGTACCGCATCTTGCTGGTTGCCAACAAGTACCAGGTCGGGTTTGACCAGCCGCTGTTGCACACAATGTATGTCGACAAAAGGCTCTCTGGCGTACTCGCCGTCCAGACCTTGTCACGCCTCAACCGTATGTGCTTTGGCAAAAGCGACACCTTCGTGCTGGATTTTGTGAACAAGCCCGAAGAGATTCTCAAAAGCTTCCAGCCCTACTACCGTACGGCCCAGATTGAGGACGTCACCGACCCGAACATAGTTCATGAACTGCTGAACAAGCTCAACAAAGCAAACGTCTATTTCTGGACCGAGGTTGAGGCCTTCTCAGAGGCGTTCTTCAGTCCAAAGGTCAAAAACCAGGGCGCCCTTCATGCCCAGCTCAAGCCTGCATTTGACCGTTTCGTAGCTCTTGAAGAGGAGAAGCAAGACCTCTTCCGCAAGGACCTAGGCTCGTTCCTGCGACTGTATGAATTCCTGTCGCAAATCGTCCCGTACAACGACACTGAGTTGGAGAAGCTCTTCGTGTTTGGCAAGAATCTGATGCCAAGGCTGGCAGAGGCCGCGCGAGGCGAAGCCCTTTCGCTGGACTCAGATGTGAAGCTGACCCATTACCGCCTGCAGCGCCTTGGTGAGCAGAAGCTTGACCTTGAGAAGGCTGAAATCATCAAGCTGCCTGGTGTCAGCGAGGCCGGCAGTGGTGCACGCCCTGAGGATGAGCACAAAGAGCTCCGCGAAATCGTTTCGAAAATGAACGACCTCTTCGCCGGTGAAATCACCGAAGCTGACTTCATCGGCGCAGTGACGGCATGGAAGGGCCACCTCATGGCCAATGAAGCGCTGGCAGAGCAGGCAGTGAACAACTCCGAAGAGCAATTCTCGATGGGTGACTTCAAGGATGCGTTCATGGACGTCGTCATTGACGCCAAGGATGCTCAGAACAGCATTGCTGACCAGTTACTCAAGGACAGCCGAGTCTTTGGCGTCATGCAGAGGATGTTGGCAAAGATGGTTTGGCAGCAGTTTCAGAAAGGTGCTTAAGTTAGCAATCCAGCTTTGCGAGGATGCTCATGCTTTGCTGCTCTCATAGGCTGTTGATTTGGCAGGGCAAAGAGTTTTCTGCTCAGTTGCGCGCCCTCGTTGCTTAATCAACTGCCGAAATAGAATCCGTCAAGCTGACTAGACCTTCCGTAGGAATAGCACTGACGTCGATGACCGTTACGTCTTCTAGAGAGGCAAGGGAAGAATGCCAGATTCACGGGCCTTCGACACGGGAACAATCATGAAACCGGGCTGCTTTCCAAAGCTCTGAGCCGCTGCACTGTACTTACGCTGACCTTCAGTAAGTGCCTCTATAAACGACTGCCAACTCTTCTGCATGTGAACGTCAGTCCCCAACATTTTTGCGAGGGCAGTTCCCGTCTTTGAAGGCCCCTGTTGGTTGAACGGGTTATGTGCGTCATTCAGCATCGTTGTTTCAAGAAACACTAGCTTCTGTTGTTGCGGGTCAGTGAAGAATCCAAGGAACGCATGACCTGGAATCAGCACGATAGCTGGCTCAATGCCAATCTTTCTCAAGATAGACGAAAACAATGCCGTACCGTCGATGCAATTCGCCTGCTGAGTCCGAAGAGCCTGTGACATCGGCCGAATCGTCTGGGAAAACAAGTCTTGCCGCGCATCGGAGACAGTGGTGATGCTCGAATAGGTGACCTTATTCCGTTGGAAAAGATACCAGATAGCCCAAACCTGCCTTAGCACTTGGTCTTCTGTCCCCTGGGTTCCAATCCACTGCTTCACGGGCATCGCAGGGATGTCCAATGCTGCACGCAGTATCCCGTCGATACCCGGGTTGTTTTCATTGACGAAAGCTGCCACGAAGGGGGAATAGTCGCTGCACTGGTTAGGTTGTCGACAGGCTCTCAACGGAGAATCGTTGATGGCGCGAATGCGCACGGCGCGGCGCTCCTCGCCCAATGCAACTCCATCCACGAAGACACGAAAGACGGCCTCAGAAGACAGGGGTTGTGATATCGCAGCAAGCCTCGACTGACTCCATGCAAGGCGCGGGATAACAAGCTTTGGCCTTCCGTCGCCGGTGGTTTCAATCTCTCCACTCACGCCGATTTCCGGAATTTCGACTTGGACTTTGAGCTTGGCGCCAGCCGGGGCATCGCTAACCTTCACCCCAAGAGACCCAGAGCCGAGAAAACCATAGGCCTGTGGTGAGTCAACTGGCCCTTTGGCGTCTCTGCCTGAAGCTGAAATGGCAAACGACGGAAAAAACGTACCAGGGAATCGGAAGTCTGGCTCCCACTTAGCTGTTTGTGCTCCAGCTGACCCAACAAAAATTAATGTAACGGCCAGCAGTGCTACGCGCAAACCCTTGCGATTAGTCATTCAAACTCCCTAGTATTTTTTACATTCTCGCCCAGCTTAACGATTGCACGATGGGAATGGATGACAGAGCTGACAGGCTCGCGCATGCAGTTGCAAGATGCCCTAGCCGAACCAGTTGGCATCTGGGATTGTTCAGCTACGCTACGCACGGCCCCCTCCCTGATTCAAGTTCTTTGCGTCCTAACTCACGTACCTGTTGCGAAAGTTAGAGGTGCCATTTTCCGTCTTGACAGGGGTGTAGCCAAAAACAAGGCAACGAAAAAACCGCCTCGCTATACGAAGAGTCAACAACAACTTTTGGACTCTTCAAATGAACTTTCCCCAACACCCCCTGCCCGCCAGCTTCAATTACAAAGCGCACTTTTCTTCGCTCGACGAGCTCGTGGCAGCTTTTGTGCACGTAGCCGAATGGCTAGCGCCCGGCCGTGCCGTCCAAATCAAACGCGCCGCTGAGGCACTGAAGAATTCGGACAAGACGGAGCAAATCGTGCCTACGACCCGCCCCGGCACGATGCTCGTTGATGCCTTTGTCGCTGCTACAGCGGACGCCGAAACGGGCGCCTATCGCCTCCACGCTTACAAAGTAGAGGCCCGCGTCCTAGCCGCTGAAGTTGCAGAGGACCGCGGCGCGGAGTAATGAATGAATGGCTCAACTGTTCGGCCAAAACTCACGAGGCAACGCAACGCCTTTCAGGTTCGTTTCTTTTATTCCATCGAACTCTGAGTGTTTTGCAACTGTGCCGTAAAGCTCTACGAAGTCATTGTGGGCCTTCAGTAGCGAGAGCGTGCTGTAGTCAAAAGTGTCACCCTTGCCCCCGGCAAACCACGAAACCACGCAACCGTCCTCGGTCTCTCCCTTGCAAAGGGTGCTGTACGCAGTAGGGATAAAAGCATAGAAGCGCACCCTTAACGACACCGTTTGTCCAGCTTCACCGATGTGCGCACTGGACGCGGCTAACTGAGCGTTTTTTGCAGTCCGTGTCTTCGCAAGCGACGCCTTCTTGCTCGCCTTCATGAGCTCTTTTTTTGCGTTGAGCGCAGTCGCGTACCCATCAAGCAGGTAGAGATAAAGGTGCGACTTCTCGACGCACGTGGAACCCACGATGCTCAAAACTCGATTTGCGGATTCGATTGCGAACAGCCATTTAAGCTTCTTTCCGCAATGTGCGCACTCCCCTTCGCCCGCTTCGACACCAAGGCAGCGGTAGGGTGCGAGGCCGAGACCCGACGTTTCGAACTCATGAACTGCTGCACGTGGCAGTCCCGGAGACCGGGTATTGGGCGGAGAGAGTTGCTGAGTAAGTAGATAGCTCATTTGAAAGGCACATAAAGTAGTTGGTGACCTTTCCTATAGCGAGGCGTTTTATACGTTGTCTTGTTTTTGGCTACTTCTCAGGCGGGAGAAGCGGGGGAGAAGTCACCACGCTTTGCTTCAAAAAGCGCAGCCTGCGTGCCAGTTCAACGAACCGGCACGAACTGGCACATCTGGCACACAGCGCCACATTGGGCGGGGAAGAAGCGGAAGAAATCACCACGCTTTGCTGCAAAAAGAGCAGCCCGCGTGCCAGTTGAGCGAATCGGCACGAACTGGCACACGAACTGGCACATCTGGCACACGGCGGCACATTGGGCAAAGAAGAAGCGGGGAAAAAATCACCACGCCTGCCACAAAAAGAGGCGCATATAAACCGGGGCACTTTACCGAACGTACCAGTTTGTAGCCAAAAACACTTCGCCCAGTAGCCAATTCCTGAAAGCCCGAAATGTCCAAAAAAGCCATCAAGTCCGCCGCACTTCTTGCCCACAAATACGGCCTCGCACCCACCCCTTCGGCTGCCGCTGTTTCCAACTCATACCCCGCGAACCAGACCAAGCCCGCCCCCCTCCAAGCCCCGCCATTTGTCCGCTTTCTCCAAGCCGCCCCCGACCTCATCGACCTGCTACCACCCCCGCTGCCCTACACGCCCACGGCCCGCAACAACGTCAGCGGTCTCCGCAAAACTGCCCGCAAATTGGCTTTGCGCTCAATCTCCGAACTCTCCGAACTCGAAGCCCCCGAGCTGCTCAACACCGCCCTTTGCGCTCAAAACCTGCCACCAATTCCGGAACCTGGCACGTTCGGCCGCGACTACTGGGCGCTGGACTACTCTTTCAATCGATACGAGACGCTGAAGGCTTTCATCGCTGCATTGCGGGCACATCACAACGCTCACTATCAGATGATGCGAACAGTTCGCAACGCCAAAGACTCCCCGCACGTTGAGCGAGCACTGATTCTTGAGCGCAAGAAAGCGACGGTCGTGGCTGAGTCTGAGCGCCTCACTGAGCGGCTGGCGCACGCCACGGCCGCCCGTGATTCGTTGAGCGTTCTCGAACTGCTAGAAAAACTGTTGCCAGATTGCGCCCGGAGGGCGCGGCTGCTGGGCTTAGACCCCGCCATGCTGGGCCTCGTTTGATATATTAGGGTGATACATCTAATATACATTGACACGAAAACGGGTCTCAAGAGTCTAACGAAGGGTGCCCGCCCCTCATTCTCCAACCTCGAACCGTCAGGCCCTTAGTTGCAAAAAGTTTTTAACTCACAGAACCGCCCAAAGTTTGCGGGCAATTCACAGGCCAACACCCCCGCAATTGCTGGCCCTCTTTGTCCACCTTAGAGATGAGCACTTAGTTTAAGAGTGCTACTTACTCTAAATATGAAAATAGTAGCCGAAATCCCGACAACGTATAAAACTATTGCCTATACGTTAAGTAGGGTGCAAGATTGCCCGCCCCCTCGAACCCTTTAATCATTTAATAAACTGGAGCTTTACCATGAACAATAGCATTAAATTCAAGTACACCGCCGCTGAATACGTGGCGCTTTATGAGCAGCTGAAGGGCAGTAAGCGGGCCCGCAAGAACAACACCGCCGAGAAATTATTTGTTGAGTTTTTCGACAAAATGACGACGTGGGAGGGCCACGAGACTGCGGCAGAGACTGCTGAGTTTTTGGAAGAAAAAGGCCCGGATTACTGCGCGAGGGGAAATGCAGGGCAAGGCGAAATTGGGGTTCGCGTGCGGGTGGTGGCCGGCAACCAGTGGGCGCAGTGGGGCGATGGGGATGATTACACGCACTGCTCGCTAGAAGACTTGATTGCAGGGGCGCGCGGGGAGGGTGTGCCGGATTGGTTTGAAAGTGAGTTTTTCGAGTACTGGGACATTAAAGAAGGGGAGTGGGTGGCGCGCGCCTAATTGATTACAACACCCCGCGCTTTGCGGGCCCCCTTTGAAAACAATTCAACACCAACAACTAAAAACTGGAGCAACAAAATGACTTTAATCTTTACACCCCCGAAGCGCTGCACCACTGACACCGTCAACGCAGCGCTAACGGCGCAAGGCATTAATCTCTATATCAGCACTGGCGCTTACAACCATTACCACGGAGAGCGGTACGTGATTGGCGCGATGCGCGTCACCGACGAAGGCCGAACACGCGGCCGCACTCTGCACGGGATGGACATCCACGCGGTGCCCAGCGCGCGCGGAGCCGCCGAGTACATCGCCGCCAACCTGGACGAATTGGTACGCGCCGCAGCGCCCCCGCCAGCAGCGGCCAAACCCCGCCCACTCCCCGCACATTTACCACGCCGCGCGCTGCTGTTCCCGGGCGACGCGGAGCGCATGCTGGCCCATTACGCGGCAGGCGGGGAGCTGCCTGACCCGGAGCTGGTCGCGCTGAGGAAGGCATGCCCTGGCGAGTTGGCAGCAGCGCAGATTGTGCGGGACAAGATTGCAGCACCAAACAACTAAAAAACTGGAGATATATTAATGAACGCAGCAACAGTATTTAATAACAAAGACCTGGACCGTGGCTATTGCATCGGACTCCTAAGTTACGACACAAACCCCGGGGACGTAATGTACGGGCTGGGCGAAAGCGTGGGCGAATGTCGCGCCGATGCGCAGGAGGTGACCAATATCTACGACTACTTGGTGGTATACCCACTGACAGAAGCGGCCTATCGATTGATTGAGGGCGGCAGCTGTGACGACTGGGAAACCCTCAAACGAAAGAGCCGGGTTGTCTATAGCGGCCGCGGGTTCTTTGCCGTCGAATAAGCGCCCCGCCCATTGAAAACAATTGCAGCACCAAACAACTAAAACACCGGAGAAATTAGTGGAAAACTTTAGAGCCCCCGACACGACAGAATTAGTTTTCGCTTTCGAAATAGACGCCACCGAATTGGCACCATTTGCCCCCGGCGACGGGGGCAACCCGACCGGCGAACTTTGCTTACAAGATGGGCGGGTTTGGATTGACTCTGATACCAACGCCAGCGGAGCACGCCCAGTGCGTCGGGGGGTCTTCCGGAGTTGGGCGCTAAATCCGATGCTCACGGGCGAGGCATTGGCTCACTTTTTTAATAACCCCCGCGTTATTGAGATGCTTGAAATTGTCCTGAAAAATGCCCAGGTCGGGCGTTTGGACGAGTACGAGGGCTTCGACCCGGCAGAGCAAGAGCTGCAGGACATGCTGGACAAGCTGGAGCAGGACGGCTCAAACCTGGCGGGGTATGGCAATGTCGAGTGGTTCCTGGGCGGGACACACGCTACGGATATTTTGGAGCACGTGGTGCAGTTCGGCACGCTGCAAGCGGCGGCAGAGGATTACGAGGCCGAGGCAGCCAGCGAGGCTCACGCGATTGTCGATGCAGGCGATTTGCGCGATGAGATTGCCCGTAAATTGCTGGCCCACTATGCGGAAGGCGGGGAGTTGCCCTACGCGTTATTGGCAGAGCTGGGGAAGTTGTACGCCGACAAATTGAAGGCAGCGCAAGCCGAGCGTGAAGGGGCAGAGGAAGTGGCTGAATAAGCGCCCCGTATTGATTACAAGAGGCCCCCGGATTTGGGGCCTTTTTGCGTTAAATGCGGTGTTACTGCGCTGATGACCATGAGCTTGGCGAGGGCCGACGAGGCACAGTGAAGAGGGTCGATTTCAGGCGATAAGCCGGCACGGCCGGACTGAACGCGTTGGCCCTATTGGAATAGTGGCCCAAGGAGATTGACGACCCTGCGTTGGCCTCGCCTGAACATCGCTTCAATTGGGAAGCTAACGCATATTTTTTCTACCATAATTCCCCTGTGGCAGGAACTTCTAAAACTTTTTCATTCAAAACATTGCTGGCGGAGACCCCTCGGGGTCAGCCGTTGACCACGGCGTGGCTCGCACAGAAAGGGCTGACTGCAAAACATGCGGCGCGGCTTGCCAAGGACGGCTGGCTTCGCCGAATCGGGCACGGGGTATACGGACTGCCGGGAGACACTCTTGAGCGCGACGCCAGCCTGGCAAGCCTGGGCACGCTCATCTCTGGCCTGCACATAGGGGGCAAGACCGCGTTGAACTTGCGAGGTTTTCGCCACAACCTAACTCATCGAGAAACAATTTCTCTGTGGGGTGACAGTTCCACCAAACTACCCGCGTGGTTCACCGAGCAGTTTCCTGCCCACTACCAAGCGACGCATCTGTTTGATGCGGAGACACCGATGGACCTGGGCATCGCGCCGCTACCAGTTGGTCGACCTGACCTTCGAGTGTCAACCCCAGAGCGAGCAATTCTGGAACTGCTGAGCGACGTCGGTAAGCGGCAGGCCTTGGAAGAGGCCAAGCATTTGGTAGAGAGCGCGCGCATGCTGCGTACCGACGTTCTCGAAGACCTCTTGTCGCACCTAACTCGCATCAAGGTGGTGCGGCTTGCGCATGCAATTGCGGATGAACTGGCCCTCCCCTGGACGACGCTAGCGCTCAAGCACAGCAAGCGAATCGGCGGTGGGGACCGTTGGGTCAACGTAGGCCGTACCGGCGACCGACTCACCTTGAGTAGAAAGAAATGAACCAAACATACGTCTCTACCCTTGCGCCCCATTTGCTTGGTCAGCGGGCACACGGTAGTCCCCCCCCCCGATGTTGTACATGTCGGGGCCGCCTAACGCTAACCCTCGAAGGAGGCGTTTATAGGGCTTACCCTCGAATGGGGCTGAATTTTGTGGATAACTTTTTTACTAACGCTGAAGATTTGCGTACTAGGCAGCAGAAGTTGTTAACAATTTCAGGGGATAAGTGCTGGCTGGAGCGGACGATACCTCTTAACAGGTGTCTTGCAGCCTAGTGTTTCTTTGATTTGCTATCAAAAGAGGCAGACTGAAGAAACGTGGTGGTTTTTCCCCGCTTTGTGACGGTTTTTGCCGTTTCGTGGTGATTTTTTCCGTTTCGGGGGCCATCGCGAGGGGAGGACGTCGGTTTTAAGGCAGCTGCTTTCGGGAGAAGCGGGGAAAAATCACCACGTTTTTTGCGAAGAACGGTGGCCTCCGTGCCGGTTTGACAAGCTGGCACGAACTGGCACGCCAACTGGCACGAGCCGCCAAGTCAGCCAGGTCTCATGGGTAGAAGCGGGGAAAAATTACCACGCTGGCGGTGAAAAGTGGTGGGGCGCGTGCCGGTTCAACGAGCTGGCAGATGAACTGGCACGCCCGGCAAGTCTGGCGGCTCGAAGCGGGGAAAAATCACCACGCTTTTGCTACAAAAATAGGCAGGGGTTAGCGGAAGCGGCTACTGTTCTACCCTCGTACAGGGCCGATGGCTACGGTATTTTCGATTTGAACGGCTCTAAAGGCTATTTGCTGGAGCTTTCACAGCACGAATCACAAAACCCTACGGCAACGCTTGAAAGTTGGCCGGACTTTCTACTTAGAAAGGAGCGATTGGTGGCTGGGCTGGTGTTGAAATCAGCGCTAGCGGTTGCCTAGGGGTATGTATTTTCAACAGGGGCCTCTCCACTTCAAAGCAGGCTGGTCAGGCTCCATCACGACTTCCGGTCATTTTCAAGTCGACATTTTTCGTGAGTTATTCAAGGCAAATAGCAAGAAATTCGCGCAATATATTGAACTATTCATGGGGATTAATAAACTAACCAAACCGCAAAAACATTGAGGAACATCATGAATGAGCAAAAACAGTTGACCGTTTCCGTTGAACTGGTCCCTGCCGAGGCTTTGGCCTTGGCGCAGTTAATGAAGCGAAATTGCTTTCATACTTGGTCCGAATATTCGGTGGACAGGGACGAGGCATATCAGATGCGAGACGCTTGTGAGCAGCTAGCCAAGGGGCTGGCGAAGGCTGGGTTTGCTCCCCACTGATATCGAGACGGTGGCGGTTGTTTTGGCTTCACGTTGGTGAGATGTTTGCTTGTTGTCAGTATTCGCGGCCTAGCTTGTCGGTAAAGGGCTCTTAGATTTACCAAGTAGGTAACCGAGGGCTTCCTTGTTGCCGAATGGCCATCTGCCGCTGGGCTAAGTCTTCGGTCCCCCATCGTTGCGTCGAAATCGATGGGGGCTCGTTGAACCCGGCGGGTCCATCACCCCAGACAATTGCATGGTGCGCCGGTCAAGGTATTTTCGCCAAGTCATAGACTTGCGTCCTCAGGATTTTCCTGACTCGACCTCAAACAATAGCCCCATGTCCATCATCACCCAATCAATCCTCGTCAACGCTGTCAAAACTGTCGGCCGCATGACGCTGGAAGAAAAGTCAGAGCTTGCTAACGAGGTATTTGCTCAGCAGCCGAACCTGCTGGCATCCGTGATTGTCCAGCAGCGCTACGGCACGCCACTGGAGCAGCTCGATGTTCTGGTCAACCTCTTGCTGACATTTTTCCAGGCAATGAAAGACACAGGACTGGTCTGGCCCGTCATCTCAGAGGACATGCAAGAACGCTGTTTGAAGCGCGTTGTAGGACGAATCAACTTCGTTGAAGGCCTCAGTTCCGTGCAGACATCTGAAGCCGTTGCCGACTTCACCAGCAGTCATCCAGAGCCCCATTTGATTGCATTCGTCTTTGGCGAACTCGGTCAAATTGACATCCTTGACATCAAAACCGAAGCTGAGAAGTATTTTGTTTTGGCTGCAGTGAATATGGTCGAGTGCATCTGTGAGGCTGCGAAAGCACTCGCTCCAGTCAAGGGTAAAGAGGCTGGTAAGTAGGCGCACCAGGCTCGCAAGAACCGCCCTGCCCGCCCCGTGCACCTGCCAAGGGGTTAGGCCAATCGTCTTGCTGCATCCCTGCAGAGCTCGACCCATTCCTCGAACGAGCCTTGCCTTTGGCAGTCTCTTCGGTCATAGGCCATCCAATACGACCTCAGCTCTGCTTCGACAGCGAAGACTACAGGCTCTGCCAAGAAACTCTTGCATGCGGCCATCAAGCCTGGCACAGCACCATAAGCTGAACTGGCGAATTCAATAAACAACTCGAGGTCCGGCTGCATGCCGCGGAATCCGTCGTCACCGTCGGGCAACGTCGCCCGGTGCCCGGACAGGAACACCCGTAACCAGGGCAAAGAAATCAGGGCATCAACAAGCTCTGTTCGGAAGCCTTGTTGATTGCCTGCGGCGTACTCGGTGAAAGCGCGAATCGCCGAAGCAGTTTGGCCTGCGTCAGTGGCAAGGCCCTTCAACGCCCGTTTGGCGGCTGGATAGTCCCCAAGCTCAAGTAGGAGCAACGGCAACGCGAAACGGATGCCGAAGTTGTCAGCAGGATTGAGCCTCAGCTGTTTGCGAGCGAGCCGCACCGCTGACTTCAAATCACCAGCCTCAACGTGCATCTCAAGCCTGAGCCACAGCATCCGGTGATAGAAACGGTTGCCAACCTGACTCCAAAGAATCTGGCCTTTGAACCCGGTAGGAATGAGCGCCTCGGCTTGCTTGATGTAGCGCTCCAAAGTGGCTGAAGCGCCCTCCTCTTCGGCGTCGTACTGCATTGAAGCCAAAGCGAGACCGGCTTCCAAGAACCCCGGCTGTGCAATCAGAGCTGCCTCGACCCACTTGCGCGCTCGCTTCTGCTGCGGCTTAGTGAAGTCGTCGTAGCCTTGCCATTGGCCGTCCAATTCCTCAACGAGCTCGTAACAAGCGGGACTCCATTCGAAGTACCCTGCCGTGGCTGTAGACGAAGCTTCTGAATATTCACCCCCATCGCCGTCATCTACCAAGAATTGATACAGCGCCGTCCTGGCCCTCATAGGACTTCGGGCTCGCACCTCATGCCAAGTCTTGCCGCCGCACAGAGCCGCACAAACGTCATCCAGGACGTCCTGTGTCGGTGTGTCGCTCAGCATGCCCAATGTTTGGCCGAAACGCTCAAAGGCCTGGAGCTGTGCCTCAGGCATCGTGACGTCAGCCTCAGGCTGAACCAGTATCAAAAGCGTAGGGCTCAGTGCGTCAAGCCAGGCATGCGGAGCCTTTGCTAGGTCAGGCTCTACAGCGCGCGCGAGGTGTGTCGACAGATGGTGCCAGTCGGAGAATCGGAGAGCCTGGGCAACAACCTCAAGGGATTTGCTGTGGGGCGCGTGGCTTGTTCTAACAAGGTACTTCGCAGCGAGCTTGATGCGCTGAGTGAGGAGCGCAGCAAGTTCAGCAGGCTCATGTCGCAGCATCGTGACGCGAAAGCTCAGGTCGAGGTCGCGCACCACATCATCAAACGAGGATTTGGTAGGGAAAAGGGTGTTCACAGGCACTCCAAAACAAACGACGAAGGGGCGGCCCGCTCGACCTGCGCTTGCAAAGAGTCGTGTTTATGAAGGTGGTGATGCAAATTCCAGGTCGCTCTGGCAGGTTTTCCGATGCGGGCGGATGGTGTGCGACGAACACCATGCAAGAGCTTACCTTAAACAATTGGCGCGCGAGGAGCTCATCGTTCAAACGGCCCTGAAATCCAGACGACCAATGAACCCGTCATCTTGACTACTGTCAGAGGAAGCCGGACCGGCAGGTGTGCGCCATTCTCGTCGCGTCGATATTCCTATGTCTGAACCCGCATGGACGGCAACTGGAGTAACGCCGGTAACAGAGCCTGGTCTTGAAAAGGACCACTCACTCCCTTGCGGCGATTGAACGCCAGCAAAAAATGGGCGGACACAAGGTCCGCCCAAATCAGAAATCAACGCCTCCCTCAGTGCCTATTCAACTCAAGTCTTCAGACCCGCTCGGAACTTCAACAAGCACTTCAGCCAAACGGACCTCACGGGCATCGACGCACGCCTTGAGCTTTCGCACCATCTCCGGAAGGTCACCCACTCGAAAAATGTCCTCGTCCACCTTCTCAGCGTAGAGCAGTACCAACGCTTTCTTCGCCTCAGCAGGTAGTGCCATCAGGTCAACGGGAATCATCAATCTGATTTGCGGGTCATCGAGCATTCGTGAAATCGCCTTGTTGACAGATTGCTCCTCGCTCAAGACCGGGGACATGAAGTCCCTGACCTTTATAGAGCCGCTCACTACTTTGACAACAATCGTTGGCACACCAAGGTATGCAGCACATGCATCCGACACGTCTTGGCTGATGTGGGCGGTACAGCGCATGCCGACTCTCAGCTGATTGATATAGCCGTACGTCACGCCCAGTTTTCGGGCCATCACGTTCAGGTCTTCACCCCGGCGCCGAGCCTCATCAAAAAGCCAGGCAATCAGTGGTCCGCCTTGAGCCGCATAAAGGCGACGACCACGCTCGTCTTCCGTCTCCATAGACAGTTCTGTTGCGCTGTCCCGGTTGATATTGGCAGCGTTCATTGGCTTTGCTTGGTTCAACTTGTTTCCTATTCGTCCGTCTCATGCAAATGCATGAACTACGTATAGCAACATGATTAATTCGCCAAAAATTATTCTTAATTAGCAAGGCCCCTGAGCAAAAGATACCGAATTTAATCGACAAATACGGAATATTCACGCTCCGCTGAATTTTCGCAAAAATTGCTGTCACAAAAATGGGGCTCGTGAGTCTAATGAATATGAAGGCAACAACTGGTGCTTATGTTGAACACCACTGACTTAGCACTCCCCACCAACTTGCATCGCAAAGGATTGAATAAAACTCATCTTTCTACGCAACTGAAAGTCCAACGAAGGGAATCCAAACGGCAAAAACAAAATTAATCAAAGAAACGGCCAGTGCCACATGAACCTGTACCACTCATTTACGAAAAGAAAGCCTATGCCACAAGCAATTAAGACACCCACCAGCATCAAAAAAGTGAACCGCCAATCCGAGAAATCGGAAGGATTGATAGGAATAATTCGCAACCAGGAGCCACTCAATGAAAGTGCCGATTACCTGCACCACAAGCGTCTAGCAAAAATTGAACATGGGGTTCATCTGCGAACTGGCTGGGGTCGGCGAAGCGTTTCGAAGGCACTTGTCATTACGCAAGCATCAACAAGGTACTTTGACCTCATCGAGCAAGCACGTCGCAATATTTCAGACCTGTTTACGCATGCTGAATTCGCAACAATGCTCAGCACAACATGCTCAGAAATATGGGATTGGCGGCCTGGTTGCTCGATGGCTGTTGTCGTTGCAGACAGCAATGGTATCGACCTGTACTGCGAGCTTACCGATGAATGCGACCTGCATGTACTTCTTAAAAAGCTCCTTCAATTGGATATGCTTGAAAACGAAGCTTTGTTTGATATCTGCGAATGCGCATGGAGAGGTGCATCCAATCTTGACCTTGAAGATTATCTAGAAAACTTCGATTTTTTGCTTAAGGCTGGTTGAAAAATTCCCCTGCGATTCACGTCCAGGCCTGGTCCGAAAAATATTTTCAAAATAGTTGACACAAAAACGGACCTCGTTAGTCTAATGGTATACAGGACAGACACTCCTGCATCTCTTCAACAACACTTCAAGGAACTGCATGTCAAACATCACTACCGCACTCGAACAGAAAATCTCCCAAATCAACTCTGAAATCAGCAGCACGGAAAAGCCTCTGCCATTCGAGTATCAGCAAGCCTATTCGTTTTCAACGTGGTACGCATCGAAGTACCTCGCCGGGAAGACAATGTTTCAAAACTCGCCGAGCAGCTCCGTCAGTGCGATTTTGGCTGTCGCACGCTATGAGTGGATTATTCAAAACTCAGTCAAATCCCTCTCAAAGCTTTTCACAGAAGCAGATGTGATTGCGTTGCTCGACTGCCATCAGGGTGACATATTCATCCCCGACCAATTCAACTCTATTGCCTCCGACCTTTGCGACCACCTGGGAATCGAAATTGATGACTACGAGTCGTCAGATGTTGCTCAGCTCATTAACAAACTGCGAGGGTTGAGCCCGGTTCAACGCGCAGTTCTCGCTGAAGTGCTCGAGCACCTCTGGAACACGGACATGAGGGCCGGCCTCAACATTGAGGACGCACTTGCCGCACGAGGGATTCAGTTGCTGTGAGCTCAGCATAGGGCCTGCGATAGCTGACTAATCTCAGCTATCGCCAGGCTCCAAAAATTGGCATCAAGGGGCGGTCTCTTCAAGGAGGACCGCCCTTTTCAATTCGGCACCAAGCAGTTGCAAGGCGAGAATTTTGATGGGCTCCATCACCAGATATAAACATGCGGTCCTAGACCTGATTCCACCTCAACAGGAATCAGGTCATGAAACAAGCCAACCCAGCACAACCACTGCCCCGCGACGAGTACGGCGCTCTCGATACAGCCTCGTCGCTGTCTCCAACGCTTCGCAAAGATGCGCAGGCATTCATTGCCGACAGCGTCAAAGCCAGCTTGCTTCCAGCCCCGTACCAGACCTTTTCTAAAAGAGAGTACGAGTGCCTGAACCTCGACATCTATGACGTTCTTGTTTTCAGAGGTCGTGTCAAAGGACTAATTGTCCAAGCTCGAACCTTCTGGCGCGATACGCGCAAGGGATACACCAGGAGCTCGAAGACGTACTACCTTGTCCTCAAAGCAAATCGCAAGTTGACGGCAACAGTGATTGAAAACAACACGTGCTCCAAGCGTGCCAAGAACACAACCGCGCTCAGCCAGTTGGTCAATCACTACTTGGGCAAGATTGAAGTCAAATGCAAGAAGCCCTCGGTGCCAGTCTCTTGGGCGTACAAGGTGCTGGCAAAAGACCCTGACGGACGCCTGCTCAGCGCTTTTGACGACTCTGAATACAAGATTGGAATATGGCGTCAAGAAGCAGTGGCAGACGACCACGGCGGGGGCTTCTACTACTACGATGACCAAGAACTGGCGATTGCCGCTACAGAACGCGGCCATACCTTCTTAGACTCTGTTTCGAAAGGTAAGCAACTTGTGCTCTGCGAGGTTGAAGTATCAGGGCGGGCAATTGAATACAAGGGCGGCAAGATGGCTTCCTCGCGGCTTCGAGTCATGAAAGAGCTTCAAGCCGTGGTGGTCGCTGCCGACTAGGACTGAAGCCTAATAAGGCCGAGGGGAGGACATTTTTTAGTCCTAAGTGGCCGGGTGTTCAGACTCCAAGTGTCAGCCCATTTAGATTCGACCCAGACCGTCGAAAGATACCCGGCGACTTGACAGTTTCCATTCCCAGCATTCGGCCAACTGTCCGGTTGCAGACGTTCAACGTTCACCCTCACCGTGACGGCGAAGCGGCGGAGGTGAGTCTGTCATGTGCAGCATTTAGCTCGGCGCCGCGCAACCGTTGCGACATGAAATTTTAAGCAGTCACATACTCGGCCGCGAGCTTGTTCAGAAGAAATACAACTGCATTCTTCTTCTCGGCTGATGAAGCGTCGGGGAGCGATGTAGATGGATTTTGATACGAATAGACAGCTGCGGCCTTTGCAAGCACTCTAGCGTCTCCAGCCGAAAGACTGAAGCTCTTGATTAGCTCGCTCTCGTAGCTATTGAGCATGCTGGTTTCAATCTTGCCCTGGTCGAGCGTCCTGTCAAAGTCGCCCTTGGTGGAACTGCCCCCACACGCTCCATATGCCATCTTGGCCGCAGACAATGCTCCCAATACAGCTCCGATTCCAGCGGCTGTAGCGTTGAAAGCCTGACCAGCCACTGGCACGGCGTTAGCTGGGGCGAAGGCAAGGCCTGCAGCTACCCCGCCACCCAAAGCACCAACTCCGGCCCCCATTAGCACGCAGTTAATTTTCTGTTTGTCTCCGGATGCCAAAAGGTCAATGTAGTCTTGAACCGCGCCCATGCAAAACTCCTTCAGAAGCACAAAAAATAACTCGAGACTCTTAATACGGAAATGAACACTAGTGTCTCGCAAGATGGCTGCGCCTGACAAGACAAAGGCGCAAGGAATCCCATGAGACATCGACCGTCCAAGCTGACCACACGCCGCTATGGGTCCGCCTAAAAGATTAGTTATGCGCCGGTACGTCGACCAAGAAAACTACCTTGCAGAACACGAAATACCGAACGAATGATTGTGAGGCAGCTCAGTGTCTACAGCGCAATTCCTGAAGTCATCTCAATGGTGAAAAATCACTTTATAGGTTCTAGGGGGCGTCCTCTGACTCAGGGCGGGTCAGAATTTAGGTGAAGTTTTTGACTGTTATTCGAAACTGTAGAAAGAAACAGCCCATGTGCCATAGGGCAACCACTGGAGGACACATGGCTAAATTCTTTAAAGACGTCAAGGCTCGCGTTTTTGTAAGGCAGAAAGGAGTTTGTGCTCAGTGCGGGTTCGGTTTAAATGAACTCATCGAGGAAACCGAGATGAACTCAATGCACTTTCATCACGTCCAACCACAGGCGCTGGGCGGCGGCAATGATGAAGATAATTGCGTTGTGCTGTGCTCCGACACATACAGGAAAGCAAAAGACTCTTGCCACTATCACGTGCATGAGGAAGGCAACTACCGAGGTAAGGTAGTCGCAGGCCCAGATACGTTCTCCTATTCACACGGTCATGAATCTGCAAATCACATGGCATGGGTTCTGCGCTGGAGAAAAATTTACGGTCAAAAGGAGCAAAAGAATTGAGCAGCAAAGCAGCTAAGCCGTTCAACGGGGCGCCTGGCAGCGCCTGTTAATTCGAACGTTGTGCTATTCAGCGGTACTGAAAGTCTGCTCAGAGAAAACGCCTGACAGGACGTAACCACCGGCGGAAAGAAGCATTAGACCTTCCCTAGCTGAATCAACCTGAATTGGATAGCCAACCCCTGTTAGAACAACTGGCTGCACCAAACCTGAACAAGGGCGCTCTTGAACTGGTCAACGCAGACTGACGCGTTAGGCCTTTGTCTTAACGAACCCACACCGTTGCAACGCCCGCATCAAGCTATCTTGGCCATTGCCACCCACCGCTGAAAACAACTCTTGCCAAAGGCGGTAGGTCTTCGTTTCACGCACTCCTGTCGCCGGCGCAGTGCCGTAGTGTCCGGCGTCAACTGCTTTGATTGCAGCTCGGATTGACGCCATTGCTGACACCAAAGGGTCGCCCTCTTTCTCGTGTGGGACTACCGGGGCTGAGGAGCTGCCGGCGAGACCATGCACTGCCTCTGTCAGCTGATTGATGGCAGCCAGGGGCACAGCCTTGGTCTTGCCCAGGGAGGCAGCTTCCAGCACGAGCTTGTGTGCTTCCTTGATGCGCCAAACAGGGTCCACCTTGTGGGCATCCTCATCAGCCTTCCGTTGAGCCTCCCGCCGCTGGGCCGGGACGACGACGCGGTCCATCAGGTGCTGGCGTTGCTCGGGTGTGAGACTGGCTGCAAGGTCATCTGGAATAACTCGCGAATCCCACGGCAAGCTGCACACCTGGGTCTGGCGGGTGAAACCGTGAGAGTTACCTTCAACGCCCTTGCGGACATAGGTGGACTCGATGAGGAGGACGCGGTTGCCGCGACGTTTTGTTTGCAAGTGGAGCTCCAGTAGTGAGTGATACCTTGTGTAGCTACTGGGTGCAAAAAAACGGACCTGCGAGTTCCTTCATCTTGACCTGCCCCGCTACCAACTGGCGCAAAGCAGTTGATGCTGGGACCTCGGGGCTTGTCAAAAGCTGGTGATGCTGAGGGGCGTCCAGCAAACTGCAGCGGCCTACCGAGGAAAAAATGCTGAACGCTATCCCATCAAGTATGGCTTCACGTCGCCAATTGACTTTACCTATTTCTTGCTAGATGGGTCGTAGTAGATGCTGTCCAACAGTGCAGCCCGATTGTCCCAAACTCGCCCTGCTAACGCTGTCCTTGGTCTTGTTGCGCACCACCAGGGACTGTTCTGCATTGAAGTGACTATTCGGCTCCAGTAGTTGTCTAAAGACAATGTCGACGGCGCGGAGCCGAATGCAGCGCATATTCCCTCTCTGTTTGCGCCTGTCACTCCAACGAAGAAGTCGGGACGCTTCATCGCCAAAAGGCGAGAAGCTGTCGGTACACCGCCAATGTGCGACTTGCCTTCGAAGGCCGAGTTAAAGGCAATCGCAAACGCATCAAAATGCTCCTTAGAAACCTCTCCCTCCACAGGAATTTGGTCCAAGGCCTCGGAAAGCAACTCGGGCGACTCAATGACTAAGTTTTTGAAGTCTCCTTGTCCCGCCATCGTACCGAACCAAGCCCACTCAAGGTCTTCAAACTGCGGCTCAACAGTTCCATATGTCCCCGCAATTGCCTTTCGCTCAAAAACTGGCATTGCCGCAAAGGAAGAATACTGCGAGAACAGTGCACCTGCTTGCTCGAGGATGGCAAGTCGTCCATCCAAGTTATGGTGCTCATCGTTACGGACACCCTCTATAAACTTCGCCCAAGTCAATAGAAGCGGCGATGTCTTTGCTCCAACCCTGGGCTTCTTCAATCGATTGAATCTTTCTAGGGTTCCGCGTTTGGCCTTGTTGAGCCGATACTGGGCTTCGTAAGCGAACAGGAACTCATCCTCGTCTATCTCCTCCGCCGAGCTCCAACTTGATTTGATAAAGGAAACCAAGCTGGTAAACACCTCGCTATCTGCCTTCCCTTCAATCAACACACTGACTTCAATGTTCTTGCCGCCGAACGCACCACCAGTAAGATTGTGGCTCCCGACAACAGCGCTCAGACCGTCGGTTGTCTCAAAAATATAGACTTTCGGATGGAATAGGCGCCCATCTGGAGGCATGCAGCGCGCACCTTTGTTTGGCATGAATGCACGCAGAACCTCCGGGTCGGTCTGGTACATGTGGGTACCGATGACCATCTTTCCAAGCTTGAGATTCGCGGCCAACATGGCTTCGACAACCGGGTTGGAGCCTGCCCAAGCCACTGCGACATCGAACCGCGAGCACGCTCTAACTAAGTCAACAACCGTGCGCGTCGCCTGCCCTTCGGTCAACATGCTTATTTTCATCTTCGCTCCCAAAATTTGTGTTGTGCTGGCCCATTGTCAACTGCAATTTTGACAATTCACATCAGAGGAATCTCTCCCTTCTACATTTGCTTATCGCTTAGCCTTTAACGTTCAAACATCGACACTGGTAGTTAACAATCGTTCGACAGTTCTAAGCGTCAACCGGTTGCTCTACTCGTTTTACCAATCGGCGCCAATATTTGTGTCCAAGGCACGTTTGGGCCACTCCTTCCAAGGGAACCTATCCGTTGTTGCATGTCCTCTTCGTCTGTAGTCAAAACAAACTCCGCAGCCCAACTGCAGAACAAGTCTTCTCGACTTGGCCTGGCGTTGAGTGCACCTCCGCAGGAACAAACAGGGGCGCGAGGAACCCTTTGACATCAGAGCTGGTCGAATGGGCCGACCTGATATTGGTCATGGAGAAGCAGCATCAGCGAAAGCTGGCTGAGAAGTTCCGTGCTCAGTTGAGCGGCAAGCGGGTGGCATGCCTAGGCATTCCTGACAACTATGCATTTATGGAAGATGCCCTGGTCGAGTTGCTGCAAAGAAAAGTCGAGCCGTACTTGGCAAGGTCTGGTGCCGGACGGTAGTCAACGCAGGCTTTAGATGGGGTCGCTCTCGGATGAAACGTACGCAAGCCTAGATTCAAACATGCGTGTTCGACTTAGGACGAGTCGATGTTCCTCACGAGCGTTGACTTGCGGGAATTCAGTCGGCAGGAGCCGTTGAGCGAGCTTCCTAAGCGGCAGATAAACCAGGTAAAGCTATTTTCGTCTATCAGGTTGGTTTTCTATCGACTCGAGGCCGGTCATCTGCCATCGACTCTGGCACCGAACCCCTCCATTTGCATTGGAGTGCCCCCTCATTTGCGGGGTGCTGCATAGACTTTCAGCGTTAGCAGCCAAAAACAACAATCGCTCAACGTACTATGCGCCGGGGCTATGTCAAGCCTACGTACAACATCAGGGATGAGAACAATGAAAATTCGATTGACTGGCCTGGTGGCCATGGCTTTGGCTTCGTTCGTCGGGTCCGGTAATGCTGCGAGCATTCCCGGCCAAGGCACTTGGGAAACAACGCTGCAAGCACGTGACCTTGATGGCAGTGTAGCCAACGGACCAGAAGCGTTTTATGACTCTGCTCTGCACATTACTTGGTTGCGACTCGGCACCACCAACACAATATCCTGGGCGACGGCAAAGGACTGGGCAGAACAAAATCGGTTTGGCCTGGGAGGCTGGAGATTGCCAACGACAATTGACAAAGGTTTGCCTGGATGCGATTGGGCACTGACAGGAGGCACTGATTGCGGGTACAACCCCGACAGCAGCGTTTCGACGGGAAGTGAAATGGCTCATTTGTTCTTTGAAACACTGGGCAACAAAAGTATGTACGTACCCGGCACAATCAATTTTCAATCCGGCTTTGGTCCATCAAATACTGGCGGGTTTCAAAATTTGCGGCCCGACGGCTACTGGTCTGGGTCAGTTTACGAGACTGCTTCGAATCAAGCTTGGAGCTTCAGCGTAGACCGCGGAGTTCAAGGCCCTAGTAGCTTCAACCTTTCAATGTCGGCCCTGGCTGTGCGAGATGGGGATGTGATTTCATCCGTCCCGGAGTCACAAACGTATGCACTGTTGTTGGTCGGTCTTGGCCTCATCGCTGGAGTTGCCCACCGCCGCAACCACCAATAAATAGACCGATTGCAATCAAAAGCAACTACTCTCAACGTACTATGCGCCGAGGCTATGTCAGGCCACCGGACAACTTCAGGGATGAAAACAATGAAAGTTAGACTTCACGGCTCTATTGCAATCACAATTGCATCGATTTTTATCTGTGGCGCCGCTCAAGCGACAAACTATGTGGCGACGTTTCTTGACGGAAAATACGGCACAGCATATGGCATCAACAACGCTGGCCAAGTTGTAGGCACTGCAAGCTACATAGACGATAGCGGCGACGTTCGTGCGACCATCTGGAATGGCACAACGCCCACGGACTTGAGCAAATTTGTTCCTGGTCGCACCAGCTACAGTCAAGCATTAGGTATTAATGGCTCTGGGAAAGTCGCGGGGACTTCGAGCCCGTCAAGTACTGTAGATTTTCGCACAACCCTTTGGGATGGCTCAACCACCACCTATTTTAGCGGTGGACAATACAGTAAAGCGTCGAGCATCAACGATGCAGGGCAAATGGTTGGCTGGTCTTCTTATGGTGACAAGTCCCACGCATATCGCTGGGATACTTCTGGAGGATTGGCCATCGACTTAGGCCCTCCTGGCGTTAACAGTGAAGCCTTAGGCATTAATAGCTCGGGGCAAGTTGTCGGGTATGTAGACACCCCCGATAACCAAAGTTTTCGAGCAACCATCTGGAATGGTACGACGGCCACAGACTTGGGCACCCATGGTATCGCAAGTCGAGCCACTGGCATCAACAATGCTGGGCAGGTAGTCGGCTGGACTATGAAAAGCAATGGCGCCGTGCACGCAACCCTTTGGAGCGGCACAACAGTCAACGATTTGGGCACTCTTGGTGGCGAGAGCAGCTTAGCCTTTGGAATAAACAACAATGGGCAAGTAGTGGGTTTCTCCAGAATTGCCGGTGGTGCCACTCACGCCGCCCTCTGGAATGGAAACAATGTCACCGATTTGAACCTATACCTCGACGCAGATTTAGTGAGTGCAGGCTGGTATCTGGATTTGGCCCTCGGTGTCAACGATGCTGGGTCTATAGTAGGGCGGGCCACCAATAGCAAGACCGGCGATAGCCGAGCGTTTATCCTCGCTATATCTGCAGTCCCAGAGCCGCAAACCTATGCCCTGATGCTAGCCGGTATTGGCCTTATAGCTGGCGTTGCCCGTCGGCGCGGCAAGCAGAAATAACATCAGGCTTCGGCGTCAGGACAGAACCGGTTCAAGTGGCCGGATACTTCATAGGCGGGTGCTTTCGACTACCCTAGCAGAGGACTGCGAGTCGGGTTCTGCATGAGGGACCGCTGCGCTCGTATTCGTCTCAAAATGGCTTGCATACCCTCTACCCAGGGGGGATAGTCAGTTAACTTGACCGTTAGTACCCAAGAAGCGGCCTCCTCCGTCGTAATATGGGCCGGGGCCAAGTCAGGTCGCCAGATAACTTCAGGGATGAGAACAATGAGAATTCGATTTACTGGCCTCGTGGTTATTGCACTATTTTCGTTTGCGGCTAGCAGCCATGCTGCCGGTGTTCCCGGTCAGGGTACCTGGGAGACCACGCTGCAAGCTCGCGACTTGGACGGCAACACTGCCAACGGGCCGGAAGCTTTCTACGACACAGACCTAAACGTCACTTGGCTGCGTGCGGGCAGTACCGACCGTATGGGCCTGTTGGAAGCAAAGACCTGGGCAGAACAGCCTCGCTTTGGACTGAGCTACTGGCGTTTACCTACTTTCTTCAGGCCGAACGTCTGGACAGGCCCAGGCGGCGTCAACGTATGCATATCGCAGCTGACGTTGGGGGGATTTTGCGGTTACAAACTTGACAGTAGCGTCACATCAGGCAGCGAGATGGCGCATTGGTTCTTTCGGAGCCTTGGCAACGAGTCTCTAATATCTGCCGCAACTGGTGGCCAACAAAGTGTGTACGGGCTCACCAACGCCGGTGGCTTTGAGAATTTGCAATCCGACGCATATTGGTCCTACGCAGCGTCCATGCCTGAAGTTCAACTAGCCTTTGGCACGTACACAGGCTTTCAGTACGACCCTGACAAGGGCACTCCGCTCTATGCCCTTGCTGTCCGACCAGGTGATGTAGCCTCCGCTGTCCCAGAGCCACAAACCTGCGCTCTGATGCTTGCCGGCCTTGGCTTCATCGCTGGCGTTGTTCGCCGCAGCAGCAAGCAGCAAGCAGCAGTAAACCGTTAGGCTTCTGCCAAGCAACAGAACCGGCTCATGTAGCCGGTTTTTTCA
This sequence comes from Roseateles albus, assembly GCF_028595345.1. Lineage (NCBI taxonomy): Bacteria > Pseudomonadati > Pseudomonadota > Betaproteobacteria > Burkholderiales > Sphaerotilaceae > Roseateles > Roseateles albus. The sequence goes on along the minus strand of NZ_JAQQXT010000004.1, from coordinate 368,528 downwards.
TGGGAAGATGCTTACGACTACCATGGCGAAGGACTGCAGCTCAGGCTCTGAATACGCGACCGCTGAGCTCGGAATCGTTCCCATAAAACTTGCTGGCCCCTCCATTCAGGGGGGGGTAGTCGGCCAACTTGACCGATGGCAACCGAGAAGCACCTTCCTCGACATACGATGCACCGGGGCTATGTCAGGCCTACGTGCAACTTCAGGGATGAGAACAATGAAATATCGACTGCATAGCCAAGTTGCGATTGCGATTTCGTCGCTTACATTCAACGGTCTTGCCTGTGCGGCAACGTACTCAGTTACCCTACTGGACACACTCAGCGGGACAAACAGCATTGCCTATGGCATCAACAGCGAGGGCCGAATTGTCGGGTACTCCAGCCCAACTGAAGGTAGCGGGACAAGTCACGCAGCCGAATGGAGCGCTTCTGCTTCACATAGCCTGTCTTTACTTGAAAGCGAATATGCCTTTGCGCGCGGAATCAATAATGCTGGGCAAGTGGTCGGAGCCACATCCTTTCAGGCAGTTATGTGGTCTGGCACAACGGTGACTGCATTGACAGCGCCTTCCGGTCTTGGAAGTAGAGCAACTGCAATCAATGATAAAGGCCAAATCGTTGGTCAATCCCATAGTGGTGGACGTTTGCTTCATGCAATTGTTTGGGACGGTACATCAACAACTGACCTTGGCACGCTAGGAGGTGAGATGAGCTTTGCCACTGGCATTAATCAAATGGGTCTAGTTGTGGGCGCAGCTCAAAACAGATTCGGAACATTCCATGCGACTAGTTGGACTGGGACTACTGCGACAGACTTAGGAACTCTGGGGGGAGCCGTCAGTTACGCAACGGGGGTGAACAATGACGGGAATGTCGTTGGCTATTCGGCTACTCTTTCTGGTTCGTTTCATGCTGTGATTTGGAATGGCAATGTCGCAACGGACCTAGGAACTTTAGTGGGCGGAGATGGAAGCTATGCCGGTGCAATCAACAATCTAGGACAAGTGGTTGGCTACTCCTCCAAGAGTGGTGACATTACATCGCATGCGGTTGTTTGGAATGGTACGGTCGCTACAGACTTGAATACTTTCCTTGAACCAGAGTTGGTGAGCGAAGGATGGGTCCTTGACGTTGCCAATGGAATCAATGACAGTGGTTCTATTGTTGGTTCTGCATATCAAGTCGGGACCAGTAATAGAAAGGCCTTCCTGCTAACATTGGCGCCTGTGCCAGAGCCACAAACCTATGGCCTTATGCTTGCCGGTCTTGGCCTCATAGCTGGTGTTGCTCGCCGCCGCAGTAAGCATCAGTAAGGCCTTGGACCTTTGCCAAGCAACAGAACCGGCTCAAGTGGCCGGTTTTTTCATTGGCGGGTGCTTACGACTATCAACTAGGTCTTCTATCGGCTCGAGGCCCAGTCATGCGCCACCGACACTGGCACCGAATCCCTTCATTTTCATTGGAGTGCCCCCTCATTCGCGGGGTGCTGCCTAGACTTTCAACGTTAGCAGCCAAAAACAATAATCTCTCAACGTACTATGCGCCGGGGCTATGTCAGGCCACCGCCTAACTTCAGGGATGAGAACAATGAAAATTCGAATTTGCAGCCAAATCGCGATTGCGATTTCTTCGCTTGCTTTTGGCGGACTTGCTTGCGCAACGAGCTACTCCACAACGCTGCTGGATACGCTAGGAGGCACCATTGCCGTTGCCAAAGCTATCAACAACGTTGGGCAGGTTGTGGGCTACTCTTACACTGCAGGCGATGCTTCCAGACATGCAACACTTTGGAGCGGTGCGATAACAACTGATTTGAGCACCCCGAGTGGGCCCATCAGTATGGCCAACAGCATCAATGATGCCGGACAGGTGGTGGGCTACGCCGGTACGGGCGGCAGCGACTACCACGCAATGCTTTGGAACGGCACAATAGCAACCGACTTGGGCACCCTTGGCGGGTCGCATAGCGACGCAAACAGCATCAACAACTCGGGCCAAATTGCAGGGTGGGCCTTCACCTCTGGGTACGGCGAGCCCCTAAAACGCTACGCTACGCTATGGAACAGCACAGTAATCAAAGTTCTGGGAAGCTCCAGCGTCTTAGACGGCCAAGCCTTTGGCCTGAATGATGCGGGTCAAGTGGTGGGCTATAGCCGCACAGCAGGTAGCGCTGTGCACGCGACAATTTGGAACGGAACAGGCGCAACAGATTTGGGCACCCTTGGTGGAACCACCAGCATGGCCTTTGGCGTCAATAACGCTGGGCAAGTTGTGGGCTATTCTCAAATCACTGGTGATACTGCAGTACACGCGACGCTTTGGAATGGCACAGTAGCAACTGATTTGGGAACCCTCGGAGGTGCTTCTAGCGAGGCCTACGCTATTAACACCTCTGGTCAGATAGTGGGCTACTCAGATGGCCATGCAACGCTTTGGAACGGCACTACCGTCATCGACCTACATTCCTACCTTGACGCCAGCCTCGTCAAGGCTGGCTGGGTCTTATGGAGTGCCGTAGATATCAACGATGCAGGCTGGATAGCGGGCAACGCCTACAACACGGTGACCCAGGAAAGTCGAGGCTTCTTAATGGCCGTTACAAACCCGGTCCCCGAGCCACAAACCTACGCTCTGATGCTTGCCGGTCTTGGCCTAGTCGCTGGCATCGCTCGACGCCGCATCAAGCAGCAGTAATCTCCTGGCTTCGGCCCAACGACAGAACCGGCTTAAATGGCCGGTTTTTTCATGGGCGAAAGCTCTATGGGCCTTCTCAAACGAAGGGGTATGGAACAAGCACTGGAACATTGGTTCGACTGGTGCTGCGAGCAGAACTGATTCCAACCTGGGAGCTATTTCTCAGCGGTCCTCCCATACCCTCGCATGCTGAGTGGTGGTCAAAGCACAGTGCGAACTCATTGGAAACGACGACACTTACCTTGGCTGACTGGGACACCTCAACCCTTGAAGACAGCCACTGCTTGCCAAGCCCCAGCGAGGGCTCCTTCATCCAAAAGCAAGTCAACTTTCATAAACACCAGCCGGCTGGCTTCTCCAGCCACCAGCAAGCAAGTTCTATTGCCCACAGGGGTACAGGTCACAGACCACCACTGGCGCAAAAGCCGCGTCCCACGCAATACGCTTTTCATTGCTCACACTAGAGCAGCGCCCATCGATGGAGCCCTCACCATAGGGTGAACAGTTGTGAGCAACGCCTGGCCCGATGACACCAAACACCCAGCCTTGACTGACCAGCCGGAACGCGGCGCGGCGTCCAGCCGTGGCCATTGGATGCACAGATGAAGCGTGCATGGGTCGGACTCATCCATTGGCGGCACAGCAAGGAAAGCAGAGTAGCTCGCGACTGGGCCGGCAAGGCGGTGCGAAACCGCCGCCGTCCCTGCGCATGCCGCCCTCGAGGAACGGCGAACTGCGTTAGCTGTGAGCCTGCATCCGGCGAGGGCCCCGTCGTTTCGTCGAGAGACATTAGGTACGAAACGAAGGGTAGCCGGGCCTGCAGGGCATGGTGAAGGAACAGTTGAGCAAGCCGTCCCAAGAAGACACGTTAAATTTTGGAAAAGCCTTTTGGGACGGCGGCGGTTTCGCACCGGCGCAGCCGGTCGGTAGAACAGCAGCTTTGGGCGTACGTCGCGACGAAAACGTTGTTGACGCGAGCCCCAAGGCGAGCGAGGAGGCATAAGGGGAAAGAACAGCTGCCCCCTGCCCTTTTGCTGACGTTCAACTGCCCTCGACAAGACAAAACAGCAGCAGCTCTTGTGCGTGGTGTGCAGCCTTTTGGCTGCGGGTGGCACGGTCGCTATACGGAAGTACACAGCACAAGCGCTGGTGTCACCAAGGCCGAACAGCCCAACCGAAAACGCCCATTTACGGAGCCTCGCCAATGAAACCGTCTCACCCCGAAGAACAAAAAGTCCAGCCCATCGCCGATAACTCGGAACCCCTGCAGGCCGAACAACACACACCGCACAACAATACCGTTACGCCCAATGAGGACAATGCGGCCATCCCGATAGTGCCGCCCGGTGACACCCCAGTAGTAGCGCCAGGAAAGCACTGCGCGGAACTTGAACCCGTTCCCAAGAGGCCGACCCGAGGAATCACATCAGAGCGCTCAACAACTGAGCTGAAGTCAAGCATTAGGCTCAAGACACTGGCGATGTTGAATAGGTTTCGAGTGATGCGCACATTGGACGTAGCAGCACTATGCTTTCCGGAGCGCTCCTCCTTCAAAGCTTCTTTGACTGCAGCCCAGAGAGCAGTGAGGGGAATGGTGAAGTCCGGGCTGATTCGTCGATACAAAACTGAACGATTTCAGACAATTTATGGCCTCACGCAAAAAGGTGCCGAATTGCTTGGGGACGCCGGCATCGATGCCGCGTCATCCGTGCGCAGAACCAGCGACATGACCAATCCAGAGCATCGCCTTTGGCTGCAATTCATCGTTTTGGCGAGCGAAGCTCGTGGACTCATAGCGCAAACAGAAAGCGAGGTCATGCAAGCCCTCAATGCAGGCAGAAAGCGCGAATCCCCGGCTATCCAAGGCCTACTAAACGTAGAGGTCACAAGAGCACAGAAGACAGCCAAGAGAATCCTCAGGCCTGATGCTCTAGCAGTTGAGGTAGACGGGGTCACCTGGTACGAAATAGACCGAAGCAAAAGGGGTGCAGACCGCGAGTCTTCATTGGCCGCCCTCGCGGTCGCAGTAGGGAGGCGGCTGCAAGACGGCCAAAGCCTCCGCCGGGTTGTCGTGCTATGCCGCTCAGAACGCATCGAACTCCGCGCCCTCGCGGTTTTGCGCGCCGTCGGCAAGGCCAATAACACTGAGGTCTTGATTCACCAACGCAAGCACCTCCGCGAAGTTGAGCCTGGCATCTTTGAAGTCTGGGGTGCTTTGGAGGACGCCCTGCCGGACGGCCGCGTAAAGTTGAAAGACCACCGACTGGGCCACGTTATTGTTCAGCTGCTGCCAACATGGCTGCCAAGGGTTCGGATGGATGCAAGAAACAAGTTTTCCACGGCTGGATGGTTCAGTGAGAACTACTTGCCATATCGACGACCCAAGGATTGCGAACAATGGGCGGGATTGAGCTCACCGCTACTTGTGCCGCGACAATGAAAATTCAGCAACCACTAACAAAGTAAATCAACGACTGACAGAAAAATCTTAATCAACGTGGTTGAGACTGTTTTTTAGACATTTTGCATATGCACAACTTTCATTTCGTGAATTATCGAAATGGCCATGAGGAAAGAATACTTGGTAACCTCGAGCCCAAATTTATGAATCACCTCGCAGGGTTTGTCGTTTGTGGGTTCTTTGTGGGGCTAGTCGTTATACAAGCCATGTCGGCATAGAGAAACTTGGAGGAGACCGCCTCCGCCAAGAGCACAGAGCCTGCGCCAGTGATGCGCGCCGCCTATGGCCTTTTCGCAGTCCAGTCTCGCGCTTGAGCTTGGGCAGCTGCGCGTTGCTGTGGACTTAAGCGGGCTTCAACACTGTCGCGAATTTTGACCGCTTCTTTGTCATTGCCAACACTTGCTAACAAATACCAAAAATACGCTTGCTGGTCATCGTTGGGTTCGCCCCGACCCTTGCGATACATCTCGCCGAGGTAGTACTGAGCAGTGGCCTGCCCCTGGTCGGCAGCCTTTCGATACCAGCCCGCCGCTTGCTCGCCATCGTTAGGTACGCCCTCACCAATTGCATACCGCAATCCGAGGTAGAACTGAGCGGCGGCATCGCCATTCTCTGCAGCCTTACGAAGCCAAGCCACCACTTGCTTGTCTTCCATAGTTCCGCCTTGACCCTTAACGTAAAAATTGCCGAGGTGGGACTGGGCCTTGGCATTGCCCAGCACAGCAGCCTCGCGGAACCAAGCCTCCGCTTGCTTGTCGTCCTTAGTTACGCCTTGTCCAGTGAGATACATTACGGCGAGTTGAAACTGAGCGTCGACATGGTCTTTCTCGGCAGCCCTTTCGTACCAGGCCGCCGCTAGCTTGTCATCCTTGCGTACGCCCCGACCCTTGCGATACATCTCGCCGAGTTGGAACTGAGCCTTGGCATAGCCTATCTCGGCAGCCTTTCGATACCAACCCACAGCTTGCTGGTCGTCGTTGGGTACGCCCCGACCAGTGGAATACATCTCGCCGAGGTTGAACTGAGCGTCGCGAAGGCCCACCTCGGCAGCCTTTCGGTACAAGCCCGCCGCTTGCTGGTCGTCCTTGGGTACGCCGTCACCAATGGCATACCTTAATCCGAGTTCGAACTGAGCGTCGGCATCGCCATTCTCGGCAGCAGTGCGAAGCCAAGTCACCGCTTGCTTGTCGTCCTGAGTTACGCCTTGACCCTTGACGAAAATATAGCCGAGGTGGGACTGAGTCGTGGCATAACTCTTCTCTGTAGCATCTTGAAACCAGACCATGGCTTGCTGGTCGTCCTCGGCTACGCCTTGACCTTGGGTATACATCAAGCCAAGGGCGAACGCAGCATGGGCATGGCCCCGCTCTGCAGCTTTGCGATACCAGGCCACCGCTTGCTTGAAGCTCTTGGGTACACCCAGGCCATCGAAATACAACAAGCCGAGGCTGTACTGAGCGTCGACATGGCCCCGCTCTGCAGCCTTGCGATACCAGGCCGCCGCTTGCTTGTCGCTCTTGGGTACACCCAGGCCATCGAAATACAACACGCCGAGGTTGTACTGAGCGTCGACATGGCCTTTCTCTGCAGCCTTTCGATACCAGCCAACTGCTTGCTTGTCATCCTTGGGTATGCCCCGACCCTTACGATACATCTCGCCGAGTTGGAACTGAGCTTCAGTATTGCTCTTCTCGGCAGACTTTTGAAACCAGACCATCGCTTGCTGGTAGTCCCTAGGTACGCCTTGACCTTGGGTATACATAATGCCGAGGATGAGCTGAGCACTGGCATTACCCTGGTTGGCAGACACCTTAAATCCTTGGGCAGCTTTTGCAAAGTCGCCTTTCGTGTGTGCGACACCCGCATCATTAAAGGCATCCGCCCCCACAGTGTTTGCGGCCGCGAGCAGCAGTGCAACAGTCAAAACTCTCAAGCAACGCATTCGGGCTCCCTGTTGTGTTAACGCCTATTCTGCATTGCGTTCAGCTGGTCAGCGTTAGGGTGCGTCGATATTGATTTGATTGCGGTCATCAAACTGAACTCTGTGTGAGTAGCAGCGGGCTAGATGGTTGTTCAGCGGTCTATAGACCTGTTCGGTGTTTAGGCACTGTTTTGGGGGGTGATTACCAAGCATTAGTAAGCTGGCTGCCGGAATTTCGTAGGAATGAAAGCTTGCCCATTCACTGTCGATGAACACTACGCCTACGGCTTGAACAGGGGTTCCTATACGTTTTGACGGCAACAGGTCCGTCGACTGATTTAGGACACTCATGCAAGCATTTGGAAACGTTGGAACCGACCCGATTCGAAGAGAGGCAAAGGCTTCAGGCAAGGTCTACTGGGAATTTCGGGTTGGAGAGAGCCAAGCTGGCATCGACAAGTTTCCCACTTGGTACACCGTTCGGATGATGAAGCCGGAGGACCCAAAACTTACCAAGGGCGACTTCGTTCGCGTGACTGGCAAGCTGAAAGTTGACTACTACTTTTCCCACGAAGGCAAGCCGGCGGGGACATTGCTCATCATCGCTTTTGAAGCCGCGAAGATTTCGAAAGCGGCAGCTGCGGCTGAAGAAGTGGCAGCAGTAGCTGCAGCAGCGGGCTGATAGACATTGATTTCAAAGGGGGCCACTCATTGAGTGGCCTTTTTTCTTTGGGAACAGCAAGGTGCCTTGGTTCGGTTGCCAACAATGAGAAATGGCTTTTGTCTGCAATAGCTTCAACAGCTGTCGCGGCCAGCGGTTACTTCGATGACACCAGGGGACCAATCAAAGGACTAGGCAACAAGGCAGCTGTGGGCTGTTACCCTCGTTACCGCCAGCCACCTATAGACACTATTCTTTCTCGACATCAACGCGATGGACTTGCAGGAGAAAAGTCAACAAGCAAGGACGATTTCGAGTGAGCACGATTGTCGGGTTGATGGATGCAAGGCGGGATGGATAGATGGCGCTCATCTCGTAGAGTCGCATGGCGGGAACTGCGCCCGAGCTCCTGCGGCCGAGGCTGGGCTGCCTCTGGCGCCGCCATCCGGTGCACCGGGCGCATTCGCACACCAATCCCATCTGCACAACGCCCCCACCTCCATCACCCCAGACCAGCTGCATGATGTGCTTCGCTCTAAAACAAACTACCCTGCGGCGGCCCCGCGCGAAGTCGGGCCCGCAGGCCATCGGTATGCGCGGCCGGACTTAGGTCGAACTCCTCCGACGCCGGCAGGCGCTCCGCCGCCAGCAAGGCCTGAGCCTCCGCGATTGAGCCGCGCAGCCAAGCCTGCCAGTCTTCCTGGCGTATGTGCATGACCGCGCGCTTGTCCTGCGCCTCGGGCGGCAAGGCCGGGTCGGGCTTGTGCAGGCGCTTGAGCAGGGGGTGGGAGTCGCAGTTGAGCGTGAGCATCGAATAGCTGGGCAGCACTTCACCCGTCTCGGGGTGCCGCCACTCGGACCAGATGCCGGCCAGTGCCCAGGGCCGAGCATCTGCTCGGCGCAGCGGCCACCAGATGTTGCGGCCGGTCTCCCAGTTGGGCTCTTGGTAGCTTTGTGCCGGAATCAGGCAGCGTCGGCCGCTGAGCCAGGCTTCCCGATACGTAGGCCGCTCGGCCACCGACTCGATGCGCGCGTTGTTGGTCAAGATAGCCCGCCCCGCTGGTCGGGGGTGGCGCGAGCGCGGCGGCACCATGCCCCACTGCCCGTTCACCGCCACCCGGCCTTCAGCCTGAGTGTCCGCGCTGATGATGAACACCCCACGCCCGTAGGGGCCGACCGGCGCCTGAGGGTAGCCCTCGGGGTCTTTCACGACCGCGCGAAAATGGCGCTCGACTTCTTCCTTGGGGCTGACATTGTAGAGGTTGCACATTGACCAATGACTGTAGCCTTTGGGCAAAGCCTCGCCAGTAGACCTGATGGAAGTACGCCCTAATTTGTTGTTCGGCAGCTTCGAAAGGTGCCGCAGACATTCGTCCAACGAAATGCTCAAAGGCTGATTGCGAGAACGCACGGTGCAAAGGTGATTGCCCGCTTTGGGAACGTTCCTGAACTTGGCCTCCTGCAGCTAAGTGTCCATAGCTGAAAATCAGTGCCAATGCCATTCCCGCAAGTTGCGCCCCTTTCAAGTAACACACCGCATACCGAACACAGCCAATTTTGCGACGCCAGGTGACTCTGCTTTGATGACGCTCGCCTGGCCCTCAAGGTAAGTCAACAATGCCGAGAATGGTTGCCGTTTCGCTCCACCTGGGATGTCCCATGTTTTGTTATCAAGTTGCAAAAGTACGAGGATGCCGTGGCTGCTATTCGTCCCCTTCAGGTACTGGCCAACAATCTGAGTTCTCAGTGTGTCGGTCAATGTGGCGGCCGAATATCGCGTCGTGTCTACTGGCTTGAGTTCGACGCAGACGTTGCCGGCAGGGCAGCTCAGTTGGACGTCTGTCATCTTGTCGTCGTCGACCTCTTCCTCGCGGTGCACGCTGAAGCGTCGGTTCTGAGTCTCCCGAAACTTCGCCGCGAGCCATCGCTGGAGGTACTTCTCCGGCATTCCACAGCTGAAGAGGTCGCGCTCGCTGAATGGCCCCTCCTCAATGTTCTTGCGAATCTCTTCGAGCCGTGCAATGACTTGGTCGTAGAGCTGAGCTTCGGTCTTCGGCTCGGACTGGAAAGGCGATGCGATGCTACGGAGTTCATCAACCGCCCGCATTACCCCCGCGGACGCGTCAATGGCCCCATGCTCGAAAATTTGACCGCGCAGCCGCTGCAGCTCATCCGGGTCGGTGGTCCTTGTTGTCAAACCCAGCAAGCCGTTGTGTCCAACTGACCCACGAACCTGAACAAAGAGATTCGCAATGGCTTGGCATAGGCGCTTCGTGGGTGGGCCGAAGAAGATGCTGTCATCGTCATCCGAGGTCGAGGTAACTGACGGCGGATGCGAGCGGAGCAGGGAAAAAACTTCTAAAAGTAAGTCCGCCTGAGCCTTTTGAATTGGCGCCGCCAGCCACTTCAGGTCGCCCATGGCACTCGCGAAAGCAGTGCCATTAGTAGGCGAGGCCAAAGAAGCGACGTGCCCACGGAACCAGGCCCACGCACCGATGGCGTCTTCCTCCATCCAAATTCGCAGCCAGAACATGTCGAGCTCACCAGCCGTAGAAGCCTCCAACTTGTGCAGGCATAGCGTGCAGACCTCGCCCGAAGTCAGAAGAGAATCTTCCCGCATGGCCTTGATGAGTTCTTTCAGACTTTCTGGCCGTGGAACGAGGCTACTATTTACCAGGGGTACCAAAGGCGCTACCAGGCCCATACGCACTGTTGATTTGCAGCGCAGGACCATTTCCAACGCTCCCCTCACTCCATTTCCCGGCGTAGCAGCCTGCGCTTCCATCGCCAGCCACGGAACGAGAGCCGCCTCTACCGCGCTCCGGTGCGACTCTACGAGTGCTTCGAACCAATCGGGCGGGCCGTTTGAGTTCCAGACGGCTAACTGTGCAGCCTTGGAGACTTCCGAGGCAGGAAGGGAGGAAATCGCCCCTGGTTCATCGAGGGAGCAGCGCAAACCGGCCAGTCCAATCAACGCTATCCAAGGCACCCTACCCTCCACGAACGAAGAAGGTGCAGGGGGTACGATGGAGGACCAAAAGGCCTTTACGCCGTCCTTGAAGGCTTCGGCAATCTCTGAGCTCAAGCTCGCTGACAGGGCATCGAAGTCAACTTTCGAGTAGTCGTTTCTGCCTGACAAACTATAGGAATGCAACAGGAGTTGCTGTATCAAGCCGCTGTCAGTGCCGCTGGCGATGCCGGACAAGTGTGCGGTGGCCTTTACCTTGAAATCACTAAGCTTACTTGCAGCTTCCGCCTTCCGCCGCAGCTCCCTCAGTCGCCAGGTACGCCGCGTTTTAACCCCGACTCGATAACGACGATATTCAGCGTCGACTAGGAGTGTCCTTGGTGCACCAAGGGAAAAGGGGCCGAGGACGCGGAGCGCCAGGGTTCGAGCGCGGCCATTCAACTTCCGGAAGGCGACTTCGATGGCCACGGCCTGCCAGACATCGCGGTCGGCCGACAGCAAGGAAGAATCGTTGGCAAGACGGGTCAACTCAGGTAAGTCGGTTTCGCCCAGGGCAATCAAGCAGCTCGACCCCCATGTCAGGCGGCTGACCGATGCCTGGATGTCTTCCGAGTGCGCTATCGCAAGAGCAATATCCCATCTGAGCTTTGGGCGGCAGGCGATGGCTGCTTGCAACCGTTTGAACTCCTCCGCGTCAATGAAGCCTGAATCACGCTGAGCCTCCACTTGTTCTGCCGCCTCCATGCAAACAGCAAAGTAGTCAGTCGATGTGGGAGGTAGTAGGGACAGCACCCTTTCGAAGGACTCGGGAAGCACGTCCAGCAGCCACGCTCTCTCGGGTCTGTCTGACTCTGGAAATCGCGCGAAACGCTTACCCAATGTTGGTCGAGGTAGGGCTGCTATTACAGCTTCAAGAACAGTCGCCGCAGAAGCCAGGTCGGTCTCAGGCAGTAGGTCGTCTTTGAACAGCCGGGCCAACGGGCCGGAACCGTAATCAGCCTCGTCTTGCGTTGCTATGAAGATGTCGACAAGCTCGGAAACAGTAAGCCCTTTCCAATTGACTACCGTCAGCGAATGGGCGACAAGCTCGTTGGTTGCAAAGCATCGCGCCTTCAAGTCCGCTAAGACTTGCTGGCGGTGGGTGTCCGTGCCCACCTGCTTGAGGAGACTCAGTGCCAGGACGCGTTGCCATCCAGGTGCTGAGGCGTCACGGTAGTCTGCGAGTGCTACCGAAGTGCAGTCGACCAGCTTCGCGTGAGATGCGACCTGGTAGCAAAACGCTTTGAATTCTCCAGGAAGGGTTGTGTCGGCCAGCGCGGCAGCCACTACTCCCGAGGGCAGCGCCCGACCAATTCTCATGCACACGCTCGCGCTCTGGTGCCAATCCGGGCGGAAGCCGACCTTCGATGCCTCCATGCATCGTGCAAATGCAAGTTCCGCAGAACGCGCATCCCATCCCTGTGGGTCGCCATCGGAAAGAAAGACCTCTGGATGTTCCCGGGCGACCCACTCCCGAGCAGTTACGTTGAGCGTAGCCAGCCAGCTCAGGACAGCTTTTCGCGCCGGGACCACCACCGGGGCATCAAAAGGTCGCCCAACGAATAGCTCTTGAAGCCGCAAGAGCGGTACACCGGTCTTCATATGGTTTGCGGTCCACTCGGCGGCCATGTACTCACGGATGGACCGGTGGTGGAACTTGACGCGACCATAGCTGGCTTCGTCGAAGATTGCGGTTGCCAAGAGCCGCCGCACTTCCTGAGGCCCCCAGTTGGGCAATATCGACTGGGGAGTTAGCTCGCCTGCGTCGGGCAGCGCACCAGTCTCCAAAACGAAGTACGCACAGTTCCCGAACTCTGCGGCTGCGGCCAGTTCCCTGGCGCCTTCCCGGAGTTGGTCAACGGACAAGGCCTCGCCAGACGACACATAGCTTTCGTTGAACTCTCGTAATCGGTTATCAATGTTGGCGTCCATCAACTCACGGTACGCTCCAAGCGTCCGACGCTTGTTCCACAGGGCGACCATCCAACGCAAGTCCAATGGGCGTGTGGCCATGAATTCATAGTTACCCTCAGACACCGTTATCCAGAACTGCAGCGGTTCCAGCAGGGAAAATGCGTCTGCACATCGCTTTGCCTCAGAAATGGATAGAGGGTCTAGCGCGACAACAAGGGGCTCCACAACCTTTGCTGTCGTGGCCGTCACGCAGACCGTCGTTGCATCAACTACCTCGTCCAAGTCAGGCGTAGTCACACGCGCGCTCAACGAGAGGGCGAGGCGAGAGGTGATTCGGCGGTCAACCGCAGCCTGAACTGCAGGTACAAACCAATCAGTGACTCGGGAAGAGATGGCGATTCGAACCCTGGAAAAGTAAGGTTCCAGTGCGCGTTGGACCACTGCTAGCGCCTTTTCGAAGTCTGCATGAGAACGTAGGCGCGCCTCGTCTACCGCATCCAAGAAGAAGTAGCCAACCTGACTTGATTCCACCCAGCTGTCGTAGGCAGACTGCCGCCCTGTCATCGCGAGCGCCCAGGAGTCCCCGTCCGTGAGCTGGTTCAGAGGAAGAAAGAATGCAGCTTCGCCTCTACTGCTTAGGCGGTCAACTTCCAACTGGAATTCAGCGGTCTTGCCAATTCCGGCCTCACCGAGAATGATGGCCAGTGGGGCTGCATGTAGCTCGCTCCAAGTCCTATGGCCCCGATGTTGACCAAAGTAGAAGGCCCAGTCCTCCTCCTTATCGGTCCCGGATGATTCGTTAGGTACAGAGAATGTGCGGTGTAGGTCTATGAACATTCTGCAAGGGTAACCGCACGGCGAGCACACACCGTCAGGGGCTAACTTCTGGCTGTGCTCATTAGCCAACGCTCCTGCTCGTCGGGTGCATAAATATAGGCTGTTACCCTGGTTACCGGCATTCATCAACAGACATTGTTTTTCTCGCCATCACAGTGCAGGATAGGCTGGGAAAACGTCAGCAAGCAAGGGCGATTTCGAGTGAGTTCATTTGTCGGGATTGATGGATGCAAGGCAGGATGGATAGCCGTATCAGAAGTCGATGGCGAATTGCGGTACGGCATCTTCGGCACCATCAATGAGCTGCTTACGGCCCACCAAGAAGCGACGCGAATCTGTATCGACATACCCATTGGCTTCCAGCCGTTTCGAACACACAACACGTGGTCAGTTATGTACTGAGGCCCGACAGACTCAGAAAGTCTTTGGAATTTTGAGCGCCCACATTGGCTTGAATGGTTGCGGCCGACCTTGCACGGTGAAGCCGCAGTCCGGCCCTTTGAGCTCTTCAAGCCCCTTTGCAAGGGTAGAAGACTCCACCCTCGGTCAAGGGCCTGGAAGTAGTTGAAGCCGCCCTCAACAAGGGTAGAAGTCCCTGAACGGCCGGTACCTTCAGCCGACCCGGGAATGGAAAGAAGCCACCAACGCATCTGGGCTATGTTCAACCGCCCCTGGATTAGAAAGAAGCCGTCAACGCAACTGGGTTTTGTTCAGCCACTCTGTACAAGGAATGGCGTCAACCAGCCCGCTGGCTTCGCCACTTCCACCATATGTACGGAACAACTTTGACCCCCACCCGATTCAGCCTTTGCAGTAACCTGTGACGGCAGCCAAGCTAACCCCAAGAGCCGCCGCAATCTGCGAGCGAGTAAACCCATTTGCCTTCAAACTCCGCGCCTTGATTGCAGCTTCAGCCGCCCTGGCCAGGTAGGCCTCCCTTGATTCACACCCTGCTTCCAACCGTTGCCTAGCCTTCCGCTCCCGGTCCCGTCGCCGCACCTCATCTGGACCAAAGATTGTTTGCAATTGGCGCTGCTCATAAGGCGAAATATCAAGCAGATTGACCAAAGTCGAGTTCTTGAATCTGTACCGTGGGCAAACCTCGGCACCACCGAAGAGCACCTTTTCACCCCGCTCAGCTGCAGCGGCTCGGGACAACGCTGTCGAAGTGCAAGAGGCCAGCTCAGCCACAGTCCAGGTCGGCGCGAATTCGCTGGCAAGCGACTTCAACTGCGGATTGATATCAATGCAAAGCCTCGAGTCAGCAAGAAAGCATGCTGACAAAAACATCATCATGTCTCGTCGACCTGCAGGCGCGCCAGTGCTCGTCCAGCCCCGCAGTTCGCTGAGGCTTCGAAGGTCCTCAAGACGGTCCCAGGCAAGCTGAGTTGCCACCAAGCCTTTCGCAGAAGATGACTTCTTCCGCGTGGCCGAATTTCCGCCATCAACAACCGCAAGCCGCTCACGAACCGCATCTCGCCTTCGTGCTGACTCAGCCTCGCCCTCCTCCTGCAGGCGCACTCGGCTTTCGGCGTTGGCAGCAAGCTCGACTCTTGAGCATGGGAGGACTTCATTTGCAAGCAAATCGAAGTCATATCCAACGCCGCCATTGGCCATGCGCTCGCCACCCATTGCACAGACGTTGCCGCGGTAAAGAATCCGCACGAGCTCACCGCTTTTGGTGTTCACTGTCCCGGCGACTCTGAGAACACGGGAGACATCACGAGCTTTGATATCAGAACCAAACTTCGTGAATCGCCGGCAGAGCTCATCCTGTACCACTTGCCATCGAGGTACAGCTCGCCGCGGCGGCAAAGCCCCTGCAAGGTGCCACTTCACCTGCAGGCCTCGACCTGAAAATAGGATGACGCTGGGCGGCGGCAAGCCCTCATCGTCAATGAACTGCAGCAGCATGTCGCGCTGTGTTTCTGGCAGTCGCCACGCAAGGTCTGGAACGTTGTACGTGTCGAGGTCGACAAACTGAGTTGTCATCCTCCAGACGTTGATGGCCTGCCTATTCGGCTTCCAAAATTCGTTCTGACCAATGAATGCGTCTCGCCCAGACTCTCGAAGTTGGACAAGTCGGCCCGGCAAATCAACAAGCTTGAAAGAGGACTGCCGCATCTGGCCGTCAGCCTGTTTTTCCATGACTGAAACGAATCCTGGTCGATTTGGGTCGTGATAGTCGAGTGCCTCCTCGATGCATTCGTTGAAATCAAACGCGTGCGCGAGTTGCGCCATTTCGGTCTCCCCCGCGCGGGAGACCGGTTGCTATACAAGCCATTAGTAACCCCCGCTGCGCCCTACCTCTCTTCGCCTGCAAGCATTGGGAGAGGTGGGGCGTTGCCTATGCAGCTCGCACCGTGCTTGCTGCTGGGGGATGTAGCGAGGGGTGTTTAAATGTGAGGCTTAGTTTGAGTCACCTGCTCGGCTGTGGGGCTGCGGAGGCGGTTTTGGCTGCAGACGAAAAGGATTCGCAAGGTGTAGCAAATTGGTAAGTGGTCGCCAGCCCGCAATTTTTACGAGCTTCTGAGTCATTCATTCGGGTTAATCGAGGCGCCTCTCCGACAGCCTACGCGCAACCGTTGCCTTTGTGCACAATCCACCGATGACAAATTCCAGCTCACCTTCTCAGATTGAAGGTGGCCGACCAACGAAACATAGGGACCGCAATGGATTTCTGGAAGTTCGAATGCTCCGATGAAGCAGCTACTCAAGCATCGCTTGTGACCGGGGAGCTTCGGCTGTCGCAGCCGCGCGTCGACCTCGACGACACTGACCGGCTTGTGCTCGACAAGCTCGCCGCGGGCGATGGCGTCTTGCTTGCATCTTTCGATGGACGGCAAGCACGTATCTTCGCTATTGGTCGGGTTCAGGCACTGGCCACCAGCGGTACGCCAATCCGTGTCAGTTGGCTGCCCACACCAGGGATGCAGGTCACTCCAGGCCATTCCGCACGGCAATACTGGACGGGACGCTCCGCACACGAAATTTCCCCAGAACCGGCAGAGCGATATGGCCTTCCACAGCTCCTCAAGCAATGTGGCGCCCTTCGGCTGACGCCAGACGAACGGCGGGCCTTCATCGAGTCCATGAAATCTGAGGGCTACACCGGCACACGTCTTGACGAAGTACCGCTTGCCTGTGACCTGCTTGCGCAACTCCAGTCGGAAGGTTTCGACGTTTTTCCACGAGGCATCAGCAAGGATGAGAACCGTCTGGACCGGAAAAAAGGGACTATCCGCGTCGAGTCCAATGGGAAGTACATCGCCTACCTATCGAACGGCAGCCAGGAGCCTCAGCGACACCTCATAGGATTGGCCGTGATTGTTGCCACCGAGCAGCGGACGGAGCAAGCCGTTCCGGACGACTTCGACGAAGCTGACCTCTCTGCGTTCGCGCTTGAGCACGGTGTTGAGCCAAGCCATCTCGAGCTTGCTGATAGGTCTGGCAACAAGTACATCCGTATCACGGACTTCGATACTGCCCTGACTCTGATTCACCGAAACGCGTCAGTTCTCGACCCATACTACCGAGCGCCAGAAGACCTCGGCAGCGAAGCAACGCGAGAGCGCGACGAGAAGCTCATCAGAGCCAAATTTGCAGCCACCAATCCTGCGCGCTACAAGCGACTCATAGAGGCTCGCCGCGGACAAGGACGATACCGCACCTCACTCCTTGAGCGCTTCCAGGGGCAATGTGCGGTCAGCGGCCTTCGCCTTGGTGCTGCGCTTCGGGCGTCTCACGTACTCGCTTGGAGCAAATGCGAGACCGATGAACAGCGGCTCGACCCGGACAACGGGCTCTTGCTTTCACCCGACCTGGACGCACTCTTCGACCGGCACCTCATTACATTTGACCAAGACGGGCGCATCAGATGCTCGCCGCGACTCGCAGAACATCGAGCGCACCATTGGCCACTCGCAGACTTGCTAACAAGGCCAACTGCCACTCAATTCGCATACCTCGAGCGGCATAGCAAGGAGTTCGACCGCCTGGCTGCCCGTCGGATTTCGCGTTGATATCAGCTCGCGCGCCCTTAATTAGCCAAAGGGCAGCGGCATAAACCACCGCCACCTCACTCAGGTCGCCTTCACACTTCTAAAACCTAGCCAGGGCAACGCGGTTCCAGCCAACTGATTGGCCGTGCGTTTGTTACCGGCAGGTCAATCAGGCCTGTCTGCGCTGCCGGCGCGCCTTCGGCGACATCGGGTCCGGCTCCGACCACAGACCGCGCTTCGCCCCATGGGCTTCAGCGTGAAGGCGTCGATACCCTTCTCGGTCGACTGGCTGGTCTTCATGCACATATGTTTCCGGGTACCTGGCCAGACCCTCTGAAAGCATGATGTCCGCAGCGTCTTTCCCTGCACTCGTTTTCAGTCGGCAGACCTGCCGACCATAGCGGTCCTGCTTGTAGCAGCTGACATGCCTCACATACTCCAGCGGGATACGACTTCGTTTACAGCGGATATGACTTTGCCAAAGGCCTCGACGGTCGGAGCCGGCATGTCAGTAGCCTTCTTCGTCGCTAAGTCAGTCATGATGCACTTTGCAACGCGCCCCTTGTTGAAGGCCATTCCCTTTGCTTCGAAATGAGACGTGAGCCGGTCGACAATCGACCCAACGGGCATCGCTGGGAGCTTGAGGGCCTTTCCTTGAAGCTCCTTGGAATAAGCCGCAGTAACTTGACTCAAGTAGTGAGCCTCATCAAACAGGTCTTCGATGGCGACGTTGCCAGGGCGCCCAAGAATCTTGCCCAGCATTAAGACATCGCCGTCACGAAGCAGCCAGTTGTGAACGAGCTGCTTGTTTGCTTTCAGCCCCTCCTCGTCGGAGTCAAGGAGCGCGGAAACCTTCAACTCCTGGCCTTTGAGCAACGTGGCCAAGTAAGCAACTTTAGAAGCCCCGCCCGCCGGCGTGATGACAAGCTCATCTGCTAGCCCAACCTCCCCCGCCTCCTTGAGCAGGGTCGACATCGTCGACAGGAACCAGAAGTCAGTCACTCCCTCTACGACGAGGTTCTTCTGGCCGATGAACAATGACTGGGCCCACGACAATCCGAGCGCCGCTTGCAGCGTGAAGCGCGCGTCGGCATCCGCGGCAGCCCATTCGTTGTGGACCTTCGTGCCCTCGCCCGGCTTGTCTTCGGCGACCCAGATGTTGTCGAGTCGCTCCATGTCCAACATAAATGGAAGATGAGTCGTGTAGATGAGCTGGTTGCTCTTTGCATACGACTTCATGCGTGCCAGCAAGTCACGCTGGGCTGCGGCATGAAGGTGCAGACCAGGCTCATCGAGAAGGATGATTGCGCCCTCGAAGTCGCCGTCCGTCTCGTACATGAACTTCATGTCGAAAGAGAAGAACCACTGGAAGCCCTTCGACCGCTCCTCAAGCGGCACTAGCGCCTTGGAGGCCTCGTCCTTTACGAATGTGATGAAGTGGTGTCCGTCAGCTTGGAACTGCACTTCGTACTTCTTCTGAGACCAGCGCTCGGCGATTTCGTTAGTTAAGGTTTGGCTTGCATCATTCATGTCAAGCATGCGCTGCTCGCGGTCGTTTTGGGCGCCCTTCTGCACTTCCTCGTCGAGGTCGAGGCCAGCCATCTCCATGATAGTGATGATGGTGCGGTCGTCGTCCTTCAGCTGGCCGTTGTCTTTGCGCTGTTTGACTTGGTCGAGATGCGCCGTACCCTTGAAGGAGAGCCAGTCGTCCATGTAGATGAACGTAGGCATCCATGAGCGCACAAGTATCCACACCTCGTCCCTGGGTGCCTGGGTCATCTTCTGTGACAGCTCGTCACAGGCCGTTCCCAGACTTTGAGCTAGGGTGGTATCACCACTGAGTGTGGCCGCTTCAACGAGTTGGCCCTTCAGCTCGGAAACCAAAATCCCAGCGGCGGCAGTGTCAGCTGCCTTGAGTTTCTCTCGAGATGCCTTCAGCACCGTGCTGAGTACCATCGCAAGGTCAGCAGGCTGGCCCTTACATTGAATTGCCACCAACTGCTGAAGCAGATAGTCGGCCGACGCACCATCTCGCGTCTTCGGAGGAACCTGCGGTTGGCACCTCCAATGCCACTCGCCATCGTAGGTGCGCCCAAGTTCAACGCTGCTCAGCTCACATCGTGGGTCGATTTCCGCGAGTGCCGCCAGCTCCTTCGCATCGAAGGTGAATCTGCAGGTGACGACCTCGAACTTTGCATCCCGCTCCTTCCGCCTGCCGCGAGGCCATTCACGGTCGAGGTTGTAGGATTCCTCCTGAAAAGGATTGAATTTCCAAAGTGCTTTAAGTAACGAGGTCTTCCCAGACTCGTTCTTGCCGACTACGACAGCCATGTCATCAAGAGTGACCCATCCGGAATCCAGAATGCTTCGGTAATTGCGAACGCGGAATGAATTTAGCTTCATGCTCTCCCCTCTGAAAATGACAATGCTACGGAAGGCTGGCATCTTCGCCGAACTCGTCTCCTTGGACTTGTAGGCATGCGGACTTGCATGCACAGCGGAATGCCGCAGGCGATTCAGTTCATCGGTATCTGCAGCCGCTCAAAGAACGCCCGATTGCGCTTCTTGGCATCGCTCAGCACCTTGTCGTAGGACACGATTTCTATATAGCAGCCTGCCGACTGGTGGTACCTGAAGTAGCCTTCGTTGTCGGGTGTCTTGACGAAGTCGTGGTTGTCGGCAATAGACTTGATGCGCGGCGTAAGGCTGCAGAGGATGTAGGCGTAGAACGGAATAGAGCCGACGTTAATGGTCTTGCCGTCCTTGTCCTTGGCCGTGCCTTCTTTGATTTTCCGAACGTAGCGCAGGACCTGCTCCACGGGATTTTCGTCCTTTGCCGGGTACTCTTTGCGCTCCGGCCGCTTGAACTCAACGATGACTACCGACTGGTAAGGGCTTTTCGTTTCGGAGAACGCCCGAGCGGTGTTGAAGATAGCTAGGTCAGGCTCGTCGCCGCCGGACGCGTTGACCGCCTTCAAACTCCTCATCGGCAGGTCCGAGGCCATGTATGAGTGGTAGGCAAGACGCTCGTCGACGACCCACAGGTTCTGCTGAGAGAACTCGACAACCTCAGAGTCCGCCTGCATTGGATAGATGAGGCTGTGCACAAGGTCTTCCCGAGCGTACGCACCAGACTCTTGGACCTTAAGGGCGGTGTCCAGCATCTCGAGGATGGTGCGCCGATGCACAACGTACTTGGCCAGCGCAGCCTTTCCGAGTTCGTTCTCCTCATCGAGGTACTGCTGATACAGAGCTGCGTACTCTGGGGAGCCAGCCGCAGTGTCGAGGGGCACCTTTTTGATTTCAGCCGCGCGCTGACGGTGCTCCAGCTCAATATCCTTCTGCGTCTTATACAACTCGATATCGAGCTGGTCTCTCGACACGTTCGCCGGGATTCGCTCAAGCCGGTCCCGGTAGCGTTCTTGAAGCTGGAACCGGTATTGCGGAGCGTCCTGCTGGATGAAGCTTTCAATGGCCTGCCGCTTTTCTTCACGCAGCTGCGACGTGTACGGTTCGGCGACCTGTTTGAGCGCCTGAACAACTTCGTCATCAAGCTCCTCCCGGGTCATCTCCTCGGGAAAGTTGAGGTCGGCCTCCTGCATGAACATGAAGGCCGTCCGTTCAGCGTTGACTTTAGAGTCAAGGTAGGGGCCGACCACATAAGTGCGGAAAACGAACTGGTCACCATTGTCATCAGTGAGACGGCCTTGCAGGTCCGGTATAGCCCTTCCGGCCTTCCAACCCAGCACTTCACGCTGGTTGGCGCAGTATGAAATGCTATGGTTCTTGACGGCGCTGGACTGATACCTCAGCACGGTGACTCTGAAATCGTGCCCCTTGAGCTTGAATGTCACGTCCTGAGCTCGCTCCTTCGCTTCCTCATAAAAAATGTGGTTCAGATTGCACGACTGACCGTCGGCGTCATGAAGAGTGATTTGAGGACAGCGGCCGCCCACGAAGTGGATGAGTAGATGGTCTATGACCTTGTGGGCGATGGTGTCCAAAGACTTCGGAAAGTGCTTTTCGTACTCTGTCCGCAAGCCGGTGAGCTTCACCGACGTGCGACATTTCTTCACCTCGGCATCGTTGACTTCGTCACCCTCAACCCCATCCATCGTGAAGACGAACCTAAAGGTCCGACGCATCCAATCGCCATCGTCCTGCAGGTAAGTGCTGTCAATGGCGGCCTCGCGGAACACTTTCAACCAGGTGAACCGGCCGATGCCCTTGTTTCCACGATTGGCCTTGCGTGTCGAGTCAGATAGGAAGAACGCACGAACGTTGCCGTCATTGAAGCCAGCGCCGTTGTCGACGATGGTTACGTCCCGGATAGCCGCCAGGGTGGTTTCCTCATTGCCAGACAGCGCCACCTGACGCGCCTCTCGCTCCAAGTACACGTCGATACGGCCATCTGAAATGCCGGCGTCTTCGATGGCCTCGATGGAATTCACGAGGCATTCGAAGAGCGGAATGAGAGGTTGCGTGACAGGCAACTGAAGGTTGCGTATCCGCCCGACGATGTCTACCTGCATGGCTAGCCCCCCATTTTTGGGTCTTGTATGTAAGCACTGTTGGCATAACGTCTCAACAGTTCGTGCATCGTACCGCTCGCGGCTAGCTGGACCAACTTTCGCCTGCGAAATCCTCCGGGTACCAAACAAGCCCTTCAAAGAGCATAAGGTCCACGACATCTTTACCGCCATAGGTCTTCATCCATCGGTACTACGCACAGCCGCGATGGCACCCCAATGATGGACTACCAGCAACGCACTCAGCCAATTAATAGAGGTCGCTATACGAAGTCCCTAGAACATTTATTCAACAGGACACCTCTATGGATTGGCTTACCCACATAAAGATGCTCAGCCGAGCTAGAACCGCTGAAATTCTCGACGCTAAAAGCGTCGATGGACCGAGCTCGGACACCGGGCACTTCCACCGGCGATGTATCGCAGCGCATGTTCCAAATTGGATAGCCGCAAAGTTCGAAACCGCAAATCAATCGCATAAAAGCGAAACGGTCCGCGCCGGACTCACCGTGATGACTACCGAGGACCAGCTTGATGCAATGCTGATACTCGCCTATCAGACCGGCACAACTCAAGTGCGCTGCGTCATGCTCGCAAGCAATCCAAAAGTGAAGCAACTCGTAAATGACGCGAATGCTAACGAAACAGTTCAACTCCTCTTTTTCCGCGAGCACGCAGAGCTGGCGACCCTGTATGAAGTGAACGTTAAATTTGCGCCCGACCCGGAGCTGCAACACATTCTCAGGACCGCAGTTTTAACGCCCTTGAGCGCAGTGATGCTGGTCAACATGACCTTGGCGCAGGTGGCTCCAAATTCGTTGGACTCCTTGATTCCAGGAGTTGACGTCCACGATGTGCTCGTCCTAGCGGTCGGAATGGACGTTGATGAGTGCATGAGGCAAGTCGTTGCGGTTTAGCTCACATCAGACACCCAGGCTTCAGAGTTGGGAGCAGCTAAGCCGTCGCCTTGGAATTGACTGGCCACGCCTCACTGCAGTGCCGTGGGCTTGTGAACTGAGGAACTGCCAATTGCCCGCTTTCACATGATTCACATCCCGCCACTGAAAAGGTGGTGGGATTTTTCTTTGGAAGCAACTCTTCGAAAGCCGGGATTTTCTTGGCCTCAAAAAACAATAGCGACATTGACGTGAACTTAGTCACGCCCGCCTCCAATTCACTTGACACAAAACAGAGTCTCAAGAGTCTAACGATATAGGTCCTTTGAAATCGGGATGCTGGTAGTTCGAAGCCAAATCGTTGATGAGGTAGGGAATTTAACAACGATAGCTATTCGATTGGTCGGCACTGATAGACGACAAAACTCACTGCCGTGCAACAAGCCGACGCACGGGACCGAAGTCCAACCATTGCCTTCCCGGTGGTGTGCCTTTGAAACCAATGCAACCAAAAACAGAAACTGGATATGTTGATGACAGACTGCAATTCCTCTACTGACGGGAGCCCTACTCCCTCGTTCGTGGTTACCTTGGGGGCGCCTGGCGCTCTCTTGACCAAGACGAGCGACGCTGAGCCGAACGCGCTTGAAGCGGTGGTGCGGCTGATTGTTCGACTTCCCGCTTTTGGGCAGTTCAGAACGAGGAACGAAATTGGAGGGCCGACCTTCGAAGCTCGTTTGAGCAGGGCGCAGGGAGAAAAAGCTCAAGCGTTCTTGGATGCCCCTGAGTTCGCCACCCTGCTCAGGGCTGAGCTTGCCGAAATCACGCTAGAAGCGCAGAAGGCGGCAGTGCAGGAGCAGGACCGGCAGCGTACCCTGAGGCTCACGCCCCTTGAATTTGGAATGCTGATTGAAAAGCGCAGCGCCGGACGTTTGCAGCAAAAGCCACGGCAAGCCGCCAAGAACCCTTGCCTAAATGACGTGTGGCGCCAAGTAATGTAGCCACAGGAGAACACAAAAAATCCCCATACAGTTCCGAAGAACCAGAGCGCCCCGAACAGCCCGTGCAAGGCACCCCACAACAAAGCCGAAAAGGCAGCACATACAGCAGGATGTAGTGATGTGGACGACAGCACTTTGAGCAGCCAGCGAGCATGAACGTCTCGACAATTGGTGAAAAGACGACGGCACCAAAGACGTTGCCAAACGTGACATCCCTCGAAGGCGCCGAATGGGCTGCGGCGTTCAGCCCTGCGGCTTCAGCTATCAAGGTCGCCAACGCGATGACGATTGCTGAAGGAATGAGTGCCAAGGGCACCAGGCACAGGCAGTACTTCCAGAGCGATATCTTTGGGTGGAGCAGGAATCCGAGCAAACTGCGCATTACGGTCTAGACGTTTGAGCTAACCGGCGCGGTACAGGTTGGCGCTGGTAGGACCAGAATGAAATCACGACCCGGACGGCGCCAAGCCGTGTAGCGTCCGGTTGATTGGTTAGCCCAATGTTTCATTGTGTTTTAACCGACTGCCGGACAGAGCAGGAATACTTTTGGGCCGCAGGCGGAATGGCCGAGAGCACAGCATCCAACCGCTTAGTGACGTTGCCTGCGGGCGGCAAAGATTCCAAAGTGGCAACTACAACCCAACGAGCTTTCTCACCAGATGATTCGATTCTTTGCACCTTCGTCGAGAACCCGTTGTCCTTAGCACTGGCAAGGAATTGAGTTATGTTGGCTTCCGTGAACATGGTGAATTCAATTTCGAATTCAGCGGGCTTGCCTGGCGCGGTAGCGGCGCCACAAAATGACCAATCAGCAGCGACTGCACTCTGCCCTAGAAACGCCAGCAAGGCGACAACTGTGACTGCTTGAACGAAAATGCGCATACTTGGTCCGACGATGTTTTGAGACTAACCGTTCGAGCTAACCGGCCCGCGACGGCATGGCACCGAAGGGCCAGAATGAGATGAGGCCCGAAGGCGGCATGCCATCGCAGGTCCGATTGAGCGAAGGGCTATGCCATTTCTCCGCATGAAGAAAACAAGTCACTTGGAGAGTTTGTCAACGTGCAAGGCAAACAACTTACAGGATGAGCCCGGCTCGGATGAAGCCTGGAACTCAAAGCGCCCCCCGCTTCCACTAGTCGCAACCGCCCAACTACCGTCGAACTTGTAACTTGAAGGAAGCGAATCAACTGCAACGGACTTCCGAATGTACACGCCATCAGTTTGACGGGAAAGCGGTAACACCGCCTCGATAGGGCCGACAAAACTTGCCAACTGCGCGAGGCCACGAGCTACATCCTCACCCGGCGCCGTAAACATAGCTGAAAGCTCAGAGAGCCTACCCTGCGACATCAAGCGAATGGCTTGAACTGCACACGAGTCGACTGCGTATGTTGCGCCAGAAACAGCCAATCCTGCAAATAATAATAGAGAACGAATCATTGGTTTTCCCTCGGCCCAATGGGCATAACGGTTAGGTAACCGGCCTGCGCGATTTTCGCGCAGGCCGGTTGAGCGTAGGGTTCGGCGTCATGATGATGGGTACCATGCTTTGGGTACAAAGCGTATACGGCGCAGCTTGTTGTTCTCCAATACGTAGTAGGAAACGCCTCGATTCTCGACACGCTCCTCTGGCATGCCGATGAGAATCAACAGCCGACTATCCGGCTTGAACTTTATTGCGCCAGCAGCGTGCCACAAGTCGCCGCCGCCTTCCAGCAGTGATTCATGGACGTTCACGGCAACATTGGTTGATACCCCGGGAGGATGGTAAATTCTTCCTGTGAGGGCGTCGATGATTGATATTTGGGTGCATTCCGTGCCACAGCCCCACGTTGCAAGAATGTAGTGACCTGCGAAATTTGGCCTTTCTTTTGCCCACCGGGCAAGGCGCGAACGAAACATTCTTGTCTTAGGGTCACCGTGCAGGATTGGTGCAGCGTTACTTCCGGCGAATACTTCCGCAGGAAATTTCTCAAACATTGGTGCGTCAGACGGAATGTCGACTGGCCGAATGGTGTATTCGTTGTAACCATCTTCGTCTGTTGCTCCGAAAGCGAAAGCGCAGGCAAGCAACAAAAGAGCGGAGAGACCGAGTCGTTTCATAACGTTCGAGCTAACCGGCACACAACGGCGGGACGCCGCTGGGCCAGTATGAAATGAGACTCTGCGGAGGCATGCCGTTGTATGTCATGTTGAGCGGGTTATGTGTCAATTTCTCTCCAGGTAAGACATAACTGACCTCTGCCCGCGCAGTACGTCTTCGA
Organism: Roseateles albus; assembly: GCF_028595345.1. Taxonomy (NCBI): domain Bacteria; kingdom Pseudomonadati; phylum Pseudomonadota; class Betaproteobacteria; order Burkholderiales; family Sphaerotilaceae; genus Roseateles; species Roseateles albus. Next base: position 342,337 of record NZ_JAQQXT010000004.1, on the reverse strand, counting down.
CCAGCCAGCAACCGTGATGTGTACGAGACAACTGGACAACCGCTTGCTTCAGCATTTGCTTCTCACCAGGGCCAAGAAGGAAGTAGTAAGAAATGCGCACTTGCGCTTGCGCGCCCTTCACCTTGGCAAAGGTTACTTTGGCGGAGCGTGATTGTTCGCCATCCTGCGCATCAGTCCAATAGTTCCAATCGATGAACCCTGAGCTGCCAGTCCGCCGCTGCTCAGCCAGGTTTGCTTCGACCGCATTGGCGAGCGCTTCACCCAACGGTGGTGAAGGCGCGCCAGTGAAAATGAAATCCTGGTGTTTTTCGTACAGAGCCAGCGCCGAGCTAGATGGGCTGCGTAGACACTCGCCAACTGCAGCAACTGGCAAGCCGAGAAACAGCAGCAGGAGAAAAATCGTGAAGTGTGGCATTACCGTAGAAGTTGAGCCGCGAGCGACGGCTGGCCATGGAAGGACCAGAATGAAATGGGGGCCTGAAGTGTCCAGCCGTTGCGAGTCGGCTCGAACGCCCGACTAGCCCGCATTTCTTGCTCCCATGCTTGATAAGGCTGAAGCAAAGGCCGCTTTTGGATTCTCTGCTTGGGTGATGGACCGGCCGATGACTACGTGTGATGCTCCTGCTTGGCGCGCAAACGCAGGTGTGGCAACACGTGCCTGGTCGTTGGAGCTGGCGCCGGCAAGCTGGATACCAGGCGTGACAATCAAACTGCCTGCTGGCAGAAGCGTTGTGATGTACGTGGCTTCGTTAGCCGACGCCACAACGCCATGACACCCTGAAACTGCAGCGAGTTTCGCGAGCCGTTCTACCTGCAGCCGAACTGAAGGCGCCAGGCCGATTTCGGGAAGCTCATTGTCTGTAAGGCTAGTTATGACCGTGAGTGCTAGCACTTTGAGTTGCGGGTAATCGGTCGCCGCTGCGACCGCTGCGCGCAGCACAGCCGAATCAGCGCTTGCATGTACCGTGACCATGCCAGCACCGAGCTTGCCGGCGGCGCGAACTGCGCTGGAGACCGAGTTGGGAATTTCATGTAGCTTCAGGTCAAGGAAGACACTTTTGCCTCGCCCCACAAGCTCCCGAACAACTTCGGGGCCTTCTTCAGTTAGAAGCTGGAGTCCGACCTTATACGCCGAACAGTCTTGCCCAAGTTTGTCGACGAGGGCAATGGCATCAGCGCGGCTGGGAAAGTCTAGGGCAACGATTACTTGTGCGAACATGGCGGCAATGTGGCTGTGCGGGCAAGACGTTGAAGTTGAGCAGCGAGCGACGGCTGGGCGCGGAAGGCCCAGAATGAAATGGGGGCCTGGAGGGACCAGACGTCACGAATCGGCTCGAACGTAAGGGTATCAATCACTGACATGGTAGGAGCTCGACTTCCAAAGCTTGTTCTACTGCTGGAAATTTGAGCTGGTCGCCTGGATGAACCTCGGACTGAATACCCAGCCTACCAAGTAACTCACGAACATAAGCTACCCGGCCTGACTCTGCGCGACTGGCATGTCGACCCTTTGTAGCTCGGTTTTGTCGAATAGAAGCGCAAAGAGTCTCAGGAGAGAAATGCCTGTTCGCGCTTTCAATGAGGTCACCCAATTCTTGCCGCAATTGAGCGTCCATACCGATGCCAGTCCAACTGGTGGAAGTGAACTTTATCGGGCGTGCTGCGATAGGGGGAAAGTCCCCGCCGCAAACCCAGGGTGTGGCAGTAGCGACTTCGGGGCCATCCGACGCGAATGCGGTCGCAGCAAGGAACCAGACTGCCAACCCCGCCAATGTTCGAAAAGGACAACTTTGCATTTGATGGCTAACAGTTGTGTACCGCGCCCGAGAGCGCAATAACATCGGAGTGTCGGATAAAACAGCCTGAAAGTGATTGATTTCAGAAGGCAAACGGCAAATATCAGATTTGAGTTTTGCCGCTCTTGTTACAAGTTACCTCGATGCAAGTCGCGGGGCTTGAATTGAGTGTATCGCTTGAGGTTCTCCCACTTTTTGTGCTCATTGACGAACGGGCCATCAGGGTGACGCCAAATAGCCAATGCGGGTACAAAAGCCATTCAGGTCCATTGAAATCAAATCGCCGACACAGACTCTCGTCTGGCTTGGCGACAACGCAATGCTTGACTGATTTGAATCAGGACAGGTGGCGACATTAATGGAATACGCACGGCACGAATTGATGTGCTCCAAGGTAGAAACCGGCCGGCAAGCCAGCATTCGGAGCGGGCGTAGTTGAAGAGCGCTGGGAAGAAAATGAAGTTCTTATTGCGCAGAAAGAATGAAAGGAGCCCCAGGCATTTGACGACAAAGAATGCGCTGGTGCTCGTACGATGCTAGCCGGAGCAGCAGCTACTTGGCGTTTCGTGGTTCAGTTTGAGAAAGGCATATTCCAGGTCACGAGGACGCCGAATTCGATTCAAACTAAGCTCCCAATCCGAGACAGCAAATCCAGTTCTATTTCGCCAAGGCAGGCAGCGTTCAATGCTTCTCGCTGGTCCGCGATTCTGAGCGACTGTTCAAGCCCATACCGAACATCTGCCCACCGTTAAAAGGCAGACACTCATCACGAGACATCGGTTTGCAAAATTATGATTGGGGCTTGTACCCCCAATTCCGCTGAAAAAGTCAAATGGGCCGAAGCGTCAAAGTCTCAAGATGCCCGCCAACGACGTACCAGCAGCAGGCAAGTCAACCCAATCAGTAGCAGGGACCATGTTTGTTGCTCTGGCACTGCGGCCACATCTCCAGAGCGCACAGCCAGCGCGTACAAAGTTTCGCTCTTGTCGCTGTAGCCCTGGAAACCGTCGGGGGTACCGAAGAACCATGCGCTACCGGAATACAGCGCGGACTCCGTACTGGACCAATAGTCGGCGGACTGCATTCGGAAATTGCCGGTATTTGTCAGGCCATAACCGGCTTGAACATTCGTCGTACCAGGAACGTAAAAGCTCTTGTTACCCAGGCTCTGAAAAAACAGGTGCGACATTTCGCTGCCCGTTGCAACGCTGCTGTCGGGGTTGTAGCCGCAGCTTGTTCCGCCGGTTGCAGAAAAATCACAACTGCCATCTGCAGTAGTGACATGGGTCGTCGGTAATCGCCAGCCGCTCAGGCCGAAGTGGTCTTGCTCGGCCCAGGCTTTGGCGGCGGACCAGGCCATGCCATTAGCGCTAGCGTTACGCAACCAAGTAACGTTAAGGGCGGTGTCGTAAAACGCCTCCGGGCCGTTGGCAAGGTTACCGTCCAAGTCTCGCGCTAGCAGCGTGGTTTCCCATGTGCCTTGACCCGACACGCCGGTTGCATTCGCCGCACCTGCCAAGGTCAATACAACCAGCATTGCGCCCGTCTTTAAGAACTTCTTCATCATCAAGGTATGCATTGTCTTTTCCCTGTGTATGGATACAAGTTTTGAAACCCAATCACTTGCTCCTCGACAGGTCAACCATGCGACAGGGCGCCCGCAGTGTAGGGGCGGCATTACGTCTCAGTTACCCCTACTACATGGGGGGGAGGTGCAAAAACCTAGTTTCCTTTTTTCAAATCCGCATGCATATTCAGATTGGGACCCGAGCTAGCCCTTACGTTTTGTCTCATGTGCGTGCCAAATTCCGTATGACTGCTGCAGGCACGGTCCAGTCCGTGATGGCCGACTACAAAGTGCTTTTCCGCGCGTCCACCAGCCGCTACCTTGTAGCCATTGCTAACGAACAATCGGCGTGCAAAAGGAAGAGTGGGGGCTAGCGCCTCCACTCTTCCTTAAAAAATATGCCAAAGGAACCGAAGCGTCAAAGCCTCAAGCTACCCGCCTCCGACGTGACAGCAACAGGCCAGTCAAGCCAATCAGTGTCAAGGCCCATGTTTGTGGCTCCGGCACCGCGACCACATCTCCTGGGTGTACAGCCAGGGCGTAAAAACTTTGGTCCTTGCTGAAATTAGCCTGGCTGCCGTAACCGAGACTGAAAAACCACGCGGTACCCGACTGCGGTGCGTACACCGTACCGGACCAGCTGCTGTAGGACCGCAGATTTTTGAAATCACCGGTGTTTGAGAGGCCCCAGCCCGCTTGGTCGTCCAAAGTACCCGGTATGTACCTGCTCTTGTTGCCCAGACTCTGAAAGAACAGATGCGCCATTTCGCTGCCTGTGGCTACGCTGCTGTCGGGGTTGAAGCCGCAGCCGGTGCCACCGAAATAGGAATAATCGCAGCTGCCATCTGCGGTGGTGACGTGGGTTGTCGGCAAGCGCCAACCGCTCAAGCCGAAGCGGTCTTGCTCGGCCCAGGCTTTAGCTGTGGACCAGTTCATAGCGCTGGCACTACCGGCACGCAACCAGGTGACGTTAAGGGCTGTGTCGTAAAAGGCCTCCGGACCATTGACCAGGTTGCCGTCTAGGTCACGCGCTAGCAGCGTGGTTTCCCATGAGCCTTGACCCGGCACGCCGTTTGCATTTGCCGCACTCGCCAAGGTCAATGCACCTAGAAGCGCTGCCATCTGCAAGGACTTCTTCATTATCAAGTTCCGCATTGTCTGTTCCCTGTGTATGGATACAAATTTTTAAACCCAATCACTTGTTCCTCAACAGGTCAACCATGCGACGGGGCGTCAAGAGTGTAGGTTCGACATAACGCATCAGTTACCCCTACTACATGGGGGGGGTAGGCGCAAAGAACCTAAGCTCACACTATCTATAAGGCCGCCGTCTGATTTAGCTTGGAAAGCGTGGCGGTCCCTGACTTTTGCCCTGCGCGCGCCGAGGCCTGTATGACTTCGAAGGGCACAAAGGTCCATATATATCCGCATAAATCAAACAGCCAGCACGGACTTTCGTTTTGCATGGCTACATCGCAATGCCGAGCTGATTTAAATCGGAACAGCTGGCCAAGTTGAGCGGAATACGCACAGGACGTGTAGATGCATTCCAAGGCAGGAAAGGACCAAACAGGCCCTTCGCGTATTCGCCGTGGCACTGTCCACCAACGCAAAAGCTCACCGCGAATTCAAGTCCTCAGACGGAATTCACATCAAGGCGGCGCACCTATCCGGCTAGCTTCGCCCTTTACTGCCCCTTGAGCACAAAAGCGCCTTAATTCAGCCAGCAGTAGCCTGCGAATTTGCCGCACAAGCACTCCCCCGCCACTGGCGTCGAAATACGCCGATGAGGCCCGCTGCGCGCCCGTCCGCCCACTGACTTTGACCCCAGTCACTACACGTTGAACGCGTCAATGTTGGCGCGACAAAGAGGACACGTATGAAATCAATGGGCAAGCTGACAAAAGCACAGGCAAGAGGACTCCAGGCAATGAGCGAGTGGAGTAGTTTTCAAAGTGGGAATTTGGTCCCGGCATCAATCGTCAAAGGGCAGACTCGTTTTCAACTCGCGTACATAGTTCGTGAAGCGGACATCGAGACGCCAACCCGGCGTCGCGGCATGGAGCAACCGCAGAGAGCGTGTTGGTCGATATTTGCAAACATCCCCACTCAAATGTGGGCGGAGGCGGGATATGTTGAAACCGAGACTTTTGGCACTGTGTTCATTGACCGCCAAGCATCTGGCCGCGCTTATTTGTGTCTCGCTCACGATGTGGGCAACGATTGGCAGCATCGGCTAACCATTCCGCTTGTTGGCAAAACCATGCGGACAATCTTAGAAGATGTGCAGGCAGGTGCCCAGCTCAGGCTCAATCTAACCTGCAAGGACTTCGACGACGACATCACTTTGATTGTTGAAATCAAAGAGGGTGACGTTCGAGCTGAGGACTGGAGCGACATGCCTTCCAAAGTTGAAATCAATGACTTCATGAATGAGGCAGTCGCTTACGCGTCAAGGCAATTTGAAGAGCTGAGCTCGAAGCCAATTGAAGGGTTGCCATTGGCATCAAATGTGTGCCTGGCGTTGCTGTTGCCACCAATGTTCGATGAAGCGGACCCAGGTGAGGCTGGGGGTCAGAACGAGGGGGCTGGATGTTGATGTCAAGAGGAAAGGCAAGTGGCGCCGGGCCTCGAATGATTGAATGATTTCTGTCCCGCTGGCGTGATGTCGGCGGGACATTTTTTTTGGGCGAATCAACTCCACAGTACTTGAAAGACTGCGGGCTCGCTACAAAAAGAGAAATCCCCAGCTTGCCTGTCCGCGCGCAGGAGGCGCCGGGGGCTTAGGGAAGGGGAATCTTCTCTGTATGTCTAGTGAAAGTGGTAGGCCGTCGCGGACTTGAACCGCGGACCAAAGGATTCAACTATCGCAAGGTTTCCCTCACGGTTGGACTATCTCATCACCCTCGCAAAATGCGGTGGGGTGCCGGGCGCTCGAGGCGGTTATTAAGGGGACTCTACCCCTCCGCTAGTCTCTGCACCTTCTGAGGCTGTAGCCTCAGCTTGGCTCAGGATTGCCGTGGCACTTTCGCGCTTTAGGTTTCCCTGAGTTCACCCGGTTTTCCAATGGTAGTTACCTACCATGGTCACAACTTTCGCTATGAGTCCTCTGCTCTGACCAGCTGAGCTAACGGCCCACTTTTCACAGCCTGAGATTGTACCCCATTTGGTCTTTCCGCCCCTTTGCACCTAATCTGGCGCATTAAAAAGTGGAAAGTAGGTGGAAAGCAAAAATCGTTTTCCAACCAATACCGCCCTGAAACAACGATGAACACTACATTCAGCAGCATCACAGTTTGTTAGTAGAGATGATTATGAGTCCTCTGCTCTAACCAACTGAGCTAACGGCCCCCTGGGGGTTTCTTCGCTTCCACCGCTACAGCGGAAGCGCGCGATTGTATAGGAGCGCTTTAACGCCGCGCGCCGGCTACTTCTGCGACAGCGCTTGGCTGATCATTCTGGAAGTAATGTCAACGATCTGAATCATCCGGTCATAGGCCATGCGCGTCGGCCCGATGACGCCCAAGGTGCCGACGACCTGGCCATTCACCTCGTAGGGCGCCGAAACGATGGACAGCTCCTCGAAAGGCACAACCTGACTCTCGCCACCAATATAGATGCGCACACCCTCGGCGCGGCTGGACACGTCCAACAAGCGCATCAGCTGTGTCTTTTGCTCAAACACATCAAACAAGCGCCGCAGGCTGCCCATATCGTTACCAAAATCTTGCACGGTGAGCAGGTTGCGCTCGCCGGAGATGACCACCCGCTCTTCCTCATCGGCCATGGCCTCGGTGCCCGCTTGCACGGCCGCGCTCATCAAGCTGGCGATTTCACCGCGCAACTCGTCAACCTCGTTCTTCAAGCGCTCGCGCACCGCCTCCAGGCTCAGGCCCGCGTAATGGGCGTTGAGGCGATTGCTGGCTTCGGCCAACTCGGTTTGGCTGAGGTCTTGGGCGGTGAAGATGACACGGTTCTGAACATCACCGTCGGGCGACACCATGATGACCAAGACGCGCCTATCGCCCAGACGCAAAAACTCGATGTGGTGGAAAACACCGGGCTTGCGCGGCGCCGTCACCACGCCGACAAAGTTGGACAGGCTGGACAGCAGATGGGCCGCGCTGGCGATGACGCGCTGGGGCTGGTCGGGCTGCAGCTGCGTGTCTATGGGTTTGGCATCGGCACCCAGCAGGGCCGGCTGCGCCGTCAGCATGGTGTCGACAAACAAGCGGTAGCCGCGTGCGGTCGGGATGCGCCCGGCACTGGTGTGGGGGCTGGCGATGAGGCCGAGCTCCTCCAGATCCGCCATCACATTGCGGATGGTGGCAGGGCTCAGCTCCAGACCGGAGGCCTTGGAGAGCGTGCGGGAGCCTATGGGCTGGCCGTCGGCGATATAGCGCTCGACCAGAGTTTTCAGCAGTGATTTGGATCGCTCGTCAAGCATGCTTTGCATTGTAGGTTCCTGCTGCATGGCCAGTACGCGGGCTTCCCCGTAACGTCATAGTGCTGTGGTGTAATTCCGCGCTATGGCCAAACGTTTCCAGCATGTGGCAATTGTGGGCAAGCATCAGGCCCTGGGCATACGCCCGATTCTTGAGGAGATTGCCGAGTTCGTCACTCGGCAAGGCCTCGACGTTTCTCTTCAACAAGAGACCGCCCTGAACACCGGCATGACCAATTACGACGCGCTGTCGAATGAGCAGTTGGGCGCGCAATGTGACCTGGCCATCGTCGTCGGCGGCGACGGCACGATGCTGGGTTTCGCGCGCGAGATGGCCCGCTTTGGCGTGCCGCTGGTGGGCATCAACCAAGGGCGGCTGGGCTTCATCACCGACATCTCGATGGAGCGCTTTCGCGAAGCGCTCCCACCCATCTTGGCCGGCGACTACGAGATGGAGCATCGCAATATGCTCGAAGGCGAAGTCTGGCGCGACGAGCGCAGCATTTTTGAAGGACTGGCTCTCAACGATGTGGTGGTGAGCCGGGGTGCTACGGCCAGCATGGTGGAGTTGCGCATCGATGTTGGCGACGAGTTCGTTGCCAATATGCGGGCCGACGGGGTGATCGTTGCTTCGCCGACCGGCTCTACCGCCTATTCGCTGTCGGCCGGCGGGCCAATTCTGCATCCCAGCATCGCCGGCTGGCTGCTGGTGCCGATTGCTTCGCACACGCTGTCCAACCGCCCCATCGTCTTGCCGGACACCGGCGATGTGACGCTGGAGATCGTTGCCGGCCGCGACGCCAGCGTCAATTTCGATATGCAAAGCCTGGCCAGCTTGCTGCATGGTGACCGCATCAGCGTGCGCCGCTCGGCCCACAAGGTTTGCTTCTTGCATCCCAAGGGCTGGAGCTATTACGCCACCTTGCGCAGAAAGCTGCGCTGGTATGAGGGAGTGAGTTGATGAACTCCTTTGCAATGCGATCGGGGGCTCGTTAATGCTGCGCCGCCTGAACCTGCGCGACTTTGTCATCGTGCCCGAGCTGGAGCTGGACTTCGCTGCCGGATTTTCGGTGTTGACCGGTGAGACTGGCGCCGGCAAATCGATCCTGGTCGATGCGCTGCAACTGGCGCTGGGTAGCCGGGGTGACGCCGGCGTGGTGCGTGAAGGCGCGGCGCGGGCCGAGATTTCGGCTGAATTTGACCGCCCCGCCCATCTGAACGACTGGCTAGAAGAAGCCGGCTTTGAGGACGGCGGCGGCACATTGCTGCTGCGCCGCGTGATCGACTCACAGGGCAAGAGCCGCGCCTGGATCAATGGCAGTTCGGCCACCGTGTCCCAGTTGCGCGAACTGGCCGACAGCCTGCTGGACATCCACGGCCAGCACGCTTGGCAAGGCCTGACCCGCGCGCCGGCCGTGCGGGCACTGCTGGACAACTATGCCGGTCTGGATACTTCGGCCTTGGGTCGGGCCTACGGCGCCTGGAAGCAGGCCAGCGACAATTTGGCCGCCGCCGAGACTCGCCAGACTGACTTGTTACGTGAGCGGGAACGGCTGGCCTGGCAAATCGGCGAAGTCGCCAGGCTGTCGCCCGGCCTGGATGAATGGGATGCCCTCAACACCGAACATCAACGCCTGGCCCATGCCGCTTCGCTGCTGGACGCGGTGCGCGGCGCCTTGGATGCACTGACTGAAGCCGAGCCTAGCGCCGAATCGCAGACCGACGGTGCCCTGACCCTGCTTGAGAAGGTCTTGGACTATGACGCCCGACTGCTGCCGGCCGTCGAAGCCTTGCGCGGGGCGCAAGCGCAGCTGCAAGACGCAGGCCATACGCTAAGCGCCTATATGCACGGCACCGAGTTGGAGCCCGCCCGCATGCAGGAGCTGGACGAGCGCATTTCCGCCTGGCTGACCTTGGCCCGCCGCTACCGCCGCCCTCCCGCTGAACTGGCGCACTTGCTGAGCCAATGGCAGAGCGAATTGCAAGCACTTGACGCCGCCACCGATCTGGCCGCGCTGAACGCCGCCTTGGCTGCTGCGCGCAGCATGTTCGAGCAAGAAGCCCAGCGCGTCAGCCGCGAGCGCGCCAATGCCGCGCCCAAACTGGCCGCCGCCATCACGCAGGCGATGCAGCAGCTGGGCATGAGTGGCGGCCTGTTCGAGGTCAGCCTGCTGAAGCAAGAGCAGCCACAAAGCTTTGGCCTGGAATCGGCCGAGTTTTTGGTCGCCGGGCACGCCGGCAGCACGCCTCGACCCTTGGCCAAGGTGGCCTCCGGCGGCGAGTTGTCGCGCATCGCGCTGGCCATTGCCGTCACCACCTGCCAGCAAGACAGCGGAGGTGTGGGCACCTTGATTTTTGATGAAATCGACGCCGGTGTCGGCGGCGCTGTGGCCGAAATCGTCGGCCGCCTGATGAAGCAGTTAGGGCGCGAGCGCCAAGTACTGGCCGTGACCCATCTGCCTCAGGTCGCGGCTTGTGCGGATCAGCATTTGCTGGTTGCCAAAGCCCAGCACGCAGGCCTGACGCTGAGCACGGTGCAGGCCGTGGCGGGCGAAGCCCGTGTGGCCGAAATTGCCCGCATGCTGGGGGGCGAGCGCCTCTCGTCCACCAGCATGGCCCATGCACAGGAGATGCTCGACCTGTCCGCTTCCCCTTCCACCAAAACGCGATCAAAGAAAGCCAAGTCATGACCCGCCTATCAGCCCAGCCGCTGGAACCCGCAGCCCAGGACGCGGCGATACAAAGCAATGTTGTGTTGGTCACCGGCATGTCCGGCGGCGGCAAGTCGGAGGCCATGCACGCGCTGGAAGACGCCGGTTTCTTCTGTGTCGACAATTTGCCGGCCGACCTCTTGCTGGACTTTTTGCGCCTTGAGCAACAGCGCGGCGAGCGCAGGGTCGCGATTGCGGTGGATGTGCGCAGCGCCGGCTCCTTACCGCTGTTGCTGCCCCTGTTCAAGCAATTGCGTGCCGACGGGGTTGCGATTCGCTCTATCTTTTTTGATGCCAACACCGAGACCTTGATGCGCCGCTTCTCGGAAACGCGCCGGCCCCATCCCTTGCGTCAAGAGCAGAACGCGACAAGCAAGGACGAAGGCCACCGGGCGCTGCTGGAGGCCATCACACTTGAGCGCGAGCTGCTAGCCGCCTTGCGCGCCGAGTCCACCGTGCTGGACTCCAGCCAGCTTCGCCCTGCACAGCTGCGCGCCTGGGTGCGCGATCTGGTCGTGGTGGACGGTAACTCGCTGACACTGGTGTTCGAGTCCTTTGCCTTCAAGCATGGTGTGCCCAGTGACGCCGATTTTGTGTTTGATGTACGCGTCTTGCCTAACCCCTATTACGAGCGGGAGTTACGCCCTCTCAACGGGCGCGACCAGCCGGTCGCCGACTACTTGGCGGCCCAGCCCGAGGTGAACCTGATGCTGAGTCAGATCGGTGCTTTCATGGCGCAATGGCTGCCCAACTTTGCCGCCGATCAGCGCAGTTATTTGACGGTGGCCATTGGCTGCACCGGCGGCCAACATCGTTCGGTCTATCTGGTGGAAACTTTGGCGCAACAATTCGCGCACCATGGCCAGGTGCTGAAACGGCACCGTGAGTTGGACGCCAAGTAGGCGGTCACACTTGCTGTTGTTTTTCGTCGTCCGAATACAGCAGCACCAGCAGAGCCACCGAAGCCAAAGGCGCCAGCAAAACCAGGGCCAGCATCCAGGGCAATAAGCGCCGTCCGCTGCGCTTCAAGGCTTGGCCCATGAAGACCCAATGGGCCATCAGCCCGGCCGCAATACCCAGGCTCAAGAACGTCAACAGAGCGGCCGACGGCTCGCCTTCGGCGTTGGCGGCCGAGATCAAAAACCACAGGCAGCAAGCTGCCGCCAACAAGGCGACCAGCGCGGATTCGACAGCATTTTTGGTAGCAGCGTTCATAGCTTCAAGCCTGGATCAAGCAATCATTTTTTTCAAGGGCGCCGGCAACGCGTACTCGGCCAAGCGTTCTCGTGCCACCCACACGCCACCGGGCTCAGCATCATTTGCCGTGGTGAGCACATCACCGCGCCGGGTGTGCAGTATCCAATCAAAATGAGTCAGCACATGATTGATGCGCGGCATCACTTCCAACTTGGCGCCGACGGCGTCGGCGGCCGCTTGTAGGGCGGCCTCGTCGTCATAAAGCGGCAAGCTCCACAAACCCGCCCACACGCCGGTGGCGGGCCGCTGCTGCAGCAAGACCTGACCCTCACGCTCCAACCACAACCACCAGTTCTCACGCCGACCACGCTTGAGTTTGCGGGTCTTGATGGGGTAGCTAGTCGGGTCGCCTTCGAGCCGACCGGCGCATAAATCGGCCACCGGACACAGCAGGCATTGCGGCGAGCGCGTGCTGCAGATCGAAGACCCCAGGTCCATCAAGCCCTGCGTATAAGCCACGATGCCCTCGGCAGGCGCCAACTCGGTGGCCAAGACCCAGAGACGTTTTTCTTCGGCACTGCTGGCGAGGTCGCCCTCAAAAGCCAGCAAGCGGCCCAACACCCGTTTGACATTGCCGTCCAGAATCGCCACCCGCTCGCCGAAGCAAAACACCGCCACAGCCGCTGCCGTCGAGCGGCCGATGCCGGGCAGGGTTTGCAGCGCGGCCGCATTGCCGGGGAACTGCCCGCCATGCAATTGCACCACCGCCTGCGCACAGGCATGCAAATTGCGCGCGCGGCTGTAATAGCCCAGGCCGGCCCAAAGTGCTAACACCTCATCCAGGCTGGCCGCAGCGAGATCGGCAACCTCGGGAAAGCGCTCCAAAAAGCGCTGGTAATAGCCCAGCACCGTTGCCACCTGCGTCTGCTGCAACATGATCTCGGAGAGCCAGACGCGGTAAGGGTCACGGGTGTTTTGCCAGGGCAGCTCATGCCGGCCATGGCTGCGCTGCCAAGCGACCAAGGTCGGCGCAAATTGCTGAGGCAGGTTTATCGCTTTTGACATTGAGGACAGAAAAAAGTGGAGCGCTGGCCTTGCACGATGCGCCGGATGGGGGTGCCGCAAGTCAGGCAGGGCTGGCCCTCCCGGCCGTAAACGCGCGCCTGCATCTGAAAACTGCCGGCCACGCCATGCGCGTCCTTGAAATCTCGCAAGGTTGTACCGCCCGCCTCCAAGGCCTGCGCCAGCACCCCGCGCACCGCTTGGGCCAAGCGCTGGGCACGCGGGCGACTGAGCTTGGAGGCAGGCAGGCGCGGATCAATACCGGCCAGAAACAAGGCCTCGCAAGCATAGATATTGCCGGCGCCGACGACGATATCGCCGGCCAACAAGGCCAGCTTGATGGCGACCCGCCGCCCGCTCAAGCCCGCATGCAGATGGGCGCCGTCAAAGCGAGGGTCAAAGGGCTCCAGCCCCAAGCCGCCCAGCAGCTTGGCAGCCGGGTTGGCTGCCAAGGCCTCGGACCAGACCACCGCACCGAAGCGGCGCGGGTCGGTCAGGCGCAAGAGGCCGCGATCGGTCTGCAAGTCGAAATGATCATGGGCGCCGGCCGCCGCTGCGCCAGTGCCCGGGGTAAAGGCCAGTGATCCTGACATGCCCAGATGCAGGAGCAGGCCGCCGCTGGCCGCCGGCCTTGACAAGGGCAGCCACAGATACTTGCCACGCCGGCTGACTGCACCGACCCGTGCTCCCGTCAGTTGCTCCGGCCCCAAGCCCAGCGGCCAGCGCAGCGGCTTGCCCAGGCGCGCCTGCAAGACGGTGGCGCCCTCAATGGCGTCGGCAAAACTGCGGCGGGTGACTTCGACTTCGGGGAGCTCGGGCATGGCCTGCATGATATCGGGGCAGAATGCCCCCTCACCTCTCGGCCCGTCAGCGCTGAGCCAGGTTTGTATTGATGCAGGAGCCTTCATGCCCGAGAAATTTCGCCGCAACGCTGCCGGGGCCTTCGCCATCGGCGCCTTGCTGGCCAGTCTGCTGAGCCCGCACGCGCGGGCCGGCGCCACGCCCGCGGCGGCGGCGCCCTCGCCCATGAATTCAGAGATGGACGCACCGCTGTTCTACCAATTGCTGGTGGGTGAGATGGAATTGAACACCGGCCAGCCCGGTGTTGCCTATCAGGTACTGCTGGACGCGGCGCGCCGCACCGGCGATGAAGCTTTGTTTCAGCGCGTCATCAATATCGCGCTGCAGGCCCGTGCCGGCGATCAGGCCTTGATTGCCGCCAAAGCCTGGCGCGAGTCGCAACCCAAATCAAGCGCCGCCCACCATATGGTGATCCAGTTGCTGGCCTTGTTGAACCGCCCGGCTGATGCGGTGGAGCCCCTGCGCTCACTGCTGGCCCTCACGCCGGAGGCTCAGCGGTCTGCCGTGCTGGAGCCGCTGCCAGGCTTGTTTCAACGCGCCCCGGAACCCAAGCGCGTGCTGGCCGCCTTGGAGCCGGTTCTGAACAATGCTGCACAAGAGGACGCTACCAAGTTGGCCGCCAAGACAGCCTTGGCCCGGCTGGCAATCGCCGCCGGCGACAGCAAACGCGCGCTGGCCCTGGCCCAAGAAATCGACGGCTTCGCGCCGCTGTCTGATCAGCCCATGCAGCTGGCCCTGGAGTTGCTGCCACAACAAAGCGAGGCCGAGGCCCTGATCACCCAGCGCCTGCGAGCCAAGCCGGACAACGTGGCGCTTCGCCTAGCCTATGGCCGCGCGCTGGCCCGTGCGCAAAGACCGGCCGAAGCGGCGCGCGAGTTTCGCGCCATCACGCTGGCCTCACCCAGCACCAGCAGCGCCTGGTTTGCGCTCGGCACGCTGGAGCTGGACCTGCGCCACGCAGACGCTGCGGAAAAGGCTTTGCGCGAGTATCTGAGGCAGCTTGAAGACAGCAAGCCAGCGCCAGCAAATGATCAGCTCAAGGCGGAGGGTGAAGGCGAGGACAAGACGGACCCGCAAGCCACAAATGAAGCGCGGCAACAAACTTGGCTTTTGCTGGCTCAAGCGGCCGAAATGCGCGGCGACCTCAAAGCGGCCGATGCCTGGCTGCTCAAGGTGGACTTGCCGCAGCGCCAGCTGGAAGCCAGCTTTCGGCGCGCCTCCTTGCTGGCCCGCCAGGGCAAATTGAGCGAAGCTCGCCAACTGCTGCAGGCACTGCCCGAAACCAGTCCGGAAGAACTGCGTGCCAAGCTGCTGGCCGAGTCTCAGCTGCTGCGCGACGCACAGGACTGGTCGGCGGCGCATCAGGTGCTGGCAACAGCCGTTGAGCGCTTTCCCAATGACCCCGACCTCATATACGAACAAGCGATGATGGCCGAGAAGCTCGACCGACTGGATGCGATGGAGATCTTGTTGCGCAAGGTTATTGCCATCAAGCCCGATCATCACCACGCATACAACGCGCTGGGCTATTCGCTCGCCGAGCGCAATGTACGGCTGGACGAAGCCAAAAGCCTGATCGCCAAGGCGCTCAGCTTCGTACCGTCCGAGCCCTTTATTCTCGACAGCATGGGCTGGGTGGAATACCGCTTGGGCAATTTGGCCGAGGCGCAGCGCTTGCTGCGCCTGAGCTATGCCGCCAGGCCCGATGCAGAAATCGCCGCCCATCTGGGCGAGGTCTTGTGGATCGGCGGTCAACGCGAAGAGGCACAGCGCATCTGGAGCGAAGGAGCGCTGCGCGACCCCAAGAATGAAGCGCTGCGCGAAACCGTCAAACGTCTCAAGACCCAGCCATGAAAAATACCCTCATCACGCTTTTTGCGGCGGCTAGCTTGCTGCTCAGTGGCTGCGCCACGGTCGCACCCAAACCCGCCGAGATCCGGGCCGAAGGCGATGTACGCTTGAGCGGCAGACTCAGCGTGCAAGTGGCCGGCAGCACCGGCCGCGCCTCAGGCGGCAATGCTGGCTTTGAGCTCAGCGGCAACCCGCGCGCCGGTCAACTGGAACTGAGCACGCCGCTGGGCAGCCTGCTTGCCCGCGCCAGCTGGGGGCCGGGCGAAGCAATGCTGCAAACGCCTGGCGCCGAGCGCAGCTTTGCCGACCTTGACGCGCTGACCCGCGAACTGCTGGGCGAAGCGATTCCGGTGGCGGCGCTGTTTGATTGGCTGCGCGGCCGCCCTTGGCCGCAAACACCCAGCGAAATCTGGCAAGACGGCGTCGGCTTCAGCCAGCTTGGCTGGCGAATCGACCTGGCTGGCCTGCAGGACGGCCTGATCGTGGCAACCCGTTCGGCCGAGCCCGCAGTGACGCTGCGCGCCCGCGTCGAGCCCTGAACCAAACTCCCGACCCTTTTTCTTTCATGCAAGCCATTTACGACGTTCCCGCTCCGGCCAAGCTCAATCTTTTCTTGCATGTGGTGGGCAAAAGGCCGGACGGCTACCACCTCCTGCAGTCCATCTTCACGCTGATCGACTGGGCCGACACCTTGCATTTCGAGCGACGCAGCGACGGCCACCTGCTGCGCCACGACCTGGGCGCCAGCCTGCCGCCCGATGATTTGTGCCTGCGCGCAGCGCGCCTGCTGCAAGCCCAAAGCGGCTGCACTTACGGCGTAGATATTCAGATCGAAAAACGCATTCCGGCCGGCGCCGGCATGGGCGGCGGCTCCAGCGATGCGGCCTCCACGCTGCTCGCCCTGAACCGGCTCTGGGGGCTGAACTGGCCCCTCGCCACGCTGATGCCCCTGGGCCTGAAGCTAGGTGCAGATGTGCCATTCTTCCTCGGCGGCAGCCACGCATTCGTAGAAGGCATCGGTGAAATCCTTCATCCGATAGAGCTGCCTCCACTGACGTTTGCCGTCCTCAAACCGAGCCAGAGCATCTCCACTCAAGAAATTTTTTCGAGCCCCCTCTTGGCAAGATCAAAAAACGTGGCTATAGTAGCGGGCTTTCCTGCAAACAATTCTTCAGCTGAAAAAACGAGCGAAAGCTCGGAGAATCACCAAACGGTGGGTCTTAATCACCTAGCGGTGAATCACGAAGAATTGATAAGTTTGGATAACGAAGGAATTGCAAAGTTACTCGGCGACTCAACAAGAAGTTTCGGTAGAAACGACTTGCAAAAACCAGCCGAAGCAAATTGCGCCGAAGTTGTTCAAGCACTGCATATATTGGAATCCGAGTTTGGCAATAGTCGAATGACGGGCTCCGGCAGCGCAGTATTCGCCAGAGTTAAAACTCCAGCGAATGAGCAGGAAGAAAATCTGTTAAATCAGAAAATTTTTTCGAGATTGCAGGGTTTACCTGCAGATTGGTCTGGTAGAATTTGCCGCAGCTTAGATAGGCACCCACTGCAAGGTTGGGCCGCTGATGAAAAATAAGCTGAAGCAGTTTCTAGAGAAGATCTTCGAAGGAATTGCAGACAAGTTATAGGGTGCAGCAGCTCTGCTGTGTCCTGTGTAGGGGAGTCGCCAAGTTGGTTAAGGCAACGGATTTTGATTCCGTCATGCGAAGGTTCGAATCCTTCTTCCCCTGCCAAAGTTTTTTGCGCTAAGACGCTAGGTCTTTAAGAAATACCCCGGACACGCTGGCTGGCCACGGGTCCTTTTAAAAAGGATGGCTCGTGCTACTCAATACCGTCCTCTTCACCGGCAACGCAAACCCGGTTCTCTCCCAAGAAATTGCTACCCATCTGGGCCTCGACCTCGGCAAAGCCTTGGTCGGTCGGTTCTCCGATGGTGAAGTCACCGTCGAGATTCAGCAAAACGTCCGCGCTCGCGACGTCTTCGTCGTTCAGCCAACTTGCTCGCCGACGAACGAGAACCTGATGGAATTGCTGATCATGGTTGATGCCCTGAAGCGCGCCAGCGCTCGCCGCATCACCGCCGTGATCCCCTACTACGGTTACGCCCGCCAAGATCGCCGCCCACGCTCAACCCGTGTGCCGATCAGCGCCAAGGTGGTGGCCGATTTGCTGGAAAAAGTCGGCGTCGAACGCGTGCTGACGATGGACTTGCACGCCGACCAGATCCAGGGCTTCTTCAACATCCCGGTCGACAATATTTACGCCTCGCCGGTTTTGTTGTCGGACCTGAAGGCCCGCAACTATTCGAACTTGGTGGTGGTCAGCCCCGACGTCGGCGGCGTGGTGCGTGCACGCGCCCTGGCCAAGCAACTCGGTTGCGATCTGGCCATCATCGACAAGCGCCGCCCAGCCGCCAATGTGTCCGAAGTGATGCATGTGATCGGTGAGATCGATGGCCGCAACTGCGTGATCATGGATGACATGATAGACACCGCAGGCACCTTGGTTAAGGCCGCTGAAGTCTTGAAGGACAGAGGCGCCAAGAGCGTGTTTGCCTATTGCACCCACCCGATTCTGTCGGGCCCTGCGATTGAGCGCATCTCCAAATCTCTGATCGACGAAGTCGTCATCACCAACACGATTCCTCTGAACGACGCGGCCAAGGCCTGCGGCAAGATTCGCCAGTTGTCGGTGGCATTTTTGTTCGCCGAGACGATCCGCCGGATTTCGGACGGCGAGTCGGTCACGTCCCTGTTCAGCGAACAGAACAACAACTTCTGAACAAAATTTGAACTGAGGCCGAGGGCAACCTTGGCGACGGTTTGAACCGCGGTCGCAAGACCGCACATCCCGAGCAGCCTGGTCGCGGGCGCTCAACACCATGAACACCCGCAAGGGCGTTCAGCACCATGAACACCCTCAGGGGTGTTCAGCCTTTTTGGAGTCACTATGAAATTCACAGCTTTTGACCGCAAGTTGCAGGGGACCGGAGCGAGCCGCCGCCTGCGAGTTGCTGGCCGCGTCCCAGGTATCGTGTTTGCCGCCGGCGAACCAGCGATGATCGAAATGGATCACAACGCGCTGTTCCATGCCTTGAAGAAGGAAGCCTTCCACAGCACCATCCTCGAGATGGAACTGAACGGCGCCGTCTCGCAAGTGCTGCTGCGCGATTTCCAGATGCACCCGTACAAGCCGCAAGTTCTGCACGCAGACTTCCAGCGCGTTGACAACACGACCAAGATCACCAAGAAGGTGCCTTTGCACTTCGTGGGCGAAGAGACTTCGGCCGCTGTCAAGACCGACTCTTGCACCGTCAACCACGTGATCACCGAATTGCTGATCACCTGCTTGGCCCAGCAATTGCCTGAGTTCATCGAAGTGAACCTGGCCGGCCTGACAAAGGGTCACTCGGTGCACGTCAATGACCTGACATTGCCAGCCGGCATCAAGGTCGTCACACACGGCAAGCCAAACCCCGTGGTTGCTACACCGGTTGATCCAGCCGCTGAAGAAATCATCGTCGTTGCCGCAGCTCCTGTGGACGACGGCAAGAAGAAGAAGAAGAAGTAAGTCTTTCTTCCTTCTCTGTCTTGCTCGAAAGGCCCTGCTCTGCGGGGCCTTTTTACGTTCTACGACCCGCGCCATAAAATCAAAACATGATTCGACTCTTTGTTGGCCTCGGCAATCCGGGCACCGAATACGAGCACACCCGCCATAACGCCGGTTTTTGGTGGGTAGATAGCTTGGCGCGCAAGCTCGGCGCCTCGCTTCAGATCGAGCGCAACTACTTCGGCCTTTGTGCCAGGGTCAACAACGCGCCAGGCGCGCCGGGGCCCATCTGGTTGTTGCAGCCGATGACTTTTATGAATCTGTCGGGCAAGTCGGTCGCACCCTTGGCGCGCTTCTTCAAGATTGCGCCGGAAGAAATTCTGGCCATTCATGACGAGCTTGACCTGGAGCCGGGTCAAATGAAGTTCAAACAGGGTGGTGGCAACGGCGGCCACAACGGTTTGAAGGACATGCAGGCCCAACTCGGCTCGGCCAATTTTTGGCGCTTGCGCCTAGGGATAGGCCACCCCGGTCACAAGGACGAAGTGGCAGGCTATGTGCTGCGCAAGCCGCCGCTGGCCGAGCGTCAACTGGTGGATGACTGCATTGATAAATCGATGGCCTCGGTCGAGTTGATGCTCTCGGGCCAGATGGACAAGGCCCTGGCCAAAATTCACGCCAAGCCGCCAAGACCTAAGCCGGCCAAACCCGCCACTCCCGAAGCCACGGCAGAAGTCAAACCGGCCACCAAGCCTCAACCCTTGAACGAGCGCCTGCCATGAAGCTCAGGCCGCACCTAGTTCTGACAGTCCTCCTAACGACTTATGTCAGCGTCTGTGCGGCGCAAACCACGACCCGCAGCATACCCGTCTACCGCTGCGGCGCCGAAGGCCGCGATCTACGTGACTCGCCCTGCCCGAGTCAACTGCCGGCGAGCAGCTCGCAGCTGCAGTTCGATCAGCCAAGCGCCGGCCAGGCCAAGGCCAACAAAGAGCAGGTGGCGGCCGACGCCAAACGCGCCAATGGTATGGAATCAGCGCGCTTGAAGCTTGAGGCCGACGCAAGGCGGCGCAATGGCGCCACCGTCGGCATTGACGGGCTCAAAACTGCTGGGTCGGCGCCGGGCGCGACAGCCAGCTCTCCTGCCGCCAAAACGCCTGCGTCGACCCATGCACCTAAGGCGCCTCACGCCCCTAAAGCGCCCAAAGCCCCGAAACCTCCAAAAACGCCGAAAGCGCCAAATGGGGACAAGCAGGCCGGTTAGAATCTTCCGCTGTTGGTGCTCGTGCAGAACTTCAAGCCTGCGCAGTTAAACGGGAATCAGAACGGCAACGCTCCCACGGAGCAAGCCCAAACTGAGCTGTCCCCGCAACGGTAAGTGGACGGAACGCGTCAGCGTTTCAAGGCCTGTCAATATTCCACTGGTGCTTTTCAAGCGCTGGGAAGGACACAGGTTTCGCTCCACCAGCCCGGATACCGGCCAACAACGTGGAGAACCGCGACCATCTTTGATCGTGGTATTCCGTTCCTCAGACCCTCAGCGGGTGAGCTGATGTCTGGTTGCTTTGTTTGGCCTTTTCCCTGATGACTTCTTCTGCTCGGCGTCTTCCACGCCCCACCTTTCGCGCGACCTCGTCCGCGACGGCTCCCTTAGCTTTTGCGCTAATTTCCAGCCTCGTTCAAAGCGCAGCCTGGGCTCAGTCCAGCCCCGGGCCCGGCCCCAACAAACTCGGCAGTGTCGTCGTCACCGCGACGCGCAGCCCGCAAGCACTCGGCCAGGTCTTGTCCGATGTGACCGTATTGACCCGTGCCGATATCGAGCGCCAAGCCATCGGCAGCCTGGCCGATCTCTTGCGCAGCCAACCCGGCTTCGAGATGGTCCGAAACGGCGGCGCAGGCGCCAACACCAGCATGTTTGTACGCGGCGCCGACACCCGCCATACCGTCGTCATCATCGACGGCCAGCGCATCGACTCGCAGGCCAGCAGCGGCGCATCTTGGGCTGCCATTCCGCTGGCTCAAATTGACCGCGTCGAAATCGTGCGCGGCGCAGCCAGCGCCATCTGGGGCTCGGATGCAATTGGCGGCGTGGTGCAGATCTTCACCCGCAAGGGCGACAGCCGGCCACAGGTCGACCTCGGCTTGGGCGCAGGCAACCTCGGCCTGGTCAAGCTGGACGCGGCCATCAGCGGCCTCAGCGGCATCGTGGATTACGCCGTATCGGTGGCCGCAGAGCAAAGCAATGGCTTCAATGCACGCCCCGTTCTGAATGACCCCAAGTTCACCCCCGACGACGACGGCTACCGCAACCGCAACGCCAGCCTGCGTCTGGGCGCTCAGCTGAACGCCGCTCATAGACTGGAGCTGACCGGCCTGAACAGCCATGTCGATGCGCAGTACGACGCCACCGCCAAGCCAAAAACCGATGACCAGACCCTCTCCGATACCCGCGCCCTGCGGGCCGGCTGGACGGCCCAGTGGAACCCCGAGCTGAACAGCAATTTCAGCGTCGGTGAATCGATGGAACGCTACGAAACCCGGCCCAGCCCTTACCTGACCGAAACCAAGCTGCGCAGCTACAGCTTAAACGGCAGCTACAAAATCGGTGATGGTCAAATCAACGCTCTCTTGGAACGCAGGGAAGACCGGCTCAACAACAGCGGTCTCTCCGCCAGCCCGACGCCGGGCAGGGCCGAACGCCACCAGGATGCTATTGGTGCCGGCTACATCTGGGGATCAGGTCCGCTGTCGCTACAACTGCATGGCCGCCATGACAAGGACAGCGAGTTCGGCGGCAGCGATACCGGCACTGCGGCCATCGGCTACCAAGTCACACCACAATGGCGTGTGCTGAGCTCCTTGGGCACGGCCTTCCGCGCGCCAACGCTGTACCAGCGTTTCAGCGATTATGGCAACCCCAAGCTGATCGCCGAAGAAGGCAAGAACGCTGAAATCGGACTCAAGTTCAGCGAAGGCGTGCACGCGCTGGGCCTGACCGTCTACCGCAATCTGGTCGACAACCTGATCATTTTTGGCGCGCCGGGCCTGTGCCGCAGCGAGTATGGCTGCTATCAAAACGTCAACCAAGCACGCCTGCAAGGCCTGACGCTGACGGGAGCAAGCGCTGTTGGCAGCCTGCGCCTGAGCGGCTCGCTGGACCTGCAATCCCCCAAGGACGTCACCGACACCCCGGGCTACGCAAACTACGGCAAGCTGCTCACCCGCCGCAGCAAGCAGCATGGCAGCTTGCGTGCCGACACCGACTTGGGGCTGTGGACCTTGGGCGCCCAGGTTGTGGCCAGCGGCATGCGCTATGACGATGCGGCCAACACCAAGCGTTTGGGCGGTTATGCCTTGCTGGGTCTGGATGCCCAATACAAGCTGGGTCGCGATCTGCAACTGCAGCTGAAGCTGGACAACGCCCTCGACAAGGCATATCAAACAGCCGGCGGCTATGCCAGCGCGCCACGTCAGTTCTTCATCGGACTGCGCCACGGCGTGTCCCTTTAAGCAGGCAAGGCGATCATGGCAGCGTCAGCTCATCACCTGATCGTCGGTGGCCAACGCAGCGGCAAGTCTCGCCAGGCCGAGAGGCTGGCGCTGGCTTGGGCTGCATCTGGGCCGGACAAGGAAGTCCGCGTGATCGCCACTGCCTTGGCCTTGGACAGCGAGATGCAAGCCCGCATCGCGCGCCACCAGCAAGATCGGCCCGCCGGTTTTGCTTGCGTTGAGTCGCCCTTGCTGCTGGCGGCGGCATTGCAGGCTAATGCCGCACCTCAGCGACTCTTGCTGGTCGACTGCCTGACCCTATGGCTGACCAACTGGCTGATGCCCATGTCAGGCACGCCCGATCTGGCCGCTTGGGAGGCCGAGCTGCAAGCGCTGCTGGATGTCTTGCCAAAGCTCGCTTCGCCGGTGCTGTTTGTCTCGAACGAAGTCGGCTGGGGCGTCTCGCCGATGTCCAGCGAGGCGCGCTTTTATGTGGACGAGCTGGGCCGCTTGAATCAGCAAGTGGCGCAAGCCTGTCAAGACCTGACCCTGATGGTGGCCGGCCAGGCCTGGACCCGGCCGGTGGAGCAAGGACGCAAACCATGAACAGAATCATCACCGCCGCTCTGCTCGCTGCGGCAGTGTTTGGCGCCAACACTGATGCCGTGGCCGCGCCCATCAACATCGTCGATGACGCCGGCCACACCTTGCGTTTGAGCGAGCCGCCGCGCCGCATCATCACGCTGCAGCCTTCGTTGACCGAAACGGTCTGTGCACTCGGCGCCTGCGACCGGCTGGTCGGCGTAGATCGTTATTCCAACTACCCCGAATCGGTCAACAAGCTGCCCAAGCTGGGCGGCCTGGACGACACCCAAATCGAGACCGTGGTGGCCCTGCGCCCCGATGTGGTGATAGTCGCGCCCTCCTCGCGGGTGCAAGACCGGCTGAGCAGCTTAGGTCTGAAGGTGCTGGTGCTGGAAACGCGCAGCCAAGAGGATGTCAGGCGCGTGCTGAGCAAGGTCGGTGAGATGCTGGGCGTGAGTGAACCGCAAAAAGTCTGGCTCAGTATCGATGCGGCGATCGCCCAAGCAGCCGCCAGCGTACCGGCCGAGGTCAAGGGCATGAGCGTCTACTACGAGGTCGATAGCGCGCCCTTTGCGGCCGGCGAGTCCTCTTTCATCGGCGAGACATTGGCGCGCTTAGGGCTTAAAAACATCGTCGGCAAGGAGCTGGGTCCTTTTCCGAAACTGAACCCCGAGTTCATCGTTCGCGCCGATCCCCAAATCATCATGGTGGCGCAGCGCAGCTCGGTCAATCTGCCCAGCCGCCCAGGCTGGGCCGGCATACGCGCGCTGCGCGAACAGCGCCTGTGCGTGTTCGCAAAAGAAGAGTCCGAGGTGATGGGCCGCCCCGGCCCCCGCATGGGCGAGGCTGCCGGCTGGATGGCACGTTGCTTGCGCGGCTTGGCCGTCACCAAGACGAAGCCGCTGGCAAAGCCATGAGCCAAGCCGCATGAGCCGCTCAAGCAAACCGCTGACTCTGCTGCTGGCGCTAACGCTGATCAGCAGCGCATTGGTGTTGCTCGGCGTTGCCGTAGGCAGCACCGGCTTTGGCCTGAGCTGGCTGGACAGCAGCGACGCCATTCAGCAGCAAATCCTTTGGCAGATCCGCCTGCCTCGTTCCAGCGGCGCCTGGGTGGCCGGCGCCTTGTTGGGCCTGGCCGGCGCGGTGGCGCAAGGGCTGTTCCGCAATGCTCTGGCCGACCCCTATCTGCTCGGCGCATCCTCCGGCGCGGGCCTGGGCGTGGCCCTGCTCCTGGTCCTGGCCGGCACTTCACCGGCGGCAGCCTCGCTGTGGCTGCGCATGGGCTTGACCGGCGCGGCGTTTTTTGGCGCGATCGGCGCGGTGCTCTTGACCTTGGTGCTGGCGCGCGGGGTGGAGCAAACCATGCGCTTGCTGCTGGCCGGCGTCATCGTCGGTGTGGTCTTGGGCTCGGCCACCACCTTGATGATCATGTTGGCGCCGGACATCATGCGGCCCATGCAGGCCTTCGTGATGGGCAGCACCGGCTTTTTGGGCTGGAACAGCGTGCTCATCATGGCGCCGCTCTTGCTGCTGTGCCTGCTTGCGGCCATGGCCTGCAGTCGCGCCCTTGATGCGATGACGCTGGGCGAATCGACCGCCGCTTCGCTGGGGGTGCGCCTGCAAACGATACGGCTGCTGCTGATCGGCGTGCTGGCCCTGGCCACCGGCGCGGCGGTGGCGCAAGCAGGCTTGATCGGTTTTGTCGGCCTGGTGGCTCCACATCTGGTGCGCAGCCGCCTGCACTGCACACACAGCTGGCTGCTCTTGCTCTCGACCCTGACCGGCGGCGCCTTGCTCTTGGCGGCCGACATCTTGTCGCGCTGGTTAGTCGCTCCTCAGGAGCTGCCGGTCGGTGTGGTCACCACCGTCTTGGGCGGTGCCTATTTGCTCTGGTTGATGCACCGCAAACCGATGTTGGAGACTCGCACATGAAGTCAGCTTCAGCCCAAGACTCAGCCGGAACGAATGCGCTCAGCGCGCTGATCGAGTCCGTGCATTTGCAGGGTCAGCCCGTGCTGGGCGAGATCGGCCTGCAGCTCAAAGCAGGCGCCTGGACTGCCATCGTTGGCCCCAACGGCGCCGGCAAGTCCACGCTCTTGCGTGCCCTGGCGGGCCTGCTGCCGATGCGCGGCCGCGTGCAGCTGTTTGGGCAGGACTGGAACACAGTGGCGGCCCGTGAACGGGCGCGTCAACTGGCTTGGCTGGGCCAGAACGAAGCCAGCTCCGATGTGCTGAGCGCCTATGAAGTGGTGATGTTGGGCCGCCTGCCGCATCAGGCCTGGCTGGCGCCACCCAGCAGCGCCGACCATGCGGCCGTGGTGCAGGCGATGCAGCAGACCCAGAGCTGGGACTGGCGGGAACGCCCGCTGGGCCGCTTGTCGGGCGGCGAGCGCCAACGCGTTCTGCTGGCGCGCGCACTCGCCGTGCAAGCCAAGGTGCTCTTGATGGACGAGCCGCTGGCCCATCTTGACCCGCCCCATCAAGCCGACTGGCTAGGCCTGGTGCGCGAACTTGTCGCCTCGGGTGTTGCCGTGGTCAGCGTGCTGCATGAGCTCAATATGGCCTTGCAGGCCGACAGCCTGGTGGTGATGCAGGCCGGCCGCGTCAGCAGCCACGGCGCGCCGCAGAGGGCCGACACCAGGGCAGCGCTGCAGGCGGTGTTCGACGATCGCCTGCATTTGATCGAGGTTCAGGGGCAGTGGCTGGCCCTGCCCGCTGCGCTGGCGCCGGCCCGCTCGGAGCCCAAAGCATTCATCAATGCCAATACCAATGTCTTGCCGCTGAAGCGGGCAAGCGAATGACGACGATGACAACCTGCAAAGCGCTGCTGATCAGCGCGCCTTCTTCGGGCTCGGGCAAGACCAGCATCACAGCGGCCATCGCTCGCTGGCATGCTCGCCAGGGCCTGAAGGTGCGCGTCTTCAAGACCGGGCCCGACTATCTCGACCCCATGATTCTGCAGCGCGCCAGCGGCCATGCCGTCTACCAACTCGATCTCTTCATGGGCGGGCTGGAACATTGCCGCGCCTTGCTGGCCGAGGCGGCTCTTGAGGCGGATCTGATTTTGGTCGAAGGCGTGATGGGCTTATTCGACGGCGCGCCCAGCAGCGCCGATCTGGCGGCTGCCTTTGGCTTGCCGGTGCTGGCCGTGATCGACGCGTCGGCGATGGCGCAGACCTTCGGCGCCTTGGCCCTGGGGCTGCAGCAGTACCGCAGCGATATCAAGCTATGCGGCGTGGTCGCCAACCGGGTCGGCAGCGCCGGCCATGGCGTGATGGTCGGTGAGGGCCTGCCCGCCAATTTGCCCCTGATCGCCGCCCTGCCCCGCAATGCCGCTTTGACCTTGCCCGAACGCCATCTGGGCCTGGTGCAGGCGATCGAGCTGCCGGGGCTGGACGAACTCTTGGACGGCTGGGCCGATGCCTGGGGCGCGGCGGTCAAACCCGGCTTCGAGTTTGCCTCGCTGCGTTTTGAGCCCGCGGAGACGACCGCCACCCCGCCGCTTTTACAAGGCCGCCGCATTGCGGTCGCCCAGGACGCGGCCTTCAGTTTCATCTACCCGGCCAATCTGGATTGCCTGCGCAAGCTCGGCGCCGAGCTGCTGAGCTTCTCGCCGCTCAAGGGTGAGGACTTGCCCGACTGCGACGCGCTCTGGCTGCCGGGGGGCTATCCGGAGCTGCATGCCCAAACGCTGCGCGAGCACCCGAGCCTGTTTGCCGATTTGCGCGCACATTGCGAGGCCGGCAAACCGCTGCTGGCCGAATGCGGCGGCATGCTTTGCCTGGGCATTTCTTTGACCGACGGCGATGGCCAAGTCCACCCCATGGCCGGTATCTTGCCGGGTCAAGCCTTGATGAACAAAAAGCTCTCGGCCCTAGGGCTGCAAAGCATTGGCTGGCCCGAGGGTGAATTGCGTGGCCATACCTTTCACTACTCCAGCCTGGTCACGCCGCTGCCGCCTATCGCCATCGCCAGCAATCCCAATGCAGGCAGGGCCGCTGAGGCGCTCTACCAACAGGGCAGCTTGCGCGCCAGCTATATCCACCATTACTTCCCCTCCAACCCGGCGGCCGTTGCCGCTTTCTTCAGCACCCAGTTTGCCGGCTGAACCGGCGCTACAAATCCATGGAAATCATTGCCCCCCCCGTCGATCGCGAACGCGTCATCCCGACCGCCGAACGCCGCGGCCTGATCTTCGTCCACACCGGCGACGGCAAGGGCAAGAGCACGGCCGCCTTTGGCCTGGCGCTGCGCGCCCATGGGCGCGGCAAGGCGGTCAAGATCTATCAATTTATGAAGGTGCCCAGCGCCCGCTTCGGCGAGCACCGCATGTTCGAGCAGCTTGGTGTGCCGATCGAAGGTCTGGGCGACGGCTTCTCGTGGAAGAGCAAGGACCTGGAGCACTCCGGGCAATTGGCGCGTGATGGCTGGGCGCGCGCCGAGGCGACGATTCGCGCCGGCGAACATTTCCTGGTCGTGCTGGACGAGATCATGTATCCGCTGCGCTATGGCTGGCTGCCGCTGGAGCCGGTCTTGCAGGCGCTGCGCGAGCGCCCCGCCCATGTGCATGTGGTCTTGACCGGACGTAACGCGCCGGATGAGCTGATTGCGCTGGCCGATACCGTCACCGAGATGAGTTTGGTCAAACATCATTTCAAGGCCGGTGTGCCGGCGCAGCGCGGCATCGAGGATTGAAGAATGGATCTGATGCCCTGGCGATTGCCGCTTGCCATGCTGGTCGCGCTATGCGTTGACCGCGCCTGGGGCGAGCCGCCGGCGCGCTGGCATCCAGTGGTGGCCTTTGGTCGCTTCTTGGGCCTCTTCTCCAGGCGCCTGCTGACGCTGGCACCCAGCGCCGCCTTGACGGCTGGCGCTGTGATCTGGTGGGTCGGCGCGCTCAATATCGGCGTGCTCGCTGCGCTGCTGGAGACCTCGCTGATCTATGCCTTCAAGCCCTGGGAGGGCTGGGTGGGTTTGCTGGGCTGCGCGCTGCTCTTGGGCCTGCTCTTGAAGCCCATGCTGGCCTGGCGAATGCTCAGCGACGAGGTCGGCGCGGTGGAGCGGGCGTTGGCCGAATCACTGCCGGCCGGTCGGGCTCGCTTGGCGCGTCTGGTCAGCCGGGATACCGGCAACTTGAATGCCTCACAGGTGCGCGAGGCCGCGATCGAAACCCTGGCCGAGAACCTCAACGACTCGGTCGTCGCGCCGCTGTTCTGGTTCATGCTGGCCGGCCTGCCGGGGGCTGCGATTTACCGCTTTGCCAACACGGCGGATGCGATGTGGGGCTATCGGGGCGAGTGGGAATGGGCCGGCAAATGGGCCGCCCGTGCCGACGATGTGCTGTCCTGGCTGCCGGCCCGCATCACCGGCTTGGCTCTACTGGGGCTGCGCCCTCCGCTTATGGGAGCGTTGTGGCGGCAAGCACGCAAGACGCCGTCGCCCAATAGCGGCTGGCCGATGGCCGCGATGGCGCTGCGCTTGCAGCTGCGCCTGGCCAAGCCGGGCGTCTATGTCTTGAACGAGGCCGGCGCCGAAGCGGCCAGCGGCGACATCGCCCGCGCGCAAGCCCTGGCGCTCAAAGCGATGCTGGCGTCTGCACTGATGCTGATGCTGGGCGCTGCTGCATTGAGAGGTGGCCTGTGAATACAGAGCATGGCGGCAGCGACAGCGGCCCCGCTGCTGCCTTTGATTTCTCCAGCAACGCCGGCCCGCTGGGCGCGCCGCCGCTCTTGCTGCAGGCGGTCTTGACGGCCGACCGCAGCCGCTACCCCGACCCCAGCTACGCGGCACTGCGCGCGCATCTCGCTGCGGCCGAGGAGGTGGGCACTCACCGCGTCTTGCCGGCCTCGGGCGGCGCCGAAGCGATACGGCGTCTGAGCTTGGCCGCGCGGCTCAGCGGTCTGAGCGAGGTCTGGGTACCGCAGCCCGGTTTTGGCGACTATGCGGCGGCGGCAAGCGCCCTGGGCCTGCAGGTGCATCGTTATGCCGACGTGCAAAAGCTGAGCCAGGCTCTGCGAACGCCCGCCTTGGTGTGGGTGTGCGAGCCCTGCAACCCGACGGGAGATAGCCTCAAGGCCGCCGACTGGCTCGCCCTGGACGCAGCCTTGCAGCGCAGCGGCGCGCTGCTGGCGATCGACTGCGCTTATAAGCCCCTGCGCCTGGACGGCACCAACTGCCTGCCTCAAGCCATGGCGGAACAAGCTTGGCGCCTGGTCTGCCCCAACAAGGCGCTGGCCCTGACCGGCGTGAGGGCGGCCTATCTGCTGGCGCCGGCCTCGGGGCGCTTGAGTCCTGAAGTGGCAGGCCTCGCAGCCAGCTGGGTCTTGTCCAGCGAGGGGCTCAGTCTGCTGATGCATTGGCATAGCGACGCGACGCTCAGCCATCTGCGCCAGGCCAAGGCGCAGTTGCTCACCTGGCGTGCTGATCAGCGGGAGATGCTGGCCGCATTGGGTTGGCAGCAGCGACCCACATGCACCAACTTCTGGCTGGCCAAGCCGGGCCAAGCGGGCTTGCTGGGCCCGCTGCGCGAGCGCGGCATCAAGCTGCGCGATGCGACATCTTTTGGCCTGCCCGGCTGGGTGCGCCTGTCGACTCAAATGCCCGAGGCACAACATGCGCTGCAATATGCGCTGAAGGAATTGCAAACATGACAGCCAAGGCAGTGATGGTGCTGGGCACGACCAGCGGCGCGGGCAAAAGCTGGCTGGCCACCGCGCTGTGCCGCTACTACGCCCGCCAAGGCCTCAAAGTCGCGCCCTACAAAGCGCAGAACATGAGCAATAACGCCCGCGTCGTGATGAGCCCCTGGCCTGCGGGTACGCAGGCGGCCCCCCGAGGGGGCGCGGCCTCGCTTGGGAGCGGCCCGGCGCTCGGCGCCGGCTTGTACGGACGTATGGGCGAGATCGGCTCGGCGCAGTACTTTCAAGCGCTGGCCGCGCGCCGCACACCCGAGGTGCGCATGAACCCGGTCTTGCTCAAGCCCGAAAAAGACACTGCCTCGCAGGTGATCGTGCTAGGCGAGGTGGACAGCGCCCTGACCGATATGCCCTGGCGCCAGCGCAGCGAGTTGCTCTGGCTGCGTGCGCGGCCGCCCCTGCATGAATTGCTGGCCGAGAACGATGTGGTCGTCATTGAGGGTGCAGGCTCACCGGCCGAGATCAATCTGCACAGCAGCGATTACGTCAATATGCGCTGCGCGCTGGAGGCCCGAGCCGCCTGCTTGTTGGTCACCGATATCGACCGCGGCGGTGCCTTTGCCCATCTCTATGGCACGCATCAGCTGCTGCCCCCGCATGAGCGCGCTTTGATCAAGGGTTATGTGCTGAATCGCTTCCGAGGCGACGCGTCGCTGCTGGCGCCAGGACCCGAGCAGTTGCAGGCGCTGACCGGCGTGCCCACCGTCGCCGTGCTGCCGATGTGGCGCGGCCACGGCCTGCCCGAAGAGGACGGAGTTTTTGACGACACACCGACCGGCAGCGGGCTGAAGATCGCCATCGTCGCCTACCCGCGCATGTCCAATCTGGACGAATTCCAGCCCCTGCGCTCGCTGCCGAATGTGCGCCTGAGTTGGGCGCGCACGCCGGCGCAGCTAGAAGGCGCCGACTGGATCATCCTGCCGGGCTCCAAGGCGGTGGCGGCCGACCTCGCTTGGCTGCGCTCGCAAAAGCTCGATCTGCCCATTGCCCAACATGCGGCGGCCGGCAAGGCGCTGCTGGGCATCTGCGGCGGCCTGCAAATGCTCGGTGAAAGTCTGCTCGACCCCTATCAGCTCGACGGCAATGCGCCCGGCCTGGGTCTGCTGCCACTGGTCACGCAGTTTGAGCGGGACAAACTCCTCAAGCCTTGCGCGCTGCGTTTCGGCGCGCTCGCCGAGCCCTGGGGCGCGCTCGCGGGCGTCGAGGCTGCGGGTTATGAGATTCATCACGGCCGCACCGCGCAGCATCCGGCCATGGCCGCCGCGGTGGTCGCCGTGCGCAATGAGCTCGGTGACGCGATAGGCTGGAGCCAAGGCTCGGTGCTGGGCTGTTACGCCCACGGCCTGTTCGAGCAAGACGCGGTCATGCGTGCCTTGTTCGGCGCCGAGCAGCCGGGGCTGGACGCGGTCTTCGACGGCCTGGCCGACTTCATCGAACAGCATTTTCAGCCCGGCGTGCTGATGGGATTGCTCAAGCAAGAGGCCCAGCCATGAGCGTGCCTCGCCGCATTGCCTGTCTGTCCACCGAGGCGGTCGACACGCTTTACCGACTGGGCGCGCAACACCATATCGCCGGCATCTCCGGCTACACCGTCTACCCGCCCGAGGCGCGCCAGGAAAAGCCCAAGATCAGCGGCTTCACCAGCATGAAATTGGACAAGATCCTGGCGGTGCAGCCGGATCTGGTGATCGGATTTTCTGACCTGCAGCGGCCGCTGCTGGACGAGTGCGAGCGAGCCGGCCTGGCCACCTTGTGGTTCAACCACCGCGACCTGGCAGGAATCCACGCCATGGTGCTGCGGCTGGGCGACTTGGTCGAAAAAGAGGTCGCAGCCAAAGCCTTGTGTGAACAATTGCAAGCCTGCCAGGACGGCATTGCCGCCGCAGCCGCGCTGCTGCCGCGCCGACCGCGCGTGCTGTTCGAGGAGTGGGACGATCCCATCATCTGCGGCATCGGCTGGGTCAGTGAAATCATCGAATTGGCCGGCGGCATAGACATCTTTGCCGACAAGGCGCGTGCCGGCTTGGCGCGCGACCGCATCGTGAGCGCCGAGGACATCCTCGCCCGCAGACCGGAGCTGATTCTCGGCAGCTGGTGCGGCAAACGCTTTGTGCCGGACAAGGTTCTGGCTCGCCCGGGCTTTGCCGAACTGGGCGCGCGCCTGCTTGAAATCAAATCGGCCGACATCCTGGCCCCCGGCCCTATGGCCATCGAACGCGGGGCCGTCCAAGTGCTGGCCGCCATCCAAGCTTTTGTCTCAGACAGTTCTATCCCTATATGCAAAACCTGATCCCCCAAATCCCCTCGCTGCAAAACCCCGCTCTGAGTGCTGCCCTGCAGCGCCGTATCGACGGCAAGACCAAGCCGCTGGGCGCCCTCGGTCACTTGGAGCGCCTGATGCTGCGCATCGGCCTGATCCTGGGCAGCGAGACGCCCGCCTTGCGCGAGCCGCAGTTAATGGTGTTTGCCGGCGACCATGGCTTGGCGCGGCGCGGTGTGTCGGCCTACCCCAGCGATGTGACTTGGCAGATGGTGGAGAACTTTCTGGCCGGCGGGGCGGCGGTCAGCGTGCTGGCGCGCCAGCATGGTCTGAAGCTGACGGTGGTGGATGCCGGCGTCGCGCATGACTTCGCGCCGCGCGCCGGCCTGCTCATCGCCAAGATTGCCGCCGGCACGGCGGACAGCGCGGAGCAGCCGGCGATGACGACGGATCAATGCGCCACGGCCATCGCAGCCGGCAAGACCTTGCTGGCCAGGCAGCCCGGCAATGCCTTGCTGCTGGGGGAGATGGGCATTGGCAACACCTCCAGCGCTGCGCTGCTGCTGGCGCGTTTGCAAAACTTGGCCGTCGAGCGCTGCACCGGCCGCGGCACCGGCCTGGACGACGCCGGTCTGCAGCGCAAGCTGGACACGCTGGGCGCCGTGCTGCAGCGCCACGCGCAAGCCACCGAGCCGCTGCAAGCCCTGGCGGCTTTTGGCGGCTTTGAGATCGCCATGATGGTGGGCGCGGTGCTGCAAGCCGCACTGGAGCGGCGCGTGATCGTGGTGGACGGCTTCATCGCCAGCGCGGCCGTGCTGGTGGCGGCCGCTTTGCAGCCGGCCGTGCTGGAGCGTTGCGTGTTTGCACACCGCTCGGAAGAATCGGGGCACCGCTTGATGCTGGAGGCGCTGGGCGCTGAGCCGCTGCTGGATTTGGGCCTGCGCCTGGGCGAAGGCTCGGGAGCGGCCCTGGCTTGGCCGCTGCTGAGCTCGGCTTGCCTGATTCTGAGCGAGATGGCCAGCTTCGAGTCGGCGGGGGTCAGTCAGCAAGCTTGATTTGCCGCTGAATCTGCACGGGATTCCTGCCATATCCCTGTTTACTTCGGCCAAAGCATGGCCATAATCAGCGCAATAGCTTTCGCACAATCCCTAGCTTCGGAGCTGCTGCCTGCAAGCAGCTCCGCCCCGCTCAAACAAAAGGCGTCCCATGACAGACTTGGTTTTTGCAGACGAATTGCCGGCGCCGGACAGCGACGAGGCGGCGCCGAAGCCGCTTGAGCCCTGGGTGGTGATGATTGTGGACGACGACGTCGCCGTGCATCAGGTGACGCAGTTGGTGATGGCGGACTTTGAGTTTTCGGGTCGGCGTCTGCAGTTCCTCGATGCCTACAGCGGCATCGAAGCGCGCGAGTTGCTGAAATCACGCAACGATGTGGCTTTGATCCTGCTCGACGTGGTGATGGAGTCCGAACATGCCGGCCTGGACGTGGCCCGCTACATCCGCGATGAGTTGAAGAACAACCATGTGCGCATCGTGCTGCGCACCGGGCAACCGGGCCAGGCGCCGGAAGAGCATGTCATCAAGACCTATGACATCAACGACTACAAAGAAAAAACCGAACTGACCAAGCGCAAGCTGATCACGGTGTTTTACGCGGCTCTGCGCAGCTACCGCGACATCATGATCATCGAGCAGTCGCGCCAGGCGCTGCGCCGCTCGATCGACGCGATTACGCGCGTCTATGACTCGCAAAACCTGCGCCGCTTTGCCTCGGCCGTGCTGGAGCAAGTGACTCATCTGCTGGGCATGGATGCGCGGGCACTGTGTGCCAGCCGGGTTTCGGCCTATGCGGCCAGTAACTGCGAAGGTCATCTGAAGGTACTGGCCGCCACCGCTGACTATTCGCGCCTGCTGGTCGATGACGAAATCTGCAATCTGCCGCCCGAAGTCAAAACCGCCTTGGATCGCGCGCTGATCGACCAGACCGGCTACTTTGACGCTCACCATTTCATCGGTTACTACCGCAGCAGCACCGACAACGAGACCCTGCTCTATATGCAGTTCTCAGACCCGGTCGACGCGCAAGCACGCGAACTGCTCGAAATCTTTTGCGCCAATGTCGCCATCACCTATGAGTCGCTGTTGCTGCGCGAGGAAATCCAAGAAACCCAGCGCTCGACCGTTTTCATACTCGGCGAAGCGGTAGAGCGCCGCTCCAAGGAAACCGGCGCCCATGTGCGACGGGTCGGTGAACTCTCCGCCTTGCTGGCCGAGACCTCGGGCATGCGGGCCAGTGACGTCGAATTCATGCGGCAAGCCGCTCCGCTGCATGACGTGGGCAAAATCGGCATTCCGGACCGAGTCTTGAACAAGCCAGGCAAGCTCGACGCCGAGGAATGGGAAGTCATGCAAACCCACGCCCGCATCGGCTTCGAGCTACTCAGCAAGTCCGATAAACGCATCCTGCAACTCGGCGCCATCATTGCGCATGAGCACCATGAACGCTGGGACGGAGCCGGCTACCCGCGCGGCCTGATCGGCGACCAGATCAATATCGCCGGGCGCATCGTGGCGCTGGCCGATGTGCTTGATGCCTTGGTCAGTGGGCGTTGCTACAAAGAGGCCTGGGAATTCGATGCCGCTTTGGGCTATATCACCGAGCAATCCGGCAAGCAATTCGACCCGGGCCTGGTGCAGCAACTGTTTGACAACTTGGATGCCGTGCACGAGATCTACAGGCGCTACCCGGACGCTTGAGCGCACAACGTCATGGGTCGAGGTAGAGTGCGGGCCTGCCTGAGCACCCACCCTGACTTGGGGTCGCCCCTTCTTCCATGACTTATTTGCTGCACGAACTGCGTCTCTTCTTCATCGCCCTGCAATTCTTCAGCCGTTGCCCAACGCCGGCCTGGGTGGGATTTGAGCCGATCTGGTTGCAGCAATGCGCGCGCTACTTCCCCGCCGTAGGTTTGTTCATAGGCACCTTCGCCGGCCTGGTGCTCTGGCTGGCCTTGTGGGTGTGGCCGCCCGCCGTCGCCGTGGGCCTGAGCATGGCGGCCAGCGTCTGGATGACCGGCGGCTTCCACGAAGATGGTTGGGCCGACACCTGCGACGGTCTGGGCGGCAGCGTCAGCCGCGAGCGCGCGCTGACCATCATGAAGGACTCGCGCATCGGCAGCTATGGCTCACTGGGCCTGATCTTGATGCTGGGGCTGAAGGCCGCGGCGCTATTGGCACTTATTGAAGCCAGCCCGGAGTTGGCTGCCTTGCTGACGATTTGGGCGCATGGCACCTCGCGCGCCGCACCGGTCTGGCTGATGCACAGCCTCAGCTATGCCGGCGACGCCGAGCACGCAAAAGCGAAACCGCTGGCCACGCAAGCCAATGGCCTGACGCTGAGCATCGCGTTTGCCTGGGTCATGGCCGCTGGCCTGGGCCTGCTGGTTTTGATGCCGCAGCTGTTGCCAAGCCTGATGTTCGCCCTTTTGAGCGCCGCCGGCCTAACGCTTTATATGCAGGGCTGGCTGGATCGCCGCTTGGGCGGCTACACCGGCGACAACCTCGGCGCCACCCAGCAAGTGGTAGAGCTGGGCGTCTTGTTGAGCTTTTTGGCCCTGTTGAATGTCTTCTGAAGGCCTGTGGGTGTGGCGTCATGCACGGCCCGACGGAGCGACCGGCCGCTGCATAGGCGCCGGCACCGACTTACCGGTGCATTGGCGGCGCAGCAAACGCCTGGCCAGGCGAATTCAAAAGCTGGCGCAGCGTGAACGCCTGCCCAAAATCATCTATAGCTCGCCGCTACGCCGCTGTGCCGAAGTCGGCGCCTGGCTGAAGGCCTGGGGCTGGCGCCATCAGCAAGACTCGGCCTTGCTGGAGCTGGACTTCGGCGCTTGGGATGGCCGCGCCTGGGAGCAGATCGCGCGCGCCGAGGTCGATGCCTGGGTTGCCGACTTTGTGGCCTACGCGCCGGGCGACGGCGAGACGCTCGCCGAGCTGCTGGTGCGCGCCGGTAACTGGCAGCCGCAAGCTGGTGCTTGTTTGGTGATCAGCCACGGCGGTTGGATGCTGGCGCGGCGTTGGCGGGCCGAGCAGGGTCAGGTCTTGCCGACTGCTGCAATTTGGCCCAAACCGCCGCGCTATGGGGACTTGTGGCGGCTGTAGAGCTTGCGCATGCGTCAGCATCGCGCCGAACTCGTCGCAGCCCAAACGAGTTCATCCGCATTGGAGGCGCTTTCGTCGCTTGGCCCAGCGGGCCGGCCGACGAATTCGCAGAATGAGGGCATGAACACACCCCACATCCTGGCCCTATCGCTCCTTGGCCTGAGCATCCAACAAGCCTTTGCTGCAGCTACTCCTGCACCGGCTGCCTACATCGAGCCGCCGATGGTGACCGTCCCCGGCGGCGAATTCCAAATGGGCGGCGGCAAACCCTATATGGGCGAGACCGTGCAAGACGCCAGCGCCCTGCCCATCCACAAGGTCAAGATCAAAGCCTTCAAGGTGGCCAAGTACGAAGTCACCGTGGCCGAATTCCGCCGCTTCATTGAAGCGACCGGCTACAAGGCGCCCGACCAATGCATACATCAGCCGAATCAGGGCTGGTTCGGCCAAGGGCCCACACCCGGTTCCTGGGACAAGAACGAGCTAACCAATAGCGAGTTCCAACCGGCGGTTTGCATAGGCTGGGCCGGCGCCGACGCCTATGCCAAATGGCTGGCGGAGCAAACCGGCAAGAGCTACCGCCTGGCCAGCGAGGCCGAGTGGGAGTACGCGGCCAGCGCGGGCAAAGGCAAGGCCGGCTTCCCCTTCGGTGACGACGTCGACCAGAAGCACATCTGCGAGTTCGCCAATGTGTCCGACCAATCGGCCGAGCATGCCGGCCTAGAACGCTTTGGCGCCAGCTACACGGGCTTTATGGGGGGCATTTCGCCCTGCGATGACGGCGCAGGTTTTGCCAGCATCGTCGGCATGTACAAGCCCAACCCGCTGGGGCTGCACGACCTGATCGGGAATGTGTCCGAGTATTTGCAAGATTGCTGGAGCGAAAACTACGAGGGTGCACCAGCAGACGGCAGCCCACGGCTGGACGGCGACTGCAAGCAACGCGTCGGGCGCGGCGGCGCCTGGCATTGGCGCGGCAACACAGCCACCCAGCGCGGCGCGATGCCGCTCGATTGGGTGGGGGTGATTGAAGGCTTCCGTCTGGCCCAGAGTCTGGACAAGCCCGCCGACAAGCTCTCGGCACCGACCGCCCTGGCATTCGAGAAAGCGCTAGCGCAGGCTCAAGCCGTGGAACGGGCCCGCCGCGCAAGCCTGCAGCCCTTTCCGCAGCCGCCGCTGGGCTTGCAGCTGACGCAGAGTGGAGACAAAGGAAACGTTCAGCTGACTTGGGCTGCCAGCCCCGATCCCAAGGTGCTCGGCTATCACGTCTACCGCAGTGACAGCGTCGGCGGCGATTTTGTGCGGATTGCCTCAGCCGTCAAGGCGCAGCGCTATGTGGATGAGGCCTCCCAGGCGCGCAAGCACAGCTATGCGGTAGTGGCCGTCAACCGCGATCGTTTCAGTGAGTTCAGTGCGCCGGTGTTGACGGCCGACCAGGTGCATGCGCTGCCAGGCCGGATTCAGGCGGAGGACTTCAACCGGATGGACAAGGCCTCCATCGGCAAGGTCGCGCCGCAAGAGGATATGGACGACGCAGGCGGCCAAGCTGGCTTGAACTTGACTGGTGGAGCACCCGGTATGGCCAAGGACAGTTGGACCGAATACAGCATTGAGGTCCAGCGTGCTGGCAACTATCGCGTCGTTTTCCGCGTCGCCAGCCTGCCCGGCAGCAAGGGTCTGGCCTTGAGCGTGGATGGGCAGCCCGTGCTGGAGCAGGCCGTGCCCGCAACGGGTGGTTTCAAGAACTGGCAGACCGTGGCCGGGGCTGGCCCGATTCGACTGGAGGCTGGCCGCCATGTGCTGCGTATTCGGGCCATCGACCTGGGCTCCAAACTCAACTGGTTCTCGGCGGATCTGACCGACTAACTCGGAGTTGGCTTGCTTGGTGGGGCGCTTGCTAGTTGCAAGACGCCCCGTCAAGACCTGCGGCTGTCGCCCCCCCTACTCCGGCCTATCCAACTTATTGCTCAGCAATATCGTCGACACCGTATCGACTACGCCCTTGATCGCCCGAATCCGGTCCAAGAGCGTATCCAGCTCCTCGGTCGACTCCGTCGTCAGCATCGCGCACAAATCAAAACGCCCACTGACCGCATAGAGCTTGTGAATCTCATGCCGGCGCGTCAGCTCGCGCGCCACCTCGGGCTCCAGCTTGGAATCGACCGTGATCAAGACCATCGCCCTGATGCCCGGCCGCGCCCGGCTTTGGGCGACGCTGATGGTGTAGCCGGTAATGTGCCCGCCATCCTCCAAAGCCTTCAGCCGCAACTGCACCGTGCTGCGCGCGCAGCCCAAGGCCTTGGCCAATTTGACGACCGGTAGCCGCGCATTGACGCGCAACAACTCCAAAAGCTGCCTGTCCAGCCCGTCCAGACCCGCTACGGGTTCTCCCGGATTTCCTGTTGCCACTTGCGGACCACCATTCACTTTGCATTTATGTCAGTCATTATGACCGACAAAATCGGAGCGATAACGCCTTTATGCGCGTAGGAATCGGCCGAACTGATTTCTAGAATTCCTGCAATACCCTCAGGCCGCGCATGGGCAATCAGGGGACCACCAGGAGACATCACATGTTGCAAAAAGTCGTAGAAATCAAAGCCCCTTCCACCGCGACCCTAAGCGCTAGCGCCAGCGGCAAGCTACTGACTCGCCCTGAGCTGGACGCCTACGACCCGCGTGCCGAGTCCTGGCAAAAGCAGTTCGCCCGTCGCTACACCCATCACTCCGAGCTGAACGGCGTGCTGGACGGCGTCGAGAACGTCGATGAGACTGTTTACAGCAAGTTCGCCGTGGCCTTGACGCCTTATATGGCGCAGCTGATGGACAAGAGCGATCCGGCCTGCCCGATCCGTCTGCAATACCTGCCTAGCCATCACGAGCAAACCGTACCCGGCTTCGCCACCATGCTGGATCAGCTGGGCGAAGAAGGCGACACCATTCCCGGCACCAGCATCGTGCACCGCTACCCGCGCCGCGTGCTCTTCCTGGTCTCCAATACCTGCGCGACGCTGTGCCGCTTTTGCACCCGCAAGCGCATGGTCTCGCAGCCGGCCGGCTCGGTGCACAAGGACGAGATCGAGGCCTCGATCGACTACATCGCCGGCAACCCGCTGATCCAGGACGTGCTGCTGTCCGGCGGCGACCCGCTGACCTTCACCGACGAGCGCCTGGACTACATCCTCGGCGAGCTGCGCCGCCGCGCCCCGCATGTGCGCTTCCTGCGCATGGGCTCGCGCATGGTGGTGCAGCTGCCCACCCGCATCACGCCCGAGCTTTGCGCGGTGCTGGAAAAGCACCGGGTGCAGATGGTCAATATCCACATCAACCACCCCAAGGAAATCACTCCGCTGCTGCGCGAGCGGGTCAAGATGATCCAAAAAGCCGGCATCATGATGGGCCTGCAAACGGTCTGCCTGAAGGGTGTCAATGATGACGTCGAAGTGATGCGTGAGCTGTTCATGCAGTCGATCGAGATGGGCGTTAGGCCTTATTACGTCTACTCGACCGATATGGTCGAGGGTGCCCACCATTTCATCGTGCCGCATCACCGCATGATCGAGCTGTACGAAGGCCTGCGTGGCTGGATCAGCGGCCCCGCGGTGCCGACCTTCATCGTCGACGGCCTGGGCGGCCTGGGCAAGCTGCCCATCATCCCGAGCTATGTCAAAGAAGAAGTGCTGGATGACGGCACGGGCACGACGATCAAGTGCCGCAACTACGCCGGCAAGACGGTCGAGATGCCGGGGCTGGGACAGAACTACAGTCTGCCTACTCGCAGCAACTGATTCAGCGTTGGCGACACATATGACTCTGACGACTGCTTCGCCTTACGGCATCCACCGCGTCATCGAACCCAAGGGCGTGCTGCCGCAGCCCGCCTGGAAGATCGACAACACGATGGAGATTTTCGACAACGAAATCCTCATCGACGTGTCGGCGCTGAACATCGATTCGGCCAGTTTCACGCAGATCAAAAAAGAGGCTGCGGGTGATGTGGCCCGCGTCGAGGCGATCGTGCGCCGCACGGTCACCGAGCGCGGCAAGATGCACAACCCTGTGACCGGTTCGGGCGGTATGTTGATAGGCACGGTGCTGCAAATAGGCGCCAAACTGGCGGGCAAGATCGACCTTGAGGTTGGCGACAAAATCGCCACGCTGGTGTCGCTGTCGCTGACGCCGCTGCGCATCGATGCGGTCAAGAAGATTCATCTGGACAAGGACCAGATCGAGATCGAAGGCCGTGCCGTCTTGTTCGAAACCGGCCTGTTCGCCAAGCTGCCGGCCGACATTCCCGAGAACGTCGCGCTGGCGATCCTGGACGTGGCCGGTGCGCCGGCCCAAACCGCGCGGCTGGTGCAGGCCGGCCACACCGTGGTCGTGATCGGCGGCGGTGGCAAGTCGGGCACGCTGTGCGTGTACGAGGCCAAGAAGCGCGTCGGCCCGGCCGGGCTGGTGATCGGCGTCTCGCCGTTCGCCAAAGACTGCGAACGGATGCGCGAGCTGG
Organism: Roseateles albus; assembly: GCF_028595345.1. Classification (NCBI taxonomy): domain Bacteria; kingdom Pseudomonadati; phylum Pseudomonadota; class Betaproteobacteria; order Burkholderiales; family Sphaerotilaceae; genus Roseateles; species Roseateles albus. Next base: position 301,593 of record NZ_JAQQXT010000004.1, on the reverse strand, counting down.
GCTGGGTTGACCATGCCCTTCAAGTCGACGCGACCGATGCGGTGGCGCTGATGGAAGCCGTTAGCGCCGTGACCGGCGGGCGGATGGCCGATGTGGTGATCAACTGCGTCAATATCCAGAACACCGAGATGGCCAGCATCCTGGCCACACGCGATGGCGGCAAGATCTACTTCTTCTCGATGGCCACCAGCTTCACCGCCGCCGCCCTGGGCGCCGAGGGTGTGGGCAAGGACATCGAGATGATCGTCGGCAATGGCTACGCGCGCGACCATGCCAAGTTCGCCTTGGCGCTGCTGCGCGAGAGCCCCAAGCTGCGCCAACTGTTCGATGAGCAATATGTCTAGTTTCGGAGCCTCATCGCCGCTCTGGAGTCGCATCCGGCAAAGCGGCATAGCGACGCTGGCCGTGATGGGCATGGCCAAGAACACCGGCAAGACGGTGGCACTGAACCATGTCTTGGCGCAGGCCCATGCCGCGCAGGTGGCGGTCGGCGTGACCTCGATCGGGCGCGACGGCGAGGACCGCGATCAGGTCTTTTTGTTCCCCAAACCCCCAGTGCTGATTTGGCCCGGCAGCCTGGTCGCGACCGCGCGCGACACCTTGGTGCGTTCCAAACTGCGCTTCAAGCTGTTGGGCCAAACCGGCATCGATTCGCCGATGGGCGAGATCGTCATCATCAAGGCGCTGGAATACGGCGAGATGGAGATCGCCGGCGCCTCGCGCAGCAGCGATCAACTGAAGGTCATTCAACGTCTGCGCCAGGCCGGCTGCGAGTTGGTGGTGCTGGACGGCGCCTTGGGCCGCAGTCACCATGCCTCGCCGGCAATTGCCGACGGCGTGATTCTGGCCACAGGAGCTGCGATTGGCGGCGGCATTCAAGACGTGATCCGCAAGACCCGCGACCGCCTGGCGATTCTGGGCATTGCGCGCGTGCCGGCCGAACTGGGAGCGCGGGTGCAGGACTTGTTTGACAAGGGCGGCGTGGCGATCTGGGCGCGCGACGGCTCGCCGCTGTTCCAGGCCGAGATTGCCAGCCTGAATGCGGCCTCCGTGTTGATGGGTTTTGCCGAGCAAGACGTGGGGACCATTGCCGTCAGCGGTGCGGTGGGCCGCCAGCTCTGGCGCGCGATGTCCAGCCTGGGGGCTATGAAGCCGGGCCTGAACATCGTCGTGGCCGACGGCACCAAGCTCTTTGTCGATGCGCTCGATGTGCAGGCCTTTTGCAAACAAGGCGGCAGCCTTTATGGCTACCGCAGCATTCGCATCCTGGGCCTGACGCTGAACCCTTTTTCACCGATGGGCGGCAGCTTCGACGGCTCAGAGTTCCTTGCCAGCTCAATCGATTCTTTCCCCGGCTACGACGTCTGTGACGTGGTGCTGAATGAACAACTACAACAACTAGAACAAGGAGTCGGCCTCGATGTCGCAACTTCAACTTGATAGCGCGCAGATAGACCGCGCCCGCGAATCGGCGCGGCGCATTGCACGCAGCGTTTTCGACGAGATGAGCCAGTTCACCACCACGACGGTGGAGCGCGCCACGCTGCGCTTGCTCGGTGTGGACGGTGTCGACGAGAACTATGTGCCGCTGCCGAACCGCCTAGTCAGCCATTTGCAGGAGCAAAACCTGTTGCAACATGGTTCCGCCTGGATCGTCGCCGGCGCGATGCTGGAGCAGGGTTTGAGCGCGCAAGGCGTGGCCGAGGCCGTGGCCGCCGGCACGCTGACGCTAACTTCCCCCAAAGACGGCGCGGCCGCTCGCCGCAAGGCCGAGGCCGAGGCGCAAAGCCGCTGCGAGCAGATCGCCGGCCAGCGCAGCTACCGCGCCGCCGAGATCAAGAGTAATGGCGAAGCGCCAACGCCCTGGCTGTATCTGATCGTTGCCACCGGCAATATCTATGAAGACGTGACGCAGGCCTGCGCCGCCGCCGAGCAAGGCGCCGACATCATCGCGGTGATCCGCTCGACCGGCCAGAGCCTCTTGGACTATGTGCCTTACGGCGCCACCACCGAAGGCTTCGGCGGCACTTATGCGACGCAGGAAAACTTCCGCCTGATGCGCACGGCGCTGGACGGGGTCGGCAAGAAGCTGAACCGCTACATCCGGCTCACCAATTACTGCTCCGGCCTGTGCATGCCCGAGATCGCCGCCATGGGTGCGATGGAGCGGCTGGACATGATGCTGAACGACTCGATGTACGGCATCATCTTCCGCGACATCAATATGAAGCGCACCTTCATTGACCAGTTCTTCTCGCGCATGGTCAATGCCTACGCCGGCATCATCATCAACACCGGCGAAGACAATTACCTGACCACGGCCGATGCCTATGAGGCCGCGCACACGGTCCTGGCTTCGCAGCTGATCAACGAGCAGTTCGCCTATCTGTCGGGCCTGCAGCCCGATCAGATGGGCCTGGGCCATGCCTTCGAGATTCACCCCGAGCTGGAGAACGGCTTTTTGTGGGAGATCGCGCACGCACAGCTGGTTCGCCAGGTCTTCCCCGATGCCTGCCTGAAGTACATGCCGCCGACCAAACACATGACCGGCAATATCTTCAAGGGCCATGTGCAGGACACCTTGTTCAATGTGGTCAGCACGCTGACGAACCAGAACATCCATCTGCTGGGCATGATGACCGAGGCGATCCACACGCCGTTTATTCAGGACCGTTTCCTGGCCATTCAAAATGCGCGTTATGTCTTCGGCACCATGAAGGATCTCAATTCCGAGATCGAGTTCAAGCGCGGCGGCAAGATCGAGCTGCGGGCGCAGGAAGTGCTGGCCGAGACCGAAGCCATCCTGGCGCAGATCGAGCAGACGGGCTTGCCCGCTGCGATCAGCAAGGGGACTTTCGCCGAGATCTCGCGCACGCCGACCGGCGGCAAGGGCCTGGACGGCGTGATTGCCAAAGCGGCCGACTACTTCAACCCCTTCCCTGCTTTGATGTTGAAGGGAGGGCTGTGAGATGTCCGAACAAATCATGATCAACGACCAGATTCCCGAGCAATGGGTCAAGCCTTACGGCGACACGCTGGACGATGGCCGCGTGCAGCTGTCCTTCACCTTGCCGGTGCCGCTGGACGAAACCGCCAAGGAGGGCGCCAAGATGTTGGCGCTGCAGATGGGCCTGGAGGAGCCTGCCGTCGTGCATGCCGAAGCGATGGGCAGCGGCTTCTCCTTCTTCGTCGTTTACGGCCAGAGCAAGCACCGGGTCGACCTGAGCAAACTCAAGGTCGCCAAGCCTGAGTTCGAAGTGCTGGACAAGGCCGGCATTGACGCGCTGATCGCCGAGAAAATGGGCCGCCGCATGGTGGTGGTGGGCGCCTGCATCGAGACCGACGCGCACACCGTCGGCATCGACGCGATCATGAATATGAAGGGCTATAACGGCCACAAGGGTTTGGAGAGTTATCACGAGATCCGCGCCATCAACCTGGGCGCACAAGTCGACTCGGAGGACTTGATCAGCCGCGTGATCGAAGAAAAAGCCGACGTGATTCTGGTCTCGCAGGTGGTGACGCAAAAGAACATCCACCTCGATAATCTGACCAAGCTTTCCGATTTGCTCGAAGCCGAAGGCCTGCGCGACAAAGTGATCTTGATCGTCGGCGGCCCACGCATCAGCCATGAGTTGGCCAAGGAGCTGGGCTACGACGCCGGGTTTGGCACCAAGACCTATGCGGAGGATGTCGCGTCCTTTGCCATTCACGAATGGATCAAGAGGAAAGCAGCATGACTGAGCAAATTACGAGCTTGATTCGGCTGCGCATGAGCGCCCACGACGCCCATTACGCCGGCAATTTGGTCGACGGCTCGCGCATGTTGGGCCTGTTCGGCGATGTGGCCACCGAGCTGCTGATCCGCTGCGATGGCGATGAAGGTTTGTTCGTTGCCTATGACAAGGTCGAGTTCCTGGCGCCGGTATTTGCCGGAGACTTTATCGAAGCCGTCGGGCATATCGTGTCCATGGGCAAGTCCTCGCGCAAGATGGTATTCGAGGCACGCAAGGTGATCAGCGCCGCTCAAGTCGCGGGTCAGGTGTCGGCCGCCGATGTCTTAGCCCAGCCCATCGTGGTCTGCCGCGCTTCGGGTACTTGTGTGGTGCCGGTCGGCTTCCAAAGAAAATGAACAGCAAGCTGATCATCACCGCCGCGCTGACCGGCGCCGAGGTCACGCGCGAGCAGCAGCCGGCCTTGCCGATCACGCCGGACGAGATTGCCGATGCAGCGGCCGAATGTGCGCGCAAGGGCGCGGCCATCGTCCATGTGCACGGCCGCTTGGCCGATGGCAGCTCGACGCAAGACAAAGAGATCTACCGCCAAATCATCGAGAAGACGCGCGAGCGCTGCGATGTGATCGTGCAGGTGTCCACCGGCGGCGCGGTCGGCATGACGCCGCAAGAGCGGCTGGCTCCGGTAACGCTGCGCCCGGAGATGGCGACGCTGTCGATGGGCACGGTCAACTTCGGCGGCGATGTGTTCATGAACCATCCGGCCGATATGGAAGTGTTTGCGGCCGCGATGACTGAATACGGCGTCAAGCCCGAGTTCGAGATCTTCGACAGCGGCATGCTGACGACGACGCTGCGCTGGCTCAAAAGAGGTGTTGTTCATGGCCCGCTGCACTTCGACTTCGTGCTGGGCATCCCCGGCGGCATGGCCGGCACGCCGGAAGCCTTGATGTATCTGCGCTCGCAATTGCCGCCAGACAGCAGCTGGACGGTGGCCGGCATTGGCGCGGCGCAACTGCCCTTGGCCACCTTGGCCATCGTGCTGGGCGGCCATGTGCGGGTCGGCTTTGAGGACAATATCTACTTCCGCAAGGGCGAACTGGCCCGCAGCAATGCTCAGTTAGTCGAGCGCATCGCCTTGATCGCGCAGCAGTTGGACCGGCCGGTGGCCACGCCAGACGAAGCTCGGGCAATGCTGGGGATCAAACGCTAAGGGTTGAGGGTTTGACCCAACCGGCTTCGCCGAGCGGCCAGTACCGGTCGCTGCGGTTGTCCCAAGCCACGGCCACAAAGCAGGTAATCAGCAGCGCGCTGTATTCCCAGCCATCCGTTCCCGGCCCGACCACAAAGAAGCCGGCTTGGGCATGGAAGATGACGATGCCGGTGAAGTAAATCACCGAGAAGGCCGCGCACAGCGGCCACACCATGATGCGCAGCGCCAAAAACAACGCGCCAAAGGTTTCAACCAGGTTCACAACACAGGCCAGGAAGTAGCCGCTACCCTTGGGAAAGCCACTGAGTTCCAACAGCTTGCCCATGATGGGCAGGCTGCCTTCGTCATAACGGTAGATGCCATGGACAAAGACGATGGCGCACAAGACCAGCCGCAGCAGATCGGGCCCAAAGCGCGCGGGCGAGATGATTCGGTTCAGGAAAGACATGGTCGTAGCCGAGGGCTTGCTAGCAAAGACCAGCGGATGCTAAAGATGCAAGGCCGCGCCAACCAGCCCCTTGGCGATGAGCGACGGTTTATCGGCGTCCAATTGACGCCCAAGTGAAACCAGCAACTCAGGCGATTTGGGTCAAACGCAAGTATTTGCCCATCAGCGTCTCTTTGCTTTCCACATGGGCCGGGTTGACCGGGATGCAAGCCACCGGGCAGAGTTGCACACATTGCGGCTCGTCGAAATGGCCGACGCATTCGGTGCATTTGCTGTGGTCGATCTGGTAGAACTCCTCGCCCATCGAAATCGCCTCGTTCGGGCATTCGGGCTCGCACACATCGCAGTTGATGCATTCGTCGGTAATCATTAGAGCCATAGTGTTCCCCTCAGCCCGGCGTCTGCAGACGCTTCTTCAAGCGCTGCAGCACCGAGGCCGACACGAACTTGGAAACATCACCGCCGAGGCTGGCAATCTCGCGCACAAAGGTGCTGCTGATGAATTGATATTGATCCGAAGGTGGCATGAAAATCGTCTCGACGTCGGCCATCAGTTGGCGGTTCATGCCGGCCATCTGAAACTCATAGTCAAAGTCACTGGCGGCCCGCAGGCCGCGTACCAGCACCTTGCCGCCTTGGGCTGCCACGAAGCTGCTCAGCAGCCCGCTGAAGGGCAGCACCTCGACATTGGGGTATTTGGACGCCAGCTCGCGACCTATCTCCAAACGCTCATCAACGGAGAACATGGTCTTTTTGTGATGGCCTGCGGCCACAGCGATGATCAGCCGCTCAAACAAACGGCTGGCGCGGCGCATCAGATCTTCGTGCCCCAAGGTCATCGGGTCAAAGGTGCCGGGATAGACGGCGGTGAGAGGGGTCACAGAGGTCAATCGAGGCTCCTGGATTCAGTGGCCCCGATTATCCCTTGTCACTCAAACCTTGCGCAGCAGCTGGAATTGCACCGCGCCGGCCTTGCCGGAACGCCAGGCCTCCAGGCCCAACTCGGCTGGGGCAGCGATCAAGTCGGGCGCCTCAAGATAGACAAAACCACCCGGCACCAACAAGGGTGCTGCCGCCCGCAGGGCCGGCATGAACAGTTCTTGCTGGAACGGTGGGTCGAGCAAGATCAGCTCGAAGCGCGCCGGCGCACAGCGCCCCATCCAACCCAAGGCATCGCCGCATTCAACGCGTAGGTGGTCTGCCTTCAATCTGAGCTTGCTGGTGCTCAGGCTGCGCGCCAATTCCGCGTCGCGCTCCAACAGCAAGACCTCGGTGGCGCCGCGCGAGGCAGCCTCAAAGCCTAAAGCGCCGCTGCCGGCGAAGGCGTCCAACACACGCCAGCCATCCAGGTCTTGCCCCAGCCAATTGAACAGCGTTTCGCGCACGCGGTCGGGTGTGGGGCGCAGGCCGGGCTTGTCGGCCACCGGCAGTTTGGAACGCTTCCATTGCCCGCCAATGATGCGCACTTCGCGGGCGCCCATGCGCGGAGCGCCGGCAGCCTTCTGCGTTTGCGCCGAAATCGCCTTGGCTGCCGTGCTGGATCTGGGTCGATTCACAAGCGCACCGGAATGCCGCGCGCCGCCATCAAGGCCTTGGCCTCGGCGACGGTGTGGTGGCCGTAGTGAAAAATGCTGGCGGCCAAGACCGCATCGGCGCCGCCGATCTGCACGCCGTCGGCCAAGTCTTCGAGCGAGCCGACGCCGCCCGAGGCGATCACCGGCACCGCCACCGCGTCGCTGACGGCGCGGGTCAATTCCAAGTCAAAACCGCTGCGGGTGCCGTCGCGGTCCATGCTGGTCAGCAATATCTCGCCGGCACCGTAGTCGGCCATCTGACGCGCCCAGGCGACCGCATCGAGGCCGACGTTCTTGCGCCCGCCGTGGCTGTAGACATCCCAGCCCGAACCATCGGCGCGGCGCTTCGCGTCGATCGCGACGACGATGCATTGCGCGCCGTATTTGTCGGACGAATCCCGTATGACTTGCGGGTTAGCGATGGCCGCCGAGTTGAAGGACACCTTGTCGGCGCCGGCATTCAGCAAGCGCCGCACATCGGCGACTTCACGCACGCCGCCACCGACCGTCAGCGGGATGAAGACCTGCGAGGCCACCGCCTCGATGATGTGCAGGATCAGATCGCGCCCGTCGCTGGTCGCGGTGATGTCCAGAAAGGTCAGCTCGTCGGCGCCCTGCTCGTTGTAGCGGGCGGCGATCTCGACCGGATCACCGGCGTCACGCAACTCTAGAAAATTGATGCCCTTGACGACCCGACCGCCGGTCACGTCAAGGCAGGGAATGATGCGTTTAGCCAGCATGGATTTTTTCGCAGCCCTCAGCCGAGGCCGAGTTCGTCGGCGCGCGCTTGACCCGCCGTAAAGTCCAGATCGCCGGTATAGATCGCGCGGCCGCAGATCACGCCCTCGATGCCCTCTTCTTCGACCGCGCAGAGCGCATCGATATCGGCCAGATTGGCCAGGCCGCCAGAGGCGATCACCGGAATTGACAACGCCTGCGCCAGCTTGACCGTCGCCTCGATATTGATGCCGCTGAGCATGCCGTCACGGCCGATGTCGGTATAGATCACGCCTTCGATGCCGTAGCCCTCGAACTTGCGCGCCAGATCGATCACCTCGTGGCCGGTCAGCTTGCTCCAACCGTCGGTTGCGACTTTGCCGTCTTTGGCATCCAGGCCGACGATGATGTGGCCGCCGAAAGCGGTCGCCGCATCCTGCAAAAACCCCGGATTCTTCACCGCCGCCGTGCCGATGATGATGTAGCTCAGGCCCGCGTCCAAATAGCGCTCGATGGTGTCGAGGTCGCGGATGCCGCCACCCAGTTGCACCGGGATCTCGCCATTCACTTCCCGCAAGATGGCCTTGATCGCGCCCTCGTTGACCGGCTTGCCGGCGAAGGCGCCGTTCAGATCGACCAGATGCAGGCGCCGCGCACCCGCATCGATCCAGCGGCGGGCCATCGCGGCCGGATCTTCGCCGAAGGTGGTGGAGTCATTCATATCGCCTTGCTTGAGGCGGACACAGCGACCATCTTTCAGGTCAATAGCGGGGATCAGCAACATGACGGGAGCGGCTAAAAATAATCAAGGGTTCCAAACAAGGAAGTTCCGATACAGCGCCAACCCATGGGCGGCGCTTTTCTCGGGGTGAAATTGTGTGGCAAAAATATTATCCCGGGCGATGGCCGAGGTAAAGCGAGCGCCGTAATCGGTTTCACCGACACTGTGGCGCGCTTCTAACGGCGCGGCATAAAAGCTATGAACGAAATAGAAGTAGCTGTCATCAGGCACCTCACCCCAGACCGGATGAGGCTGCGACTGCCGAACCCGGTTCCAGCCCATCTGCGGCACCTTGTAGCGGCTGCCATCGGCTTGCATCTGCCCTTCCAACTGGAAGCGCTTCACAAGGCCAGGAATCAAACCCAGGCCCGGCGTGTCCTGCTCTTCGCTGTGGTCCAAGAGCATTTGCATGCCCACGCAAACACCCATCAAGGGCTTGTTGGCGGCGGCGTGCAGCACCGCTTCGCGCAGGCCCGAGTCGCGCAGCTCACGCATGCATTCAGCCATCGCGCCCTGCCCCGGCAGCACCACCCGCTCGGCCGCCAAGACCTCGTCCGGTTTGGCCGTTATGACGACCTCCAGGCCGGTTCCTGCAGCCACATGCAGCACCGCCTGCGAGACCGAGCGCAGATTGCCCATGCCGTAGTCGACGACAGCTACTGTTCTTGCCATGACTAGAGGCTTCCTTTGGTGGAAGGAATCGTGCCGATGGAGCGCGGATCTAGCGTCATCGCCATCCGCAGCGCCCGGCCGAAGGCCTTGAAAATCGTCTCGCACTGGTGATGGGCGTTATGGCCCTTCAGATTGTCGATATGCAGCGACACCAAGGCATGGTTCGAGAAACCCTGGAAGAACTCGAAGGCCAGCTGCGTATCGAAGGCACCGATGGAACCCGCCGTGAACTTGACGTCCATTTCCAGGCCCGGCCGGCCAGAGAAGTCGATCACCACCCGGGACAGCGCCTCGTCCAGCGGCACATAGCTATGGCCATAACGGGTCAAACCCTTTTTGTCACCGACCGCTTGCGCCACGGCCAGGCCCAGCGTGATGCCGACATCCTCGACCGTGTGATGGCCGTCGATGTGCAAGTCGCCCACCGCCTGAATGTCCAGATCGATCAAGCCGTGGCGGGCGATCTGATCCAGCATGTGGTCGAAGAAACCGATGCCGGTATTGAGCTTGGCTTCGCCCGTGCCGTCCAGATTGACGCGCACGGTGATCTGCGTTTCTTTGGTGTTGCGGCTGACTGCTGCGATGCGATCGGTGCTCATGAGAGGCTTTCTTTCAATGCGGCCAGCATGGCCTGGTTTTCTTCGGCCGTGCCTATGGTGATGCGCAGGCAGTTGGCCAGCAGCGGATGAGCGGCGGAGGAGTTTTTGATCAAGACGCCACGTGCCTTCATGCCGGCAAAGGTCGCGGCCGCATCCTCCACCCGCGCCAAAATCATATTGCCCTGGCTCGGGAAAGGCTCCACGCCGGCCATGGCCTGCAAAGCCTCGAAGACCCGCTCGCGCTCGGCCCGCAGCGTGGCCGCCTGGGACGCGTAAACCTCGGCATGTTCAAGCGCAAACAAGCCGGCTTCGGCATTCAGCACGCTGATATTGAAAGGCGGGCGCAGCTTGTCGACCTCGGCGATCAGCGCTGCCTGTCCGATCAAGTAACCAATACGCACACCGGCCAGGCCGAACTTGCTCATGGTGCGCATCACCAGCACCTGCGGGTAGCGCGCCAGCAGCGCCATCGAGTCACTGGCGGCAAAGGGCTGATAGGCCTCGTCCATCACCACCAAGCCAGGCGCTGCTTCGATGATCTGCGCGATCACGCCCGCATCCCAGAGATTGCCGGTCGGATTATTGGGATAGGACAGGTAAATCAGCGCCGGCTGATGCTCAGCAATCGCTGCCAGCATGGCCGGGCCATCCAGTTCGAAATCAACGGCGCGCAGCGGCACACCCACAAAGCCCAGGTTTTGATAACGAGCCGACAGCTCATACATCACAAAGCTGGGGCTGGGCGACAAGATCTTGGCGCCAGGCTTGCTGATGGCCATGCTGAGCATGCTGATCAACTCGTCCGAGCCATTGCCCAGCGTGATGGCACAGCCCGACGGCATGCCGGCGTGACGAGCCAGCGCGGCGGCCAAATCCTGGGTGCGCTCGGCCGGATAACGGTTGATCGCTACGGCGCCGAGGCGCGCGCCCAGTGCGGCTTGCAGCTCGGGTGGCAGGCGAAACGGGTTCTCCATGACATCGAGCTTGACCATGCCGGCGCTGGATGCAACCGGGTAGGCCTGGGAGGCACGCACATCGTCGCGTATGCAAGCCAAGGCCTGCTTCAGGTCAGCATTCATGGGTTGTTCAATCTTTCCGGCCCGAGCAGCGTCGGATCGAGGATGGTCACGCTGTCAAACACTGCCAAATGAGGCAGCTCCAGACTCAAAAGCAAGGTGCAGCCCTGCGCCTTGGCGGCGGCGACGATCAAGGCGTCGGCATAGAGCAGGCCGAAGCGGCTTTCGATCGACCAGGCGCTTTCTACCGTCGCATGATCGATGGCCCAGGGCTGCCAGCGCTGATAACGGCGCACTTCAGCGCGTGCGTCGCCGTTGGGCATCGGCGGGCTGATGCGGGTGGTCACCGAAGCATAGAAATCGTTCAAGACCTGTGTCGAGAGCCGACCGCTGCGGCGCAGCCAGAGCTCGCGCAGCCAGTTCATCGCTTGATCGCGGGCGCCACGGTCGGCGCCGTCTTCGCTGAGGATCAAGACTGAGGTGTCGACAAAGACCAGCTCAGTCATTTGCTCAACTCGCTTCGCTGGGGGTAGGCGGCGCCATCCGAGGCCCAGGTGCGCTCGCGGTGCACCCAATCCTGCAAGGCTCGCTCATAGGCATCATCGTGGCGCATCTTCTCGGCCAGCATCTCGCCGACCAGACGCGACACGCTGGTATTGCGTCGCGCAGCCTCCAAACGGGCCCATTCGGCGACGCTGTCTTCCATGCTGATGGTCACATTCTTCACAGCCCGAAGTCTACACGAAGTTCGTGAAACACGAAGTTCGTGTGACTTGAAGCCAACCAAAGACGCGCCCAAGGTGCTTGAGCAAGGCCGATCGCAGCTCTTAGGGCAAGCGCCAAAGCTCCTTGCGCGCCAGCGGCGTCTGCTCGGGCAACAAGGGGTTGTGCAACTCGATCACGCGGCGCCTATGCAAGCCGGCTTGGCGCAGCGGCTCGGCATGGTGTGCGTCGAACAAACGGTCAAAGCCGCCGTTGGCCAGCAAGCGGTTCAGACCCAACTCGACCAAAGCGGCCAAGCGTTGATCGCCGGGACGTACAAAAAAGTAGACCGCGGTCGGGTAATGCAACACCAGGCTGGGCTCGATGGCGAACAGCTGCTTTTGGCCTTCCTGCTCCCAGCCCGCCTCCAGCACCGAGCGCGGAAATGCCTGGGCCCGGCCCATATCGAGCATCTTGAACAAGGCCGCAAAAGAAGAGCCCGTGGTCACGGTTAAGCCGTTGGCGCGCAGGATCTCGGTATCTGGCCAATCATGGCCTTGCACCAGCGTGAATCGCTTCAAGCCGTCCAGCCCGTCCACCTCACTCCAAGCCGCCTGTTGCCCCTGCTTGATCAAAAGCACTCGCCAGCCATAAAGCCCTTTGAAGATCGGAATGCGCACCGGCAACAAGCTCTGCTCTCGCTGCACGCTGGTCATGGACCACGCGATATGCAGATGATCCTGCGGCGCCTCTAACTCCTTAAGTGCGCGGCTTTGCACCATCAGGTCTTTGGAGTCGCTGAGCTCGCAGCGCACGCCAGAGGCGTCCAGCGCCAGCTTCAATAATTGCAGCGGGAACAAGCTGCTGCGATCGACATCTCGCACCGGGCGCGGATAGACCACACGCAGCGGCGGAGCTACAAGGGCAGCAGCAGGTGACGCTTGGACCGCAGCCGTCATCGTCAAGAGCGCGGGCAGCACCGGCAAAAACTGACGGCGCTTGCAGCTCATGCTCAGTCCGAGCTTGGCGTCGCTTGCAGCCGCATCTCGGCCGCACGCGCATGTCCTTGCAAGCCTTCGCCGTAGGCCAGCTCGGCCGCGATCGGCCCGAGCTTTTGCGCGCCGGCCGCGCTGACCTCGATCAGGCTGCTGCGCTTTTGGAAGTCATAGACACCCAGCGGTGAGGAAAAGCGCGCGGTACCCGAGGTGGGCAAGACGTGATTCGGCCCGGCGCAATAGTCGCCCAGCGACTCACTGGTGTATGCGCCCAAAAAGATCGCGCCGGCGTGGCGCAAGAGCGGCTCCCAGGCATGGGGATTGGCACTGGACACCTCCAGATGCTCGGGCGCGATGCGGTTGGAGATCTCGCAAGCTTCCTCCATCGAACGCGTCAGGATCAACGCGCCGCGCCCTTCCAACGAGGCGCGGATCACGTCGCGGCGTGGCATCTCGGGCAAGAGCCTGTCGATAGCCTCTCGTACCAGTGCGATGTACTCGGCGTCCGGGCACAGCAGAATGCTCTGCGCCATCTCGTCATGCTCGGCTTGACTGAACAAATCCATCGCCACCCAAGCGGGCGGTGTCGTGCCGTCGGCCAAGACCAAAATCTCGCTGGGCCCGGCGATCATGTCGATGCCGACTTGGCCAAACACATGCTTTTTGGCGCTGGCCACATAGGCATTGCCGGGGCCGGTGATTTTATCGACCTTGGGCACCGTCGCCGTGCCATAGGCCAGCGCCGCCACCGCCTGCGCGCCACCTAGCGTGAAAACGCGGTGCACGCCGGCGATATAGGCTGCGGCCAGCACCAGCGGGTTTTTCTCGCCGCGCGGTGTCGGCACCACCATGATGATCTCGGGCACGCCGGCCACCTGGGCCGGAATCGCGTTCATCAAGACGCTGCTCGGGTAAGCCGCCTTGCCGCCCGGCACATAGATGCCAACGCGGTCCAGCGGCGTGACCTTCTGGCCCAAGAGCGTGCCGTCTTCATCGCGGTAGCTCCAGCTCAGACCGCTGGCCTGCTTTTGGCGCTCGTGATAGCTCCTGACCCGCTCGGCGGCCGCCTGCAAGGCAGCGCGCTGGGCCGGGGTGATGGCGTCGAAAGCGGCTTTCAATTCTTCCCGCGTCAGCTCCAGCTCGGCCACCCTGGCGGCCTGCAAATGGTCGAAGCGGGCGGTGTAATCGAGCAAGGCGGCATCGCCGCGCTGGCGCACATCGGCCAGGATCTCGGCCACGCGCAGCTCGATCGCAGAATCGGTCTCGGCCGACCAATGCAGCACGCGCTGAAACTCGGCTTCAAAGTCGGCGGCGGCGGTGCTGAGATGGCGGAGTTTCATTGACGAATCTACTTTGCGTTACTTTGGAGTGGCTGAGGCAAAGGCGTCGATCATGCGACGCAGCGGTTCACGCTTGAGCTTGAGCGCGGCTTGGTTGACGACCAGGCGCGACGATATCTCCATCACCTTCTCGACCTCGACCAGATGATTGGCCTTGAGCGTATTGCCGGTCGAGACCAGATCAACGATGGCGTCGGCCAGCCCGGTCAGCGGCGCCAGCTCCATCGAACCATAGAGTTTGATCAGGTCGACATGCACGCCCTTGTCGGCAAAATGCTGACGCGCAATCTGCGTGTACTTGGTGGCGACGCGGATTCTCGAACCCTGCTTGATGGCTGCTGCGTAATCAAAATCATCACGCACCGCCACGCTCATGCGACAGCGGGCGATGTTCAGATCCAGTGGCTGGTACATGCCGTCCAGCCCATGCTCGATCAGCACGTCACGCCCGGCCACGCCGAGGTCGGCGCCGCCGTATTGCACATAGGTCGGAACATCGCTGGCGCGCACCAGTACGACCTGCACATCGGGGCTGTTGGTGGCCAGGATCAGCTTGCGCGAGGTTTCCGGGTTGTCCAGCACCTCAATGCCGGCCGCTTTGAGCAGCGGCAGGGTTTCTTCAAAGATGCGGCCTTTGGACAGGGCTAGGGTGATCATGGGTGGGGCACTCACAGGCATTCGGAACCGCCCGGCGAACTGGGCCGCGGGCAAAATTTATCAGCGTGCCGACGACTGCGGCGTCGGGTCAGCCGCCCATTCGGCGGGCGTCAGCGTCTTCATCGACAGCGCATGGATCTGCTCGCGCATGCGCTCGCCCAGGGCTTGATAAACGCGCTGATGGCGGCGCACACGGTTAAGGCCATCGAATTCGGCCGAGACGATGGTGGCAAAGAAATGCCGCCCGTCGCCCTCGACTTCACAGTGGTGGCAGGGCAGCCCGGAGGCAATGTATTGCTGAACTTCAGCTGGAGTAGGGTCGGCCATTGAGTCATTTTAGCTTTGTGTGCCAGACCGCCCGAGGGCAACGAGTAGCTCTGGCACCAACTGATAGAGCGGGTCCTAGTTTGTGGAAGATTTGGCCGACTCAGCTGCGGATCTTGTAGCCGCGCCGCAGCAGCTCCAAGGCAATGCCCGCCACCAGCAAAAAGCTGCCGCCAACCACGGCCAAGCTCAGCCAGGGCGAGGCATCGCTGACGCCAAAGAAGCCATGCCTGAAGCCATCAATCATGTAGAAAAACGGGTTCAAGTGGCTAACACCCTGCCAGAACGGTGGCAAGGAGCCGACTGAATAGAACACGCCGGACAAAAACGTCATCGGCATGATGATGAAGTTCTGAAAGCCCGCCAATTGGTCGAACTTCTCGGCCCACAGGCCGGCGATCAGGCCCAAGGTGCCCATCATTGCCGCACCCAAAAGTGCAAAGGCCAGAATCCACAGCGGCTGGCTGACACCCGGCGGCGCGAACCAAACCGTCACCACCATCACGCCCAAGCCCACCATCATGCCGCGCACCATGGCCGCACCCACATAGGCGACGAACCAGGCCCAGTGCGACAAGGGCGTCACCAGCAAGAAGACCAGATTGCCGGTCACCTTGCTCTGGATCAGGCTGCTTGATGAATTGGCAAAAGCATTCTGCAAGATGCTCATCATCACCAGCCCGGGGATCAAAAAGCTGGTGTAGCCGACCGTGCCGTAGACCTTGACATGATCTTCCAGCACATGACCGAAGACCAGCAAATACAGCACGGCGGTCAGCACCGGCGCCGCGACGGTCTGAAAGCTAACCTTCCAAAAACGCAGCACTTCTTTGTAGAACAGCGTGCCGGCGCCTTTCAATTGAATAGCGCCGCTCATGCTCGCACTCCTTTGTCTTGTTCTTCTTCCTGCATGATTTCCAGGAACACATCTTCCAGATCGGCGCGGCCGATCTCCAGGTCTTCAACCGGGCAGTTGGCCGCCCGCAGCTTGGTCAGAATCGTCTCGACCTCGGCCGCGTCATGCGCCTTGATCTGCACAATACGGCCGGTCATGCGGGCCTGCGCGGCCAAGCTTTCTGGCAGCGTGGCATCGGTCTTGAAGCGCAGCATGGTCGAGGCCCTGCCCTTGAGCAGCTCCGAGGTGCGCTCCAGCGCCACCACCCGGCCTTGCTTGAGCATGGCGATACGCCCGCACAACGCCTCGGCTTCTTCTAGGTAATGGGTGGTCAGCAAGACGGTGTGGCCCTCGCGGTTCAGGCGGGCGATGAACTGCCACAAGGTTTGGCGCAACTCCACATCGACGCCGGCAGTCGGCTCATCCAGCACGATGACCGGCGGGCGGTGCACCAGCGCTTGCGCCACCAGCACGCGGCGCTTCATGCCGCCCGAGAGTTGGCGCATATTGGCATTGGCCTTGTCGGCCAGCCCTAGGTTCTCCAGCAATTCGTCGATCCAGGCCTCGTTGTTGTGCACGCCGAAATAGCCGCCCTGGAAACGCAAGGCCTCGCGCACATTGAAAAAAGGATCGAACACCAATTCCTGCGGCACGATGCCAAGCGCGCGGCGTGCGGCGGCAAAGTCGCTCACCACATCTTGGCCCTGCACCAGCACGCGCCCGCCGCTGGCTTGCGACAGGCCGGCCAGGATGCTGATCAAGCTGGTCTTACCCGCACCGTTGGGGCCCAGCAGGCCGAAAAACTCGCCCTGCGCAATATCAAAGGACACGCCGTCCAAGGCCTTGACCTGCCCCCCGCGATAAGTTTTGCTGACGTTCTGAAACGAAATGGCCGGCATGGTGCCGGCATGGGAGGAAGCTGGAGATTGCATGGGGCGATTGTAGGAACAGCTGGCAAGACGCGCCGAGCCAAGGTTGTTGCACGTCCACGAACGCGTGGCTATGGAGCCAATTACCTAGAGCAAGGCCCTAGCTTGATGCCAGAATCAAGCCAGGAGACAAGCAGACCCATGGCCACCAAAAAACCGCCGCGCCGCACCGCCGAACGCATTCTTGAAGTCACGCTCGATCTGTTCAATCGCTTTGGAGAGCCCAATGTCTCGACCACGCTGATCTCGGCCGAGTTGGGCATCAGCCCCGGCAACCTTTATTACCATTACCCGGCCAAAGACGAGCTGATCAACTCGCTGTTCAACCGCTACGAGCGCGAGCTGATTGATTTGCTCGCGGCCGCAGAAAATGTGGCTAACGTCGAAGACGCATGGCTGTTTTTCCACATGCTGTATGAGCTGATCTGGAAGCATCGCTTTCTCTACCGCGACTTGAACGATTTACTGTCCAAGAACAGGCGGCTGGAGATGCATTTCCAGACCGTCTTGACCCAAAAATCTCAGGCCATGCGGCAGGTGCTGGCGGGTTTGCAACATGGTGGCGCGCTCAAAATGGAAGCGCGCGAGGCGCCACCCACGGCCAATGCCATGGTGGTGCTCTTGAGCTATTGGCTCAGCTTCGAATATGTACGTGACCCCCGTCATGCGCTCGAGCCCGACCAAGCCGGCCCTGCGCTGATGCGCGGCGCCTTCCATGTCTTGAGTTTGTTGTTGCCCTATCTGGAGCCCGCCTCCAAAGAGCATCTGTTCGCACTCGCCAATCAATACCAGTAGCCCCCAACGGAGACAAAAATGGCCAAATGGACCGCCTTCCCGCATGACAACAGCGCCTTTCAATACAGCCCGGCATCGCTGAAAAAGCACTGGGCGCGCCTGCACACCGGGGACGCGGAACCCTGGCCCAAGGACGCGGCCGTGGTGGCGGCCTGGATCCACTTCCACGCGGGCGAGTTCCAGCAGGCCTATGACGCCGGCCTGGCCGCCGGCACCGCCGGCATCTGCGTCGCGAACAAGGCCCAGGCCATCTACGCCAACTACTTGGAGAAGAAGGAAAAGGGCAAGCTGGAGATGTTCCTCGAAGTGGCCGAACGCGCCGCCGCCCAACAAGCCGAAGAGCCCAAAAACCCCAATGCCTATTACTGGCAAGCCTATGCCATAGGCCGTTACGGCCAGGGCATCAGCGTGGCCAAGGCCCTGGCGCAGGGTTTGGGCAGCAAGGTCAAGAATGCCTTGGAAACCACCATAGCGCTGGCGCCCAAGCATGCCGACGCCCATATCGCGCTGGGCGCCTTCCACGCCGAGGTGATCGACAAGGTCGGCAAACTGCTGGGTCGCACACAGGGCGCTGACAGCGCCACGGGTCTCAAAATGTTCGAGCAAGCCTTGAAGCTCAACCCCGGCAGCGCCATCGCCATGATCGAGCGCGCCAACGGCTTGGTGATGCTGGAAGGCGACAAACGCATGAAGGAAGCCGAGGCGCTGTACGCCGAGGCGGCCGCTTGCGAGCCCATGGATGCGATGGAATACCTCGACGTCCAGATGGCCCGTGAAGAACTCGAGGATTGAAATAAAGACGCAGACCCAAACTGCGCTTGCCCGTGCTCTTTTTCACGCTCAGCGGCAGAAATAGGCCGCTTACCCCCCGCACTCACGCGTGGCGAAGAGGTCCCACTGTGGTTAAGCTGTGCATCCTGAACTGCCGCTTTGCCTCGAATTGGCTTGAGCCAAAGGCAAGCACTTCACAGCCCCACCTGCAATTTTTCACCGAGGTTTGAACATCATGAAACGCACATTGTTGGCCCTGATCCTGACTCCTTTGGCCGCCCTGTCCATGGCTCAGTCGCCTGAAGCGACCGCACTGCGGGTGGAATGCGCCGCCAAGATGGCCCCTGTCACCGAAGCCAATGCCGGCGCTACCAAAGAGTACCAATTCGTCTACAGCAAGGGCGAGTACCGCGGCGAGAAGCAAAACGGCAAGCTGATCGGCTGCAACGATGCACAGTACAGCGGCTATCTGGCCAGCGTCGACCCGACACGCGTTATGGCGGCCTACCCGACCGCTGCCGGCCGCCCCAATATCAAGCCCAATATCAAGCCCAACCTGGCAGGCCAGGCCGACAAGGCCAAGTAAGTCGAACTGCTGCCCTACTCCCAGGGCAGCATCATCGCCAACAGCAGGAGTTTGTTGAACTCCGGCTCGAAGCGATCGATGATGGCCTCGGGGTCGGGGCATAGCGTGCTGTCGGTGATCAAGCCGAACTGCACCCGGCCGGCATAAGTCAGGATGCTGACGCCGACGCCAATGTCACCCGACTGCGGCACCCAGAACATCAGCCGCTCGACCTGCGAGCCCAGCATCTGCAGCGGCTCGGTTGGCCCCGGCACATTGGTCATCACCGCCGTGGCCTTCTTGGCAAAGATGTTCAACATCGCCGTCTGCACCGGCTTGATCAACAAACCCGCCACCGACAGCAGGCCAAAGGCCAGCACCGGCTGAAAGCTGCCTTTCAGATCATTCATGCGCGACTTCACCGCGTACAAGCGCTCGACGGGATTGTCGATGCCAATCGGCAGCACCAGCGGCACCAGACCGAAGCGATTGCCCAGTTGGTAGCTATTCGCCAAGGGCCGCAAATTCACCGGCACCATGGCGCGAATTTCCTTGCCAGCGACCACCTCGCCCTTGCTCTGCAGGTAACTGCCTATGGCGCCGGCCACACAGCTGAGCAAGACATCATTGATCGAGGCGCCCAGCCCCTTGCCCACCGCCTTGACGGCGTCAAGCGGCAAGGCATTGCTCCAGGCGACGCGCTTGCGTTTGCCCGGCTTGCCTTTCAGCTGCGTATGCGAGTCGTCCGGCATGAAGGCAAAAGCGGCCACGTCGTTGACCGCTTGATAGCCGATGCGCGCCATGTCCACCGAGGCATCCAGTGGATGATGGGGATGGCTCCAGGCATCGACCGACTTGGCCATGCCGGAACCCGCCGCCCCGATGGCCTTGATCGCCAAATCGGCCATCGGCCGCAGCAGGCTGTCGGTCAGCCAATCGCGGTCATCGCGCGGCTGCTGCTCGCGCTTCGGCGGCGTGCGGCCACCGTCGGTGATGGACATCATCACCGAGGTCAGGGCGATGCCGTCGCCGATGCAGTGGTGAATTCGCATGATCAGGCCGCTGCTGGCCTGCTCATCCTCGCCGTCGCCGCCCAAATCTTCGATCAGATGAAACTGCCACAGCGGGTGCGCCGGGTTCAGCGGCTCCATCGCCAGCTCTGCCACCCGCTCCTTCAAGGCCTCTTGCCCAAGCTGGCCGGGTTTGCCGCGCACCGGCATCAGCACCTCGGCCACCACATGGCGGTCGATATCAAAATCCTCGTCATCCACCCATTGAGCGCCGAGCGCATCCTCGACCACGCGCTGGTGAAAGCGCGTGTATTGCAGCAGCCGCGCCTGCACGCGCTCCTTCAAGGCCTCCAAGGTGATGGACGGGCGGATATACCAAACGCCCACAATCATCATCAAATTGGACTCGGTGTCCATGCGTAGCCAAGCGGTGTCAACCTTGGACATGCGTTCAATCGCGTGCGACAAAACAGTCTCCTAGAATTTGGTGTGTTCGCTCTACACAATGCTGGTTAACATTGAAGCTGTCTATCCCGATTGTCACTACTACTCAAGGAAAACTCATGAGCCTTCAGGACCAATTCGATGCTGCGGTGGCCGGATCCAAGCAGCTGCCGGAGCGCCCGGACAATATGACCTTGCTCAAGCTCTATGCCTTGTTCAAGCAAGGCAGCAGCGGCGATGTGGAAGGCTCGCGCCCCGGCTTCACCGATATGGTGGGCCGCGCGAAATGGGATGCCTGGAACGAGCTCAAGGGCCAGAGCCAGGACGAAGCCAAGCAAAGCTATATCGACCTGATCGAGTCGCTGAAGTAATTCGCATCTTCGGCGCAGCCGATTCGAGCCGAGCTGAGCCTTTCAGCTCGGCTTTATTTTTTGGCCTTGGGTTTCTTTAGCGGCGCCGCACTCAACAAAGTATCGAGCTCTTTCTGAATTTCGCCCTCGATCGTGCCCCTGAAGGCACCCAGCAAAAAACCCAGCTTGGCGCTCAACTCGAAATGCTTGGCCGCCACGATCAGCTGCCCCTTGACGCCCGAACGGCTGAACTCCACGGTATCGCTGGTCTCGCCCTCCAGCACGGTGCACGCCATATCGAACTTGGCTTCGACCTGCTCGGCCCAGGCCCAAGCGATCTCGCGTGCACGCGCCAGCCCCAAAGCGTGGTCCCGGTGAATATGGATATCGGCCATTGATTAGTCTCCTGTTTGCTTCATTAATTCGGATAGACGTTCGGTCTTGGGCAAAGCCGCCAGGCGCTTGACCTCGGCATAAAAGCGCAGCCAATCCTGACCCTGGCGCGCCAGCAAGGTGTCAAAAGCCGGGGTCAAGTCGGAATAAGCCGCCAGCAGCGCAAAGCTGGCATTGTTGGCACGCGCAAACCAGCCGTCATACGCAGTATCTCCGCCCCAAGACTCAGCTTTCAAGCGCGCGTAGTCTTGGCGCATTTCCTCCAGCAAGCCAGCCTTGGCGGCACGCTTGGCTTCATCGCTGATGGCCTGTGCATACAACTCGGCCAAACGGCGCCGGTACTCGCCGGTCAGCGCGCGAAACTGCTCGCGCCGCTGCAGGCGTAGCGCAAAAGCCTCGCGCTCGGCCGCGCTGGCATGGGTGCGCAGCCAAGCCTCGGCACCGCGCCTCTCTACCAAGGTCGCAAATGACTCGTTGAACTGCGTGTCGTCAGGCGCATAGGCGACTTGGTGCGCCAGCTCATGAAACAGCATGCCGGCCAGCTCGCCCGACGGGTATTTGATGAAGGTATTGAGCAGCGGATCACCGCCGAAAAAATTGCTCCAGCCCAGCGTCGAGTAGGCCGGCACGCCGTAAACCAGAACCTCCAGGCCCTCGGCGCGCAGTTGCGCCGCATAGGCGTCCGCCTCGGCACGGTCAAAATAACCCCGGTAGCCGACGCAGCCCATCACCGGGAAGCACCAGGTCTTCAGCGTCAAACCAAGCTCGGGCGTGGCCACCACATTCCAGACCGCTGCCGAGCGGCCCAGGTCGGCATAACGGCGATAGCTGTCGTTGTCCGGCAGCTTGAGCGTATCCACCGCATAGTCGCGCAGGCGCTGGCTCAGCAGCAGGCGTTCGCGCAAGTCTGCGGCCAGCTCAGGCTCGGCCAAAAGCTTGTCGACCGGCTTGGCCGCCGCCATCAAGCTCAGATGGCCGCCGACAGACTGGCCCAGATAAGCGCTCTGCGTGCAGGCGCTCAAGAGCAGCGCCAGTGGCGCCAGCCAAACCAGCTTGAACACGCTCACGCCGCGCCGGCTCCCGCCCAGGCCTCGATTTCAACCAGGCAATCGTAAAAACTCGGCGCCGCACCCATATCGGTCAAGCGTTGATGGGTGACCTCATTGACATTGCTGCCGGCCACGCCGAGCTTGCGCCACCAGACCCCCAGGCCGTTGACGACGCCGGGTCGCGCCCGCGTGCTGATGCGCGCGCGGCAGGGGTAGCTGCCCCGGTCGTTGAAGATGCGCACCATCGCCCCGTCGGCCAAGCCGCGCGCGGCGGCATCCGTCGCATGGATTTCCACCAGCGGCTCGCCCTCAATATCGCGCAAGCTCTTCACATTGACGAAGCTGGAATTGAGGAAATTGCGCGCCGGTGGCGAGATCATCGCCAGCGGGTAGCGCGCCGCCAACTCGGGGCTGGAGGCTGCGCTTTCGTAATTCGGCACATGATCGGCATCGCCGCATTGCGCACGGCCGTTGGCGGTCATGAAGCCACCATTGGCAAACGGCGCCTCGGCCAACGGCAGGCTTTGCCAGCCTTGTGCGCGCAAGGCGTCAAAGTCGATGTCCTTGCTGAAGGCTTGGCGCGCCAATTGCTCATCGCTGTCGGCAAAGCAAGCGTCGGTGAAACCCATGGCCGCCGCCAACTCCCTAAATATCTGCGTGTTGGGCTTGGCCTCGCCCAGCGGCGCCACCGCTTGCTCGTTGATCAAGACATCGGTGTGGCCGTAGCTGGTGTGCACATCCAGATGCTCCATCTGCGTGGTCGCCGGCAAGACGTAATCCGCCAGATCGGCGGTATCGGTCATGAAATGCTCAAGCACCACCGTGAACAAATCGGCGCGCTGAAAGCCCCGCACCACCTTGGGTGACTCCGGCGCCACCGCGACCGGATTGCTGTTGTAGACGATCAGCGCCTCGATCTGCGGGCCGAACTCGGGGCTGGCCGGACGCAGCAGATCGTCGCCAATCGTGCTCATATTGATGCTGCGCGAGGGCCGTCCGGCGCGCAGCTCGGGGCGCTCCAGATCGCCGCGTTTATAGGGCGCAAACCAGCCCGAGCTGGACAGCAGCAAGCCGCCGGCACGGTGACGCCAAGCCCCCGTCAGGCAAGGCAGCAGGGCGATCAAACGCACCGCATTGCCGCCGCCGCGCACCCGCTGCATGCCGTAATTGAGCCGGATCGCGGCGGGCGCGGTCTGCGCATAGTCACTCGCCAGGCCGCGCACCTCGTCAGCGCTGATGCCGCAAACCTCGGCCACCCGCTCAGGGGGCCAGGCCAGCGCCCGTTCGCGCAGGCCCCCGGTCCCCTCCCAGCCATCGACATGCTCGCGCAGATAGTCGTGGTCCAGCCAGTCCTGCGTGATCAATTGCTGCATCAGCCCCAAGGCCAAGGCGCCGTCGGTGCCGGGCATCAGCGCGATGTGTTGATGGCATTTATCGGCCGTCTCGGTTTTGCGCGGGTCTATGCAAATCAGCTTGGCACCAGCGCGCTTGGCCTGGTTGGCATAGGTCCAGAAATGCAGATTAGAAGCGATCGAGTTGCTGCCCCAGATCAGAATCAAGCGGCTCTCGGCAAAGAAAGGCAGATGCATGCCGAGCTTGTGGCCATAGGTCGCTGTCAGCGCGGCGGCGCCGGCCGAGGCGCAGATCGTGCGATCCAGCTGCGAAGCACCCAGGCGGTTGAAGAAACGCCCCGCCATCGCCTCGCCCTGCAGCAAGCCCATGGTGCCGGCATAGCTATAGGGCAGCACCGCTTGTGCGTCGCGTGCGGCAATCGCACTCAGGCGAGACGCGATATCGGTCAGGGCAGCGGCCCAAGAGACGGGCTCGAAGCGCGGAGCCTCATGCTTGGCACTGATGCGTTTGAGGGGCTGCAGAACTCGCTCGGCGTGATAGGTGCGCTCGGCATAGCGCGACACCTTGGTACACAGTGAGCCATGGGTGCTGGGGTGGTCGGCGCGGCCTTGCACCTTGATGACTCGGCCGTTCTCAACCGTCAACGCCAAGGCACAGGTATCGGGGCAGTCGTGCGGGCAGGCACCCTTGATGATGGTTTGCATGGCCGAACTATTGCACATCGGCCGCTCACGCTGACGCGAAGGGCCATCGAAATGCAGCCGAGCTTGCGCTCAAGCACGGCATTAAACTTGGCGCTTAAGGGTGCGGGCAGGTCCACCGCCAGGCATGCACCCCTCACGGAGACACCATGAAGCTGATCGATTCCATCTTGGCCGACGCGCCCGGCATTGCCGCCTTGCGACGCGATATCCACGCACACCCGGAGTTATGCTTTCAAGAGCAGCGCACCTCGGACTTGATCGCCAAGGCGCTGAGCGACTGGGGCATCCCGGTGCACCGTGGCCTGGGCACGACCGGGGTGGTCGGCATCATCAAGAGCGGCAGCTCCTCGCGCGCCATTGGCCTGCGCGCCGACATCGACGCACTGCCGATGACCGAGCACAACCAATTCGCCCATGCCAGTACCTATGCGGGCAAGATGCACGCCTGCGGCCACGACGGCCATACCGCCATGCTCTTGGCGGCGGCCAAGCATCTGGCGACGCAGCGCAATTTCGACGGCACGATCTATCTGGTCTTCCAGCCGGCCGAAGAAGGCGGCGGCGGCGCCCGCGAGATGATCAAGGACGGTTTGTTCAAACTCTTCCCGATGGAGGCGATGTTTGGCGCGCACAACTGGCCCGGCATGGCGGCTGGGCAGTTTGCCGTCAAGAGCGGGCCGGTGTTTGCGTCCAGCAATGAATTCAAAATCACGCTGCACGGCAAGGGCGCACACGCGGCGATGCCGAATCTGGGGCTTGACCCGGTGCCGGCCGCCTGCCAGCTGGTGCAGGGCTTTCAAACCATCATCAGCCGCAACAAGCGACCGAGCGACGCCGGCGTTATTTCCGTCACCATGATCCACACCGGCGAAGCCACCAATGTGATCCCGGACAGCTGCGTGATCGAAGGCACGGTGCGCACCTTCACGCTGGAGGTGCTGGACATGATTCAGCGGCGCATGCAGCAGATGGCCGAAGCCACCGCGCAAGCCTTCGAGTTGCGCTGCGAGTTCGAGTTCAGGCGCAACTACCCGCCCACCATCAACCACCCGGTGGAAAGCGAGTTCGTCCGCCAAGCCTTGAGCGAGATGGTCGGCAGCAGCAATGTGCATGTTTTTGAGCCCACCATGGGCGCCGAGGACTTCAGTTTCTTTTTGCAAGAAATGCCCGGCTGCTACTTTTTGATTGGCAATGGTGACGGTAGCCACCGCGATGGTGGCCATGGCATGGGGCCATGCACCCTGCACAACCCCAGCTACGACTTTAACGACGAGCTGATCCCGCTGGGCGGCTCGATGTGGGTGCAACTGGCCGAACGCTGGTTGAACAGCCCCCGGCCATGAGCGCAGCGGGCTTTTTCTCGCAAAGCTATGCCGAGGCCAGGGCCAAGTTCTTGGCCGCAGCCGAGGCCGCGGGCCTGGACCCTGAGCCGCATTGGCATCCCTTGATGGGGCACGACGGCGAACGCTTGGCACTGGATGTGGTGCGCCAAGGCCCAAACAAAAGCCGCAGGGTCTTGATCATCAGCAGCGCTTGCCACGGCGTTGAAGGCTTCGCCGGCAGCGGCATACAGACGGGGCTTTTGAGTGACCCGACCTGGCTGGCTGAAGTCGCCACACAAGACATTCGCGTGCTCTATTTGCATGCACTCAATCCGCACGGCTTTTCTTGGCTGCGGCGGGTGACACAAGAAGGTGTCGATCTGAACCGAAACTGGCATGACTTTCACCAACCGCTGCCGCACAACGCCGGCTACGACGCTATCGCCAGCGCCTTGATCCCGGCGCAATGGCCGCCCAGCGCGGCCAACGAGGCCGTGCTGAGCGATTACGCCGCGCTGCATGGCGACAAGGCGCTGCAGCAAGCCGTCACCGGCGGGCAGTACGCGCATGAGCTGGGCCTCTTCTACGGCGGCCGCGCCCAGACCTGGAGCCAGCAAACCTTGCGCCATGTCTTGCAAGAGCATGTTCAAGACGCCGAGGCCATAGCCTGGATTGACTTGCACACCGGCTTAGGGCCTAGCGGCCATGGCGAGCGCATTTTTGCCGGCCACGATGATGGCCAGTCGCTGGCCCGTGCGCGGGCTTGGTGGGGCCGGGGCGTTACCTCGCTGGCCGACGGCAGCTCCAGCTCCGCGCCCTTGGTCGGCTTGATGTGGAGCGTGGTGCCCGAGCTGTTCCCGGCGGCCGAGTACACCGGCATCGCGCTCGAGTTTGGCACCTTGCCCTTAGCCGACATGCTGCAGGCCTTGCGCGCCGATCATTGGCTGGAGGCGCACCCGCAAGCACCCGCCGAGCAGGCTGCGGCCATCAAACACCAAATTCGCGATGCTTTCTATGTCGATACCGACGAGTGGAAGCAGCAACTGCTAGCCCAGGCCCGCGAGGCCTGTGAGCAAGCCCTGAAAGGATTGACCCCTCATGACTGAACTCAGCCCGGCCCGCAGCGCCAGCATTCAAGAAGAAACCCAGGACTGGCTGGAAAAAGCCGTCATTGGCCTGAATCTCTGCCCTTTTGCCAAGAGCGTGCATGTCAACCAAAGGTTGCGTTATGTGGTCAGCCAGGCCGCCACGCCGGAAGCCCTGCTAAAGGAGCTGGCCCATGAGCTCTTGAGCCTGATGCGCGCCGATCCGGACGAGGTCGAGACGACGCTGCTGATTCACCCCTTGGTGCTGACCGACTTCCTCGACTTCAATGACTTTTTGGGCGCGGCCGACGCGCTGGTGGAAGACCTGGAACTGGACGGCATCTTGCAGATCGCCAGCTTTCACCCCGACTATCAGTTCGGCGGCACCGAGCCCGAGGACATCAGCAACTACAGCAACCGCTCGCCCTACCCGACCCTGCATCTGCTGCGCGAATCGAGCATAGAACGCGCCACCGAAACCATGGCCGATACCGACGCGATTTACGAAGCCAATATGGCGACGCTGGAGAAGCTGGGCTTGGACGGTTGGCGGGCACTGGGATTGAAGGTCAGCGGCGGCTGATTTCTCTCTCGATCAGAAAACCAGCGTAAGCCGCCCAATTCAAGCCAGAATGCAGCTCATATCGGCGCACCAAACGTCGGGCAAGGCTTTGAAAATCAAGGCACCGTGAGCAGTAAGGCTGCGGTGTTCGACGAGACTGAAGAGGCCCTTTTGAGCAGAACAAAATCCAGCTCACTGTTCGTAGCGATCGCGCTCGGCGCCAGCATTGGCTTGCTGCTGCCGGCCCTGATCGTCGGCGGATTGTTGATTGGCCTGCGCGAGCCGCAGGCCGCAGAGGCGGCGCTGCAGCGCGACTTGGAGGCCAAGCTCGATGTGCTGGTCAGCAGCCTGCCGGAGCTGCTGTGGAATCTGGACACGGTCGCCGCCCGCGAGGTGGTGGCTGCAGTCATGAAGTCACCCGATGTCGTGCGGGTGACGGTGCGCGACGCCTCGCAAGGCGCGCCCTTCATCGAAATGAGTTTCCCCGAGCGCCAAAAAGGCCTCAGCGTCAAGGGTGAACGCGAGATTTTTCGCGGCGTGGCACGCATTGGGCATTTGCGCATCGAGGTCGATGACCACCTCAGCACCGCTGCGTTGACGCGTCAGCGTTGGCTGTACGGTGCCACGGTAGGCGGCCAGTTGCTGGCGTCCCTGGCCCTGATCCTGGCGCTGCTGAATTCCAGATTGATGCGTCCCCTGCGCGAGTTAGGCCGCTTTGCCAATGACTTGGCGCAGGGCCGCTTCAGTGCCCAATTGCCTGCTGGCCGCAAAGATGAAATCGGCTTGCTCGGCGGCCATCTGGAACATATGCGCGATGCATTGCAGCAGCAGTTCGATGCCCAGCGCGCGCTGATCGAGCGGCTGCGCGGCATGGCCGAGACGGTGCCCGGCGTGGTCTACCAGCTGCGACTGGGCTCGGACGGCCGCTTCTCCTTCGCCTATATCAGCGAGGCGGTGAAGGACTATTTCAATCTCTCCGGCGCCAAGCTGGAGCTGAGCGCCGAGCCCTGGTTTGAACAAATTGCAGCAGCCGATCGTGCGCTGGTGCGCGACTCGCTGCTGGTCTCCGCGCGCGCCTTAACACCCTGGCAGCAAGAGTTCAGAGCCCATCAAGATGACGGTAGCGAACGCTGGATCTACGGCAATGCCATCGCCCAGTTGGAGCCGGGCGGCAGCGTGCTCTGGCATGGCTTCTTGACCGATATTTCGCATCAACGGCGTGATGCCCTGGAGTTGGTCCGCTACCGCCTGCATCTGGAAGAGCTGGTCGAGGCGCGCACCGCAGAGTTGGCTGACGCGACCAAGGCGGCGCAGGCAGCCAGCTTGGCCAAGAGCGCCTTCCTGGCCAATATGAGTCATGAAATCCGCACACCGATGAACGCCATCATCGGCCTGACCTACCTGGTGCAAAGCGACAGCACCGAGCCGGCCCAACAGCAGCGGCTGCAAAAAGTGGCGGATGCGGCCGAGCATCTGCTGGCCATCATCAACAACGTCTTGGACTTCTCCAAGATCGAAGCGGGCAAGATGCAACTCGGCCACAGCGACTTCAATGTGGCGCAGGTACTCGACAACGTTGCCAGCATGCTGGCGCAGCGCGCCAACGACAAAGGCCTGCAGGTGCAAGTCGAGGTGGACAAGCCGCTCACGACCCAGATACTGACCGGCGATGCCCAACGCATCACCGAGATCTTGCTCAACTTCGCCGGCAATGCAGTCAAGTTCACCGACAAGGGCGGCGTTAAGTTGGCCGCCACCATCGAGGCCGATTTGGGCAGCGCCTTGCAGTTGCGCTTCGAGGTTCAGGACAGCGGCATCGGCATCAGCCAGGAAGCGCAGGCCCGCTTGTTTCAAGACTTCGAGCAGGCCGACAGTTCCACCACGCGGCGTTACGGCGGCACCGGTCTGGGCTTGGCCATTTGCCGACGTTTGGCCGCCTTGATGCATGGCGAGGTCGGCGTACAGAGCAGCCCCGGCCTTGGCAGCCGCTTCTGGTTCACACTCAAGATTGACAAGAGCAGCATGGCTTCGCTGGCCCCTCCGGCGCAGGCCTCGCGGGGCGTGGCGGCGCGTGAGCTGCTGCAACAGTTCAAGGGCACGCGCGTGCTGCTGGCCGAAGACAATGCCGTCAATCAAGAGGTGGCGGTGGCGATGCTGGGCAGCGCCGGCCTGATCGTTGACGTGGCCGGCGACGGGCAAGAAGCCTTGCGCATGGCCAGTGAATACGACTACGCCTTGATCCTGATGGACGTGCAGATGCCACTGATGGACGGCTTGGCGGCCACCCGCGCCATTCGCGGCAGCGCGCATGGCAAACACACACCGATTTTGGCCATGACGGCCAACGCCTTTGCCGAAGAGCGCCAGCGTTGCCTGGACGCCGGCATGAACGACCATGTAGCCAAGCCCGTGGTCGCCGAGCAGCTTTTCGCCACTTTGCACATGTGGTTGAGTCGCAACGCAAAACATCGCACACTCTGAATTTGCGCCGCCAGCCAAGCAGGAGCTTTGCCATGTACAAGTCCATCGTCACGGCCTTGAGTCTGCTGGGTTTAGGCTTGGTGGCGCCCGCCAGTGCTCAGCAACTGAGCCTCGTCACCGAGGAATACCCGCCCTACAACATGAGCGAGGCCAAGGGTCAGGTCGGCGGCATTTCGACCCAGATCGTCAAGGCCTTGCTGGCCGAGGCCGGGCTGACGCACGACGTCACCATCTACCCCTGGGCGCGGGCGATTTCGATGGCGCGCGCCCAGCCCAATACCTGCGTCTATTCGATGTCACGCACGCCGGAGCGCGAGTCGCTTTACAAATGGATAGGCCCGCTGGTCTATAACGACTGGGCGCTGTTCGCGCTCACGGACAAAATCCAAGAGCCGCGCCCCACGCGGCTGGAGGACCTGATGGATGCGCGCATAGGCAGCTACCAGGGCGACGCCATCGTCAGCTATTTGCAAACGCGCGGCCACCGCGTGGATGTGGCCCCCTCGGACGAGGTCAACCCCAAGAAGCTGCAGATGGGCCGCATCGACTACTGGGCCACCGGCCGCTTGATCGGCCAGTACCGGCTGCAGCAGCAGGGCATTCAAGGGATCACGCCGGTGCTCAACTTCAAACGCAGCGAGATGTACCTGGCCTGCAATCTGCAGATGCCCGATGACTTGGTCAAACGACTCAACGCCGGCCTGCTCAGCCTCGACAAGCAAGGCGTGATCAAGAAGATCTACGCCGGCTTTGGCTACACGCCTTGACGGGATCCGATCAAGGCCCGCCGGACGACTCCTTGATCAAACGCCCGGAGCCGGCCTGAATCGGCCGCGCATTCATCGGATACAGGCGCGAGAAGATCGAAATCTGATTCGCCGACAGTTGCACCGGGCTGCGCATCACCATCCAGAGCACGCCTTCGGAACAAGGCGGCGTGGTCAAGGAGCCCATATAGGTGAAGTAGCTGCGGTCCTCGGGCAGCAGCTGGTTCAGATCGAGCAGACCGGGTGCGGCCAAGGCCTGGCCCTTTTCCAGCGGCAGGTTGTTCCAGATCGTCTGTATCAGCGCCTGGTCACGCCCGCGCTCCAGCAGGACCGCCACCACGCCGAGCTTGCCATCGGGGTCTTTGTGCACCAGATGGGCCACCATATCGTATTGACGACCGTTGATGCGCTCTTCACTGGGGCGATGGAAATGGAACTGCAGCAACTCGAAGCGCCGCCCCATCACCTGCAAGGCATTGCCCGGTGAGACATTGACTTGAATCGTGTGGCCGTTATCCAGCACCGCGAAATTGCTCGGCCGGTAATCGAAATTGATTTTCTCCAGATCGACGCGTATGCCTTCACGGATGTCGATCGGGCTTTGACGAGTGCCGATCGCACATTGGCGGTTTTCAGGGCTCAGCTCGCCCCAACGCTCGGGCGCACCGTCGCCGGTATAGCCCCAATGAACATGCTCTGCGGCCGAATGGGCCGCTGGCTCGGCCGCCTTGACGCCCTTGGCCGACGAGCCTGACTTAGAAGGCTTGCCCCCTTCATCATGGCCGCCGGCGTTCTTGACCTTCATCGCGCCGCTCGAGGCTTCCGCCTTATTGCTCAAGCGCTCGGCCAAGCGCTGGCGCAGCACGTCCAAAGACTCTTCACCGTCCGCTTTGGCAGCAGTAGAAGCCGCCGCCTTGGGCTTGGGCTCATTGGCCCGCGCCGGGCCCATGCCGCAGCAAACCAGCGCGATGATGCCGGCTTGCGCGAGCATCCTCACCCTCTTTTGTTTGAATTCAAATGCCATGCCATGCTCCCGCAACTCGGTGCGCTCTGAGGCATTAGTCATCGGTCGATTTGGCTCAGACTTGAGCCGGCAAGCCTATTTGAGCTGCCGCTTCACAGCAAGCCAGGCCACCAGCCCTATGCTCATCAAACCCATCGAGGTCAGCGCCAAGGCCAAGGTGGAATGCATCACCAAGGGCGCCACCACGCCGGCCACCACGCCATTGGCGGCGCTGCCAATACAGGCTTGCAGCGACGACGCCATTCCCCGCCGCTCGGGCACCTCATCCAGCGCCAGCAGCGTCACCACCGGCACCATCAGGGACCAGCCGAACGAGAAGGCACCGATCACCGGCAAGGCCCAAAACGGGCTCGGCGGCAACAGCAGGTTCAAGCTCACATTGAGCGAGGAGAACACAAACATGATGATGAAGCCGCGCCGGATCTGCTGTTTGGGCTTGATCCTGCCGGCCAGCCGGCCGCTCAACCATGCACCTGCCATGATGCCGCCGATGGCGAAGCAGAAAAACCAGAAGAACTGCGTCGGCGCCAGCTTCAAATGCTCGCCGACGAATACCGGCGCAGCCAGGACATAAAGAAACATGCCGTTGAAGGGAATGCCGCTGGCCAGCGCCAGCAAGATAAAGCGCCGATTTGAGCAGAGCTGCCAGTAGCCACGCAGCAGCGGCCGCACATGAAAGGGCTGCACCATGTCCGCATGCAAGGTCTCGGGCAGCAAGCGCCAGTTGGCGACGAACAGAATCACCCCCACCAAGACCAGAAACCAGAAGATTGCGTGCCAGTCGGTATGCACGAACAAAAAGCCGCCAATCATCGGCGCGATGGCCGGCGCAACGCCGAAGAAAATCGTCACCTGCGACATCACCCGCTGCGCCTCGGACGGCGGGAACATATCGCGGATGATGGCGCGCGACACCACCATGCCTGCACCCGCCGACATGCCCTGCACCGTGCGCCAGAACACCAGCTGTCCGATGCTGCCCGACAAGGCGCAGCCAACCGAAGCCAGCGTGAACACCGCCATGCCCCAGAGCACCACCGGGCGGCGCCCGAAGCTGTCAGACAAGGCACCGTGGAACAAATTCATCAGCGCGAAGCCGAATAAATAACTCGACAGCGTTTGCTGCATCTCGACCGGCGTGGCGTGCAGAGCCGCAGCGATGCCAGCAAAGGCAGGCAAATAGGTGTCGATAGAAAACGGCCCGATCATGCCCAAGCCGGCCAACAACACAGCCAAGGCCCAACGCGGGGCGCGCCACAAATGACCGGCTTCTGGATTCATAAAAGATGAGCCGCGACTAAGGCGAATGTTCTGAGCAGCTGTTCAGTGTAAGGGCGGCCCTAAACTGGCGCCCTCTAAAGCACCTGCTCTGCGAACAATCAATGAACCATCAGCATTTGAATATCGGCGTGATTGGCCTGGGGGTGATGGGGCAGCGCATGTTGGCGCGCCTGGCCGCGCACCCGCAATTGCAGCCCACGCTGATCTGGGACGCCAATCCGGCGGCTCTCGCGAAGACGCTACAGCAATACCCGCAATTGAAGGCAGCCACCAGCGCAGCGCAATTGATCGCCGCGCCCGGCCTGCACAGCCTCTATATCGCGACGCCGCCGGCCCCGCATATGGCATTGACGCAGCTGGCCTTTGACGCCGGGCTGGCGGTTTTTTGCGAAAAACCGCTGACGGTGGACTTCGCCGCAGCGCGACTATGCATCGATCGCATCGAGCTTGAGGGTCAACGCGCTGCCGTCAACTTTGCCCTCGCCTCCTCCAAGGGCCTGGGCCTGTTGCTGGCGTCGCCGCGCGAGGACTGGCGCCGGGTTGAACTTGAAGTGAGCTTTGCCCGCTGGCCGCGCCCTTGGCAGGCGGCGGCCGGCGCTTGGCTGGGCGAACGGGCAGAAGGCGGCTTCACCCGCGAGGTGCTCTCGCATTTCATCTTCGTGCTGCAGCGCGTCTTGGGTCCGGCCAGGGTACTGAGCAGCGTCGCCACATACCCCCAAGACGGGCGCAGCGCCGAAACCGAGCTGCGTGCCGACTTGGATGTGGCCGGCGTTGCGGTAGGCATCAGCGGCAAGGTAGGCGGCAAGGTTGATATGGATGACCAGAACCGCATGCTATGGAGCACCGGCGAGCGCGAGCTCGAACTGAAGCAATGGTTCAGCGAGATTGAGCAGCGTGGCCGCGAGACTCAAATTCCGGCACAGCTTGCCCAAATCGACCAACTTGATCAATGGGTGGCCATGATCGAAGGCCGCCCACACAGCCTGCCCGGCTACGCCGAAGCCCTGGCTGTGCAGCAAACCATAGAGTCGCTGCTGAACCCATCCAAAAATAAAGAGTGAAGCAAGCCGATAGGCCGGATTCTGTGCACCATCCATGCCCTTGCGGGCTGGGATGATGTGACCGCCATTCCTCTTGGCCGGGCATCACTGCCCGGCTCGGTGCCACCTACCCGCCAGCTCTGCGAGCCGCATCAATACTGGCCTACTTGGTGTTGCTGCGCGTAGAGATTGCCCGTTTCACCCGATCCCGCAGGCTGCGCTTGCGGTCCCGCCGAGTTTTGACACCCGGCACGTTTGATCGACTCGTCTCTGTTGCTCTGATCCTCGGCTCACGCCGGACAGCCGTTAACTGCTACGCCGCTCTATGCAGTCCGGACCTTCCTCCAGCCCCATGTTTCCATGCTCGGGCCAGCGGCGGTCTAGCTTGCTTCACAACTAGGATTATCGCCTACGATTCGAGCTTCGTTTGTTAAGCCCCGCCATGCCAAAGATCACCCATATCGACATGCCCGCACCCAGCGGTGATGAGCTCAAGGCCGCCCGCCTGGCCGCCGGCCTGAGCCAGGTTGAAGCCGCTCAGCTCATGGCTTACCCGGTACAGCCGGGCAGCCGCGGTGGCCTGCAATCGCGTACTTGGCAGGCCCTTGAAAGTGCCAGCGACCCGCGCAATATGCCAGGGCCCATCTTTGCCATGTTTCAGCTCTTGACCCAACAACACCCGAGCTTGCACTTGCTCGGCCGCGACCCATCATCCCCAAGGAGTGAATCCCATGAAAGTTGATAACGTTCTCGCCACCATCGGCAACACCCCGCATATCCGCATGCAGCGCCTGTTCGGCGCACAGGCGCAGGTTTGGATCAAGTCCGAGCGCAGCAATCCGGGCGGCTCGATCAAGGACCGCATCGCGCTGGCCATGGTGGAAGACGCTGAAGCGCGCGGCCTGCTCAAGCCGGGTGCGACCATCATCGAACCGACCTCGGGCAATACCGGCGTGGGTCTGGCCATGGTCGCAGCCGTCAAGGGCTATAAGCTGATTCTGGTGATGCCGGACAGCATGTCGGTCGAGCGCCGCCGTTTGATGCTGGCCTATGGTGCCAGCTTTGATTTAACCCCGCGCGAAAAAGGCATGAAGGGCGCGATCGCCCGCGCCCAAGAGCTGGTGGCCGAAAACCCAGGCTCATGGATGCCGCAACAGTTCGAGAACCCGGCCAATATCGCCGTCCACGTGCGCAGCACGGCGGAAGAAATCCTGCGCGACTTCCCCGAAGGCCTGGACGCCTTGATCACCGGCGTGGGCACCGGCGGCCACATCACCGGCTGCGCGCAAGTGCTGAAAAAAGCCTGGCCGAACTTGAAGGTGTTTGCGGTTGAGCCGAGCGCCTCGCCGGTCATCAGCGGCGGCGCGCCTGCGCCTCACCCGATCCAGGGCATTGGCGCCGGCTTCATCCCGACCAATCTGCACACCGATCTGCTCGACGGGGTGATCCAGGTCGAGGCCGAAGAGGCGCGCGAATATGCACGCCGCAGCGCTGCCCAAGAAGGCTTGCTGGTCGGCATCTCCAGCGGTGCCACGCTGGCCGCCATTGCCAAGAAGCTGGCCGAGCTGCCCGCCGGCGCGCGGGTGCTGGGCTTTAACTACGACACCGGCGAGCGCTATCTGTCGATCGAGGGCTTCTTGCCGGTTTAGTGAGTATGAGCAACTTTAACGACACCTTCCGCAAATGGCGCCGCAGTTTCAAGGCCATGTTGCCCTATGTGCGTAGACGCGAGCACAGCGCCTCGCTCAGAAGATTCAACGCCGCGATAGAAGGCTTGGCCTATTCGGCACCACTGGCCTCGCAAGCGCAATTGCACGCGCTCAAGCCGCTTTCGAGCACGCTCAGCAACGAGGTCTGCTTCTTCGTCAGCCATGCCACGCAGCCGCAGCTTAAACACCATGTTGAGGTTCATCTGGACCATCTGTTGCGTGCAGGGCTAAAGGTCGTCTTGATTTTGAATTCTGAGCTCGCGCCGGAGCATGTCGTGCTGGAGGAGCAGTTGCTGGCAAGGCTCAGCGGCGTTTACCTGCGCGAAAACGTGGGCTTTGACTTTGCCGCCTGGGCACAAGTGTTCGCCTTATGCCAGGACACTCAAAACTGGACACGCCTGTTCCTCATCAACGACAGCATCGTCGGGCCACTCAACACCAAGCACTTTGACCAATTGATGGCGCGTGCACGTGGCTCTGATGCAGATGTACTGGGGCTTACCGAGGTTCAGGCTCCACAGCATCATTTGCAGAGCTATTTTCTCGTTCTGAACGCAAGTGCACTGAGGAACCCGGTGACCCAACGAGTGTTCAGTCGGATGCTCAGCCTGCCCTGCAAATCCCAGGTCATCGATGTCTACGAAACCCGCCTGACGGGGACATTGAAGCAGCATGGCTTGAGCTGCATGGCCTTGTTCCCACCCTTGTCAAATGACCGGCACAGTTCGGACGACACCATTCTCAGGTGGAACAAACTCATTGAAAGCGGCTTTCCTTATATCAAGACCAGCATCCTGGACCGATACGCCGGCACGGGCCAGCTTCGCGGTGCGGTGCCCGCAGAATTTATCCCGCAACCTGGCGTGCGCCTGTTTCAACGCGGCTGAAGTACGCCGCCGAAGGTCTCGCTCAGGGCGGCTTTCGCCGCCCTTAGACACCAAGCTTGTAGCCTATTCCTCGCCCCCACCTTCCGTGCTGGGCGACTCGTTGTCCTTGTTGGCTTGGCGCGCCAACTCGGCCTCAAGAGGGCGCAGCGCCTCGATCAAGTCTTGCGGCTGCTTGGGCTCCACGAGGCGCAACGCAGGTGGCGGCAAGGCGCTGAGATAGGCCGGGCCCAACCAGTACTGCTGCTCCTGGCGGCGCGCCACGGTCAGCACGAACAAGGTCGCCAAGCCCGACAGCGCCGCCAGCGCCAACCAGCGCCGTGCACGCGGCCACACCAGGCTGGCATGCCACCACAGCAGCGCCGCCAAGCCGGCCGGGAAGATCACTGCATCCAGGACCATCAAGCGCGGCCAGGACAGCGCAAAAGCCAGCAGCGGCATTGCAATGCCAATCAAGTGCAAGCCGGTCACGACGATCAAGGCCCGGCGCAAATGGGTGAAAAAAGGAAAGCGATGCTGGAATAACTGCGTCACCAAGGACCATAGCGCAGCCCAGCCCAAGATCACCACCAAGGGCCCCAGGACGGCGCTGCTGTAATCAACCCAGGGCGAGCCGGGGTTGAGTTCGGACCAGCGGTCAATCCACAACAAGGCCAGCCACAGCAATAGCAGCGCGGGCACCCAGGCGCCGGCCACCTTGGCGGCGCGTTGCTGGTGTTGCTGCATGGGCTGCTCCGGCGCCAAGGCCTCGGCATTGCTGCGCCAGCGCAGATGGCTGGCGCCGAGTTGGAAAGTGGCGTTGCCTTTGAGGGCTGCGGCATCACCCGCCCGCAAGCGCCGCTCGCCCAGCCAGCCACCGTTCAAACTCGGCATGAGCACCAGACTGGCTGCACCACCTTCGTTCCATTGAAGCAGCGCGTGCTCGGCGGCCAGATGGGTGTCATCCAGCACCACCTCGCAATTGGGGGAGCGGCCAATGCGAGCCGGCCAGCGCGTGATGCGCTGCACCTGGCGCACCAGGCCGTCGCGCCCAAGGACTTCGATTACCGCAATTCTCGCGATTCTTTGTTCTTGTTCTTGCTGATCCACGCGAAGCCCTCCAGGTAATGCGCGCTCAATTTCAACGCGTTGTCAAAGCTGACACCGCGGGCGTCAAAGCGGCCCAGCGCGCCCTCGGTGGCCCCGTCGACCGTGGTGACCAACACGCTCAAGTCATGCAGGCCGGCCAGCTTGCGGTAGGCGCGCAGGCAGACGACCGCGCGCAGGGGGAGGCCATCTCCAGGAGAGCGAAGGGCCGCCCCCGAGCTCTCCGCACCCCCTCGGGGGGCCTGGCGCACAGCGTCGGGGATGGGGGCTCCACCCTCTATGAACTCCTCCTTGCAAAAAGGCGCGGTGCGAAACTTGTCCTCGCGGCCCAGGCGCTCATTGCGAAAACTCCCCGAATACTGCTTGGCGAAGCGGATCGCGCCGAGCTTGGCGCCGTCATAGGCTTCGTGAGACATGGCCAGGTAGCCGGTCTGTATCGCATCATTGACGAACACCGCATGCTCCATCCGGCATTGCGAGCGCTGAAACTCCAGCCCCTTGGTGTCGGCCGGCGTGCCCCTCCCCCAGCAGCGCATGAACTGCTCCTGCGGCACAGGTAACTGGTAATGCGCATGGCCCGCGCTGGCCCAGGGCTGAGCCAAAAAGCGCTGCGTCAACTCATCTTGAAACACCATCAGTTGCTCGCGCAAGCGCGGCCAAGCCGGCGCCGTGACCGGCTTGGCCTTGCGGCCGCGCTCCAGCAAGGCTTGGGCATATTGCCCCGGCACCAGAAAGCTCATCTGCTGCGCAAACGACATCACCGACACATTGACGCCGACCACGCGGCCCTCTTCGTCCACCACCGGCCCGCCACTCATGCCGGGATTGATGCCGCCGGAAAAGTAAATCAGCGGGTCAAAGCTGCGCTCGACCAGGCCGTTGTAATTACCCTCGACGACGGCAAAAGCAATGTCATGCGGGTTGCCCATCGAGTAGATGCGGTCTCCCTTGGCCAGCGGCATGGCAGCAGGGCGAAAGGTCAAGGCGCCACGCCCGGTCAAGCCATGGTCCAAGCCGCCCAGGCTGCCCGACACCACGCGCAACAAAGCGAGATCGCGGCGCACATCAAAGTCGAGCAACTCAAGAGCCCCCTCTTGCCCATCGGTGCTGGCAAATCGCAGGCGGTAGCGCTCGGGTTCCAGCGCGAACTGGCTGATGACGTGGTAGTTGCTCAACACATGACCGTCGGCACTGACCAAAAACCCGGAGCCGACCGAGGCCTGGCTGTTCTGCGTCTTGAGCAGCGTGCGGATCTGCAGCAGCTGCGCCCGGGCATCTTCATAAATCCGCCGCGCGCTGGCCGAAACCACGGCAGCCGGCGCTGATGCGGCGGGGGCGGCCGGTGCTGCCGCTGTTGGCGCCGCTAGCGGTTTGGGCCCAGGGTCTTGTTGTGCCTGCGCCCCGATGGCCACGGCCAAGAGCAGCCAGGCCAAGAGCCCGAAGCGCAGGCTTGGCCGCGCGCCCGAAGCGGCAAACATTGTCAGCAAGGTCATCCCCCTCATTTCATCTGTGCGCGATGCTAGCCGGTTTGCGCGCGCGCTGCCGGGCGAAAAACACCGGTGTCTGCATAGAAGCTCTCGGCTTCATTGGCGGCCCACCAGCCCGGCACGCCCAGGACCGGCAGCGGCAAAAATGGCTTGCTTGCCAACCACGCGGGGTCGAGCGCGGCATCCTGCTGGGTAGACACGCTGCCCATAGGCATCAATAAAACATGGGCGCAAATCGGCTTGCGCGGTTGCATCAACTTCTCCAGCAAGGCGTGGCCAATCAAATCTAGCCTCACCTGCGCCCACAAAGGCCGCAGCCGAATGAACAGCCCCTGCCAATCCCGCTGCTCCAAGGCCTCGCACAGCTCGGGCGGTGCCCACATCAGGGCGGCATTCTCGTCCACCACCGTCAAGGCATCGCGCAAAGGCCCGCGTTGCGCCTGCACGCCGCCGCTGCGCTTCAGCGCCTCGATATGGGCGGCATTCAAGCCCGCCTTGAGCAAGGGCCAATGCAGCCAGATCAGGCCGTTGAGCAAGTCATGCAGGTTCTCGCGCGTGGGCACGCAGGCACTGCGATGGATGAAGGCCTCGTAGGCCTCGCCCTCGGGCAGCTCGGACTGAGGCACGAAACGCAGATCACCATGGGCCAAACGAATCGGCCGGCCTTGCAACTGCTTGTTCAGGGCATCGGCAACCGATGCGCCTGCCGCCATGTCTGCCGACAAGGCCTCGCCTGTTTGGCGATAGGGCGCCAGCCAGGCGGCGCTCCAATCCAGGCTTGGGTTCAGAGCAGCTTCCAGCTCAGCGTCTCGCCGCCACGCAAAGGCTTCAGCTGCGCCTCGCCAAAGGCTACGGCACTGGGCAACGTCCAGTCCTGCTTGCGCAGCGTCACGCGCTCGGTGTTGCGCGGCAGACCGTAAAAATCGGCACCGTTGAAGCTGGCGAAGGCTTCAAGCTTGTCCAAGGCGCCCATCGCCTCAAAAGCCTCGGCATACAACTCCATCGCCGAGGCGGCCGTGAAGCAGCCGGCGCCGCAGACCGAGTTCTCTTTCATCTGCGAAGCATGCGGCGCGCTGTCGGTGCCGAGGAAGAACTTGGGGCTGCCCGAGGTGGCGGCCTTGATCAGTGCTTGGCGGTGGATCTCGCGCTTGAGCACCGGCAGGCAGTAGTAATGCGGACGCAGGCCGCCGGTGAAGATGGCGTTGCGGTTGTAGAGCAGGTGTTGCGGCGTCAGGGTCGCGGCGGTGAAGGCATCGGCGCCAGCCACATAGTCGGCCGCTTCCTTGGTCGTGATGTGCTCAAACACGACCTTGAGCTCCGGCATATCGCGGCGCAAGGGCAGCATCACGCGGTCGATAAAGACGGCCTCGCGGTCGAACACATCGATCTCGGGGTCGGTGACCTCGCCATGCACCAAGAGCAGCAGGCCTTCGCGCTGCATCGCTTCCAGCGTCTTGTAGGTTTTGCGGATATCGGTCACGCCGGCATCGCTATTGGTGGTGGCGCCTGCCGGGTAGAGCTTGAGCGCCACCACGCCCGCATCCTTGGCTCGCTTGATCTCGTCGACCGGCGTCACGTCGGTCAGGTACAGCGTCATCAGGGGCTGAAAGCTCATGCCGGCTGGCACGGCCGCCAAGATGCGCTCGCGGTAGGCCACCGCCTGCGCAGCGCTGGTCACAGGAGGCCGCAAGTTAGGCATGATGATGGCGCGGGCGAACTGGCGTGCCGTGAACGGAATCACGCTCTGCATCGCGCCTTCGTCGCGCACGTGCAAATGCCAGTCGTCGGGGCGGGTGAGACTGAGCTCCTGGGGAGCGGCGGTAGGGGTAGGGATTTGGGCCATGGGGGGATTGTCCCAAAACTCCATGATGCGCTGGGTCAAAACTTGGCTCATCAACATTTACTTTGAGACAAGTCCTGCGGCCGCTACGTTCCCTGAGCAGCCGCAGGACTCGACCTTTGGAGGAATTTGGTGCGGCCGGGCCGCAGATTTGCAAGGGATTTGCGCCGTTTTTCAGGTACGAGCCCGGCTGCGGCTTTGCTAAGGTGGGCGAAGCTCGTGTACCGCAGTCAGTTGCTGCGTGCCCGGCCTTCGAGCCTATGCGAAAGACACAAGCGCTTTCGTGCCGGCTTGAGCGCCTCCGCCTCAGAAAGCAGAAGAAATCCAGGTCCACTGCCATGTCCGAACAATCGAAGCAAGCCCGTCGAAAATCGAATGCCCGCCCTGCTTGGCTGAGTTGGATGCTTGGCGCTGCCCGAGCTGGCTCCGAAGACCAGGCCCTGAGCCAAGGCCTGGCTGCCGCCGAGCGCGGGGACCTGTCCCACAATGCCCCCGCGCATCTACCCGGACTGAGCGCGCGCTTCAACGCGATGTGCACCTCCTTGTCGAGTCGGGTGGCGCAGATTCGCAGCAACGCCAGCATCGCCGCCATGGCCGGCTCCGAGTTGGCCCGGGGCACTCGCGATCTGGCCGAACGCACCGATCAACAGGCCAAAAATCTATCGCAAGCCGCGGCACAGATGGAGCATCTGGGCGGTCTTTTGGAGCGAAATGCCGAGTCGGCCCGCGAAGCCAACAAGGTCTCCACCGCCATGCGCCGGGTAGCCGAATCGGGGGAATCGTTGATGCAAGATGCCGTCTCCCAGGTGCGCAAGATCGAAGGCAGCTCGCGCGAGATGAGCGAAATCATCGCCGTGATCGACAGCATCGCTTTCCAAACCAATATCCTGGCCCTGAACGCTGCGGTCGAGGCGGCCAGGGCTGGCGAGCAAGGGCGCGGATTTGCCGTGGTGGCCAGCGAGGTGCGAAATCTAGCGCAGCGCAGCGCCGCTTCGGCGGCCGAGGTCAAGAAGCTGATTGCGCAATCGGCCGAACAGGTCGAGACCGGTGTGAAGCGGATTGAGCAAGTTGGGCAGGCGCTTGGCGAGATCGTGCTGGGCGTGCGTGAACTGGCGCAGCAGGTTGAAAACATTTCTGGGGGCAGCGAGGAGCAATGCAAGGAATTGGCTCAGATCGCCAGCGCGGTGAACGCGGCCGACGCCTTGACGCAGCGCAATGCCGAGATGGTCGGCGCTTCTGCACATGCAGCCCGCGAACTGGAACAAAGAACGGCCCTGCTCACCGGCGCGGTGCGCACCATTCGCTTGCGCCAGGGCGCCGCCGATGAAGCGAGAGCCCTGGTCGACAAGGCCTGCGCGCTGATCAAGCGCGCCGGCATGAGCAAGGCGGTGAACAGCTTTTTAGACCGCAACAGCGAGTTCTTCGATCGCGATATGTATATCTTTGTATTCAACCGTCAGGGCCTGTTCACCGCCTTCGGCCCCAACCCAGCGCTGACGGGCAAGCATTTGCGCGAGGTCCAAGGCTTGCAGTGGCAGCGTTTGCTGAAAGACGGCTTTGACTGCGTCGATCAGGGCGGCGGCTGGGTCGATTACCAAACCGTCAACCCCGCTTCCGGCGCGGTCAACGAGAAGATGTCATTCGTTCAAGGCTTGCCGGGCGATTTGCTGATCGGCTGCGGGGTCTACAAGGTCTAGTAAAGCCCGTCACAACTCGGGGCGATACCGATTCGTTCTGATCGCGAGATGGGTTGCAAGGCGCAGTCTATGAACTTCGCACCCATGTATAGAAGCGCCCCTGCTGAGCGCAAGCGACCAAGCAGGACCTGCGCCGCTGACTTCAATGCTGCAAGATCTTGTCCAAGAACTCCCGCGCCCGTGCCGAGCGCTGCTCGGGATGGCCGAAGAACTCTTCACGCTTGCAGTCCTCGACGATCTTGCCGGCATCCATGAAGATGACCCGGTGGCTGACCTTCTTGGCGAAGCCCATTTCATGGGTCACGCACATCATGGTCATGCCCTCTTCGGCCAGCTTGACCATCACGTCCAGCACCTCGCCGACCATCTCAGGATCGAGCGCCGAAGTCGGCTCGTCGAATAGCATCACGATCGGATCCATAGACAGCGCGCGCGCAATCGCGACGCGCTGCTGCTGGCCGCCGGAGAGTTGACCCGGGAACTTGTCCTTGTGCGCCGACAGGCCCACTCGGTCGAGCATCTTCAGACCGCGCACCTTGGCCTCGTCGGGCGTGCGGCCCAAGACCTTGATCTGAGCGATCGTCAGGTTCTCGGTCACGCTCAGGTGCGGGAACAACTCGAAATGCTGAAACACCATGCCAACGCGCGAGCGCAGCTTGGGCAAGTTGGTCTTGGGGTCGGCCAACGAGATGCCGTCGACGATGATGTCGCCCTTCTGGAACGGCTCCAGGGCATTGACGGTCTTGATCAGCGTGGACTTACCCGAGCCGGACGGCCCGCACACCACCACGACTTCACCCTTTTTGATGCTGGTCGTGCAGTCGGTCAGCACTTGAAAGTTGCCGTACCACTTGTTGACGTTCTTGATATCGATCATTTGAAAAATCTCCTCTCCAGCATCAGCGGATGATGGCAATCTTCTTTTGCAGTCGGCGCACCAGCATCGACATACCAAAGCAGATGGCGAAGTAAACAGCGGCGGCGACCAGATAGGTCTCAATCGGACGGTTGAAGTTGCGCCCCGCCGTCTCAAAACCCTTCAGCAAGTCATAAGCACCGATGGCATAAACCAGCGAGGTGTCCTGGAACAAGATGATGGTCTGCGTGAGCAGCACCGGCAACATATTGCGGAAAGCCTGCGGCAAGACCACCAACTGCATGGTTTGCCCATAACTCATGCCAACTGCGTAGCCGGCGTAGGTTTGGCCCTTCGGTACGCTCTGAATGCCGGCCCGCATGATCTCGGCGTAATAAGCAGCCTCGAACAGCGTGAAAGTCACGATGGCGGAGATTTCGGCGCCGAGCGGCCGGCCGATCAAAAATGGGATCAGCAGGAAGAACCACAGAATCACCATCACCAGCGGAATGCTGCGCATCGTGTTGATATAAGCGGCCGCCGGCACCGCCAGCATTGGCTTGCCGGACAAACGCATCAAAGCCAAGACGGTGCCCAAAGCAATCCCGCCAACCATTGCGATCAAGGTCAACTGAATCGAGAAATAGAGGCCTTGCAGCACATAGCTGCCGACCACGCCCCAAGAGAGAAAAGCAAAGTCGAGATTCATTATTGGCTGCTCCCCACCATGCCGGGCACGCGCGCACGCAGCTCAATAAAGCGGGCGATCGCAAAGATCGCTATCGACGAGACGAAGTACAGCCCCGTCACCGCCAGG
This sequence comes from Roseateles albus, assembly GCF_028595345.1. NCBI lineage: Bacteria > Pseudomonadati > Pseudomonadota > Betaproteobacteria > Burkholderiales > Sphaerotilaceae > Roseateles > Roseateles albus. The sequence goes on along the minus strand of NZ_JAQQXT010000004.1, from coordinate 257,625 downwards.
TAGATCTCGATGCCTTTGGAGGTTTCCTCCTGCGCCTGGCGGGCAAACATGATCAGCTCGGGCACCGACACAGCAAACGCAACCGCCGAGTTCTTGACGATGCCCATGGCTTCACTGGTCAGCGGTGGGATCACGATGCGCAAGGCCACCGGCAGCAAAACATAACGGTAGGTTTGCGGCAGCGTCATGCCGACCGCCAAACCGGCGTAGGTTTGGCCCTTGGGCAGGCTTTGAATGCCGGCCTTGACCTGCTCGGAGATGCGCGCCGAGGTGAAAAACCCCAGGCCCAACACCACCAACAAAAAGCTTGGGATCTGCTTCATCACCGGCAGCAACTCGGGCACGACGAAGTACCAAAGAAACACCTGCACCAGCACCGGGATGTTGCGAAACAACTCGGTCCATGCGTCGCCCAGCAAGACCAGTCGCTTGTTTGGCGTGGTGCGCAGAATGCCCATCAGCACGCCAAAAAAGAGCGCCAAAATCAGCGCCAAACCTGACACCGACAAGGTCCATCCCCAGGCCGACATCATCCAATCCAGATAGGTGATTGCGCCGCCACTGCCAAAGCAGCGCGGCACATCCGCCTGATCTATGGTGTCCCTGCAGAACACCTGCCAATCCCAAGTTGCCAAGGCAGCTCTCCTGTCGAATAAAACACAAGGCCGCCCGAGCGCTTGCCGGGCGGCCTTTTTTGCTTGTGGTCAGCGTACTAAAGCGCTAACGACTTACTTCTTGGCGTAGTCCTCGGCCGGCTTGTCGTTAGGGTTCGCCCAAGCGTGCTTGGTGTTTTCGTTGGGAGCCATGCCGACCTTGGTGTTGGTCGGAGGAATCGGCTGCTCGAACCATTTGTTCCAAGTCTTGGCGATGTCACCGGACTTCATCTGCGCCTTGATGCTGTCGTCCACCGCCTTCTTGAAGGCCGGGTCATCCTTGCGGATCATGATGGCGATGGGTTCGACCGAGAGCACTTCTCCGACCACCTTGAAGTCGGCTGGTGCCTTGGACTTGGCCACCAGGCCAGCCAAAATTGCGCCATCCATTACGAAGGCATCGGCACGGCCCGACTCCAGCAGCAAGAAGCTGTCTGCATGGTCCTTGCCGAAGACTTCCTTGAAGTCAACGCCGGTGGCGCGCTCGTTCTTGCGCAGCGTCTGCACCGAGGTGGTCCCGGTTGTCGTCGCAACATTGCGGCCATTCAATTGCGCAATCGCGCTGATACCGGAGTTGGCCTTCACAAGGATACGAACCTCCTCGACAAAGGTTGTGACCGCGAAGGACACATCTTTTTGCCGTGTCGCGTTATTGGTGGTGGAACCGCACTCGATATCGACTGTGCCGTTCTGGACCAAAGGGATGCGGTTTTGCGAAGTTACCGGCTGGTACTTGACGGCCATCGCGCTCATGCCCAATTGCTTGCGGACATCGCGCAACACGTTCTCGCAGATCTCGACGTGATAGCCAACGAACTTGCCATCACCCAAGGTGTAAGACAAAGCACCCGAGGACTCACGCACACCCATGGTGACGCTGCCGCTGTCCTTGATTTTCTTCAAGGTATCTTCAGCCTGGGCCATGCCTGCGACGGCAGCCAGGGCCAGGACGAGCAATGTCTTCTTGGTCATAAACACTCCGGAATGAATGAGGGATTCAATGTAAATCTCAGGCCTCATCTTAGGGGCTAGGCCGCCCCGGTGAGACCTGTGTCGAATACGTGTTTTCACGCATGTACGCCTGACGCACTATTCGGTCAAAAATTTCCACAAGGCTTGGGCCGCTGGCTTGCTGCGCCGGGTGAGCTCGGGACGCTCACGGTAGATGCGCAACTCCATGGTCAGCTCAAACTCCCCAGCAGCGGCAGCCCGCACCAGATTCTTGGCGGCCAGCTCCTTTTTGACCGAACTGGCAGGCAAAAAGGTCAGGCCATGCCCTTCCAGCGCCATCGCCTTCAGCCCCTCGGCCATATCGGTTTCGTAAATGGCATCAAGGTTGAGCGGCACGGTCGAGGCCTTGGCGATCAACTCGACCAAGCGACCCAGGTAAGCGCCCGAGGCATAGCTGAGGAATGGAATCTTCTGCCCGGGCCGGCCGGGCAGGCGAAACATCGGCTCGCCGCCGGCATCGGCCTTGGCATAGGCGGCCAGCGTCTCTTGCCCCAGCGAGGCCATCTGATAACGCTCAGGGTCCAGTTGCAAGGGCTGGCTGGCATGGTGATAGACGATCAAGAGATCGCAATTGCCCTCGCTCAGCTGCAGCATCGCGTCATGCACATTGAGCGCGTTGAGTCGGCATTTGAGCGCCCCGAAACGCTGGCGCAGATCCATCAGCCAATGCGGGAAGAAGCTGAAGGCGAGCGAATGCGGCACGGCAAACTCGATCATGTCCTGACCGGCTGACTGATGGCTGCGCAGCATATTGCGCGTCGCCTGCAGATTGCTCAGGATCTCAACCGCTTGGCCGAGCAGGGTCTCACCGGCCCCAGTCAAACGCGTTGGGTAGGAGGAGCGATCCACCAGGTCCACCCCCGCCCAAGCCTCCAGCGCCTGGATACGGCGCGAGAACGCCGGTTGGGTCACATGCCGAACTTGGGCGGAGCGCGAAAAGCTGCGCGTCTCGGCCAAGCTGACGAAATCTTCAAGCCATTTGGTTTCCACGTGCTCAGTGTATCTGGCCTATTCGGACTGCTCGGCCTGCCCGGACTGCTCGGCAGGCGGCGCAGCCAACACCTGCTCACCGCCGCTTTGCTGCAAGCGCCACATCCGAGCGTAAGTGCCTTGCTGCGCCAGCAATGCTTCATGATGGCCGCGCTCGACAATACGCCCCGCCTCCAGGACCAGAATTTCATGCGCATCGACCACCGTGGACAGGCGGTGCGCAATGACCAGCACGGTTTTGTCTTGCGCTGCAGCTTCCAGCTCCGCTTGAATGGCGCGCTCGTTGCTTGAGTCCAAGGCCGAAGTGGCCTCGTCAAAGATCAGCAGCGGCGGGTTCTTCAGCAGCGTGCGGGCGATCGCGACTCGTTGCTTCTCGCCGCCGCTGAGCTTGAGCCCACGCTCACCCACCATGGTGGCATAGCCATTGGGCATGGAACTGATGAAGTTGTGGATATGCGCTGCACGCGCCGCCGCCTCGACCTCCGCTTGGCTCGCACCGGGCCGGCCGTAAGCGATGTTGTAAGCCACAGTGTCATTGAACAAGACCGTGTCCTGCGGCACGATGCCAATCGAGCGGCGCAAGCTGCTTTGGGTCACCTTGCGCAACTCTTGCCCGTCGATGGTGATGCGGCCGGCGTCAATGTCATAAAAGCGATAGAGCAGGCGTGCCAGCGTACTCTTGCCCGAGCCGCTCGGCCCCACCACGGCGACCTTCTTGCCGGCCGGAATCTCGAAGCTGACGTCGTGCAGAATCGGCCGCGCCTTGTCATAAGAAAAGCTGACCGACTCGAAACGCACCGCCGCGCCACTGACTGCTAACTCCGCAGCCCCAGGCACATCGGCAACTTCACGCTCGCGCTCCAAGAGGCCAAACATCTTGTCCAAGTCGGTCAGGCTCTGCTTGATCTCGCGGTAGATCACGCCGAGAAAATTCAGGGGAATGTAGAGCTGGATCATGAAAGCATTGACCATCACCAAGTCACCCAGGCTCATCGTGCCGGACACCACCCCGACCGTGGCACGCCACAGCATCAAAACCAAGGCGGTGGCGATGATCAGTTGCTGGCCGGTATTGAGCAGTGACAAGGTCGACTGCGCTTTCAGCTGCGCGCGGCGCAGCTTCTCCAGGCTTTCGTCATAGCGGCGTGTTTCGAAGTCTTCGTTATTAAAGTATTTGACCGTCTCGTAATTCAGCAAGGCGTCGATCGCCCGGCTGTGTGCGACCGAGTCCAGCTCATTGAGCTGCTTGCGGAACTTGGTGCGCCACTCGGTCACGATGATGGTGAAGCTGATGTAGAGCGCCAAAGCCGCCAGCGTGATGTAGGCAAACCAAGCGTCGAACTTGACCGCCAGCAGCGTCAGCACCAGCGTCACCTCGATCAGCGTGGGCACGATGCTGTAGAGCGAATAGGAGATCAGCGAATGCACAGCGCGGGTGCCACGCTCGATGTCACGCGTCATGCCGCCGGTCTGGCGCTCCAGATGGAAGCGCAGACTGAGTGCGTGCAAATGACGGAATACTTGCAAGGAGATGCTGCGCGCCGTGCCCTCCGTCGCCTTGGCGAAGATCAGCTCGCGCAGCTCGGTGAACAGCGAAGTCATCAAGCGCAGCGCGCCGTAAGCAACCAGCAGACCCAAGGGCACCACCGCAACACTGGCGGCCGAGCCAGGTTTGATGGCCAGGTTGTCGACCAGCGACTTCAAGAGCAGCGGCACTGCCACATTGCTCAGCTTGGCAAACAGCATAAAGCTCAGCGCAAAACCGACGCGCCAGCGATAGCGCCACAAATAGGGCAAGAGCTTGTTGATCGTGGCCCAGTCGCTGCGCGGGGCGGCCGGCAGCGCAGCGGTGTTGCCGCCTGAATGGGGAGGAAGTGCGGGGCTACTTCGCATGTGTTGTTTTAATTCTTGAGCTGTGGCCGAGAATGGCAAGGCAATTCTCTCAGGAACCACCATGACCGATACGAGCACCCCAGCAAGCCCCGAGGCAACAAGCCCCTACCCGCGTGAATTGGTCTTGCGCGTGATGCCCATGCCGGCCGACGCCAATCACAACGGCGATGTTTTTGGCGGCTGGATCATGGCGCAGGTGGACATTGCCGGCTCGGTCTTACCGGCCCGACTGTCCAAAGGGCGCGTAGCGACCGTGGCGGTGAAGGAGTTCTTGTTCAAGCAGCCGGTGTCGATCGGCGACTTGCTGTCCTTCTATTCACAAATCGTGCGCGTCGGGCGCACCTCGATCACCGTGCAGGTCGAGGTCATGGCCGAGCGCAACCCGGCCAATCCAGAAGTGGTCAAGGTGACCGAGGCGCAGCTGACCTTTGTTGCGATCGACAACACGGGCAAGCCGCGTCAGTTCAATCAAACTTCGTGAAGTCCGGCTGGCGCTTTTGGAAGAAGGCCTGAAAGGCCTCCATCGCCTCGGGTGAACGCAGGCGGGCGCCAAAAATCTCGGCCTCGACCTTGATCGTCTCGATCACCTGCGCGGCGCTGTGCCGGCGCATCAGGCGCTTGCTCTCGCGCACCGCACTCGGCGCCAAGGCATTGAAGCGCTCGGCCACGCGGCGCGCATAAGCCACCACTTCGCCGGCAGCCAGCACGCCATTGGCGATGCCGCACTCGACCGCATCGGCGCCAGTGAAGGGGTCGCCGAGCAATAACTTTTCGGCCGCCTTGGCGTGACCCATCAAGCTGGGCACGATCAGGCTGGAACCAAACTCGGGCACCAGGCCCAGGCCCACAAAAGGCATGGCCAGGCGCGAATCGTCGGCCACATAGACAAAGTCGCAATGCAAGAGCATGGTGGTGCCGATGCCGATCGCCGCGCCGTTGACGGCCGCGATGACGGGCTTTTCGCAACCCAGCAGCGCGCGCATGAACTGGAACACCGGCGCGTCTTCATCGCGTGGCGGGCTGCTCATGAAGTCTTCGATGTCATTGCCCGAGGTGAAGACCGTGGGCTGACCCTGGATCAAGACCGCGCGCACCGTCTTGTCGGTGTTGGCAGCGATCAGCGCATCGGCCATCTCCTGGTACATCACGCGGGTCAAGGCATTTTTCTTTTCGGGGCGGGCGATTTCAATCGTGGCCACACCGTTGACGACGGCAGTTTTGATGCTCATGGGGCAGTCTCCAATTTCTTCAAATTTCGGGGCGATTGTGACGCAAGCGCTCAGGATGCACGGCCGAGTTGTTGCCAATGATTGGCCAAATGCATTAGGTGTGCGCGCTCATATTCTTCGCGGCTCAGCGGGCCATAGGCGAAATGCGGCGCCAAGGGCCCCTTGTGCGCCGCAAATGCATCCATCGCATCGAGCAGGCGCTGCACCGAAAACTTCAGGCTGCGCTCGACGTCCAGCGCCGGCGCGCCGGGAATCGGCTCGTCCAGGCTGTGCGACATCTTGCCGCGGGCGTTGAACAAGGCCCAGGCCGCAGCACCCACGCTGGAGCGGAACCAAGCCGGTTTCAGCTCGGGGAATCCGCTGATGGAGAACTCGATGCTTTGCGCCAGATGCTGCAGCAGCTGCGCCAAGGTCCAGGCGTTGTCTTGCACTTTGGGCGGGCTGAACAGCAACTCGAACACCGCCTTGCGCGCCTGTTTCCAGGTCGCGAAGGCGGGGCTCAAGTCGCCCTGACAGCCGACGAGCAGAGCCGGCCCAGCCAGCAAGGCCGCGCCGCGTAAAACCGTTCGCCGGGTCGTCATCTCACAAGAAAGCGCCGGGCCGTCCCAAGCTTTCTTGCGCCCCCTCGGGGGGTGGGCGACGTATGGCGTCGACCTGGGGGCTCTCACAATCGCTCGATGATGCCGGCAGCACCTTGGCCGGCACCGACGCACATCGTCACCATGCCGTACTTCTGGCCGGTGCGGCGCAGGCCGTGGATCACCGAGGCGGCACGGATGGCGCCGGTGGCGCCCAGCGGGTGACCCAGGGCGATCGCGCCGCCGTTCGGGTTCACCTTGCTGCGGTCCAGCACGATGCCCTTGCTGTCGAGGTCGTTCAAGACGGCCAGCGACTGTGCGGCAAAGGCTTCGTTCAACTCGATCCAGCCCAGGTCTTGCGCCTTCAGGCCGGCCAGCTTCAAGGCGGCAGGAATCGCCTCGATCGGACCAATGCCCATGATCTCGGGCGGCACGCCGCGCACCGCGAAGCTAACGAAGCGAGCCAGCGGTGTCAGGCCGAAGCGCTTGACCGCCGCTTCAGACGCGACGATCAAGGCGCCGGAACCGTCCGAAGTTTGCGAGCTGTTGCCCGCCGTGACCGAACCCTTGGCGGCGAACACTGCGCGCAGCTTGGCCAGGCCTTCCAGCGTGGTGTCGCGACGTGGGCCTTCGTCGGTGTCGACCATGCGGCGACGCTCGTTGATCGAGCCGTCCAGCAGATTGGGCAGGCGCTCGATGATCTCGAACGGCGTCATCTCGTCCTTGAAGGCGCCAGATTCGATCGCGGCCAAGGCACGCAGATGCGATTGCAGCGCAAATTCGTCTTGCGCTTCGCGGCTGATCTTCCACTGCTGCGCGACCTTCTCGGCCGTCAGGCCCATGCCGTAGGCGAGGCCCAGGTTTTCGTCACGCTCGAAGATGGCGGGCGACAAGGAAGGCTTGTAGCCACCCATAGGCACCATGCTCATCGACTCGACGCCAGCGGCGATCATCACCTCGGCCTCACCGATGCGGATGCGATCGGCGGCCATTTGCAAGGCAGTGATGCCCGATGCGCAGTAGCGATTGACGGTCACGCCGCCGACCGTATTGGGCAGACCGGCCAGCACCGCGCCAACACGGGCGATATTCATGCCCTGCTCGCCTTCGGGGAAGGAGCAGCCGACGATGGCATCCTCGATGGCGGACGGATCGAGCCCCGGCACTTGTGCCAAGGCGGCTTGAATGACGCGCGCCAGCATTTCGTCCGGACGGGTGTTTTTGTAATAGCCCCGGCCCGACTTGCCGATAGGCAGACGGGTGGCGGCGCAGATATACGCTTCTTGAACTTGCTTGCTCATGATGTTCTTTCCTCTTGATCAGTTGGTGACAGAGCTACTCGCGAGTACGCTCGGGCGGTCTGTCACTCAAGGCTATTAGTTACGTACTGGCTTACCAGTCTGCAGCATGCCCATGATTCGTTCCTGAGTTTTTGGGTGCTCAAGCAGCGAGCAGAAATGCTTGCGCTCCAGCGACATCAAATACTCCTCGGACACCAGCGAGCCGGCCTCGACCGCGCCGCCGCAGACCACATCGGCGATCAGGCTGGCGAGGTAGAAGTCATGCGCACTGATGAAGCCACCGTCACGCATATTGGCCAACTGACCCTTGATGGTGGCGATGCCGGAGCGGCCCGCGACCGGGAACAGCGCCCGCAGCGGCGCGCGGTAGCCGGACTCAGCCATCGCCTTGACTTGCGCCGTGGCGACATGCAACAACTCGTCCTTGTTCGGCACGATCACATCGCTGTCGAGCAAGAAACCGTTCTTGCGTGCTTCCAATGCCGAGGTCGCGACCTTGGCCGTGGCGGCGGTCGTGAAGCCGTCTTTCAAGAAGGCGAAGATGTCGGCATTGGCATTGCCGGCCGCTGCCATCTCGGCCGCACGGCGAGCGATATAGGTCAGGCCGCCGGCGCCGGGGATGAGCCCAACGCCAACTTCGACCAGACCGACATAACTCTCCATATGCGCGACACGGCGTGCGCAATGCACAGCCAACTCGCAGCCGCCGCCCAACGCCAGGCCGCGCATCGCGGCCACCACCGGCACGCTCGCATAGCGGATGCGCAGCATCGCGTCTTGCAGCTTCTTCTCTTCCGGAGCGATGCCCTTGGCGCCCGACTTCATGAAGACAGGCATCAGCGCTTCGAGGTTGGCGCCGGCCGAGAACACGTCATCCGGCGACCAGATCACCAAGCCCTTGTAAGAGCCTTCAGCGATCTCGACCGCCTTCAGCAGGCCTTCGGTCACGGTCGGGCTGATCAGGTGCAGCTTGGCGGTGATCGAAGCGATCACAACCTCGTTGTCCAAGGTCCAGACACGCAGCTCTTCGTTCTTGAACAGCTCGGTACCGGCCTTCAATGCGTCAACAGAACCTTCGCCGAACAAGGCCTCGGGGAAGGCTTGACGCTGATACACCGGCAACTCGGTGCGGGGCTTGAATTTACCCTCGGCCGCACTCCAGGAACCGGCGGCGCTGTGCACGCCGCCGTTGTCGGCCACTGGGCCGGTGAAGACCCAGGCTGGCAAAGCCGCGCTGGACAAGGTCTTGCCGGCGGCGATGTCTTCAGCCACCCAGTCAGCCACTTGCTTCCAGCCAGCTTGTTGCCAGAGCTCGAACGGGCCTTGGCTAGAGCCGAAGCCCCAGCGCATTGCAAAGTCGATCTCGCGCGCGGTGTCGGCCACGGTGTCCAGATGCACGGCGCAGTAATGGAAACTGTCGCGCAGGATGGCCCACAGGAACTGGGCCTGTGGATTGGTCGATTCGCGCAGCAGCTTGATGCGGTCGGCGGCCGGCTTCTTGAGCATGCGAGCGACGATCTCGTCGGCCTTTTTGCCGCCGGCCACGTATTCGCCAGTGGCCGTGTCCAGACGCATGATGTCTTTGCCGACCTTTTTGTAGAAACCGGCGCCGGTCTTCTGACCCAGGGCGCCCTTCTCGATCAGACCGGCCAACACGGCCGGCGTTGCATAGGTCGAATAGAAGGGGTCATCCTTCAGATTCTCTTGCATGGTCTTGACGACATGAGCCATCGTGTCAAGGCCCACCACGTCCGCCGTGCGGAAGGTGCCGCTGGAGGCGCGACCGAGCTTCTTGCCGGTCAAGTCATCGACCAGATCAACGCTCAAGCCGAACTTCTCGGCTTCGATCATCGTGGCCATCATGCCGGCGATACCGACCCGGTTAGCGACGAAGTTAGGTGTGTCATTGGCGCGCACAACGCCCTTGCCCAGGCCCGAAGTCACGAAGGATTCCAGCTGATCGATCACCGCCGGCAATGTCGTCGGCGTGTTGATCAACTCAACCAAGTACATATAGCGCGGTGGGTTGAAGAAATGGATGCCGCAAAAACGCGGCTTGATTTCTTCCGGCAGCGCTTCGGCCAGCTTGGTGATCGACAGGCCCGAGGTGTTGGACGCGACGATGGCATGGACGGCAACAAAGGGAGCAATCTTCTTGTAGAGATCAAGCTTCCAGTCCATGCGCTCGGCAATCGCCTCGATGATCAGGTCGCACTCGCCCAGCAGAGCCAGATGCTCTTCGTAGTTAGCGGCCTGGATCAGCGCGGCGTCTTCGACCACGCCCAGCGGCGCGGGCTTGAGTTTCTTCAGGCCCTCGATGGCCTTGGTGACGATGCCATTCTTGGCACCTTCTTTGGCCGGCAGATCAAACAGGATCACCGGGACTTTGAGGTTGACCAGATGGGCAGCGATTTGCGCGCCCATCACGCCAGCGCCGAGCACGGCGACTTTACGAACTTGAAAACGACTCACGTTGCTTTTCCTTAAATGTATTGAGACAAGCCAGGGGGCTCAGCTTTACTCGACCCGTACCCATTCGCGGGTCTGGAATAGAAAACCGATATAGCCACGAACCTTCAGCGTCTTGCCGCCTTCCGCCAACTGAATGCGCATCTTCTTGTAGACCTTGCCTTCGTCGGGCTTGACGATTTCGCTGCCGTTCCAGACAGACTTATCGTCATCGTCCTGCTTGGCACCGTGGAAAATCACCATGCCCAGAATGGGCTGATCCTTGCGCTCACCCTCGCATTTGTCGCACTTGGCATTCTGGCGGGCTGGATCAAAAATCTTCTCGATCTTGCCCTGATAGACCCCGCCCACCTCGCTCACACGTACCAGCGACTTCTCGGTCTTGCCATCATCGTCGAAGGTCTTCCACAGTCCCGCCGGCGTGGCCTGTGCCACCGCGAGATTGGCAACGAGACTCAAAACAGCAGCAGCAATCAGTGATTTCATGGTGTCTCCAATGGTTTCTTGAACTCAAAAGGGGCTTGTTAGGCCTTGGCGAATCAGAACAACTCTTCTTCCATTTCCATCAAGGAAGGCAGGCCGGCGCGCGCGGTGCGAATCAGCATTGCCGTCTCGGGCAGCAGCTTCGCAAAATAGAAGCGCGCTGTCGAGAGCTTGGCGGTATAGAACTTGTCGCCACTGCCTTGTTTTTCCAAAGCCACCTTGGCCATGCGGGCCCAGAAGTAGGCAAAAGTCAGGTGACCCACGACGCGCAGATAGTCCACCGCTGCGGCGCCGACTTCATCCGGGTTGGCGAATGCCTTCATGCCGATTTCGGTCGTCAGCTTGGTGACCTTGTCGCCCAAGTCGGCCAAGGGGTTGATGAACTCCTGCATCGCCTCGTTGGTGCCCTCGGCTTCAACAAAAGCGGCAATCTTGGCGCCGAACTTGCGCAGCTTGGCGCCGTTATCGCCCAGCACCTTGCGACCCAGCAGGTCCAGCGACTGGATGGTGTTGGTGCCCTCGTACAGCATATTAATGCGCGAGTCGCGCACGAACTGCTCCATGCCCCACTCGTGGATATAGCCGTGGCCGCCGAACACCTGCATGCAATTCGAGGTGGCGATCCAGCCGTTGTCGGTGATGAAGGCCTTGATGATGGGCGTCAGCAGCGAGACTTCGGCCTCGGCTTCCTTGCGCTCGTCTTCATCGTCCGAGCTGATCGCGCGGTCCAGCGTCATGGCCACATAGATGGCCAGCGCACGGCCGCCTTCGGCGTAGGCACGCGCGGTCAGCAGCATCTTGCGCACATCGGGGTGCACGATGATGGAGTCGGCCGCCTTCTCGGGCGACTTTGGCCCGCTCAGCGCGCGCATCTGGATGCGATCCTTGGCGTAGGCGGCGGCAGTTTGATAAGCCACCTCGGTCAGTCCGAGTGACTGGTTACCCACACCGAGGCGGGCCGCGTTCATCATCACGAACATCGCCGCCAAGCCCTTGTTGGGCTGACCGACCAAGGTGCCGACCGCGTCTTCCAAGACCATCTGACAGGTGGAGTTGGCGTGGATGCCCATCTTGTGCTCAAGGCCGGCGCAGAAGATACCGTTGCGGGCACCGATGCTGCCATCGGCATTGACCAAAAACTTGGGCACGATGAAGAGCGAAATGCCTTTGGAGCCTTCCGGCGCGTCGGGTAGTCGAGCCAGGACCAAGTGGACGATGTTCTCGACCATGTCATGTTCGCCGGCCGAGATAAAAATCTTGGCGCCGCTGATCTTGTATGTGCCATCCGCTTGCGGCTGGGCCTTGCTGCGCAGCATGCCCAAATCGGTGCCGCAATGCGGCTCGGTCAGGCACATGGTGCCGGTCCACTCACCGCTGGTCAGCTTAGGCAGATAGATCGCCTTTTGCTCGGGCGTGCCATGGGCATGCAAGCATTCGTAGGCGCCGTGACTCAGACCCGGGTACATGGTCCAGGCCTGGTTGGCCGAGTTCATCATCTCGTAGAAAGACTGATTGACCACCAGCGGCAGGCCTTGGCCGCCGTACTCGGGGTCACAACCCAGCGCCGGCCAGCCGCCCTCGACATACTTGGCATAGGCTTCCTTGAAGCCCTTGGGCGGGGTCACCTCATGGGTGGCCTTGTCCAGTTTGCAACCCTCGGAGTCACCACTCAGGTTCAGCGGTGCCAGCACCTCAGCGGCGAACTTGCCGCCCTCTTCCAGTACCGCGTTGATGGTGTCGGCGTCGATGTCGGCATGCGCCGGCAGCATTTTGAGCTCGTCGACCACGTTCAGCACTTCGTGCATCACAAATTGCATGTCGCGCAGTGGGGGGTTGTAGATCGGCATGTCTTACTCCAGGTTGAAACTAGTGAGATCAGGCGCGCTTCTTGGGTGCGACCCGAGGTTTGGCTGATTTGGATTTGGGCTTGGTCTGCTCGTCAACTTGCAGACCCAGCGGCGTGGCATAAAACTGAATCGTGCGCTCGAAGCCCAGGCCGGCACGGCTCACGGCGCCGGGGTTGCGCATGAAACGGGCATCGTGATGCAGGGACAAAATCAGCCCATGCAGCTCGAACAAGATTTGGTAGACGTCGGCGTCAGCGTGCAAATGGCCGGCCTCTTGCGCCAGCACGATCGCCTTGTGCAGCGCGCCATGCCAGTCACGCACCATCGCGACCAAGGCGTCGCGCACCGGGCCGGGCCGGTCGTCAAATTCGACCGCGCCGCTGATATAGATGCAGCCCGAATCGACTTCGACCGAGACGCGGCGCACCCAGCGCTCATACAAAGCGCGCAGGCGCGGCAGGCCACGCTCCTCACGGATGGCGGTGAAGAACACCTCCTCCTCGAACTTGGCGTGATATTCCTTCACCACCGCGATCTGCAGTTCTTCGCGGGAGCCGAAGTGGGCGAACACGCCCGACTTGCTCATCTTGGTCACATCGGCCAGGGCGCCAATCGACAAGCCCTCCAGCCCCATATGCGAGGCCAGCCCCAAGGCCGCCTCCAGAATGATGGCGCGGGTGTGCATGCCTTTTTGCAGCGAACGCACCACCCGCGCAGGCTTGAGCCCAGGCTCAGCGGCCGAGTCAGGCGAGGTGTTCATGGGTGCAAAAGCAGACACAGGCAATGTTCTCGTGAAGTCAGGGTCGTCATAATAAAACGAACGATCGTTCTATTTTGCAGAAACTTGGAGAAGAACGCCTAACTATTTGCTGCAAATTTTTAGGGGCCGCCGCCTAGAAGTTCACGCGGCGCAATAGTTTCGGCAGTCTTCGTGACCGAGCTTTGACAGCGTGGCTTCGCATCCACCGATCAGCCCTCGCCCGCATTGCACTTGAGTCGGTGCGCGGTAATGAAGTACGCTCCGCTTAGGAGGTCATCGCCTTGGACGTGCTTCAACTGGATATTTCTGGTCGACCACAAGCTTGGATCACGACGCGTGAAGCGGCTGCGATCTACGCCAGCGACGGCGTGGCCTGGACCTTGGGCGACCCCTGCCAAGTGATGCGCGGCGGCCTGCAGCGCCGCACCGGCATGCAGTCACGCATCGAGGTCCACCCCATCATCGCGGTGCGCGGCAGCGTCCCCAGTCGGGCTTGGCGCCAGGCCCCGGCACTCTCGAATGCCAAGTTATTCGCACGGGACCGCTATATCTGCGCCTATTGCGGCCACAGCTTTCACGTCGATGCGCTGACTTGCGAACATATACAGCCCAGCTCGCGCGGCGGCTCCGACAGCTGGATGAATTGCATCACCGCCTGCCGGGGCTGCAACGGCCGCAAAGGCAGCCGCCTGCCCGAGGAGGCGCATATGAGCCTGCTCTATCTGCCCTATGTGCCGAGCTTGCATGAAGACATGATTCTGCGGGGCCGCCGTATCTTGGCCGATCAGATGGAGTTCTTGCTGGCCAGCGTGCCGCGGTCCAGTCGCTTGCATGGCTGACGCTCCGGTCTCTTTCGGATCCTGAACGACAATCTTCGTCTGTCAACGACGGCCGCTTGCGCCGCGTTGAGCGGAGTCAAGTTCCCTGGAGTACCGTCAGATGAAGAAATTCGCCCTTGTCACAGCCGGCCTGATCGCCTTGGCAGCATTGAGTGCTTGCTCGACCAGCAGCCCGGACGTGATCCAACGCCGCGACACCCAAAGCCTTTCGCAGGTGCTTGACGCCAGCGTCTTGTCGGTCCGCAATGTCACGGTCGAGGGTTCGCAAAGCGGTGGCGGCGCCGTCGCGGGCGGCGTGGTCGGCGGCATTGCCGGCGCCACGGTCGGCGGCCGGGTGGAGGGCCAGATCATTGGCGTGCTGGGCGCTGTCGCAGGCGCCATGATTGGCAATGCCATCGAACGCAATGGCACGCAGGAGCAAGCGGTGGAGATCTTGCTGCAACTGCGCAACGGCGAGCGGCGTGCCGTCGTGCAAGCCAAGGGCGCCGACAGCTTCAAGCCCGGTGACGCAGTCATTTTGATCACCACCAGCGGCAAGACCCGTGTGACGCGGGCGCCCGAGTTGGCCGCCAGCGCCAACGCGAACTCCAGCGTGCCGCAAGCCGCGCCCGCCGCCAGCCACTGAGCCGGCACCCACCTCTCTCTGATCTTTGAAGGCCGCGCCCCGCGCTCCCAGCGGGGCGCGCCGCTGATCTGAAAATTTTTCGGCCGGCGCGGGATGCGCCGAGCCTGCCCGCCCTCAGGTGTTTTCGCCCACAGACTCAGGTGTGCGTCCGATTACCGCCGCTCGGCAACCCTTTTATAGTTCTGCGCTAAGGACGGTCCAATCTGTTTGGCCGTCTATTGGAGCCGTTCGCGCCTGCGGCGTTGCTGCGAGCACCACCGGCAGCGCGGGAACAGTTTTTTTGATTACATCCGCCGTATTGCTTGTTAAATTGATCACATTTCCTGGCTTCACCGGGAGTGCGCAGCGGTGAAACTAGCGAACTGATGCGGTGTTGTGCCAGCCGCAACGATAAGTCATGGTCTGTCCTTGAAAGGCAGTGAATGAGTCATAGCCCCGCAGCGGCAATGCATCCAGACCCGGCCGCCCATGGTGTGGCGCCGATGGCCGAGTACATCGCGCCCATCTGGGCACGTCAGTTGGAGGCGATTCAGGCCACGCTGCAGAGCGGCTCGGTCGAGTTGTTGAGCAACTTCGCCAGCATTTTTGAGCTGCAGGATCAGCTGCACAGCAAGTTCGCCGAACTCCCCCCCGACAGCGCACACACCGAAGCGCTGCAGCAAATCGACACCGACCTCCAAGCCCAGTGTGAACGCGCCTTGCACGGCCTGCAGTTCGCCGATCGCTTGTCCCAGATGGTCGACATCCTGCACAAAAACATCGAGCGCTTCAGCGCCGAGTTACCCCATATGAACACCGCTGGCGAGGCCGAGCGGCAGGCTTGGGCGGCCGCTTTCGAGGCCAGCTTCACGACCGAAGAGCAACACCTGTTCCACCACGGCAAGCCACCAGCGCCTCGGCAAGACAACGTCGAATTTTTTTGATTCCCCACTGCAAATTAGCAAGCACTAGAAGAGGACCCACCATGAGTAAAACCATTTTGGTCGTAGACGACTCCGGCAGCTTCCGCACCGTCGTGAAATTGGCGCTGATGAAAGCCGGCTACACCGTCATCGAGGCGGTCGATGGCAAAGACGCCTGCACCAAGCTTGACGGCAAGATCAACCTGATCGTCTGCGACGTCAATATGCCCAATATGGACGGCTTGGAATTCCTGCGCCATGTGAAGTCCATTGCCGCCTACAAGTTCACCCCGGTGATCATGCTGACGACCGAATCGCAAGAAGCCAAGAAGGCGGAAGGCCGCGCCGCCGGCGCCAAGGCCTGGATCACCAAGCCCTTCCAGCCCTCGCAACTGGTTGATGCGGTCAACAAGCTCTGCGTGTAAGCACTGCCAGCCTTGTGTTGAATTCAAGCGGAGCAAGCCATGTCGGACTCGAATGACGATCAAGCGGCCGATATAGCCGCCACTGCCCTGCCACACAGCTTGGACCTGGGCCCGGAGCTGACCATTGCGCAAGCGGCCGACACCCATGGCCTGCTGCTGGAAACCCTGAGCCGGCTGGATGGGCGCAACCTCAGCCTCGACCTCAGCGGTGTCAGCGATTTCGACAGCTCTGCCGTGCAGTTGCTGCTGGCCACGCAGCGCAGCATGCAAGAGCGCGAGCGGCAGTTGACGCTGCTGGCGCCGAGTGCCGTGGTCCTGGCCGCGCTGCGCTGCTACGGCCTGGGTGCCGACTTGAAGAACCTGAGGCCTTCGACCAGCGCAGAGCTGGGCGCAGGCGGCACCGCTAGCGAGGAGCTCCCATGTCAATGACCGACGACGATGCCGAGATTCTGGCCATTGCCAGGGCCGGCTTTCTGGACGAGGCGCAAGAAATGCTGCGCCAGTTCGAAGAAGGCCTGCTGGTGCTGGAGAACAACCCGGATGATTCGGAGAGCCTTAACTCGGCCTTCCGCGCCGCCCACACCATCAAGGGCACAGCCGGCATGTTCGGCTGCGACGCGGTGGTCACCTTCACCCATGAAGCAGAGACCTTGCTGGAGGCCTTGCGCTCCAACCAGCGCCAGCTGGACGGCGATGTCGTCGCCGCGCTGCTGGAAAGCCGCGACCAAATCGAACTGCTGCTGGGCGAAGTGCAAAGCGGCGAGAGCGACCCGGCCGTGGCCGCCAGCAGCGCCGCCCTGGCCAGCCGCTTGCGTGCACTCTTGGGCGCACCCGAAGCCACCGCCCCGCCTGCCGCAATTGCCGAAGCGCCTGTAGCCCCTGCTGCCGCAACTGCAGCGGCGCAAGCCCAGCAGTACTGGCATTTGTCACTGCGCTTTTTTGCGGACGCGCTGCGCAATGGCCTGGACCCCTTGTCCTTCTTGCGCTACCTGGCCACCCTCGGCGAGGTGAAGGCGATCACTGCCCTGACGGAGACCTTGCCCGCCTTGGAGGCACTCGACGCCGAGGCCTGCTATCTGGGCTTTGAGCTGCGCTTTGAAAGCCCCGCTAGCCTGGAAGACATCTCCCGCGTCTTTGAGTTCGCGGCCGAAGACAGCAGCATCCAGATCCTGCCGCCCGACGCCGCCCCGGCCGCTTTTGAGACCCTCGCCACGCTGCGCTGCGGCGACGACGCCGAGGCGCGTGCCGTCCTGTTCGACTGCTGGCGCGCGATGGGCATGCATTTCGATCTGCGCGTCGAAGTGGTGGGCACGCCGGCCAGCGAAGAAGCACCCGTTTTGGTGCCCCATATCGAGCGCCGCGCCGCACCCGCTGAAGGGGCGCAAAGAAAAGTCAGCGACCGCCGCAGCGGTGAAGGTGAGCGCCGCGAAGGGGGCCGCGACCGCCGTGCCGGCGATGAAACCCGCTTTGTGCGCGTGCGTGCCGACAAGCTCGATAAATTGATCGACCTGATCGGCGAGTTGGTAATTGCCGGCTCCGGCGCGCAAATGATTGCCCACCAGGAAGGCGCCGAGGTCTTGCTGGAAGCGACCCAGCGCGTGATGGACCTGGTGCAAGAAACCCGCGACGGCACCTTGGCTCTGCGCATGGTGCCGATTGGCGAAACCTTTGCGCGCTTCCAGCGCGTTGTGCGCGATGTCTCCAAGCAACTCGGCAAAGAAGTCGATCTGGTCGTCAGCGGTGGTGACACCGAGATGGACAAGTCCATGGTGGACTCGATTGCCGATCCGCTGATGCACCTGGTGCGCAACAGCATGGACCATGGCCTGGAAACCTTCGATGAGCGCTTGGCCACCGGCAAGCCCGCCGCCGGCCGCTTGGCACTGAACGCCTATCACGAGGCCGGCGCGGTCGTGATCGAGGTCAGCGACGATGGGCGCGGCCTGGCGCGTGATCGCATCCTGAAAAAAGCGGTCGAGCGGGAGCTGATTGCACCGGGCCAGGTGCTGTCCGACCACGAGGTTTGGCAGCTGATCTTCCAGCCCGGCTTCTCCACCGCCGAACAAGTCACCGATCTCTCAGGGCGCGGCGTCGGCATGGACGTGGTCAAGCGCAGCATTGAGTCGCTGCGCGGCACCATCACGCTGAGCAGCACGGCCGGCCACGGCACCTTGACGCAGATCCGGCTGCCGCTGACGCTTGCGATGATCGACGGCTTCTTGACCATGGTCGGTGGCGTCAACTATGTACTGCCACTGGCGGCGGTGTCCGAGTGCATCGATGTGCCGGCCGAATGCGCCAAGCAGAACGGGCGCGTCAGCGGCACGTTTGACCTGCGCGGCGAAATCCTGCCCTGGCTGGATCTGGCCCGCTTTTACGGCATCAGCGCAAGCGGCCATGAGGCCGAACATGGCCGTCGCCGCAGCGTGGTGGTGGTGCGCGACGGGCCGACCCGCGTTGGCCTGATCGTTGACCGCTTGCTGGGCGAGCACCAGACCGTCATCAAGCCGCTGTCGGGCATCTTCCAGCACCTCAAAGCGCTGGCGGGTTCGACCATTCTGGGCTCGGGCGAGGTCGCACTCTTGTTGGATGTATCGGGGCTGTTCGCGGCCGCCATCAGGGGCGGCCAGCGCCATGGCGCGGGTGCCGTTCAGGCAAGTACACCCGCTCTGCCGGACAAGCAACGCTAACTGTCGCAAGGAAGCATCATGGTGTTGAAGAATATGAAGGTCGGCCAAAGACTGGGCCTGGCATTTGCCTTGGTACTGGCGCTTTTTGCCGCCACTGCCGTCTGGGCCTTGCGTGATTTGGCCGCCGCCAACCATGCCCTCGAGCATGTGATCGATGAGAACTTCAGCCGCATGGTGGAGCTCAATTCAATGTCGGAACAAGGCCATGTCGAGCAGCGCCTCGTGCGCAGCATGATTCTGTACACCGACAGCGATGCCATCGCCGGCGAGCGCAAGAAGATCATGGAGGCGCGCAAGCTCTTCGATCAAGCGCAGCAGGCACTGGCCAAGAATTCGACCCGCGATGAAGACAAGCAGGTCCTGGAACTGGCCAGCGCCCAGGCCGCCAAGGCGCGCGGCCTGGTAGACCAGGTCATAGACCTCGCCACACTGAACAAGGACGAGGACGCCACCAAGCTGCTGCTGCAACAGGCAAGCCCGGCCGGCAAGGCTTTGCAAGCCACCGTCGACAAGGCCGTCAAGCTGCAGGTCGATGACGCCCGCGCCGATGCAGAAGACTCTGCCAAAGAATATGCCTCGACCCGAACTTTGCTGATCGGCTTGACCCTGGCGTCCTTTGTCATCGCCATCGGCGCCGCCTGGGCGGTCACGCGCAGCATCACGCAGCCGCTGGTTCGGGCCATCAAGACCGCTTCCGCCGTGGGCCAGGGCGACTTGAACAACGATATTCCGACCGACGGCCAAGACGAACCGGGCCGGCTGCTGGCTTCACTGGCCGTTATGCAAGACCAGCTGCGTGCCCGCAATGAGCGCGACGCGCTGCAGCTGGCCGAAAACGGCCGCATCAAGCAAGCGCTGGATGTGTGCTCCACCAATGTGATGATTGCCGACACCGAGCTCAACATCGTCTATATGAACCGCTCGGTCACGCAGATGATGCAGGCCAACGAGGCGGAGCTGAAAAAGTCATTGCCCAACTTCAACTCCAGGCAGTTGATAGGCACCAATATCGACGGCTTCCACAAAAACCCCGGTCACCAGCGCGGCATGCTGGCCAAGTTGCAGAGCGAATACAAAACCCAAATCCAGGTCTCCAAGCTGGACTTCAGCCTGATGGCCAACCCCATCATCGACGCCTCCGGCCAGCGCCTGGGCACGGTGGTGGAATGGCGTGACATCACGCAAGAGCTGGCCGCCCGCCAGGCAGAACAAGCGCTGGCAGCCGAGAACGCCCGCATCAAGCAAGCACTCGATGTGGCGGCCATGCCGGTGCGGATCTCCGCAGCGGACGGCACCATCGTTTACGTCAACGATGCGCTGATGACGGTGCTGCGTCGCGATGAAGCTGCCTTCCGCAGCGAGCTGCCCGGCTTTGACGTGAACCGCGTCTTGGGCGGCTCGATCGGCATGTTCTACCGCGACTCGGCTGCCGCCATCGAGCGCCTGACAAACCTGCGCGAAACCGCCTACAGCTCGATGCTGCTGGGCGGCCGCAACTACGACATCACCACCTCACCGATTCGCGACGCCGAAGGCAAAACTGTAGGCACCGTGGGCCAATGGTTGGACCGCACCGACCAACTCGCAGCCGAGGCCGAGTTCGACAGCCTGACCAGCGCCGCCACCAGCGGCGACCTAAGCCAGCGCATCGCACTCGATGGCAAGCAAGGCTTCTTCCGTCAGATCGGCGAGAAGTTCAACGGCTTGATAGCCACGATCAGCAGCACCATCCAGGAAGTGCGCACCTCGGCAGATCAGCTGGGCGGCGCCTCGGATCAGGTCTCGCAGACCTCGCAAAGCCTGTCGCATTCGGCCTCGCAGCAAGCCGCCAGCGTTGAAGAAACCACGGCCTCGCTGCAAGAGATGGCAGCTTCCGTGAAGCAAAACTCCGACAGCGCCAATATCACCGACGGCATGGCCACCAAGGCCGCGCGCGAGGCGATGGAAGGCGGGCAAGCGGTGAGCCAGACGGTGGATGCGATGAAGCAAATCGCCACCAAGATTTCCATCATTGATGACATCGCTTACCAGACCAATCTCTTGGCGCTGAACGCGGCGATCGAAGCGGCCAGAGCGGGTGAGCATGGCAAGGGCTTTGCCGTGGTGGCGGCCGAGGTGCGCAAGCTGGCCGAGCGCAGCCAGGTGGCCGCGCAAGAGATCGGCACGCTGGCCAGCCACAGCGTGCAGCTGGCCGAGAAGGCCGGCACCCTGCTGACAAATATGGTGCCCTCGATCCAGAAGACCTCAGAGCTGGTGCAGGAAATTGCGGCCGCCTCCGGCGAGCAGTCGCAAGGTGTGACGCAGATCAACGGCGCGATGAATCACCTCTCCACCGCGACCCAGCAGACGGCCTCGGCCTCGGAAGAGTTGTCGGCCACCGCTGAGCAACTGTCCGCGCAGGCGGCGCAGTTGCAGGAGCAGATGGCCTTCTTCAAGCTGGCCGACGACACAGGCGGCAGCAGCAACACCAAGCGCAGACCAGGAACACGCTGAAACCCAATCCGAGCCAGGCCAAGTCGATCACTCCTGCTCATTCGTTCACAAGCACGGCACTGGAACAATACAAATGTCACTCTCAAATTTCAAAGTCGGACAAAGACTTGGCTTGGCTTTTGCACTTGTGCTGGCACTGCTTTTAGCCTGCGTCGGCCTGGGCCTGCATGAAGTCAGAGAAAGCAACAGGGCGCTGGAACACTTGGTCCACGATGTGCACCGCAAGACGGCCTTGGTCAACCATATGTCGGAGAGCGTGCACATCGTCCAGCGCGTCGCGCGCAGCATGATCTTGCTGACCGAGGCCAGCGCTATTGAACATGAGCGGGTCAAGATTGAGGAGGCCCGCAAAAAATACGATGCGGCACGAGCAGAGTTGGAGAAGCTGCCCTTCGATGAGGGTGGCAAAAAAGCCCTTGCCCACATTGGCGAGAAGGCTGCATTGGCCCGCCCCTTGACCAATCAAGTGATGGAGTTGGCGACCGGCAACAAGGACGCAGAAGCGACCAAGCTGCTGCTGGAGCAGGCCAGCCCAGCCGCCAAACTCTGGCAGGATGCGATTGACGAGTTCGTCTCCCTGCAAGACAAACGTGCGGCCGCCGATGTTGAACATTCAGACCAGGCCTATCAGTCGGCGCAGCGCCTCTTGATGGGCTTGGCCATCTTGGCCCTGGCTGTGGGTAGCGCCGCCGCCTGGCTGGTCACCCGCAGCATCACCAGGCCGCTGGGCCTGGCCATCAAGACCGCCAGCGCCATCGGCAAGGGTGACTTGAACAACCAGATCCCCAGCGACGGCCAAGACGAACCCGGTCAGGTCTTGGCCTCGCTGGCCGATATGCAGACCGAGCTGCGCAATCGCAACGACCGCGACGCCGCGCTGGCCGCTGAAACCGGCCGCATCAAGCAGGCACTCGATGTCTGCTCGACCAATGTGATGATTGCAGATGTGGACCTCAACATCATCTACATGAACCGCTCGGTCACACAGATGATGCAGGGCAACGAAGCCGAATTGAAGAAGGTGCTGCCCAACTTCAACTCTCGCCAGCTGATGGGCGCCAATATCGATGTCTTCCACAAGAACCCAGCCCATCAGCGCGGCATGCTGGCCAAGCTGCAGACCGAGTACAAGACGCAGATCAAGGTCTCCAGCCTGGACTTCGGCCTGATCGCCAACCCAATTGTTGATGCCGCCGGCAAGCGCTTAGGCACGGTGGTCGAGTGGCGCGACATGACCCAAGAGCTGCTCGCACGTGAGCGTGAGCTGGCCCTAGC
This sequence comes from Roseateles albus, assembly GCF_028595345.1. NCBI lineage: Bacteria > Pseudomonadati > Pseudomonadota > Betaproteobacteria > Burkholderiales > Sphaerotilaceae > Roseateles > Roseateles albus. The sequence goes on along the minus strand of NZ_JAQQXT010000004.1, from coordinate 235,162 downwards.
GGCCGAGAACGCGCGCGTCAAACAAGCCCTAGACATCTGCTCCACCAATGTGATGATCGCCGACCCGGACGGCAACATCATCTACAACAACAGCTCGGTCGCGCAGATGATGCAGCGCAACGAGGCCGAGCTGCGCAAGGTCTTGCCGCAATTCAATGCGCGCGCCATCGTCGGCAGCAATTTCGACCAATTTCACCGTAACCCCTCGCATCAGCGCAATCTGCTGGGCAGCCTGAAGGGCGAGTACAAGACCGAAATCAAGGTCAGCAGCCTGACCTTCTCCTTGATTGCCAACCCGATCAACGACAGCCAAGGCCAGCGCCTGGGCACGGTGGTCGAATGGTCGGACCGCACGCTGGAAGTAGCGGTTGAAAACGAAATTGGTGGCATGGTTGACAAGGCCACACAGGGCGACTTCTCGCAGCGCGTGGCTCTCGAAGGCAAGGCCGCTTTCTTCAAAATGCTGGGCGAGAAGTTCAACTCGCTGGTCGAGACCGTCAGCAACACCATCCGCGAAGTGCGGGTGTCGGCCGACCAGCTGGGCGGCGCCTCGGATCAGGTCTCGCAGACCTCGCAAAGCCTGTCGCATTCGGCCTCGCAGCAAGCCGCCAGCGTCGAAGAAACCACCGCCTCACTGCAGGAAATGGCCGCCTCGGTGAAGCAAAACGCCGACAGTGCCAACCTCACCGACGGCATGGCCACCAAAGCGGCCAAGGAAGCGATCGAAGGCGGTCAAGCGGTCAGCCAGACCGTGGACGCAATGAAGCAAATCGCCACCAAGATTTCCATCATTGATGACATAGCTTACCAGACCAATCTGCTGGCCTTGAACGCGGCGATTGAAGCCGCCAGAGCCGGCGAGCATGGCAAGGGCTTTGCTGTTGTGGCGGCCGAGGTGCGCAAGCTGGCCGAGCGCAGCCAAGTGGCCGCGCAGGAGATCGGCACCCTCGCCGTCAACAGCGTCAAGCTGGCCGAAAAAGCCGGCACGCTGCTCACAAATATGGTGCCCTCGATCCAGAAGACCTCGGAGCTGGTGCAGGAAATATCGGCAGCGTCCAGCGAGCAGTCGCAAGGCGTGTCGCAGATCAATGGCGCGATGAATCATCTGTCCACCGCGACCCAGCAGACGGCCTCGGCCTCGGAAGAGTTGTCGGCCACCGCCGAGCAGTTGTCCGCGCAGGCTGCGCAGTTGCAAGAGCAGATGGCTTTCTTCAAGTTGGCCGAGGACTCGCGGGCGAGCCGCTCTGCCGCCAGCCAAAGCCACCGCCCATCGAGCGGCCAACGCTGAAGCCAGCCAAGACCCAGCACACCCTTCACACCCTCAAGATCATCGTCAAAAAAGAAGGAAGTCCGATCATGCTTTCAGTGCTGCGCAAACTCATGCTTTGGCAACGCTTTGTGTTGCTCGCCGTGCTCGCGTTGCTGGCTTGCGGGGTTCCATCCACGATGGTGCTGAAGAACTTAGCGAAGCAAGTGAACACCGCTTCTGCAGAAGATGATGGCCTCGACCCCTTGCGCCCAACCGTACAGGTGCTCCGCTTGATGCAAATTCAGCGCGGCCTATCGGGCTTAGTATTGGCCAGCGACACCGCAGCTCAGTCCAAGTTGAATAGCGCGCAGGCTGATTTGACAGTTCAATTCGACCTGCTGGTGAAGGCCTTCCCATCGGATCAAATCGCCTACAAATCGAGCTTGCAGCGCGCCACCGCGTTGCAAGCGAGCTTGCTCAAATTACAAAGTCAGGTGGCAGCCAAGAGCATCGAACCCGCAGCCAGCTTCGCCGCGCACACCGAATTGGTCGGAGAGACCTTGCTGCTGATCGAAGGCATTGCCGACGCTTCAGGGCTCTCACTCGACCCTGAAGAAGCGACCTATTTTTTGATCACCGCGATGGCTGAGTACATCCCGCAACTGACCGAGTCCATCGCCCTGGTGCGCGGCAAGGGCTCGGCCATGGTCAAGCTCTTGAACAATGGCCAAGCGCTTGGCTCTAACGAATTGGCTGCTCTGAGCAATCTGCGGGAAAAGTCTGAGTTTTGGCGCTTACGCAATCAACGGCAAATGGAAAAGGCCTTGAAAAGTGATCCTCAGCTAGTTAAAACACTGGGCCAGTCAAGCCAAGACGCGCAAAGGCAAGCGGAAGTTTTTCTCAAGCAAGTCGACCAACAAATTGCTAGCGGCAAGCCCAGCATCAGCGCCGCTGAGCTGTTCGCCCAAGGCACTTTGGCGACCGATGCGCAGTTCGCGCTGTTCAAAACCGTCACTGACAATCTGGAGCAGTTGCTGCACGAACGCGTAGAGAGTTTGACTTGGCAACGTAATGTTGGCGGCGTGGCCTTGGGTGCATTGGTCTTGCTGTCCATGCTGTTAGGCGCGGCGATTGTGCGCTCGGTCACCCTACCCTTGCAGCGCGCCGTGGATGCAGCGCGCGCCGTGGCCGCAGGCGACTTGGCCTTCAACACCGAAGACAAAAACCGCGACGAAGTGGGCAATCTGCTCAGCAGCTTGGGCCAAATGCAGAGCAATCTGCGTGAGCGCATTGAGCGCGATGCCTTGATCAGCGCCGAAAACGGCCGCGTCAAAGAGGCGCTGGACAACACCAGCACCAATGTGATGCTGACCGATGAGCATTACCGCATCATCTATGGCAACCGCGCGCTGATGACCATGCTGAAGAAATTCGAAGTCGACTTCAAACAAGCCGCACCGAACTTCGATGTGCACAACATCATCGGCAAAACGGTCGACGATATGCACAAAAACCCGAGCCACCAGCGCGCCGTACTGGAGCGCATGCAAGGCCCGCACACGGCTCGCCTGAAAGCCGGCAGCCGCACCTTTGATCTGGTCATCAACCATGTTCGCAATGCTCAGGGGCAGCGCACCGGCACGATTTTGGAATGGAACGACCGCACCGATGAGCTGGCGGCGCTCGAGCGCGAGCTGCAAAAAGGCCGCGAGGGCCAACGCGTACAACAGGCGCTGGACGCAACCAGCAGCAATGTGATGATTGCCGACGCCGACGGCGTGATCGTCTTCATGAACAAGTCGCTGGTCTTGATGCTGCGCTCTAACGAGGGCGAGATTCGCAAGCAGTTGCCTCAGTTCGACTCGAACCGCTTGATCGGTATGAACTTTGACCGCTTCCACAAGAATCCAGCCCACCAGCGTGGGCTGATCGAACGGCTGACATCCGAGCATGTGGCCGAGATCAAGGTCGCCTCGGCCAGCTTCCGCTTGACCGCCAGCCCCATCATGGGCAGCGACGGCGCGCGCCTGGGCACGGTGGTGGAGTGGCGCGACCGCACGGCCGAACTGGCGGCCGAAGTTGAAGTGGGCGCCATGGTGGACGCGGCCAATGGCGGTGACTTCACCCAACGCATCGAAACCGAGGGGAAGGAGCCCTTCTTCAAGATGCTGGGTGAGAAGTTCAACTCGCTGGTCGAGACCGTCAGCAACACCATCCGCGAGGTGCGGGTGTCGGCCGATCAGCTCGGCGGCGCATCCAACCAAGTCTCGCAGACCTCGCAAAGCCTGTCGCACTCGGCCTCGCAGCAGGCCGCCAGCGTCGAAGAAACCACCGCTTCGCTGCAGGAGATGGCCGCTTCGGTGAAACAGAACTCCGACAGCGCCAATATCACCGATGGCATGGCGACCAAGGCCGCGCGCGAGGCGATGGAAGGCGGACAAGCCGTCAGCCAGACAGTGGACGCGATGAAGCAAATTGCCACCAAGATATCCATCATTGATGACATCGCTTACCAGACCAATCTGCTGGCCTTGAACGCCGCGATCGAAGCGGCTAGAGCAGGCGAGCATGGCAAGGGCTTTGCGGTGGTGGCGGCCGAGGTGCGCAAGCTGGCCGAGCGCAGCCAGGTGGCCGCGCAGGAGATCGGCACCTTGGCCGGCAACAGCGTCCAGCTAGCCGAAAAGGCAGGGGCGCTGCTCACAAACATGGTGCCATCGATCCAGAAGACCTCGGAGCTGGTGCAGGAGATTGCGGCCGCCTCGGGCGAGCAGTCGCAAGGCGTGGCGCAGATCAATGGCGCGATGAATCATCTGTCCACCGCCACGCAGCAGACCGCCTCGGCCTCGGAAGAGTTGTCGGCCACCGCCGAGCAGTTGTCCGCGCAGGCCACGCAGTTGCAGGAACAGATGGCCTTTTTCCGCCTTGCAGAAGATTCAAACGGCGGTTCAAGCAGTCACCATAGCCAGGACAAACGCAGACCCGGCAAGCGCTGATTTCTGCCTCGATCCAATTTTTTCCTGCCCCCCAGGCACACCCTTGGAGCCTTAAAAATGTCGATATCCAAACTGAGCGTAGGACAAAGGTTGGCAGGCGCGTTCACGCTCGTCGTCATCATTCTTGTGGCTGTCATTGCGCTGAGCCGGGTCAACCTTGGGCGCTACTCCGAGGCCAACGGTTGGAACATACACACCCGCGCGGTCTTGGAACAGGGCAGCAATATGTTGGGTGCCTTGGTCAATATCGAGACCGGCCAACGTGGCTTCATGATTGCCGGCAAGGATGAATTTCTAGAGCCCCTCATCGCAGGAAAAGCTGCCTTTTCAGAAGCTCACGCCAAGGCCAAAAAGTTGACCTCCGACAATGCGGAACAGCAAGTGAGGCTGGACAAGATCGCTAGCGCGCAGGCGGAATGGCTGAAAACTTCCGTCGAATCCAGCATCGCCGTGCGCCGCGCCGTGGACACCAATCTGTCGAAGTACGGCGACGTGATTGCCGTTGTCGGGTCGGGCAAAACCCAGATGGACGCGATGCGCAAGATGCTGGCCGACTTTGATGGCGCCGAGCGCGGCCTGCTGGTCACGCGCAACGCGACGATGGAATCCCTGCGCGATTTCACGTCGGCCGTGTTGCTTTACGGCGCCATCATCGGCTGCTTGCTGGCCGCATTTTTGGCTTATTGGGTCACTCGCGGCGTCACCCGCCCGCTGCAAGAAGCCATCGCCACCGCCAACGCCATTGGCCAAGGCAATTTGAACAACGATATCCCGACCGATGGGCAGGACGAGCCGGGCAAGGTCTTGGCCGCCTTGGCCGTGATGCAGACCGAGTTGCGCACACGCAATGAGCGCGACGCCTTGATCAGCGCCGAGAACGGCCGCGTCAAGGAGGCGCTGGACACCTCGGGCACCAATGTGATGCTGGCCGACGTGAACTTCAACATCATCTACGGCAACAAGTCGCTGATGACCATGTTGCAGAAGAACGAAAGCGAGATCCGAAAAGACTTGCCGCGCTTCGACGCCAGCAAACTGATAGGCAGCAATATCGATGACTTTCACAAAAACCCAAGCCACCAGCGCGGCATGCTGGAACGCTTGCAAGGCACCCACAATGCGCGCCTGAAGCTCGGTTCACGCACCATGGACTTGGTCATCAGCCATGTGCGAGACGCCCAGGGCACGCGTACCGGCACGATCGTCGAATGGACCGACCGCACCGATGAGTTGGCAGCGCTGGAGCGTGAACTGCAAATGGGCCGCGAAGGCCGCCGTGTGCAGCAGGCGCTCGACGCGACCAGCAGCAATGTGATGATTGCCGATGCCGATGGCGTGATCGTCTTCATGAACAAGTCGCTGATTCTGATGTTGCGCTCTAACGAAGGCGAGATCCGCAAGCAGCTGCCGCAGTTCGACTCGAACCGCTTGATCGGCATGAACTTCGACCGATTCCACAAAAACCCCGCCCATCAGCGCGGCTTGATCGACCGATTGACCACCGAGCATGTGGCCGAGATCAAGGTCGCTGCAGCGAGCTTTCGCTTGATTGCCAGCCCCATCATGGACACCGACGGCAAGCGCCTGGGCACGGTGGTGGAATGGCGCGACCGCACGGCCGAACTCGCGGCCGAGGTCGAGGTGGGCGCCATGGTGGACGCGGCCAATGGCGGCGACTTCACCCAACGCATCGCCTTGGAAGGCAAGGCCGAGTTCTTCAAGATGCTGGGCGAGAAGTTCAACTCGCTGGTCGAGACCGTCAGCAACACCATCCGCGAAGTGCGGGTGTCGGCCGATCAGCTCGGCGGCGCCTCGGATCAGGTCTCGCAAACTTCGCAGAGCCTGTCGCATTCGGCCTCGCAGCAGGCCGCCAGCGTCGAAGAAACCACCGCCTCGCTGCAGGAGATGGCGGCTTCCGTGAAGCAGAACTCCGACAGCGCCAATGTGACCGACGGCATGGCCACCAAGGCGGCACGCGAGGCCATCGAAGGCGGCCAAGCAGTCGGCCAGACGGTCGACGCGATGAAACAAATTGCCACCAAGATCTCCATCATTGACGACATTGCCTACCAAACCAATCTCCTCGCACTGAACGCGGCGATCGAAGCGGCCCGCGCCGGCGAGCATGGCAAGGGCTTTGCGGTGGTAGCGGCCGAGGTCAGGAAGCTGGCCGAACGCAGCCAGGTGGCCGCGCAGGAGATCGGCACCTTGGCCACCAACAGCGTCAAGCTGGCCGAAAAAGCCGGCACGCTGCTCACAAATATGGTGCCCTCGATCCAGAAGACCTCGGAGCTGGTGCAGGAGATTGCGGCCGCCTCGGGCGAGCAGTCGCAAGGCGTGGCGCAGATCAATGGTGCGATGAACCACCTCTCCACCGCGACGCAGCAGACGGCGTCAGCGTCGGAGCAGCTCTCGGCCACGGCTGAGGAGTTGTCTGCACAAGCGGCGCAGTTGCAAGAGCAGATGGCGTTTTTCAGGCTGGCCGATGATGACGGTGCTGCCGCTGCCGCCTCCGGCAACAAACGCAGGCCAAACCGGCACTGAAGGGAAGTTCGCATCAGGTTTCACAGCGAGCGAGAAAAACAGCAATAAGAAAGCGAGACAGCAATATGCGCAGCAATCTCCCCGTCACTCAGCAGGAATATGTGCTGAGAGAAGGCATGACCATCGTGTCACGCACCGACCTGAAGGGCCGCATCACCTATATCAACGATGACTTCATCGAGGCCAGCGGCTTCGCGGAAGCCGAGTTGATCGGCCAGCCACACAATCTGGTGCGCCACCCGGACATGCCGGAAGAAGCCTTCGACGATATGTGGAAGGTGTTGAAGGACGGCAGGCCCTGGACCGGTCTGGTTAAGAACCGCTGCAAGAACGGCAACTTCTACTGGGTGCTGGCCAATGCGACGCCGGTCAAGGAGGGCGAGGCGGTGGTCGGCTATATGTCGGTGCGCACCCGACCCGAGCGCGAGCAAGTCGCCGCCGCCGACGCGCTCTACCGCAAGTTCAAGGAAGGCAAGGCCCAGGGTTGGGCCATACGTGAAGGTCAAGGTGTGCGTCCCGGCATGATCGACAGCTTGCAGCGCAGCCTGGGGGCTTTGAGTCTGGGCAGCAAAACCCTGTCTTGCGCGTTGCTGCTGATCGCCGGCGGTCTGGGTCTGGGTCTGGCCTGGCCGAACATGAATATTGGGTTGGGGCTGCCTGCGCTGGCCTTGCTGCTTTTGGGTGCGTGGGGCCTGAGAGCCACCGCTGTGCGTCTGAGCAGCACGCTGAGCCGGGCTGGTGGGCAGTTTGAGCAATTCGGCCAGGGTCGCTTTGACGGTGTCGTCGAAGTCAGTGGCCGCGATGAGTTAGCGGCCATGATGCTGGCGCTGAAACGTGTACAGACCCGCTTGGGCTTCGAGTTCGCTGACACCAAGAAACGCGCGGACGATGCAGAGCGCATCCGCCAGGCCCTGGATGTGGCCGCCACCAATATGATGGTGGCCGACCCCGGCTACAACATCATCTACGGCAACGCCTCGCTGCGCGCGATGCTGGCTGCCGCCGAAGCAGATATCCGCAAAGACCTGCCGAACTTCAACGCGGCCACCTTGATGGGCACCAATATCGACGGTTTCCACAAGAACCCGGCCCATCAGCGCGGCATGCTCGACCGCTTGACAGGCGCTCACAAAACCCGCTTGACCATAGGCGGGCGGCGCTTTGACTTGATCGTCAATCCGGTGATCACTGCCGGCAAACGCCTGGGCACTGTGGTCGAGTGGAAGGACATGACGGCCGAGTTGGCGGCGCTGGAGCGCGAGGCCTTGCTGGCGGCCGAAAACTCGCGGGTCAAGCAAGCACTGGACATCTGCTCCACCAATGTGATGATCGCCGACCCCGACGGCAACATCATCTACAACAACGCCTCGGCCGCCCAGATGATGCAACGCAATGAGGGCGAGCTGCGCAAGGTCTTGCCGCAATTCAATGCGCGCGCCATCGTCGGCTCCAACTTCGACCAGTTCCACCGTAACCCGGCGCATCAGCGCAATCTGCTCGGCGCTTTGAAGGGCGAGTACAAGACCGAGTTGAAGGTCAGCAGCCTCACCTTCGGCCTGACCGCTAACCCGATCAACGACAGCGCAGGCGTGCGCCTGGGCACGGTGGTGGAGTGGAAAGACCGCACGCTGGAAGTTGCGGTGGAGAACGAGATCGGAGGCATGGTCGACGGCGCCACCCATGGCGACTTCGCACAGCGTGTACCGCTCGAAGGCAAGGAGCCCTTCTTCCGCATGCTGGGCGAAAAGTTCAACACCCTGGTCGACACCGTCAGCAGCACCATCCGCGAGGTACGCACTGCGGCCGATCAGCTGAGCGGCGCCTCGGATCAGGTGTCACAAACCTCGCAGAGCCTGTCGCATTCGGCCTCGCAGCAAGCCGCCAGCGTCGAAGAGACCACGGCGCAGCTGCATGAGATGGCATCGTCGGTGAAACAGAACTCCGACAGCGCCAATCTGACCGACGGCATGGCTACGCAGGCGGCCAAAGAGGCGATACAAGGCGGGCAAGCCGTCAATCAAACGGTAGAGGCGATGAAGCAAATCGCCACCAAGATTTCCATCATCGATGACATTGCCTATCAAACCAATTTGCTGGCCCTGAATGCAGCGATCGAGGCGGCCCGAGCGGGTGAACATGGCAAGGGCTTTGCGGTGGTGGCTGCCGAGGTGCGCAAGCTGGCCGAGCGCAGCCAGGTGGCCGCGCAGGAGATCGGCACGCTGGCGGGAAATAGCGTGCAAATGGCCGAGCAGGCCGGCACGCTGCTCAGCAATATGGTGCCCTCGATCCAGAAGACCTCGGAGCTGGTGCAGGAGATTTCGGCTGCGTCCAGCGAGCAAGCCGAGGGCGTGGCGCAGATCAATGCAGCGATGAACCATCTTTCGGCCACCACGCAGCAAACCGCCTCGGCCTCCGAGCAACTGTCGGCCACGGCCGAGCAGCTGTCGGCGCAAGCGGCGCAGTTGCAAGACCAGATGGCCTTTTTCAAGCTGGCCGATGACAGGGCCGCGCGCCATACCGACAACAGCGCCGACAAGTTCAGCCCCCATCACAGCGCCCCAGGCAAGGCCGGCATGGCGGCGCCCAAGCGCCCTCAATCGGTTGCGCAAAAGTTGCAGCAATACAAAGCGCCAAGCGGCAGCTCACATGGCAGCTCACAAGGCAACACACAGAGCGCCTCACCCAGCCCGGCCCCTGCCGCCAGCAGTCAGGGCAGACCGAGCAAGCCCGTCAAGCCCGGTGGGGGCGAAGTGGATGAATCGTTTTTCAAACGTTTTTGATTGAGGACTCAGCATGAGCAGATCCACACGCGAAGCCCCGGCCGACCGCCTGCGCGGCGCTATCGCCGAACAAGCCGCTGCCGGCCCGATGTGCCAGATGCTGCGCTTGGCCGTCGGGCATGAAACCCTGGTGGTGCCGATTGAGGCGGTACGCGAAATCCTCGAGGTGGGGCGCATGACGCCGCTGCCGCAGACCCCCGACTTTGTGCGCGGGGTGATGAATCTGCGCGGCGCGGTGGTGCCGGTGATCGACCTCAGTGCGCGCTTTGGCTTTGGCCCCACCGTGATAGGCCGCCGCTCCGCCATCATCGTGGTGGAGGCCAAGGGCGATGACGACTTCGACCGCTTGATTGCCGGCGTGCTGGTGGACGCGGTGTTCGAGGTTCTGGACGTGGACTCCAAACGGATCGAGCCTGTGCCCAGCTTGGGCGTGGGCGTGGCGGGCGAGTTTCTGGCCGGCATGGTCAATGTGGCGAGTGGTTACGCGGCGCTGCTCAATCTAGATCAAGTCTTGTCGCCGGTGGCACTGTCGGCCTTGATCGCCGATGCACAGCTGGCCTGAACAGGCCTAAACAGTCCCTCGCAGCCATCATGTCCCAACTCACCGTCGAATCCTTCAACGCCATCACGGCGCTGTTCCACCGTATCTCCGGCATCAAGTTGGTCGAAAGCAAGCATGCCTTGGTGCAAAGCCGTTTGCAAAAGCTCAGCACCGATTCGGGCGAAGACGACATCAATGTCTTCGTTCAAAAAATGGTGCGTGGGCAGATGCCCGAGGCCATGCTGGTCAGCGTGGTGGACAAGCTGACCACCAACGAGACCTATTTCTTCCGTGAGCCGCAGCATTTTGAAGACCTGGCCAAGCGGGCCGAGGCGCACCGTGATGGCTCGGAGTTTTTGGTCTGGAGCGGCGCCTCGTCCTCGGGCGAAGAGGCCTACAGCATCGCCATGACCTTGGCCGACAAGTTTGGCCTGAACAAGGGCAGCCGGCCCTGGTCCATCCGCGGCACCGACCTTTCCACCAGCGTGGTGGAGAGTGCGCGCCAGGGCCTCTACCCGATGGAGCGCGCGCGCAATGTGCCGCAGGATTTTTTGAAGCGCTTTTGCCTGCAAGGCTTCGGGCCCTACGAAGGGCAAATTTTGATTCAGCGCGAACTGCGCGCCAGGGTGCAGTTCCAATGCGCCAACCTGATGCAAACGCTGCCGGCCTTGCCCATGTTTGACGTGATTTTTTTACGCAATGTCTTGATCTATTTCGACGGACCCGCCAAAACCGCCATCGTCACCCGGGTGATCGAACGACTCAAGCCCGGCGGCGTGCTATACCCTGGACATGCGGAGTCACTCGCGGCGCTGAACCTTCCTCTCAAGGCTATAGCACCGGCAATCTATCAACATGCATAAGCACAAGCCAACCCATTCAGCGGCAGGGAACACACCTCTCGGGCAGCATGCGCCGCCCGTGCGCCCCGCCGCTGCGGTGAAAGCTCCGCTGTCGGCGTTTTCAACCCTCAACGCGATCCCGCAAATCATCAATCTGATGCCGGGGCAATGGCATTTTGGTCAGGGCGCCACGCTCAAGACCCTGCTGGGTTCCTGTGTTGCGATCACGCTGTGGCATCCGCTTAAGCGCTACGGCGGCATGTGCCATTTCCTCTTGCCCAGCCGGGCCAGCCGAGGCCAAGGCCCTTTGGATGGCCGCTATGGAGACGAGGCGGTGGAGCTATTGCTGCAGAGCATCGCCCGCACCGGCACCAAGCCGAGTGATTACATCGCCCATCTCTACGGCGGGGCCGACACCATGCCCGACGGCATGAACGTCAAATTCAATGTCGGCGAGCGCAATATCGAGCAAGGCTGGGCCTTGATCGACAACAACGGCTTTCAGCTCAAGGATGTCGATGTCGGCGACAACGTGCCGCGCACCGTCGTGATTGATCTGGCCAGCGGCCGGGTCGAGGTCAAACGCAGCCAAGCGCCAGGCGCGCCGGGTACCTTGGGCGCCCGCAAATGAGCGCACCCAACCAAGCGCCCTTGCGCGTCGCCATCATTGACGACTCGGCCGTGGTGCGCAAGCACCTCAGCGGCTTGTTGGAGGCCGCCGGCATCCGGGTCAGCATCACCGCCAGCGACCCCTTGTTCGCCTGGCCCAAATTAGAGGCGGATTGGCCCGACGTGCTGGTGCTGGACGTCGAGATGCCGCGCATGGACGGCATTACGTTTTTGAAGCGCGTGATGAGCGAACACCCGATGCCGGTGGTGATGTGCTCGACGCTGACCGAGGCCGGCTGCGAAACCACCATGCAGGCCTTGGCGGCCGGTGCGGTCGGCTTTGTGACCAAACCCAAGATAGGCTTGCGCGACTTTCTGGAAGACCCGGGCAATGGCCTGGTGGGCGCGGTGCGGGCAGCGGCGCGCGCCAATGTGCGCGCCTTGCCCAGCCAGATGGCAGGGCAAATGGCCAGTCAAATTGCCGGCCAGGGCTCAGGCCTGCAAACCCAGCAAATGAGTGCGGGCCGCGCGAGTCGGCCCTCCCCCATCATGGCCATCAGCGCCATGGCCATGGCCGAAACCACAGACCGCGTGATTGCCTTCGGCAGCTCCACCGGCGGGGTACAGACCATTGAATCGGTGCTCAAGCAACTGCCCCGCACCTGCCCGGGCATCGTGCTGGTGCAACATATGCCGGAGAAGTTCACCCATTCCTTTGCCGCACGGCTCAACACCGTGACCGACCTGGAAGTGATGGAAGCCAAGGATGGCGACCGCGTCATCAACGGCCGCGTGCTGGTCGCCCCGGGCGGGCGGCATATGCAGCTCAAGCGCAGCGGCGCCCAATATGTGGTGGAAGTGCGCGATGGGCCGCTGGTCAACCACCACAAGCCTTCGGTCGACATCTTGTTCAAATCGGTCGCACATTGCGCCGGGCGCAATGCCATCGGGGCGATCTTCACCGGCATGGGCGACGACGGCGCACGCGGCTTGTTGGAGATGCGCAAAGCCGGCGCCATGACCTTGGCGCAAGATGAAGCCAGCTGTGTGGTCTACGGCATGCCCAAGGCAGCCGCCGAGCTCGGCGCCGCCCAGCATGTGGTGGCCTTGAGCGATATGGCCGCAGCTCTGCTCAAATTAAGCGGTATGGCGCCGGGAGCTGTCAGCTTTGGCTCATGAGGCTGCGCCGCTCAGGCCAGCACCTTGTCGATGACCTTCATCAGCTCCATCGGGCTGAAAGGCTTGATCAGGTACTCGTCGGCACCGGCGCTCAAGCCGGCTTGACGGTCGCTTTCTTGCCCGCGTGCGGTCAACAAAATGACCTTGGAGGCACGCATCACCGGGTCGGCCTTGACCTTTTCGCAGACCTGCAGGCCGTTGAGCCCGCCGGGCATCATCACGTCCAACAAGATCAAGTCGGGCAAGAAACTGCCGGCCTTGGCCAGTCCGATATCGCCGTTAGGCGCCTCGTCGATTTCGTAATCGTCAAACTCCAAGGTCACACGAATCAGCTCGCGGATTTCGTCCTGGTCTTCAACGATCAAAATCTTCTTCATAGACGCGTCCTGAACCGAATAGTCATTGCCTCGAATAATGCCTGAAATTTACGGTTACAGGGCCACCAAATCGGTCTGACATCGGTCAAACTGCACCCGAAAGACAAGCTCTTTTCGCCCGGCTAAAGTTTGCACCGAGTGAGGCCGAAAGCCATGGGTATACCTGGAGCGTGCCGCGCATGGCTGCGCAGCTTGCGCGCCTTCTCAAAAGAATCCGACCGGAGCCAAGTCGCATGAAGACCAACCCTGTTTTTTCCGCCGCCAAGCGCTTGGCAATGAAGCTGGCACTGGGCTTGGCCCTGCCCTTGTGCGGCTTGACAGCGCAGGCCGCCGAAGAGCAGGCCTACCGCTTCTCGCCGGTCAATCAAGCCAGCATCGCCTTGTCGGCAGACTACTGGAACCCCATCGTCGCCTATGTGTCGGAAAAAAGCGGCGTCAAGCTGGTGCTCAAAATCGGCCGCACTTCGGCCGACACCACCGCCTATGTGCTGGCCCAAGAGGTGGAGTTTGTTTTCAGCAACCATCTGTTCAGCCCGGAACGCGACAAGCTCGGCTGGAAGGTCTTCGGGCGCCGCTTGACGCCGCCCATCCACGGCCAGCTGATCGTGCCGGCCGAGTCCACCATCACCGACCTGACCCAGCTCGGCGGCAAAGACGTGGTCTACCCCGGCCCCGAGGCCTTTGTGTCCTACAAAGTGCCTTACGCCCAGCTCTTGAACCAAAAAGTCGATGCCAAGGTGGTGTTTGCCGGCAATACCGACAGCGCCTTGGCCCAGCTCTTCAGCGGCCGGGTCGCAGCAGCCGGCGTCAACTCTCAGCTGGCCGAGAACTACGCCCGCCGTGAAGGCAAGAAGTTCCGGGTGCTGTGGAGCTCGGAGCCCTTGCACGACCTGGCTTTGATGGCTGCGGCCAAGGTGCCGGAAAAAGACGTTCAGGCCGTGGCCAAGGCCTTCGCCGGCATGCACAAAGACCCCAAAGGCCAGGCCATTTTGCAAGAGGTTTCCAAGCATATTGGTCTGACCCAAGAGGCCTACTTCATCAACTCCGATGGCAGCGAGTACGCGCCTTATCGCAAGTTCTACCAGACGGCCCCGGCGCAGTTGCGCTAGGCAAGGCATCCTCCAGGCTTGATCCTCCGCCATGCTGCTCAGCCGTTTGCTACCGTCCAGTTTGATCGGGCGGGTGTTCCTGCTTTATTTGATTTCGATGCTGATCTTCATGGGCGGGGCGATGGGCTGGTATGCCTCCCGCAGCTATAGCAACAGCATCAACAGCGCACAAGATTCGGCCGATACCCTGATCAGCCTGCTCGGGCCCGTGGTCAGCGATTCGGCCGTGATCGGAGACTACGAGACGATTGAGCGAGCCCTGGAGCGCAGCGCCAAACATGCCGACATCGGGGCCGCGCTCTTCATCGACCTGAAGGGCGGGCGCATCGAGCGGCGCGCCCACGCGACGCCGCGCTCGCGGGCGCCGCTCTGGTTGGAGCATGACATCGACGAGCAACTCGGTGACCTCAACCTCACCATCGCTGCGGGTGGCAAGGACTATGGCGTGCTGCGCCTGCACTTCAACAGCGAGCAGATCGCCAGCGATTTTTGGCAGCAGACGATCTTCGCCCTGAGCTTGGCGGGCCTGAGCCTGCTGGCCAGCCTGGGCCTGGTCTGGTGGCCCCTGAAACACTGGTTAGGCAATTTGGGCCAGATCCAGGCCTTTGGTGAGCAGATGCAGGTGGCGGGCGGGGTCCTGAGCCCGATGCTGTCGGAGGATGCGCCGCTGGAGTTCCGCAAAACCTTTGAGGTGCTGAATCAAGCGGCGCACTCCTTGCAGCTGGAGCGTGAGCGGGCGGCCGTCACCTTGGCGGCCATCGGCGACGGCATCGCCACCACCGACGCAGCGGGGCTGATCATGTTGGCCAACCCGGTCTTGGCCGAGATGCTGGGTCGCACGCAAGCGGCTCTATTGGGGCAATTGATTCAAAGCTTGGTGCCCGAGCTGCCGGCCGAGCTGCCGCGCGATTCGGGCTCAGCCAAGAGCTGGACTGTGCGCGTGCGCCCCGCCCACGCGCAAGCCCTGGCTCAAACCAAGACACAGGCCATGGGCCGCTTCAAGGTGCTGGATCTGAGCGTGTCTTTGATCAGCGGTGCAGACGGCCAGGTAGCCGGCTATGTGCTGGCATTTCGGGACATCACCGAGCAACAAGCGCTCGAGGACCGCCTGCAGAGCGAGTTGAGCGAGCGGGCAAGGGCTTTGCAGACCTTGCGCAGCATGCTGCAGGCGCCTACCAGCGGCACGCAGAGCAGCGGCAGTAGCGACGACATCAGCGCCGTCCTGCAGCTGGTGCAGACCCTGCTGGCCAGCCTGCGCGAGCGGGGCGAGCAACTCGCGACCATTTTTGCGCTCAGCCCGGACGGCTTTGTGTCCTTCGATGCCGATCGGGTGACGCGTTACATCAGCCCCGCTTTCGCACGTTTGGCCGGGCTCGCAGCCGGAACCGGGCTGGGCCTGCACGAAGATGAGCTGATGCAGCAAATGACGGCCAACTGCCCGCCAAGCGCGCTGCGACTGGAGTTCTCTCAGCTGCGCCAGGGCAAGCAGCGCATTGAGCTGGAGCGGCCGACCCGCCGGGTGCTGGAGTTGAGCCTGCATGAAGGCAGGCCGGGGGAAAACCAGGTCGAGGGGCAAGAAAAAAACGTCTCGCAGCTGCTGCACCTGAGCGATGTCACCCATCAGGTCGAAGTTGAACAGATGAAGAGCGAGTTCTTGTCCACCGCCGCGCATGAGTTGCGCACGCCGATGGCCAGCATCTACGGCTTCACCGAACTGTTGATGACGCGCGAGGTGTCGCCCGAGAAGCAAAAGCTGATGCTCGCGCGCATTTACCGTCAATGCGAGGCGATGATCGCCATCCTCAATGAGTTGCTCGATCTGGCCCGCATCGAAGCGCGCCGAGGCAAGGACTTCGAACTTGAGCGCTGCGAGCTCAACAGCTTGGTGGATGAGGTGGTGCAGGACTACCCGCCGCCGGCCGAGCGCAACGCGCCGCTGCTGAATTTCGCTTTGCCACAGGTCCAGGTCCATGTGGACCGCAAGAAGCTGCAGCAGGTGCTGCGCAATTTGCTCTCCAACGCCTACAAATACTCACCCGACGGCGGCGAAGTCAGGGTGCAGGTGTTTGCCGACCCGGCCGAAGACAGCAGGTGCGTCTGCATCGAAGTGCAGGATCAAGGCATAGGCATGACGCCGGAGGAGCTGTCGCATGTCAGCGAGCGCTTCTACCGGGCCGATAAGTCCGGCACCGTACTCGGCACCGGACTGGGCATGAGCATCGTCAAAGAAATCATTGACCTGCTTGGCGGCCAGATGAGCTTGAGCAGCGAACCCGGCCAAGGCACCACGGTGCGCCTGAGCTTGCCAAGGCTGGATGCCTCGCTCACAGAGGGCACGTGATGCGCCAGGGCTTGCAGTGGCTTCATAGCAGGGCCTACCCGCTGCGCGTCTTGCTGGAAGTGGCCGGCTTGTTCTTGCTGGCCAATGTGCTGCAGCGACTCTGGCTCAGGGCAGTCCTGGAGGAGCAGCGTTGGGAACTGGGCGTTTGGGCGGAGCTGCTGCTCTACACATTGCCGGTTTGCGCCTTGATGGTGTGGCGCGGCATTCGGCTGGCCAGGCAAAGCATGGCGGAGCGGGTAGGCCGACGCCTGCGCCCACTGATTTTGAATTGCTGCGCCGTCTTCGCGCTGGGCCTGACGCTGAGCGCAGGCCTGGTGCATTACCAGATTGAAAGCGTCAAAAGCACCGCGCAAGCACGCTTCGATCACCTGGTGGAGCTGCTGGCCGGTGATGTCAAGCTGCGCTTTGATCTGCCCGCCAAGGGCTTGCGTGGGCTGGCCGCCCTGTTCGAGGCTCGGCTGCAGTTTTATGAAGATGAGTTCAGGCGTTATGTGGTGGCCCGCAATATGCTGCGGGACTTCCCAGGTGTGAGCGGCTTCGGCTTCATCGAGCGAGTCGAGCGGGACGAGTTGGAGAACTTCTTGCAGCGTGAACAAACACGCACACATGAGCTCAAGCTCTCGACGTCCGGTGACGCCGCCGATCTCTTCATCGTCAAATACATCGAGCCGCTGGAGAACAACTTGCCCGCGCTGGGTTTCGATCTTGGCGCCGAGCCGGTGCGCCGCGCCGCCGCCGAGCGCGCGCTGCGCAGCGGGCAAGCTACGTTGACACCTTTTCTCAAGCCCATCCCCAACCCGCAAAGCAGCATCCGATCCTCGGACTTTTTGTTTCTTTTGCCCTTGCATCACATCGGCGCCGAACTGAGCACCGAGCCGCAGCGCTTGGCTGCCAGCGCCGGCCTGCTCTATGCGCCGATCAAGCTGAGCGAACTGCTCGCCGATATCGGTCACAACACGCAAGGCCTGCTGAGCTTCAAGTTGTTCGAAGGCAGCAACACAGTGCCTGCGGCCTTGCTGTTTGAACTTGACGGCGAGCGCCCCCGGGAAGCACCAGGCCCGGCCTCGGGCGCCGACCAGCAAGAGCATATGTTCCAGGTCTCGCAGACCATTTTCGTTGGCGGGCAGCCGCTGACCTTGCTGCTGACCAGCACCCATCAATTTGACGCCTTGGTGATCGAAGGCAAGCCTTTTTGGGCCGGCGTGGGCGGGGTCGCCCTGAGCATGATGAGCGTGATGGTGCTGTGGTTGTTTGGTATCGGCCGCGCCCGCGCCTTGTTCATCGCCGACGAAATGACGGCCGGTTTTCGCCAGGCCAGCACCGAGGCCGAAGCCGCGCTGCGCGAACACCAGTTTTTGCTCGACACCCTCAAGCACCACTCACTGGTCTCCAGCGCCGACGCCAAAGGTTTGTTCACTTACGCCAATGACGAGTTTTGCCTGGTCAGCGGATACCGCAGAGATGAGTTGCTGGGTGAGCGCTTCGATATCGTGGCCACACTGCCGGAGTCACTGGCGACCTTGAACGACGCACGTGGGCAGATCTTTCGGGGCAAGCTCTGGTCGGGCGAGCTGGGTCATTTGAATAAACAAGGGCAGGCCTACTGGGTCAAAACCACCATCGCACCATTTCTCGACGCCAGCGGCCAAGTTGAACGCTTTGTGGCCATCCATACCGACATC
Organism: Roseateles albus; assembly: GCF_028595345.1. Lineage (NCBI taxonomy): Bacteria > Pseudomonadati > Pseudomonadota > Betaproteobacteria > Burkholderiales > Sphaerotilaceae > Roseateles > Roseateles albus. Next base: position 216,916 of record NZ_JAQQXT010000004.1, on the reverse strand, counting down.
AGCCGGCAAAAACAGGCCGAGACCGAGATGCGCCTGCGCAGCGAGCAACTGGCCGCCATCTTTGCGCTCAGCCCGGACGGCTTTGTGTCCTTCGATGCGCAGCACCTGGTGCGCTACATCAGCCCGGCCTTCAACACGCTGACCGGCCTGAGCAGCGCCGCCGTGCTGGGCCTGGAGGCCGACGCCTTGCTGGCCTTGCTGGCGCAACAAGGGGCTGAGTCTGCAGCGAGGGTGAGCATGGCCCAGCTGCATGAGGCCAGCCATGTGATCGAACTCGAACGGCCCACGCACAGGGTGCTGGAGCTGACCTTGCGCCAAGGCCAAAGCATCGAGATCGCACAGGTCTTGCAGCTGCGCGACGTCAGCCACCAGGTCGAGGTCGACAGAATGAAAAGCGAGTTCCTGCATACCGCTGCGCATGAGTTGCGCACGCCGATGGCGAGCATTTACGGCTTCAGCGAGCTGCTGATTTCGCGCGATATGGCGCCTGAGCGGCAAAAGCAGTTCTTGAAGAAGATCTACAGCCAAAGCCAGGTGATGGTGGCCATCATCAATGACTTGCTTGACCTGGCGCGTATGGAGGCGCGCGGCGACAAGGACCTCAACTTGCAGCGAGTCGAACTCGGTGCGGTGCTGGCACAGGCGGTGGAACAGTTTGAAGTGCCCGAGGGCCGCGCCGCGGTGGAGCTCGACCTGGCTGCGGCGCCCTGCTTCGTCAAGATCGACGCCAACAGCGTGCTGCATGTGTTGCGCAACCTGCTCTCGAACGCCTACAAATATTCTCCCGCCGGTGGCGCGGTGCAGTTGCGCATGCTTGGCTCCACGGCCACACAAGTTTGCTTCGAGGTGCAGGATCACGGCATCGGCATGAGCGCCGAGCAGCTCTCGCACATCACCGAGCGCTTTTACCGCGCCGACAAATCCGGCACGGTCTTGGGCGCCGGGCTGGGCATGAGCATCGTCAAAGACATCCTCGACTTGCAAGGCGGAGAACTGAAAATCACCAGCGAACCGGGGCTAGGCAGCACGGTGCGCGTGTTGCTGCCGATCAGTCAGGCCGAGCTCAGCCCGCCTCAATCGACGCTCCTACCGGGCTAAACCCTTGTTGTTCTGGCGTCCATGACTCAAGATGTGCTGGCCTAATCGTGAGCTTAGACACACTTGACATGCTGCGCGCCGCTGCCTGGCGGTTTACAGTGTGAAATGCAAACATTTTTAGACTGAAGCACCTTTCCCATGGATGCCACCTTGGCCGAACCGCCCCAGTCAGCCCTCTCGGGCGTGGCACGCATGTTGGTACATGCGGGCAAGCTGGCGCCCAAGGTGGCCGAGGACTTGGCCCGCCAAGCACGCGAAAAGAAGATCAGTTTCGTCAACTCGGTGATCGCGGCCGGCGTGGTGTCTTCCAGCGACTTGGCGCACACACTGTCGACGGCGCTGGCCTTGCCGCTGCTCGATCTGAATGCGATGGATGCGCAGCGCATGCCGCACAACATCATCGACAGCAAGCTGGCCTTGCAATATCAGGTGGTGGTGCTGGGGCGGCGCGGCAGCCGGCTCTTCATCGGCGGCGCCGACCCGACCGATCAGGAAGTGGTGGAGCGGATCAAGTTCGCCACTCAGTTAGCACCTGAGTGGATCATTGTTGAGCACGATAAGCTGGCCAAGATGCTGGCCGGCTCAAGCAGCAGCGCGAGCGAGACGCTGGAGTCCATGGCCGGCGGCGACTTTGACTTCGACATCGATGAGGGCGAAGCCAGTCCAGCGCCGGAAGCCGCCGAGCTCGGCGATGTGGAAGATGCACCGGTCGTGCGCTTTCTGCAGAAGATGCTGGTCGACGCGATCAATATGCGCGCCTCGGACTTGCATTTCGAGCCCTACGAATATCACTACCGTGTGCGCTTTCGGGTCGACGGCGAGCTGCGCGAAATCACCCAACCGCCGATCGCCATCAAGGACAAGCTGGCCTCGCGCATCAAGGTGCTCTCAAGGCTGGACATTGCCGAGCGCCGGGTGCCGCAAGACGGCCGCATGAAGCTGAAGTTCGGCGCCAAATCGATCGACTTCCGCATCAGCACGCTGCCGACACTCTTTGGCGAAAAGATCGTGATCCGGATTTTGGACCCCTCATCCGCAAAGTTAGGTATTGAGGCGCTGGGCTACGAGAAGATCGAGAAGGAGCGCTTGCTCGCCTGCATTTCGCGCCCCTACGGCATGGTGTTGGTGACGGGACCTACCGGCTCCGGCAAAACGGTGTCGCTGTACACCTGCCTGAACATCCTCAATCAGCCGGGCGTCAACATCTCGACCGTCGAAGACCCGGCCGAAATCAACTTGCCCGGCATCAACCAGGTCAATGTCAACGACAAGGCGGGTTTGAGCTTTTCGGCCGCGCTGAAGTCATTTCTGCGCCAGGACCCGGACATCATCATGGTGGGCGAGATTCGTGACCTGGAGACCGCCGACATTGCCATCAAGGCCGCACAAACCGGTCATATGGTGATGTCAACGCTGCACACCAATGACGCACCGAAGACGCTGACCCGGCTCTTGAATATGGGCGTGGCACCTTTCAATATCGCCTCCAGCGTGCTGCTGATTACTGCGCAACGTTTGGTGCGCCGGCTCTGCGAAAACTGCAAGGCGCCGGCCGAATATCCGCGTGAGGCTTTGCTGAGGGCGGGCTTTCTGGAAGAAGAATTGGACGGCAGTTGGAAGCAATACCGTGCGGTCGGTTGTTCAAGTTGTAACAGCGGTTACCGGGGGCGGGTGGGACTTTACCAAGTGATGCCAATTTCTGAGCCGATTCAGCGCATCATCCTGGCCGAAGGCTCGGCCATGGATATCGCGGTGCAGGCCCGGTCCGAGGGCGTGCGCGACCTGCGCCAGTTCGGCTTGGTCAAGGTCAAGCTGGGCGTGACCACGCTGGAAGAGGTCTTGGCGGCCACCAATGAATAAATTGAATCCGGGAGTGGATGGATATGGCGACAAAACCCAAACCGGTTAACGAAGCCACTTTCGAGTGGGAAGGCAAGGACCGTAACGGCAAAATTGTGCGGGGCGAGATCCGCGCCGGCGGCGAGGCCATGGTCAGCGCCACGCTGCGCCGCCAAGGCATCTTGGTCAGCAAGGTCAAAAAACGCCGCACCAGCGGCGGCAAAGCGATCAAGCAAAAAGACATCGCCATCTTCACCCGTCAACTCGCCACCATGATGCGGGCCGGCGTGCCGCTCTTGCAGTCATTCGAGATCGTCGGGCGCGGCAGCACCAACCCGCAACTCACTCGCCTGTTGAGCGACATCCGCCAAGACGTGGAAACCGGCACCAGTTTGTCGACCGCCTTGCGCAAGCACCCGCTGTATTTCGATGCGCTGTATTGCAATTTGGTCGAAGCCGGCGAGGCGGCCGGCATCTTGGAGTCGCTGCTGGACCGCTTGGCGGTCTATCAAGAAAAAACCATGGCGCTCAAAAACAAGATCAAGTCGGCGCTGACCTACCCGATCGCCGTGTTGTCGGTGGCATTTGTGGTGGTGGCCGTGATCATGATCTTCGTGGTGCCAGCCTTCAAGGACGTTTTCAACTCATTTGGCGCCACCTTGCCCACGCCGACCTTGGTTGTTATCGCCATGTCTGAGTTTTTCGTCTCCTACTGGTGGGCGATCTTTGGCGGTCTCGGCGGCGGGCTTTATTTCTTCTTCCAGTCATGGAAGCGCTCGGTCAAGATGCAGGCCACCATGGACCGCATCTTGTTGAAAATCCCCGTGTTTGGCGATCTGCTCTACAAATCGGCGGTGGCACGCTGGACCCGCACGCTGTCCACCATGTTTGCCGCCGGCGTGCCATTGGTAGAGGCGCTGGACTCGGTCGGCGGTGCGGCCGGCAATGCCGTTTTTTCGGAAGCAACCGAGAAAATTCAACGCGACGTGTCGACCGGCACTGCCTTGACCACCTCGATGCAGGCCACGGGCATCTTCCCCAGCATGGTCTTGCAGATGGCCGCCATCGGCGAAGAGTCGGGCTCGCTCGACCATATGCTGGCCAAGTCGGCCGAGTTCTTTGAGGACGAGGTTGATGAGGCCGTCAATGCGCTGGCCAGCTTGATGGAGCCCTTCATCATCGTGATTCTGGGCACCATCATTGGCGGCATTGTGGTGGCCATGTATCTGCCTATTTTCAAACTCGGACAAGTCGTTTAATTCACTCATGCAAGACTACGAATTCCTGCTTTCGCCCTGGGTCTTGGGTCTGCTCGGCCTGTGCATAGGCAGCTTTCTCAATGTGCTGATCCACCGCACACCGCTGATTCTTGAGCGGCAGTGGCTGGCGGATGCAGCCGCCCAATTGGGCGATGCGGCTGAACTCAACCGCGCCAGCGGCCTGCCCAAGCCGGAGGCCGAAAAGCTCGCCGGCGCCGCTAACGCTTTGAGCGAACGGCTGGGCAAGCTGCCGGCATTGGGCATCGCCCTGCCCCGCTCGCGCTGCCCCAAATGCGGCCATCAACTGGCTTGGCATGAAAACTTACCCTTGCTTGGCTGGCTGCGGCTGGGTGGTAAATGCTCGGCCTGCAAGGCCCCCATCTCCGCCCGCTACCCCTTGATTGAGCTGAGCTGCGGCCTGCTCTTTGCCGCCCTGTCCTGGCGTTTTGGTGCACAGCCCAGCACACTGCTTTGGTGCGGCTTCGGTGCCACTTTATTGGCCTTGGCTGCGATCGATTGGGACACCACACTCCTACCCGACTCCCTCAATCAGCCGCTGCTTTGGGCAGGTCTGGCCGCGTCGCTGCTGGGCCTGACCATTCCTTTGGGCGATGCGCTGACAGGTGCCTTGGTCGGCTATCTGTCTTTGTGGTCGGTCTATTGGCTGTTCAAGCTGGCAACCGGCAAGGAGGGTATGGGCTATGGCGACTTCAAATTGCTGGCGGCCTTAGGTGCTTGGCTCGGCTGGCAGATGGTGCTGCCAATTGTGTTGGGCGCATCGGTGATTGGCGCCATCGTCGGCATTGGCATGAAGATGAATGCCAATCTGCGTGAAGGCCGCTATGTGCCCTTCGGCCCCTTCTTGGCCGGCGGCGGTTTTGTGGTGCTTTTTGCCGGTGCCCCACGCGTACTCGGGTGGCTCGGCTGGGCATGAAAATAGGTTTGACCGGCGGCATAGGCAGCGGCAAAAGCACGGTTGCGAATTTCTTGCGTGAGGCCGGCGCGGCCGTGATCGACACCGATGCGATAGCGCGTCAGCTCAGCGGACCGGGGGGAGCGGCCATGCCGGCCATCGCCACCGAATTTGGCCCCGCGATGCTGACTACAGAGGGCGCCCTGAACCGGGTCGCCATGCGTGATTTGGCCTTTTCAGACCCGAGCGCAAAGCAGCGCTTGGAGGCTGTTTTGCATCCGCTGATCGGCGCGCAGACTCTGGCCGAGAGCGCGGCAGCCGAGCAGACCGGCGCCCGGTTGATCATCTTTGATGTGCCTTTATTGGTCGAATCCGGCCGTTGGCGCCATCGCGTTGCGCGGGTGCTGGTGGTTGACTGTACAGAGCAGACGCAATTGGACAGGGTCGCTGCTCGCCCGGGCTGGACGCTTGCTGCGGCCGCAGCTGTGCTCGCAGCCCAAGCCAGCCGAGCCCAGCGACGCGCCAGTGCGGATGCCCTCATCTACAACGAGGGGCTGAGCCTCGGGGCCCTCAAAGCGCAAGTCCTGCACCTGGCCGACCGTTGGCACCCTGCTAAATAACCGCGAGCCAGCGTGACATTGTTGGCTAAGGCTGCCCGGCCTGTGAAACAATTAGCGGGTTAGCTGTGCAGCGTGCACGGCGCCATGACCTCAAGCTGATCGATAGGGATGACCGCCTTGGTCCTATACGAGTACCCATTCAACGAAAGCATCCGCACGATGCTGCGTCTGGAGCATCTGTTCGACCGCCTCGGTCAGCTGATGGCGCGCGAAACTCCGCTCGATCACCACTTCGCCCTGGTCACGATGTTCGAGATCATCGATGTGGCCTCGCGGGCCGATCTGAAGTCAGATCTGCTCAAGGAACTGGAGCGTCACAAAACCCAGCTCAATGGCTATCGAGGCAACCCCGGCGTTGCCGAAGGGCTGTTGGACGACGTGATCGCCCGCATCGACAAGGCCTATGCAGGCTTGAATCAACTGGTCGGCAAGGCAGGCGCCTGCCTGAGCACGAATGAATGGCTGATGAGCATTCGCAGCCGCATCAGCATTCCCGGCGGCACTTGCGAATTCGATCTGCCGGCCTACTACACCTGGCAGCAGTTCTTGCCGGTGCGCCGGCGTAACGACCTGATGCTGTGGACGCAGAGCCTGATGCCGCTTGCCGAAGCGCTGCAAGTGCTCTTGGGCCTGCTGCGTGACTCCGGCACACCGCACAAGGTGGCGGCCGTGGCCGGGCAATTCCAGCAAAGTCTGGGCGCCGGTCGGGTATTCCAGCTGCTGCGCATGCGCATTGACCCGAGCTTGGGCCTGGTGCCCGAAATCAGCGGGCACCGCCTGATGATCTCGATCCGCATGATGCGCCAGGACGAAGACGGCCGCCTCAAATCCACCCAGCAGGACGCCAGCTTCGAGCTGACGCTGTGCGCGTGACTTGGCCCACCCCCGTAGGCGCTTCGCGCCACCCCCTCAAGGGGGCGCGCCCGATGACCCGGCAAAGCCGGTTCCATGGGCGCCACTCGGCAACACAGACAACATCGCGATGACACCCGCCCCCTCACCCAAGATCGTCCGCTGCCCGACCTGCGGCGGCGACTCGATCTTTGCGCCTAGCAATCTATGGCGCCCTTTTTGCAGCGAACGCTGCCGGCAGATCGACCTCGGCGCCTGGGCCAGCGAGAGCTTCGCCGTGCCAGCCAGCCCGCCGGTGGAAGACGACTCGCTACCGCATTAAGGCGGACAAGTCCTGCCGGGCCTGCGCGGCGGTCGTGAACAGCAGGGCCTGCCAGCCCAAGGCGTGAGCCGCCTCGATATTGGCCGGATGGTCATCCAGAAACGCACAGGCTTCGGGCGCCAGGCCAAAGCGTTCCGACGCGATCTTGAAGATCTCTGTACGCGGCTTGGAATGCTTGACACGACCCGAGAAGACTCCGGCCTCGAACCACTCGCGCAGCGGGTGAGCTTGCTCCAGATGATCGGCATAGGGCTCGGGCATATTCGACAAGTAGAACAGCCGATGGCCGGCCTGCTTCAGCTCGGTGATCAGCGCGGCCGTATCTGATTGCAATTGCAGCTCATCCGGCACTGCAGCCAGGACCTGCGCGACCTCGGCCTCCGGCCATCCGGTACGCGCGGCGATCCGCTGGATGACAGTGTCTGCATCGATCAAACCCTGATCAAACGCGCCCCAGTCGCCGCCGTAGTTCTCGAAGAACTGCTCCGCCACAGTAGCGCCCTGTTCCAGGTCGGCAACCCGATGCGGCCAGACCCGCGCCAAGAAGCTGGCCGGGTGCCAGCGAAACACCACGCCACCAAAATCAAAGACGATATTCATGCCGTCAGGTGTTTCAAGAGTCCAGCGGTAGAGGCATCAAGGCCGCTGGTGTCACCGCTGCTCAGGCGCGGCAGCAAAGCTCCGCACAAGGCCTTGCCCAACTCGACGCCCCATTGATCGAAGCTGTTGATGCCCCACAGCGCACCGCTGACAAACACGCGCTGCTCGTACAGCGCAATCAAAGCACCCAGGGAACTGGGTGTTAGCCGCTCCAGCACCAGCGTCGTGCTCGGCCGGTTGCCGGGGAAACTGCGGTGGCGCGCCACGGTCGCGGCGTCCAACTCTTTGGATGCCGTCGGCGCCGATTCCTGCAGCGCCTCTTCAAAAGACTTGCCCTGCATCAGCGCCTGCGATTGCGCCAGGCAATTGGCCAAGAGCTTGCGATGCTGGTCCTGCAACAAGGTCTTCAGCTCACCCTGCACCTCGGCGCCGAAATTGGGTGTCTTGACCGCGATGAACTCGACTGGAATCACATCCGTGCCCTGATGCAGCATCTGGAAGTAGGCGTGCTGGCCGTTGGTGCCCGCCTCACCCCAGACCACCGGGCTGGTTGCATAAGGCAGGGTCTGCCCTTCAAGGTCGACACCCTTGCCATTGCTCTCCATCTCCAACTGCTGCAGATAGGCCGGCAAACGACCCAGGCCCTGGTGATAGGGCGCGACGCTGCGGCTGCTGAAGCCGTGGAAGTTGCGGTACCAGATGTCCAGCAAGCCGAGCTGCACGGGCAGGTTTTGCTCCAGCGGCGCGTGCGCGAAATGCTGATCCATCGCGTGCGCGCCGGCCAGCAGCGCGCGGAAGTTGTCGGCGCCGATGGCGATGGCGATCGGCAGGCCGATGACCGACCAGAGCGAATAGCGCCCGCCGACCCAGTCCCAAAAGCCAAAGGTCGTCGTGATGCCAAAGGCGCCGGCCGCCGCCGTATTGCTGCTGGTGGCGACGAAATGGCGCGCCACATCGGTGCCACCGGCGGCCAAAAACCAGGCCTTGGCTGCCATGGCATTGGCCAAGGTTTCTTGCGTCGTGAAGGTCTTGGAGGCGATCACGAACAGCGTCGTCTCTGGCTTCAAGTCGCGCAACACCGGCGCCAAATCATGGCCGTCGACGTTGGAGACAAAGTGCAGCTTCAATCCCTGCTGCGTGTAGGCTTGCAAGGCCCGCACCACCATCGCCGGGCCCAGGTCCGAGCCGCCGATGCCGATGTGGACGACATCGGTGAAGCCACTCTTGGCCGTATCTCGCACCGTTTCGGCAAAAGCCAGCATGCTGCTGAGCGAGGCTTGCACCTCCTCGCTGAACAAATATTCCGGGCCTGCCGGCGCACGCAGCGCCGTGTGCAGCACCGCGCGGCCCTCGGTCAGATTGATAGCCTCACCCGCCAGCATCGCATCGCGCTTGGCCTCCAAACCGCAGTCTCTGGCCAGTTGCAGCAACAAAGCCTGGGTGTCGGCGTCGATGCGGTTCTTGGACAAATCAGCGAACACCTCGGGCGCCGTCAGTGTCCAGGCGGCATAACGACCGGCGTCGGCGGCAAAGGCCTGGCGCAGGTCAAACTGCCGGCCGGCGGTCTGGAAATGCTGCTGCAGCAAACCCCAAGCGGGGCTTTGATCACAACGCGATGCGACGGGTGAAGGCAAGGACATATCAACTCACAATCATCTGATCCAGTTTGGCCGAGTCAACAGCAAACAGGCGGATGCCTTCGGCCAGCTTTTCTGTCGCCATGGCATCCTGGTTGAGGGCGAAGCGGAACGCCGCTTCATCGAAAGAAACTTTTGGCAAGTCCAGCTGCTTGGCCGCAGCGGCGTCCAGCGCCAGCGGCAAGGCGGCGTCGAGCTTTTGCAACTGGGACAGCAAATCGGGGCTGATGGTCAGCAAGTCGCAGCCGGCCAAAGCCTGGATCTGGCCGACATTGCGGAAGCTCGCACCCATCACTTCGGTCTGGATTCCATGCATTTTGTAATAGTTGAAGATCTGCGCGACCGACTTGACGCCAGGGTCATTGGCACCGGCTTGTTGCCCCTCGTCCCAAGCCGCACCGGCGCTCTTCTTGTACCAGTCGTAGATGCGGCCGACAAAAGGCGAGATCAGCTGGATACCGGCCTCACCGCAGGCAACAGCCTGGCAGAAGGAGAACAGCAGGGTCAGGTTGCAGTGAATGCCTTCCAGTTCCAATTCGCGGGCGGCTTGAATGCCTTCCCAGGTCGAGGCGATCTTGATCAGCACGCGTTCGCGCGAGATACCGGCGGCCTCGTACAGGCCGATGATGCGGCGGGCGCGTGCCAGGGTGGCGGCCTTGTCAAAGCTCAGGCGTGCGTCCACTTCGGTCGAGACGCGGCCCGGCACCACCTTCAAAATCTCCAGACCAAAGCGCACCAGCACCCGGTCCACGATCTCGTCCAGCGCCAAACCTTTGTGGGCGGCGACCGTGTCGGTCAGCAGCGGCGCATAGTCGGCAGACTGCACCGCCTTCAGGATCAAGGAGGGATTGGTGGTGGCGTCACGCGGCGCAAACTGCGCCAGCTGCAAGAAGTTGCCGGTGTCGGCCACCACGGTGGTCAGGGATTTGAGTTGGTCCAGTTGATTCATGATTGTTTGTCTTTCTGCAAAAAGGCTAGCCAGACCGTATTAGAACCGCTGTTCGCACCTCGCCAATAGGCGAGACAAGGACGCCAGTTACACGATCAAAAAAAGAAATAGCCCCATGAACACCGCCTCTAGGGACTTCGGTATTGACCTTTGCAAGAAACTCCGGCATCATAAAACTAGAAACTTAGTTACATCAAGTGCCGCCTGAAAATTCTTGGCGCGCTGCAATAGATAAGGCCTGACTCATGTCATTCGATCTCGTTTTCTTCGGCGGTACCGGCGATCTCACTTGGAGAAAGCTGATGCCGGCGCTGTTCCAGGCCTTCCGCCACGGCAAGCTGCCGGCCGGCGGCCGCATTTTGGCGGTGGCCCGTGACGAGATGAGTGACGAGCGTTACCGCGAATGGCTGAAAGAGCGCTTCCGGGAAGTCGACGGCTCCAAGCGCCCAAATGACGAAGAGTTCGAGAAGTTCGCCGCGCTGCTGCATTACCGCCGCATGGACTTGTCGCAACCCGAGCATTACCAGCGCTTGAAGGAATGGTTGGGCGAGCGCGCGGCCGACACGGTGGTGCTCTACCTAGCCACCAGCCCACATCTGTTCACCCAAATCTGCGAGCAGCTCGGCGCCGCCGGCCTGAACGAGAAGCGCGTGCGCGTGGTGCTGGAGAAGCCGCTTGGCCATGACCTCGCCAGCGCGCAAGAGATCAACCGTGTGGTGCGCTCGGTGTTTGCCGAAGAGCAGGCCTTCCGCATCGACCATTACCTGGGCAAGCCTTCGGTACAAAACCTGATGGCGCTGCGTTTCGGCAACGCCTTGTTCGAGCCGCTGTGGCGCCGCGAGAGCATCGCCAATATCCAGATCACCTTAGCCGAAGGCCTGGGCGTGGGCACGCGTGGCGCTTTCTATGACGGCACCGGCGCCTTGCGCGACATGATCCAGAACCATGCGCTGCAGCTGCTGACCATGATCGCGATGGAGCCGCCGTCGACCAATAACGCCGACGCGATCCGCGACGAAAAGCTCAAGGTGCTGCGCTCGCTCAAGCCTTTCACGGTCGAAAGCGTGGCCAGAGATGTGGTGCGCGGCCAATACCGCGCCGGCAACAACGGCGGGCAGGCCGTACCCGGCTATTTGGACGAAGCCAAAGTGCCTGCCGACAGCCAATGCGAGACCTTTGTCGCCTTGCGCACCGAGGTGCAAAACTGGCGCTGGGCCGGTGTGCCCTTTTACCTGCGTACCGGCAAGCGCCTGGCCGCGCGCGATGCGCAAATCGTCATCAATTTCCGGCCGGTGCCACACCCGATCTTCCCGGGCGCCAATCAGCCCAATCGCCTGGTCATCAAGCTGCAGCCGGAAGACGGGCTGGAGCTGCAATTGCTGGCCCACAAGGGCGGTGCGGACAACGAGGCATTGACGCCGGTGTCACTGGATCTGGACTTCGACAAGGCTTTTGCGGCCAATCGCGTCGGCGCTTACGAGCGCTTGCTCTTGGACGCCATCGCCGGCCGCCTGAACCTGTTCGTGCGCAGCGATGAGCAAGAGCAGGCCTGGCGCTGGGTCGAGCCGATTCTGGACGCCTGGAAGCAAGACAGCACCGGCCCGCGTCCGTATTCGGCCGGATCCTGGGGCCCTGCAGCGGCCAGTGCCTTAGTCGCACGAGATGGCTTTGCATGGGCGGAAGAGCAGTGAGCATATTGGAGCGAGTCAAGGCGGCATTACCCGCCCTGCCGCCGGCCGAGCAGCGTGTCGCCAAGTTATTGCTCAGCGATGCGCGCTCGTTTGCCAATCTGCCGGTCAGCGAGTTGGCCGACCGGGCGCATGTCTCCAAGCCAACGGTGGTGCGCTTTTGCCGCAGCGTCGGCTATGACGGCCTGACCGACTTCAAGCGCAAGCTGGCCGGCAGCGTCAACGAGGGCGTGCCATTTGTGCACAGGGCGGTGGACGAGGACGAAAAGCCGGCCGACCTGATCGTCAAGGTGGTCGACAACGCGGTCGCGGCCTTGCTGCATTACCGTAACGACGCCGCCAGCCATGCCTTCGAGATCGCCATCAACGCGCTGGCCGAGGCTGGCCGAAATGGGCGCCGGATCGAGTTCTACGGCGTGGGCAACTCTGGCATCGTGGCGCAGGATGCGCAGCACAAGTTCTTCCGCCTGGGCGTCAACACCGCCGCCTGCAGTGACGGCCATGTGCAGTTGATGAGCGCCACCATGTTGCAGCCGGGCGATTGCGCCGTCATCATCAGCAATTCGGGGCGCAGCCGCGACCTGCTGGACGCCGCCGAAATTGCGCGCAAAAAGGGCGCCACCATCATCATCATCACCGCCAGCGGCTCACCGCTGGCGGCTGTAGGCTTGAGCCAGGGTCAGGTCTTGCTGGCCGTCGATCACCCCGAGGATTTTGATCGTTACAGTCCGATGGTGTCGAGGCTCTTGCACCTGATCGCGATCGACATCCTGACGACCGGCGTGGCGCTGCGTCTGGGCTCTACCCTGCGGCCCATGCTGCAAGAGATCAAGAAGAACCTGCGCAGCAAGCGCTACGTTTAAGTGCCCTGCCCGGCTTCAGGCGATTCGGGCCAAAGCAGTTCGGCCACGCCATAAACACGCGCCAGCTCTTGCAGCTTGGCCGGTACATTCAGCACCCGCAACTGCACGCCAAGCTCCTTGCAAAGGCGAGCGGCGCTGAGCAAGAGCGTCAACACGACCGAGTCGAACTGCTGCAGCTCACCAGCATCAACATTGAGCTCAGCGCCGGCGCCATTGACGATTTGAGCCGCCTCGGCCCGCAGACTGGACTGCAGGCCGGCCCACAATGCGGGCGCCGCGTCGACTCGCACCGAAGCCGGGAGTTTGAGCATATCGGCCGACATTCAGACCTTGACCGCCGCGCTGGAGGCCTTTTGGTTCTTGTCGGCCAAGGTCTTGATCAAACCGTCAATGCCGTTGGCACCGATTTCCTGCGCGAAACTATTGCGGTACTGATCGGCCAACCAGATGCCCAGCACATTGACATCAAAAATCATCCAGACGCCCGAGACCTTTTCCAGGCGATAGTCGAGCTGAATCGGATCGCCCTTGCCGCGAATCTCGGTCCGCACCACCACCTCGGTGTCATCGGCTCCTGCGCGCAAAGGCTTCAGGGCGATGGTTTGATCTTTCACCTGGGTCAAGGCGCCGGCATAGGTGCGCACCAGCAAGGTCTTGAACTCATCTTGCAGGCGCTTTTGCTGCTCGGGCGTGGCCTGGCGCCAAAAGCGCCCAACTGCCGACGCCGTCATGCGCTGAAAGTTCACATGCGGCATCACCTTGCCGTCCACCAGAGCGATGATCTTTTGCAGGTCCCCGCCTTGAATCGACTTATCGGCCTTGACGGCCTCCAGGGTCTCCAAGGAAAGCTGACGTATCAGCAGATCCGGTGCACTGGCGTCGGCCGCCATCGCCGGCGCACCCAAAGTCATGGCCGACGCCAAGGCAGCGCCCAAGAACACACGTTTGGTCAAAGAGAATTTGCTAGCGTTCATCAATTCGGTTCCTTCGTTTCAACAGGCCGAAGCATCCAACGCCTCAGCCCAAGATTGGTTTCACTTGCGCTACTCAGGGGCCAGCTTGCGGATTGCTCTCCGGCTTTGTTTCGGGAACCAGGACTTCAAACTCGTCATCAGTCCCGATATTGCCGCGTCGCTGCAAGAAAGCGTCCCGGTAAAAGGTGTACTTATCCAGAGCGATGCCTTCAAGCATCTCGCTGGCGCGTAAAAAATTGGACCGTGCGTTGATGGTCTGCAGGCTGTAAATCGCCAGCTTGCTGCTGCCGTCGCGGAACAAAAAGGCCGGCGACATCTGCCAGTCAAACGGCATGGCCAAGGTGTCTCGCACCGAGGAGGGGCCAAGCAGCGGCCAGACAATATAGGCGCCGGTGCCCGTGCCCCAGCGGCCAAAAGTCTTGCCCAAATCTTCGGATTTACGCTCCAGTCCAACTTCGGTCGCAATGTCGATCAGGCCGCCAAAACCCAGGGTTGAATTGACCGCAAAGCGCATACCTTGCTCAACACTGGCCTTCAGGCGCCACTGCAGTACCAGGTTGACGGTCGTCCAAGCGTCGGCCACATTGTTGACAAAGTTATCGACCGACTGGCGAATCGGGGCAGGCACGATATTGCTGTAGACGGTCGCCACAGGCTTGAGCAAATTCTCATCCACCGATTCGTTGAAGGCGAAGACCTTGCGGTTCCACGGCTCCCAGGGATCGAGCTTTTGACCGGCGCTACCCGGGGCACTGCGCAAGCTGGCGCAGCCGCTCAAGACCAACACAAGGCAGAGCAGTAAAGCTCGCCACGGCAAGTTGTGCGCAGCCGGAAAGCCCGCAACGTTCATGGCTTGGCCTCTCCTGCGGCCGAACCCGAGTCTGCGGCCTTGTTGTACAAGAACTGACCGATCAGGTTTTCCAACACAATCGCCGATTGAGTCTGTTTGATCGCATCGCCTGGACCCAAATTCTTCTCGTCCGCCCCGGCTTCCAGGCCGATGTATTGCTCGCCGAGCAGGCCGGCGGTCAAGATCTTCGCCGAACTGTCTTTGGGGAAGGCTACTTTTTTGTTCAGACTGATCAAGACCTTGGCCTGGAACGTCTTGTCGTCAAAGGTGATCGACTCGACCCGTCCAATCACCACGCCGGCGCTTTTGACCGAGGCGCGGCTCTTCAAACCGCCAATATTGTCGAATTTGGCACTGACCTGATAGGTTTCGTCAAAGTTCAGGCTCAGCAAATTGCCGGCCTTCAGTGCCAGGAACAACAGCGCTGCGCCGCCCAAGAGCACGAAAAATCCAACCGCTGCGTCATGCCTGGAGGCTTGTTGCATGCTCAACTCCAAATTCCAACAAAAACTAAATCGAGAACATCATGGCGGTCAGCACAAAGTCGAGTGCCAACACCGCCAAGGAAGAAACCACCACGGTGCGCGTTGTCGCTTGCGCCACACCCTCGGGTGTCGGCTTGGCCGTATAGCCCTGCAAGAGCGCCACAAATGTCACCGTCACACCAAACACCAAGCTCTTGATGACGCCGTTGCCGACATCGGCCCAGACATCGACACCGCCCTGCATCTGCGACCAGAACGAGCCGTCGTCGATGCCGATCAGCACCACCGCCACCAGCCAGCCGCCAACCACGCCGATGGCGGAAAACAAAGCGGCCAACAAGGGCATGGCGATCACACCGCCCCAAAAGCGCGGCGCCAAGACCCGGGTCAGCGGGTCGACGGCCATCATCTCCATCGCCGTCAACTGCTCGCCCGCCTTCATCAAGCCGATCTCGGCCGTCAGCGAGGTGCCGGCCCGGCCCGCAAACAAGAGCGCAGCCACCACCGGCCCCAACTCCCGCACCAAGCTCAGGGCCACCAACAAGCCCACCGCCTCGGCCGAACCATAGCGCTGCAGCGTGTAATAGCCCTGCAGCGCCAGCACAAAACCGACAAACAAACCGGCCACCCCGATCAATGACACCGAGTGATTGCCGAGGAAATACACCTGATCACGCACCAAACCAAAGCGCAGCAGGCTTTGCGGCAAACGGGCCAGAATCTGAAAAAACAAACGCGTGGCCGCACCAATATCGGCCAGCTTGACTCGCAGCGCGCGGCCAATGCCCGCCAGCTTGCTTGAAATTATCGTCATGCGCGCGCACCCAGACCAAAGTCATCCATCACAGGCATGGCCGGCTGATGGAAATGCACCGGCCCTTCGGGCTCGGCACCCACGAACTGGCGCACCAATGGGTCTTCACTGCGCCGCAATTCGTCCGGCGTGCCTTGCGCCACCACCCGGCCGTTGGCGATCATGGCGACCTCATCGGCAATCGCGAAGGTTTCATGCAAATCATGCGACACGATGATGCTGGTCAGGCCTAGGGCGTCGTTCAAATCACGGATCAAACGCGCCGCCACGCCCAGCGAAATCGGGTCCAGACCTGCGAAGGGCTCGTCATACAGCACCAGATCGGGATCCAAAGCGATGGCGCGTGCCAAGGCCACCCGCCGGGCCATACCGCCGGAAATCTCGGACGGCATCAAATCCCGTGCGCCACGCAGGCCCACCGCGTTGAGTTTCATCAGCACCAGATCGCGGATCATGGCCTCGGGCAGCTTGGTGTGCTCACGCAAGGGAAATGCGACGTTCTCGAACACCGACAGATCGGTGAACAAGGCACCGAACTGGAACAAAGTGCCCATGCGGCGCCGAACGGCGTAAAGGTCGGTGAGGTTCAAGGGCGCAATGTCTAGGCCATCAAACGAGACCTGCCCTTTAATTGGGCGAATCTGCCGGCCAAGCAAGCGCAACACGGTGGTTTTGCCGCCGCCCGAGGTGCCGATCAGCGCGAGCACCTTGCCGCGAGGCACGACCAGATTGACCTGCTCCAAGATGATCCGATCACCGTAGCCACAGGTGACATCACGCAATTCAATTAATGGCACGGCGTTATCTGCCGATAGAGGGGACTTGAGTGCCATGGGGCGCGTAACCGAGGTCTGCAGCCCCGCGATGCAAAGAACTCAATCATAGGGGAAAGTACGAGTAGCTGCTTTCCAGGCCCGTCGAGGCCTTTTGCAAACCCCGCGCGAGACGCCGGTCTGCCCCGTGGCGCGGCTCGCGACGCAAGGCGCGCTTGAAACAATTTGTCGATTTCGTGAAGATTTTCACGACTGAAAACCTTGAGCCGATGAGCGCATTCATCGTGACGATGGGCGGCAAGCCAGTTGATTCGAGCCCATCCACAATTCACCCAAGCAACGGAGAACTCTCACCATGAAGCACCAAAAGCCTGCCGCCAAGACCCGTCAACGCGCCTTCACCTTGATCGAATTGATGGTCACGGTGGCAATCGTCGGTATCTTGGCCGCTGTGGCTATTCCGGCTTACTCCGACTATGTGGTGCGTGGCCGCATCCCGGACGCCACCGCCCGCTTAGCCACCTTGCAAGTGCAAATGGAGCAGTTTTACCAAGACAACCGTACCTATGTGAATGCGCCGGGCTGCACCACCGACAGCAGCACCAGCAGGTTTTTCGATTTCAGCTGCGCCAGCGCGAGCGCGACGGCGTTTTCCCTGCAAGCCGTCGGCAAGGACGCCATGTCCGGCTTCACCTTCACTGTCAACCAAACCGGCAGCAAGGCGACCAGCTCGGTGCCCTCCGGCTGGAGTACATCCACCAGTTGCTGGGTGACCAAGAAGGGCGGCATATGTTGAATATGAAGCATCAGTTTCGCGGCATGACGCTGATCGAGCTGATGGTGACCCTCACCATCGCTGCGGTCCTGATGGCTGTTGGCGCACCAGCCTTTTCGACTTGGTTGCAAAACACCCGCATCCGCACAACTGCTGAGTCCATCGTGTCGGGCCTGCAGTACGCCAAATCAGAGGCAACCACCCGCAACACGACGGTGCGCTTTCAGCTGACCAGTTCAGTGGATGCGACCTGCGTGCTGAGTCTAAATGGTACGAGCTGGGTCGTGGATCTGGCCGATGCCGGTGCCGCAAACGACTCGGTCGAGGGCAGTTGCAACTCAGCGCCGTCCGACACCGTTCAGCCCGCGATATTGCAAACACGCGCTGGCCGTGACGGCTCCGGCAACACCACCGTGACCGCAAGCGCGAGCAACGTCATCTTCAACGGCCTGGGTCGTTTGGCGCCAGCGCCAGCTGCAGCAATCACCATTAACGTCAACAACACCAACAGCGATGACGACTGTGCCGCCGGCGGCGGAAACCTGACCTGCCTGCGCGTGCTTATCTCTCCCGCCGGCCAAGTGCGGATGTGCAACCCCCGCTATCCCGTCGGCGACCCGCAAGCTTGCTGAGCAGGGGAAGAAAATGACACGCCAAACCCTTCATCAAAGTTCAGCTGCAGCCGGCTGCAGCGGCTTCATGCTGCTCGAGGTGCTGGTCGCACTGCTGATCTTCGCACTCGGTGTGCTCGGCTTGGTAGGCCTGCAAGCAAATGCGGTCAAACAATCGGGCCAAGCCAAGTACCGAGCCGACGCCACGCTGTTGGCAAACGAAATGATCGGGACCATGTGGGTCTCTAACCGCAGCTTTGCCGCGTTGACGGCTGGCTTTGGAAGCGCCGCTGGTGGCGCCCAGTACACGGCTTGGAAGGCCCGCGTGGCCGCCGCACTGCCGGGCGCCGCGACTTACCCGCCGCTGGTAACCATCGCGCAGGTCAACCCGCTGCCCGCCTTGGTCGGGGGCGGCGCCAGCGCACCTGCCGTTGGGCTGACCCCAAGCAACCGGGTCACCATTACCTTGCGCTGGAAATCACCTTCGGATCCGAGCGGCGACCCGCCCAGCAACTTGATTGTGGTCACAGAAATCAAATAGGAGTTCAAGGTGCAGGCCACATACTTACAACAGCGCCACAGGCGGTCTAAGGGCTTCAGCTTGATAGAGCTGATGGTGGGCATCGTCGTTGCGATGGCCGCCGTGATCGTCGTGATGCAAGTTTTCAAGATGTCAGAGGGTGCCCGGCGTACGACCACAGGCGGCGACGACGCCCAGACGATTGGCGCGATCGCCTTGACGGTGCTGCAGCGTGACCTGCGCCAAGCTGGCCAGGGCCTGACCAACCCCAACTTACTGAACTGCGACTTGCTGCTGCGAGCCGGTGTCACCCTCAACGGGCTGGCGCCTTTGACCATCAATCATGCCGACATCCCTGCTGGCGACGCCGGCACCGATACCCTCTTGATCGTTTACGGCAGCGGACTGGGATCGCCCGAAGGCGACCGCATCAATACCCAGGCGGGTGCGGCGATCTATTCCGTCAGCACACCATCGGCGTTTCGCGTCGGTGACCTCGTCATTGCCGCGCCAGCCGTGCGTCAAGCGCCTTGCGGGCTGCTGCTGAGCAATGTTGCTGCTGCCCCTGTGGCGCCGAATGTCACTGTCGCTTTCGGCACGGCCGGCGTTGCCAACGGCACTCTTTACAACTGGGGCACGACTCCCCGCGTCGTCGCCTATGCGGTGCGCAACGGACGTCTGACGACTTGCGATTTCCTGACCCAGAACTGCCGCCTGACCACGGCAGCCAACTGGGCTGAGGTTGCGGACGGCGTGGTCAGTTTGCGGGCCGAATATGGCCGCGACAGCACCCTTCCCCCAGATGCCGTGCTTGATGGCTATGACCAGACCACACCCACCACAGCGGCCGGCTGGAACTGCATTCTGGCCACACGCTTGGTGCTGGTGGCCCGCAATGGCCAACTCGAATCCAGTGATGTCACCGCCTCTGCACCGGCCTGGGCGGCTGGCGCCAGCGCGCCCATCGGACTCACCGGCAACTGGAAACGATACCGCTACAAGACCTTTGAAACCACGGTGCCGCTGCGCAATGTGGCTTGGCAGGGAGTACCCACGGGATGTTGAACTCAAAACTCCATGCGGCTGCTGTCGCGCCCGTGCGCCAGCAGCAGCGCGGCATCGTCCTGCTGCTGGCCATCATTGTCTTGGTCGCGATGTCACTGGCCACCATAGGTCTGATGCGTTCGGTACTGACGAGCAACCGCGTTGCCGGCAATTTGGCGTTCCAGCAGTCGGCCACGCAATCCTCAGATATGGGCGTCGAGCGGGCAGTCGCTTGGCTGGAACAAAAGTCACGCGAACAGACCATTGACCCCGCGAAGCCCACAGCGCCGCCGACGCCCGCGAACAAGTTGTTTGGGAACATCACAGCAGGCGGCGCCGAGCCCTATAGCTACCGCGCCTCCCGTGCTGACCCCGATCCGGTGACACAGCAAACTTGGGAAGCTTTCTGGAATGCCACGCTGGTCGCCAACAACTTGGTCAACACACTGCCGGTAGATGCCGCAGGCAATACCGTGTCCTTCGTCATTCACAGGCTGTGCGCTTTCGCCGGCGACCCACTGGCGAGCAATTGCGAGAGCTCGGCCACGCTGAGTTCGTCAACGCAGACCAGCAGCAAATCCAGCGGCATCAAGTTATTGGTGCCTAGCCAGACCTATTACCGCATCACGGTGCGTGTCCAAGGCCCGCGCAATGCGGTCAGCTTCGTCCAAGCCGTGGTCGCAATCTGATGCTATGTCCCCAGCAGCATGCCCGAATCAGCCCGCTCATGAGGTTCCCATGAAACTCTTCAACTCCTTGCGCTTTGGCGCCTTGCTTGCGGTTGCCCTGAGCCTAGGCTTGCCAAGCGCTCGTGCGACCGACATTTCCTCCTCGCCCTTGCTGGTCGCCTCGCCGACAAGCGTCAAAGCGAACCTGCTATTCATCCTTGATGACTCGGGCTCGATGGATTTCGACTTCATGCCCGACCACACGGCAGGCGGGCTGTGCCGATCCAAGGGCGCCGGCATCAACACCGGTGCCACCTACACCGGTGACTTCGGCAACAGCTGCTGCCAAGGCGGCAACACCTCGACCACCTGCTGGAGCGGCACCGCCCCGTTCGGCAGCAGGCGCGGCCACCCGCCCTTCCTGACCAGCAGTTTCAACGGCATGGCCTACAACCCGGCCACCGTCTATCTACCGCCGGTGGATGCCTCCGGCACCGCCCTGGCCAGCCAGACCAGTTGGACCAGTGTTCGCAACGACGCCTACCAGGTGCAGAACAGTTCCAGCATCAATCTGCTGACCCAATATCCGGACACCGAATGGTGTGTGGATGACGGCACCTTCTCCGACTGCCTGCGCAACGGCAACTATGTCTTGCCAGGCAGGGTCGATGGCAAGCTCTACACCAAGTTCAACGCCACCACGGCCAGCGGCACCGGCAAGCTGGCGACGGGCGCGCCCGATGCCGCCACGGTTGTGACCAATCAAAGTTGGGGCCCACATTACTACCGCATCCTGCCGTCCGAGTATTGCGACTCCGACAATCTGCGCAATTGCCAGTCTGGGGCGGGTGGCGCATTCACAATTCCGGCGCCGGTGCGCTGGTGCAATAGCGATACCAACGCACGCGCCATCACGCCGGCGGCGGGTAGCTGCCAAGCAGTTCGAACCGACGTCTACACGGCGGCGCGCTATCCGACCAAGTACGCGTCGGCGGGTGTCGCCAAGGTCGACGCTGTACCGGCAAATCCCGCCAAGGCCTCATTCACGTTTTCATTGTCCGGCTGCAGCAGCAGCAAGAAGGCAGGCATTGGCAGCGTCGTGGTGACCGGCGTGGACTTGCTCGGAGGCGTCGCTACCGGGACCACCAACTCGTCCGGCACTCTGGCCACATCAGTCAGAGACGGCATCAATAGCAGATCAGGCTCCACCGGCTACACAGCGGTGGTCAGCAGCAGCAAAGTGACCATTTCGGCGCCGCTGTCGGCCGGCGACTTCACCGGCTCGGTCTCGATGACGAGATCTGCGGGCTCCAACTCCTCCTGCATCATCTCCGTCTCACCTAGCCCAGTGGCATTTTCAGGTTACACCGCAGAAGTCCCGGAGGTTGCGGCGATCCCGGCTGGCTTTCCGGGGAGTTTCGAACGCGTCGACATCATTCCCTCGCGTACAACCTACCCTAAAGCGGCCAGCCGCAAAGACTGCGCCGGCGCGACATGCAGCTACGCCGAAGAGATGACCAATTTCGCCAATTGGTGGACTTACTATCACACGCGCATGCAATCGATGAAGTCCTCGGCCAGCCGCGCCTTCGCGCCGGTGACCAACAACCGGCGCGTTGGCTATATGAGCATCAACAACAACACGGGCTCCGATTTCCTCAATCTGGGCGTCTTTGAGAGCACGCAGAAAACCAACTGGTTTAGCAAACTGAACAAGGCCAAACCCAATAATTCGACGCCTCTGCGCAGCGCGCTGTCCAAGGCCGGTCGACTGTATGGCGGCAAATACAACGGCAGCAGCCTCAACGGCGTCACCACGACCGACCCGATGGAATACTCCTGCCAGAGAAACTTCACGATTCTCTCTACCGACGGCTTCTGGAATGAAAGCAGTGATCCGCTGCAGCTCGACAACAGCACCGAGATCGGCGACCAAGACAGCGCCTTGGCGCGCCCGATGCTGGACACCACCGGCACCGGCAACACCCTGGCCGATGTGGCGTCCTATTACTTCAGGACCGATCTGCGCACAGGCGCCAACAACAGCGCTGCCTGTTTGAACGGCACCACCGATGTATGCGGCAACGGCGCCGGCCCCAGTGGCGCTGACGTCGTTCAGAACATGAAGACCTTCACGCTGGGTCTTGGCGCATCGGGCTATATGCAGTTCCGCTCGACCTACCGAACCGACACCAGCGGTGACTTCTACGCGGTGCGGGAAGGTTCGCCCGCCAACCCGTCGGGTGGCGTCTGCAGCTGGCAGACCACAGGAAGCTGCACCTGGCCGAGCCCAATCAGCAACACGCTGACGACGATCGATGACCTTTGGCACGCTGCGGTCAACGGCGATGGCACCTATTTCAGCGCTTCCGACCCGACCACGCTTTTCACCGGCTTGGCCAGCGCGCTGGCGGCCATTGACGTACAGACCAAAGCGGCAGCTGCGGCCACCACCAGCAACCCGAATGTGGCGGCCGGCGACAACCAGGTTTTCGTCTCGAACTTCAGTTCGGGAGAATGGTCGGGAGAACTGCAAAGCCAGCGCCTCGACATCGAGTTCGGCACTGTTGATGGCAGCACCTACGATTGGTCCGCGCGAGACAAGCTCAATGCAAACACCAGCCGCACCATCTATATGTTCGCGGCAGGAGAGTCAAAGAAGCGCAAGCTCTTCACCTGGGGCACGCTGAGCGCCAGCGAGAAGGACTTTTTCTCAAAGAGCTATGTCAAAACAAGCGGCCGGGAACTGAGCCAGTTCTGCAGCTTTGGCCCGTATTGCCTGGCCGACACCGAGCAAACCGCCGCAGGCGGCGAGGCGCTGGTGAAGTACTTGCGCGGCGAACGCAGCAATGAAGGCGAGCTGACCGAGGTAGGCCAGCCCCTGAAGTACTTCCGTCGGCGGGCCCATCTGCTCGGTGACATCGTCAACTCCGAAGCCGTTTTTGTAGACAAGGCTTCATTCACCTACACCGACGCCGGTTACGAGACCCACAAGGCCACAGTCGATGCTCGCGCAGGCATGGTTTACGTCGGCGCCAATGACGGCATGCTGCATGCCTTCAATTCGGCTACCGGCGAGGAGGCCTGGGCCTTCATCCCGACGCTGATGCTGCCCAAGCTCTATCGGCTGGCAGACATGGAATACGCGACCAAGCACGAGTACTTCGTGGACGGCACCCCGACCGTGCAAGACGTCTATGACGGGACGCAATGGCGCACCCTCTTGGTGGGCGGTTTGGGCGCTGGCGGCCGGGGCTACTACGCACTGGACGTGACAGACCCGGCAGATCCGAAAGCATTGTGGGAGTTCACCGACGACAACCTGGGTCTGAGCATGGGCAAGCCCGAAATCGGCAAGCTCAAGGATGGCACATGGGCGGTGTTCTTCGGGTCAGGCTATAACAACACCTCCCCCGGCGACGGCAAGGGGCGGCTGTTTGTGCTCAACGCCACTACCGGCACATTGATACGCAGCATCGCCACCAGCGCCGGCGGCACCGGCGCAGCCAGCGGCATGACGCATATCCGCGCTTGGGTCGACAACGGTGACGTGGACAACACCGTGCAGCGCGTCTACGGCGGAGATGAGTTCGGCAATTTGTGGCGCTTCGACGTCAACGGCATCCTCGGCGGAGGCTATAACGCGCAACGACTCGCCACTTTGAAGAATGAAGCCGGCACGGCTCAGCCCATCACGTCACGCCCTGAACTGGGCCAAGTCGGCAGTTACGCGATGGTCTATGTGGGCACCGGCCGCTACTTGGGCGTGTCTGACCTGAGCGATGCCGAGCAGCAGTCCATCTACGCGGTCAAGGACAGACTGAGCGCCAGCGACTTTGGCGACCCCCGCCTGCCGGCCAATAAATTTGTGCAGCAAGTCATCACCGGCGGCAAGAAGTGCCCAGCCAATAGCTCGGCCTGCGTGGAAAGCACGGATGTGCGTACGGTTGAAGTGCCAAAGGTCGTCAATCTGGCCAGCGACGGCGGTTGGTATGTGGATCTGCCCTCCTCGCGCGAACGCGTCAACACCGACCCACAGTTGGCACTGGGCACCTTGGTGGTCAACTCCAACGTGATCGAAACGGGCAATGTTTGCAAGGTCGGTGGTTCGAGCTTCGCCAACTTTCTCGACTACGCCACCGGCGCGCCTGTTTCGACCGCCAATGGCGTCGTCAGTGTCCCGCTGGGTAACGCGATCGCTACGCGTCCGGCCTTGATCAAGCTGCCCAATAACAAGGTGATCAGCGTGAGCCGACTGTCGGACAATCGTACGGTCTCGACGCCCGCGCCGGTCAGTCCTTCAACCAGCGCCACCCGACGTCTGTCCTGGCGAGACCTGATTCAAAACTAAGCTGCATTGCCGCCCACCGATGCCGCCGAGCCACCACACTCATTCGAAAAGCTTGCTATGGTCCGCGGCATTGGCCTTGCTACTGCACGCAGGCTTTTTGACGATGAAATGGCAAGGGTCGGGCGGGGCGAGTGAAACACCGCGTCGTGGCTCGTTCGGCAGTCATCAAACGGCGCTGAGATTGCTGCCGCCACCGCAAGGCCTGCAGCTTCAAGCGCATACCGCGCCTGAACCTGGGGCGACTAACTCGAAGAATGAGCGGCCGGCTCCCGCAGAAACCATCCAAGCCCAGGCAAGCGATACAACACAGGCTGCCGAGCTTGACAGCTGGCCTGTGCTGCTGACCGCCGAACAAGATCAGGTCCTGATCGCATATCCCGATGCGCCGCTGCCTGGTGGGCGCCTACGCTTGCGGGTCTTGGTTGGCCTTGATGCCACTGGAGCCATGAGCTCCATTGAAACCTTGGCCCTGCCACCTGCACTGCGCGACGCGCGCGCCGGAGATCAGGTCTACGAGCCCTTCGTCACCGCCGTCAAGGACGGACTGGCCACAGCACGGTTTGCACCCGGCATGGCAGGGCAAGTAGCTCAAAGCGCACGCCTATGTCTTGAAGTGCTGTTCGTGGAACAGCAGGCGGTGGACATCCGCCCGCTGGAACCTGCGATTGCGACTACGCAGCGCTGTTTGTCGGAATAGCCCTATTGGCTAAACAAAACGCCCATCAACGCGGCAAGTCGCTCCCGCCCATCAGGAACTCATCGACCGCTCGCGCCGCTTGGCGGCCTTCGCGGATCGCCCAGACCACCAGGGACTGACCGCGCCGCATATCGCCGGCGGCAAAAACCTTGTCCACATTGGTCTTGTAACCGCCTGTGAAGTCGGTGGTGGCCTTGGCGTTGCCGCGGGCGTCTTTGTTGACGCCAAAAGCATCCAGCACGGTCGCCACCGGCGATACAAAACCCATGGCCAAGAAGACCAGATCGGCTTTGATGACTTGCTCGGAGCCGGCCACTTCAACCATCTTGCCGCCCTGCCATTCGACCCGCACGGTCTTGACGCCGGTCAGCTTGCCTTTCTCACCCAAGAATTCCTTGGTCGAGATCGCGAACTCGCGCTCGCAGCCTTCTTCGTGGCTGCTGGAGGTGCGCAGCTTGAGCGGCCAGTAAGGCCAAGTCATGGACCGGTCCTCTTCTGCAGGCGGCTGCGGCATCACCTCGAACTGGGTGACGCTCTTGGCACCATGGCGGTTGCTCGTTCCCACGCAGTCGCTGCCAGTGTCTCCGCCGCCGATGACGACGACATGCTTGCCGTCGGCGCGCAGTTGACCTTTCAACTTGTCGCCGGCATTGACCTTGTTCTGCTGCGGCAGGAACTCCATCGCGAAATGGATGCCGCTCAGCTCACGGCCGGGCATGGGCAAGTCGCGCGAATTTTCGGCGCCGCCGGTCAGCAGCACGGCGTCGAATTGCGCCTTCAGCTCGTCAGGGCTGATGCTTTCCTTGGCCCAGTTGGTGACTTTGGAGTCTGCAGGCAGCGTGCCGACCAGCACGCCGGTTCGGAAAACCACGCCTTCGGCCTCCATCTGCGCAACGCGGCGGTCGATGTGGCTCTTCTCCATCTTGAAGTCGGGGATGCCGTAACGCAGCAGGCCGCCGACGCGGTCGTTCTTCTCGAACAGCGTCACGCTATGGCCGGCGCGCGCCAACTGCTGGGCTGCGGCCATGCCGGCCGGGCCGGAGCCGACGATGGCCACGGTCTTGCCCGTCTTGACCTTGGGCAGCACTGGCTTGACCCAGCCCTCAGACCAGGCGCGGTCAATGATGGCGTGCTCGATCGACTTGATCCCGACCGCGTCATCATTGACGTTCAGCGTGCAGGCAGCCTCGCAAGGTGCGGGGCAGATGCGGCCGGTGAACTCGGGGAAGTTGTTGGTGCTGTGCAGCACGGTGATGGCGTTAGCCCAGTCGCCTTGATAGACCAGATCGTTGAAGTCCGGAATGATGTTGTTGACCGGGCAGCCGCTGTTGCAAAACGGCGTGCCGCAATCCATGCAGCGCGCACTTTGCAGCTTGGCCTGATCGGCGCTCAAGCCGATGACGAATTCTTTGTAATTCTTGACGCGCGCACTGACAGGCTCATAGCCCTCTTCCAGACGCTCGATTTCCATGAAACCGGTGATTTTTCCCATGACTTTCCCCTTAGGCCTTGACTGGCTTGCTTGCAGGCGCTTTGGCTTGCTCAATGGTTTCGACTGTTTGCTTGGCGGCATGCATCTCGCCCAAAGCGCGGCGGTATTCATGCGGGAACACCTTGACGAACTTGGCGCGTGAATCGGCCCAATGGTCCAGCAGATCACGGGCGCGCTGGCTGCCGGTCCAACGGTGGTGGTCTTCCAGCATCTTCTTCAGGATGGCCTCGTCGGTCTGAGCCGGCGCTTCGCCCAGGTGGTGCCAGACTGCGCGGTCGACCGTGGCTTCTTGCTCGGCGGCGGGCAGCAGTTTGTCGAGCGCCACCATGGATGGGTTGCAACGCTTGGCGAACAAGCCGTCCTCGTCATACACATAGGCGATGCCGCCACTCATGCCAGCAGCGAAGTTGCGGCCGGTCTTGCCCAAGACGACGACGGTGCCGCCGGTCATGTATTCACAACCATGATCGCCAGTCCCTTCGACCACCGCCGAGGCGCCCGACAGGCGAACCGCAAAGCGCTCGCCGGCCACACCACGGAAGAATGCCTCACCGCGCGTCGCACCGTACAAGACGGTGTTGCCGACGATGATGTTCTTGGTCGCATCGCCCCGGAAGTCGATGCTGGGGCGAACCACCACGCGGCCGCCCGACAGACCCTTGCCGGTGTAGTCGTTCGCGTCACCAATCAAGTAGAAGGTAATGCCCTGGGCCAGGAAGGCGCCGTAGCTCTGGCCGCCGGTGCCTTCCATCTGGATGAAGATGGTGTGGTCCGGCAAGCCTTCGGGGCGGCGGCGAATCAGCTCGCCCGACAGCATGGCGCCGACGGTGCGGCGCACATTCGTCACCTCTTGCATGAACTGGACCTTCTCGCCCTTCTCGAAGGCAGGCAAGCACTTCTCGATCAGCTTGACGTCAAGCGCGCGCTCTAGGCCATGGTCTTGCACATCGTTGTGGATGCGCGCGACGTCCAGCGCCAGCGCGGGCCGGTGGAAGACGCGGCTGAAGTCCAGTCCCTTGGCCTTCCAGTGCGAGATGCCCTTTTTAGTGTCCAGCAGGTCGCTGCGGCCGATCAACTCATCGAACTTGCGCATGCCCAGCTGAGCCATGATTTGACGCGCTTCTTCGGCGATGAAGAAGAAGAAGTTGACGACATGCTCGGGCTTGCCAGTGAACTTGGCGCGCAGGACAGGGTCTTGCGTGGCGACGCCGACCGGGCAGGTGTTCAGATGGCATTTGCGCATCATGATGCAACCTTCGGCCACCAGCGGCGCGGTGGCGAAGCCGAACTCGTCGGCACCCAAGAGCGCACCGATCACGACGTCACGGCCGGTCTTCATCTGACCATCGGCCTGCACACGCACACGGCCGCGCAGACGGTTCAAGACCAGGGTCTGCTGCGTTTCGGCCAAGCCCAACTCCCAAGGCGTGCCGGCATGCTTGATCGAGGACCAAGGCGATGCGCCGGTGCCGCCGTCATGGCCGGCGATCACCAGGTGATCGGCCTTGGCCTTGGTGACGCCCGCAGCAATCGTGCCTACGCCGACTTCAGACACCAGCTTGACCGACACATCGGCGCGTGGGTTGACGTTCTTCAGATCGTGAATCAGCTGCGCCAAGTCCTCGATCGAATAGATGTCATGGTGCGGCGGCGGCGAAATCAAGCCCACGCCCGGCACCGAGTAACGCAACATGCCGATGTACTCGCTCACCTTGCCGCCAGGCAGTTGGCCGCCCTCGCCTGGCTTGGCGCCTTGCGCCATCTTGATCTGGATCTGATCGGCGCTGACCAAGTATTCGGTCGTCACCCCGAAGCGGCCGGACGCGACCTGCTTGATCTTGGAGCGCAGCGAATCGCCTTCCTTGAGCTCGTAATCAACCGCGATGACCTTGTTGCCGATCACGTCGGACACCTTGGTGCCGGCAACGATCTTGATGCCCTTCAGCTCATTGCGATAACGCGCAGGATCCTCGCCACCTTCGCCGGTATTGCTTTTTCCCCCGATGCGGTTCATCGCCACGGCCAAAGTAGCATGCGCCTCGGTGCTGATCGAGCCCAAGGACATCGCGCCTGTGGCGAAACGCTTGACGATTTCTTTCGCCGACTCAACTTCGTCCAGCGGTATCGCCTTGCTCGGATCGAACTTGAACTCGAACAGGCCGCGCAAGGTCATGTGACGCTTGCTCTGGTCATTGATGATTTGCGCGTATTCCTTGTAGGTGTCGAACTTGCCGCTGCGGGCGCTGTGTTGCAGCTTGGCGATCGCGTCCGGCGTCCACATATGTTCTTCACCGCGCGCGCGCCAGGCGTACTCGCCGCCTGCGTCCAGCATGCTGTCCAGCACCGGGTCATCGCCGTAAGCGGCGCGGTGCAAGCGAATCGCTTCTTCGGCCACCTCGAACACGCCGATGCCGCCGACCTGCGTCGGTGTGCCGCGGAAGTACTTCTCGACGAAGTCACTCTTCAGGCCGATGGCCTCGAAGATCTGCGCGCCGCAGTAAGACATATAGGTCGAGATGCCCATCTTGGACATGATCTTGGACAGGCCCTTGCCGATGCCCTTGATGTAGTTGTAGATGGCTTTGTCGGCCGACAGATCGCCAGGCAAACCGGCAGCGATCTCGCTCAGCGTTTCCAGCGCGAGGTAAGGGTGAACCGCCTCGGCACCGAAGCCAGCCAGCACGGCAAAGTGATGCACCTCGCGGGCGCTGCCGGTTTCAACTACCAAACCGGCTGTCGTACGGCGGCCTTCGCGCACCAAGTGGTGATGGATGGCGGACAGCGCCAGCAAAGCAGGGATAGCCACCCGGCTCTCGCTCAAACCACGGTCGGTGATGATGAGGATGTTGTGGCCGCTCTTGATCGCGTCGACCGACTCGGCGCAAAGCGAAGCGAGCTGCGCCTCGACGCCTTCATGGCCCCAGGCGAGTGGATAAGTGATGTCCAGCTCATAGGGCTTGAACTTCCCGTGGGTATGCGCTTCGATCTGACGCAGGCGCGCCATGTCCTTGAAGTCCAGCACCGGCTGCGACACTTCCAGGCGCATCGGCGGGTTGACCGCATTGATGTCCAGCAGATTCGGCTTTGGGCCGATGAAGCTGTTCAGCGACATCACGATCGCTTCGCGGATCGGGTCGATAGGCGGGTTGGTGACCTGGGCGAACAACTGTTTGAAGTAGTTGAACAGCGGCTTGTCCTTGGATGACAAGACGGCCAAGGGCGAGTCATTGCCCATGGAGCCCAGCGCTTCCTCGCCGTTGATGGCCATAGGCGCCATCAAGAACTTGATGTCTTCCTGCGTGAAGCCAAAGGCTTGCTGACGGTCCAAGAGCGTCGACTCAAAGGCGACCGGCTTGGCGTCAAGCACCGCGATGTCGTCGAGCTTGACGCGCACGTTCTCGATCCACTGCCGATAAGGACGGGCGTTAGCGTATTGGTTCTTCAGCTCTTCGTCGTCAATGATGCGGCCCTGTTCCAGGTCGATCAGGAACATCTTGCCGGGCTGCAGGCGCCATTTCTTGACGATCTTGTTCTCAGGGATGGGCAGCACGCCGCTCTCGGACGCGAGGATGACCAAGTCGTCATCGGTGATGCAGTAGCGCGCCGGACGCAGGCCATTGCGGTCGAGCGCGGCGCAGACTTGGCGGCCGTCGGTGAAGACCATGGCGGCCGGGCCGTCCCAGGGTTCCATCATCGCGGCGTGGTATTCATAGAACGCACGGCGACGCTGATCCATCATCTCGTGCTGTTCCCAAGCTTCCGGGATCATCATCATGGCGGCGTGCGCCAGCGGATAGCCGGCCATGGTCAACAACTCGATTGCGTTGTCGAAGGTCGCTGTGTCGGACTGGTGCTCGAAGCTGATCGGGTAGAGCTTGTCCAGATCGTCACCCAGCACCGGCGACTTCATCACGCCTTCACGGGCGCGCATCCAGTTGAAGTTGCCCTTGACCGTATTGATCTCACCGTTGTGGGCGACCATGCGGTATGGGTGGGCGAGTGGCCACTCGGGGAAGGTATTGGTCGAGAAGCGCTGGTGAACCAGCGCGATGGCGGAAACCACGCGCGGGTCGGCCAGGTCTTTGTAGTAACTGCCGACTTGGTCGGCCAGCAAGAGGCCTTTGTAAATGATGGTGCGGCAGCTCATGCTGGGCACGTAGTACTCGCGGCTGTGGGTCAGTTGCAGCGCCTGGATGGCGCTGCTGGCAGTCTTGCGGATGACGTAGAGCTTGCGCTCCAAGGCGTCGGGAACAATGATGTCCGGGCCACGGCCGATGAAGATTTGCCGAATGATGGGCTCTTTGGCGCGCACGGTCGGCGACATCGGCATTTCGGCATCAACCGGCACATCGCGCCAGCCCAGCAAGACCTGACCTTCGGCCTTGATCGCGCGGGCCAATTCTTGTTCGCAAGCCAAGCGCGACGCATGCTCCTTGGGCAGGAAGATCATGCCGACGCCGTATTCGCCGGGGGGTGGCAGTTCCACGCCCACCGATCCATCGGGGCCTGTGCCGGCGCGGGCCATCTCGGCACGGAAGTACTCATCCGGGATCTGGATCAAGATGCCGGCGCCGTCCCCCATCAGCTTGTCGGCACCAACCGCGCCCCGGTGATCGAGGTTTTCAAGGATCTTCAGGCCTTGCTGAACAATCGAGTGCGCCTTCTGGCCCTTGATGTGCGCCACAAAGCCGAGACCGCAAGCGTCCTTCTCGTTCTGTGGCCGGTACAGGCCATGGGCGGCCAAATCTTGCTTTTCAGCTTGTTGCTGCACAAGCGCTTGCGTTTGCTGCAATGCTGCTTCGGCCTGGGTCGATCGGGTCATGGCGCGGTCCTCGGTAATCCATTACGGCCCGAAGGTTACTGCAGCGCAGCAAAGTCATCAAGTCAAATTAAATAGGGTCAGGTTCATTTAATTTTCAAAACACACCAGCAACCCCATTTAAATAGGGTCAGGTTGATTTAATTCGGCTTCCGATTGAGTTTTTCTAGGGCGGCCGCGGGGCCTGAGCACAAGCGGCAACAAGGTCTTGTCGGCCAAACTCTTCAAAAATTCTGCCGAACCGATGGGCCTCCCCTTCATCGCCGAATCATGGAACTGCAGGCGCTCTGGCTCGGGCAACCCTTGATCCAGCAACTCCCGATAAGCCAGTTCACGTTCGAACGGCGTGTTGCCCAGGGACCAGAATAAGGCATGGTCATTGATCAAAGGATCGCTGCGCCGCCCCAAATGATGGGCGCAACTGGACCAGGGGTAGGCCTCGGAGCTTGCGCACATGCCAGCCCGCACCGGATTCAGTTCGATATAGCGCATGCAGGCCATCAAGTAGCGCTCGCTATCGATCAAGGCAGCCCGGAAGCGCCCTTCCCACAGCGTGCCGCTGCGGCCGTACTTGTGATTGAACCAGACCACGTAGCGGCGCCCGAGCGCCTGCATCATCTGGCTAATGCCCTGATCCACCTCGGGCGTCGCCAGCAAATGAAGGTGGTTGTCCATCAACACATAGGCGTGAATCGCCACCTTTTGCGTCGCAGCGCACTCATGCAGTTGATTCAAATAATGTTGGCGATCCGCATCGTCGAGAACGATGGGCTGATGATTGTTACCGCGCTGAATGACGTGGTGCGCCTGCCCGGCAAGCATGAGGCGAGGGAGTCTGGCCATGGGGATCCGCCCGGCTGAGGGGGCGCAATAAATGAACCTGACCCCATTTTAAAGTCCTGCTAGGACTTGCTAGAACAAGGACTGCCCAGTCAATCGGTGGTGCTCTCTGATCGCAAAGCGATCTGTCATGCCAGCGATGTAGTCGGCACAAGCGCGCGGTAGGTCGCTTTGATCGATTTCTTGCAGATACTCGGCCGGCATTTGCTGCGGGTCGGCTGCGTAGATGCCGAACAGGTCGCGCAGCACTTGTTCGGCGCGATGCCGGGTGGACTGAACCTGGCTATGCCGGTACAGCTGTGCGAACAAAAAACGCTTCAGCTCGGTGCTGGCGGCGCGCATTTCGGTGCTGAAGCGCAGCAGCGGGCCAGCCCCGCGTACCGCCTGAACATCTGCCGGCGCCAGGTCCACCAAGACCGCAGTGGTGGCGTCAATGATGTCGTACACCTGCGCGGAGAGCATGCGCCGAATGGTCTCAGCCAGCAGTCGCTTGCCCTTCAAGCCAGGGTAGGCCTGCAACGCCTCGCGCAAATAGGTCTGAACCAGTGGTACTGTTTCCAACTGTTCCAAAGCCAACAAGCCCGAGCGCACACCATCGTCAATATCGTGAGCGTTGTAAGCGACTTCATCGGCCAAATTGCAGAGTTGCGCCTCCAAACTCGGTTGTTGGCCGAGCAAGAAACGCTCACCCACCCCACCCGGCTCGGCCGCCTCCAACAACAGTGCATTGCGACGTGCGCAATGTTTCAAAATACCTTCACGGGTTTCAAAACACAGATTGAGGCCGTCAAACGCCGGGTAACGCTGCTCCAACTTATCCACAACGCGCAGCGACTGCAGATTGTGCTCGAAGCCACCGTGGGCCTTCATGCATTCGTCAAGTACATCCTGCCCGGCGTGGCCAAACGGCGTGTGACCCAGGTCATGCGCCAAGGCAATGGCCTCGATCAAGTCCTCGTCCAGGCGCAAGCTGCGGCCAATTGAGCGACCCAGTTGGGCCACCTCTAACGAATGGGTCAGACGGGTGCGAAACAGATCGCCCTCGTGATTCAGAAACACCTGCGTCTTGTAGACGAGGCGCCTGAATGCGGTGCTGTGGATGATGCGATCCCGGTCGCGCTGGAATTCGCTGCGCGTTGGTGCTGGCGTCTCGTAGACTCGGCGCCCGCGGCTGCGCGCAGGGTCGCAGGCATAAGGCGCGAGTTGAGGCACAAGCACTGCGGGCATACCCAGGTAGTCAGGCAACGTGGCTGGCCAATACCTGCGCCACCAAGTCATCGGGCGCCGCATGCATGCCGGCCTTGCCCAGCCCTTCAGGCAAAACGAAGCGAATCGCCCCACCCTCGGCCTTTTTGTCGACCCGCATCAACTCCAGATAACGCTGCGCACCCAAAGCAGGCCCGACAACTGGCAGCCCAGCGCGTTCAATCAGCGTGCGCATACGCGGCAAAAACTCACCCGGCATCAAGCCCAAACGCACAGCCAAATCGCTCGCCATCACCATGCCGCAGCCAACCGCCTCGCCGTGCAGCCATTCGCCATAACCGAGACCGGTTTCGATGGCATGGCCAAAGGTATGCCCGAAATTGAGAACGGCCCGCAACCCCTGCTCGCGCTCGTCCTGCCCCACCACCCAAGCCTTGATCTCGCAGCAGCGCTTGACGGCATAGGCCAGCGCCGACTTGTCGCGCGCAAGCAAGGCGTCAAGATTCAGCTCAATCCATGCCAAAAAAGCGGCGTCGGCAATCGGCCCGTACTTGATGACCTCGGCCAAACCCGCCGACAACTCACGCTGCGGCAAGCTGTCCAAGGTATCCAGATCGGCAATCACACGCGCCGGCTGATAAAACGCGCCAAGCATATTCTTGCCCAGCGGATGGTTGATCGCGGTCTTGCCGCCGACCGAAGAATCAACCTGCGCCAACAAGGTCGTCGGCACTTGGACAAAAGGCACGCCACGCATATAAACCGAGGCCGCAAAGCCGGTCATATCGCCAATCACGCCGCCGCCGAGTGCAAACAGCACGGTTTTTCGGTCGGACGCGGTCTCAAGCAGGTGATCGAAGATCAGGTTCAGAGATGCCCAATCCTTGTAGCGTTCGCCGTCGGGCAGAAGCACGGTTTCCACGCGCGCATATTGCGCAGCCAGACGCAGCTGTAAACGCGCCAGATAGAGCGGCGCAACGGTCTCATTGCTGACAATCAAGGCCGCAGCGGCCTTGGGCAGGCCCTCCCAAGCTGCAGCCTCATCCAGCAGGCCTGCACCGATAAGAATGTCATAGCCTCGCTGCCCCTCATCAAGAGCGATAGGAACAATCTGAGGCTGAACTGCGAAAGAAGGGGTCTTGGGGGCTGTCATAGCGACAAGTGTACGGGGCGAGGAGCACTCACACGGCTGACGATCAAGGAACCCCCATCAATGCTTTTCCGCCCCCACCGTGGCGGCTACTCGGCCAGGGTCCACCAGACCCGCCAACTCCAACTGCATCAGCGCCATATTGACGAGACCGTTGACCGAGGGACGGCCGGTTTCCAGCACGAAATGAGCGCAACGTCGATAGAGTGGATTGCGCTGCAAATAGAGCTCTCGCAACTTCGCCAGCGGATCGCGCACCTGCAGCAGCGGGCGCTGGGTGTCGTGGCGCAAGCGCCGAAAAAGCTCTTCCGGCGTGGAGCGCAAATACAAGACCGTGGAATGCCGGCGCAGCAAATCGCGATTGGCATCGCGCAGAACAATCCCCCCGCCGGTGGCCAAGACAAACTCGCCCTCCCGGGCGAGTATCTCGCTCAGCACTTCAGACTCGATGTCCCTGAAGGCCGCCTCGCCCGAGCGGTCGAAAAAGCTGCGAATAGCCTCGCCCAGCCGGGCTTCAATTTCAGCATCGGTATCGACAAAGCGCATGCCCAACTGGCGCGCCAAAGCACGACCGACGGTGGATTTGCCACCGCCGGGCATGCCGACGAGAGAGATGATCAAACGACTAATCCCGCAAACTACTTCTTGCTGAAGCAACCGGCGCCGATCGGAACCAAAGGATCGGTCGAACTATTGACATAACCGGACGTATCAATCCCGTATGGGCTGATTTGAAACGCTGGTGCGCTCTCATTCTTGATCGCAGCAGTCAATGTCGGCAACCAGCGCTCTTCATAGCGACCATACCAAGCTGGTGGACTCAGTACACCGGGCGCACTGACCTTAATCATATACCGAACCCAAGAGGCCATACTTTTTGGATATTCAATCCTCAAAGTCGCCAAACCGTTCTTATCGGTTTTTGTACTACCTTCCAAAGCAACTGAAACATCTGATTTTCGAGGATCAAGCTGGAGATTTCCGTTGATATCCTCACCCGCCTCAAGGGTGCCATTTCTTGCTCCATCAGGATCCAGTCTATCTTCATTTGGGCACTGCAGAAATATAGGCACGAATGTCAAATCCAGCGGAATGCCCCATTTCTTACTGGTCCCATCATATACATAGTAGCCCTTGCCATAACCCAATAAGTCAACGACCGGTGTAACCTGGACATCCGACTTAGGGTTACCCGCCGAGTCAACAACCAGCACGGTGAACTTGGCAATATAGGTCAAACCGGCATCACCAATCGTGAGTACATCATCGCCGCCGATAGAGATTGAAACGGGCGTCTCGACTATGGTCAAGTTCACCGGATTTATCGCGAGGCCGTTCAGACAACCACTCGCCGTCGTACCCAGATCGTCTGTTCTTCCATAACAACCTTGAATCTTTACGCCCTCGGTCGGGCTAGCGCGCTCTCCGGGAATGAAGCTCAATGTAACCAAACCATTCTTATCCGACAACAATGGCGGATCACTCTCACTCACGCTAAAACGCCCATCGGTCGAACTATTATTCGCACCCAATCCAATATGGACACGAACATTCTCAATCGGCGCATTTTTTTCACCGCGGAACAAAATCCTGATCTCGGCTCGATTTACGTCTTTTCCAATCTCGTTGACTTTAACCACCAGGGTATCCATGGTCATGGTTGCCGACAAAATCTTCACTGCCGGATCCAGTGCGGCAGGCTTTGAGGCGACATTAACAAAGGATTCGACCGGAGTATCCCCAGCGCCGCCCACTGCCTTGATCGACATCTTTCCGTTGCCCTCGGCCTTATAGGAATATGTCCACTTGCCTTGCCCATTCGTCACACCACGACCGGTGGCCGCACCTGGGCCCGTGGCGACAATCTCTACGCCATCGATTGGACTGCCATTCACATCCAACAAGCTGTAATCGACCGTGCCCTGCTCACCCACCAAGCGATTAGGTTGATTAACTGTTGCCTGCAGTTTTGCTCCGGTCACACTCAACAAACGAACACCTTTCAGCGTGCCGCTCTCGGCCGACACGGTAATGGTCCGTACGGTGCGATTCGCACCTATGCCCACAGTGGCCCTGACCTCTCCTTTTGCGTCGGTCTTGGTAGAGATTGGCGTGAGCACCGCATCACTATCAACCCGGAAGATTACATCGATGCCTGCCAAAGCATTGCGATTGACGTCAACCGCACGTGCAATCACATCGACCGTTTCGCTGCCGGAGTTATTGATGCTGTTCTTGCTGATGGACAGCGTCAGATCGCTGGCAGTCAAGACGGTGCCTGCCGGAGGATCAACGACATCCACCGTGATGGTGCGCGACACGGTCCCGCTGGTAGCCTTGACGGCAATTGTTCGCTTGGTCTTGATGTTCTGCAGTTTCAAGCGACGCGTCAGTTGCCCGGAACTCACGCTGGTCGTCGTGTTACCTGGATCAAGCACCACCGCATCACCGACATCGACCACTTGCATGGTGACCGCAACGCCGCCAATCGCCGACCGAGCCGCGTCCAGCGTCGTGACTGTGATGCTGGCGTCTTCGGTGCCCGTATTGGGGATAGAGACCTTGTCCACTACGACCGAAAGATCCGCCACGGCACTGCCGGTGACACTGTCCACCACATTGAAACTGAGCTTCTTGCTGACAGTGCCACTCTTGGCCGTCAATGTGACAGTACGACTTGTCTTATCGATCAATGCCACGACGGCAGTTATCTTGGCCGTGGTCTTATCGGTTGTCTTGGCAGAAGGTGTCACGACGGCCCCGGCATCCACTTCAACCGTAACCGGCACTTCTGCGCCAATCAATGCGGCATTGCCTGCTCCGAGCGCCGTGACGGTGTAAGTGACCACCTCCGCGCCAGTATTGGGCACCGTTTGCTTGTCTACCACCAAGGCCAAGTCCACCAAGCTCGATGCCACAGGCGGCGTTACCGGCGTATTGGGATCTTGAAAAATCGGTTTGCCGGCATCTCCGCCGCCACCACCACATGCAGCCAAAACCGCAGCCATAGCCAGGCCCAGCAAAGCTTGCGCACAGCGGTGGCCAAGGCTTTCAAACGTTTTACTGCTACTCATCTCTGCTTACTCCTGCAATGCGCGCATCAATTTCATGCGGCAACTCCCAATTTATTTGTCGCCGTTTATCGAACGGTTGCCCTATCACTGACCACCTTGGGTGTCAGGAAGATCAGCAACTCGGTCTTTATCGACGAGCGCGACTTGGTCTTGAATAGGTTGCCCAGGTATGGCACGTCACCCAGGACCGGCACCTTGGAAATATCATCCCGTTCGTCTTGCGTAAAGATGCCGCCAATCACCACCGTGCCGCCGTTTTCAACCAGAACCGTCGTTTGCACATGCTTGGTGTTGATGGCAAAACCTTGTGGCGTCAAAGTGCCGCGGCTGTCCTTGTTGATGTCCACATTCAGAATCACATTACCCTCGGGCGTGATTTGCGGCGTGACTTCCAGTTTCAGATTTGCCTTGCGGAACTGAATCGAGGTTGCGCCACTGGCCGTGGCCACCTGATAGGGCAGCTCCTCGCCCTGCTCGATCAAGGCCTTGACCTGATCGGCGGTAATGACCCGCGGGCTGGAAATAATCTTGCCCTTGCCGTCGGATTCCAGCGCCGACAGTTCAAGGTTCAAGAAACGATTAGCAGTAGAACTGAACAGCGACAGTGCAAAGTTTGCGGCTGTTGCACCACCGAAAGCGTCAGAGGACACATTGGCTGGCAAGTTGACAAACTGCGTGTTGGCAAAGTTGTTTTCGCCCGTCTGCTTGGTGCTGAATCCAACGCCGTTGTAGTTACCGCCGGCCACCACATATTGATTACCGCCCACATTGCGGCCCGGTATGCCGCCTTGCTGGCCGCGCAAATCATTGAAGCCCAGCTTTACACCCAAAGAGCGGCCGAACTTGTCATCCGCTTCAACAATGCGCGCCTCAATCAAAACCTGCCGCACTGGAATGTCGATCTTGGCAATCATGGCCAGCACTTCTTCCAACTTAGCCGGGATATCGGTCACGAACAATTGATTGGTTCGCGTCTCAAACATCACACTGCCGCGCGGCGACAAGATGCGTGAAGAGTTCTGGCCGCCGGCCCCGCCACCGCTGCTACTGCCGCCCACATTTTGGCCATTCAAACCCTTGGCCACTTCTTCAGCCTTGGTGTAGTTGAGTTGGATGGCTTGCGTGCGCACAGGCTCCAACAGTGAGATCTGGGCGCGAGACTCCAAGTCCAGTTTTTCCTTGGCAGCCAATTCGTCCTTGGGGGCAATCCACAGCACATTGCCGGACTTGCGCAGGCCCAAGCCTTTAGCCTGCATGATGATGTCTAGCGCCTGGTCCCAAGGCACATCTTTCAGGCGCAAGGTCACATTGCCCGTCACCGAGTCACTGGTGACCACATTGAAGTTGGTGAAGTCGGCAATCACCTGCAGCAGCGCGCGTACTTCAATATTCTGAAAGTTCAAGGACAGCTTATCGCCGGCAAAGCCGGGACCGGTCGTCAACTTGTTCGGGTCGAGCTTCTGCGGCCGGAGCTCCAGCACAAACTGGTTGTCGCTTTGGTAGGCGCTGTGTTCCCAAGCACCCTTGGGTTCCACCACCATGCGTACGCGGTCACCCACCTGCGAGGTCGAGATCGTCTGCACCGGGCTGCCGAAATCCGACACATCGAGCTTGCGGCGCAAGCCCTCAGGCAGAGTGGATCGCAAAAACTCCACGACCAAATTCTGACCCTGCTGCTGAATGTCGACGCCGACTTGATTGCTGGGCAGATTGACCACAATGCGGCCCGCATTGTCTTGGCCACGGCGGAAGTCAATATCGCGCAGCAGCTGCGTTTCTGCATTCAAGCTGGCGGCAAAATGAAGCGGCTCGCCTGGGCTCTTGGCCACACCAGGCGCGGACTCCAACACCAGCAACAAAGCATTGTCCTGCAACTCCGCGCGGTAGCCCGAAGCCTGGCGCAGATTCAACACCACCCGCGTGCGATCGCCGGCTTGGGCCACATTGGCAGAGCGCAGATTGCCTTGATTGACCTCCACCAAGGAGCGGCCGATACCGTTCACAACGCCGGGCAAGTCAATAGCGATGCGCGGGGGCGTTTGCACCGTGAAGCCCTTGGGCAACTCGGTCAAGGGCTGCGACATCTCGATGCGCACCACTTCTACGCCCGCTTGTTGCACGCTGTTGATTGAACGAATACTGATTTGAGCCTGCGCCTGCGTCGCCAGCAATACGCTGAACAATGCTGCTACACCTATTCCCAACGCGCGCCAATGGCCCATGCCGAATGTCTCCTGCTGCAATATTTTCATCGTCCCTGCTCCTGAAGCTGGAGGGTACTTGTGCGTTCTACCCATTCACCGGCGGCGTCTTGAACGACCTCGCGCAGCGTGATTTCGGTTTCTGAAATTTTCATCACCCGGCCGAAGTTCAAACCCAGATGCTCACCATCTTTAACGCGGTAAAGCAGGTTGTCGGCTCTCAACAAGGCATAACGCTGCCCTTGGCGCATCATGCTGCCGACCATGGACATGCTGTCCAGCGGATAGGCTTCCAAGGGCTCGCGGCGCCGATTCATTTCAGCGCTGAGTAGAGAATTGGGCTGAGCCGCTTCCTGCTTGATCGCAACACTGAGCTTTTGAGGGCTGTAGGGGTCTACACCGGCCGCGGCCTCATAGGGTTGCGGCAGAAACTTCTTGGGCGGCACAAGGGGTTTGATGGTGGGCTTGGCTTCGCGTTTTTGCTGTTCCATCCATTGGCTCAACTCATCCATATCGGCCGAGCAAGCCACCAACAAACTGCCCAGCAGCATCACGGTGATCAGTCGCGCCTTCACTTTTTGGCTCCCGCTGCAGCCTTGGCCGCAGTCTTTTTCTGATCGGCCACCTCAAGCGCATCAAGGTAGCGGTAGGTTCTGGCGGTCGCCTCCATGCTCAGGTTGCCGCTGGCTGCAT
This sequence comes from Roseateles albus, assembly GCF_028595345.1. NCBI lineage: Bacteria > Pseudomonadati > Pseudomonadota > Betaproteobacteria > Burkholderiales > Sphaerotilaceae > Roseateles > Roseateles albus. Next base: position 176,239 of record NZ_JAQQXT010000004.1, on the reverse strand, counting down.
CCTTGCCGGTGGGGGCCAAAACGTTCAAATTGTGCAAGGTCACAATCCGTGACAAATTGGAAACGTCGGCAGCAAAAGCGCCGATGTCGTGGTAGCGCCCGGACACCCGCAGCGCAATGGGCAACTCGGCGTAATAGTCTTTCACCACCACTTGGCCTGGGCGGAACAACTCGAACTGCAAGCCGCGACCAATGCCTGCCTGGTTGATATCGGAAAGCAGCGCATCCATCTCGGCCTTGCCGGGCAATTGTTTTTCCAGCTGAGTCACATATTCCTCAACCTGGCTTTTTTGCTTGCGCAATTCAGGCAAATTGACCGCCTGGGCCAGCTTGCCTTTGTAATCTTGCTGCAGGACGGGTTCGCGCTCACGCTCGGCGTCCAGCGCCGACTGCACATCCGCCAACATAAACACCCAGCCCAGCACCATCACCAGCACGGCCACCGCCGCAAACGCGGCCAGCTTCGGCGCCCAAGGCCATTGCCCCGGCTCGCTGGTATTCAGGCCACGAAACTGATCGGCCACGCCCTCGAACCAGACTCCGGGCTCGAACTTCACTGAAAACGCCTTGGTCGCCATGCTTGCCTCAGGACTGGTTGGGCGCGAGCGGGCTCGCAGCAGCCGACATACCTGCCGCACCCGAAGCCGACGAACCTGGCGCACCGGGCTTGCCACCTGCTTCGCGGTTCGGCTCCTTGATCGAAACCCGCATCGAGAAATCGTACAAACGTTTCTGATCGCGGCTGTTGGTACTCAAATTCGCCACCTTGATTTCGACCAGTTCGGGCTTATCCAGCCATTCTGAATTGCGCGAGGTATTGCGCAAGAACTCCGACACGCGCTCATTGGTTTGCGCGATGCCGGTGATGGTGACGACCTTGTCGGCCTGCCGAATCGAGGTCAAATAGACGCCCTCGGGCGTGTGGCGAGCCAACTCGTTCAACAATTGCACTGGCGTATTGCGATCGGTTTGCAAATCCTCAACCGCCCGTTGACGCGACTTCAGCGATTCGATTTCAGAGCGTAAATTGGCAATATCTTTGATCTGATCGTCAAGCCGGCCGATCTCCACCGTCAAGAACTGATTGCGGCGCTGCTGCTCCGAGGTCATATGCTGCACCAGCATATAGGCAGCAGCGACGATGGCGGCGCCGACTGCGGCTGCGACACCAAGCCCGACAAAGAACGCGGTCTTGCGACGTTTGCGCTTTTCTTCCCGGTAAGGAAGCAGGTTGATCAGAATCACTGGAAGAACCTCCGCATGGCCAAGCCGCAAGCCGTCAAATAGGCCGGTGCTTCACGGCGCAATTTAGGTTCACGAATCAGCGCACCCAGCGCCATATTCTCAAAAGGATTGACCACCATGCAGGCGAAACCCGTCAACTCGGTGACGCGCTCCTTCAAGCCCGACAGCGTCGCCGTGCCGCCGGCCAGCATCACGTAATGCACTTTATGGTGAGGCGTGCTGGTGAAGAAATACTGCAAGGCACGGCCAATTTCTTGCGAGAGGCTATCAACAAAGGGATTCAAAACCGCCGTGCTGAAGTCCTCGGGCAAATCGTTGTTGAGTTTCTTTTGCTCGGCTTCTTCGAAAGAAAACCCATATTGACGCGAAATCAGCTGCGTCAGCTGCGAGCCGCCGAAAGCCTGGTCACGGTCGTACAACATTTCGTCGTCGCGCAAGACCTTAAGGCTGGTCGTATCGGCGCCGATCTCAAACAAAGCCACCAAAGCATCTTTACCTTCATTCGGCAGATTGGCAATCAAGCGGCCCATCGCCATGCGCGAAGCGTGCGATTCGATATCCAGAATCACCGGCCGCAGGCCCGCAGCCTCGGCCAGACCTTGGCGGTCTTGCACCCGATCTTTGCGTGAAGCAGCGATCAAGACCTCAACATCACCCACAGAGGTAGGACTGGGGCCGATCACACAAAAGTCCAGACTGACCTCATCGAGTGAGAAAGGGATGTACTGGTTGGCTTCGGCCTCAACCTGAATCTCCAGTTCCTCATCACGTAAACCGGCCGGCAACATGATCTTCTTGGTAATGACGGCGGACTGCGGCATCGCCAACACCGCATCGCGGGTTTTGCTGCCGCTGCGGGCCACGACGCGGCGCACCGCGTCGGCCACTTCATCGAATTTCTCGATCTGGCCGTCGGTAATCCAGCCTTTCTCGAACGGCTCGGTCGCAAAACGTTCCAGCACCATTTCGCCGCTGGCGTTGCGCCCCAACTCGACCAATTTGACACTGGACGAACTGATATCGAGGCCAATCATGGCCGGATGTTTACGGCCTTTCAAGACGTCAAGTATTCCCACGACGTGAATCCCCCAACGTTTATCGCCGGACTATTAATAAGTTATTTGAATGCTAGCAGCAAAGACCTTGGAGCCCTACGGAAACAAGGTCACAGCAAGTAACGCCACGTTGCGAAACATACACGCCTTCCGGCCGGCCTGAAGGGCCGAAAAAGCGGGGGAAACGAGAGCTTGAGCAAAACAACAGCAAATCGACCCTTTCGCACCGACATTTCACCGAGCTGCAGGGAACTGCCGGGCGAGCTTTCTATAATCCGCCGACCCAATGCGGAGGCCCATGAGCGAAGCCAAAAAGACTGCCCCTCGAACTCCCACGTCCGAGACTCCACCCGTACACCGGCGCACCGCCCTGTCCGTCCTTGGCCGCACGGTTTCTTGGCTGATTGGTTTGACGCTGGCCGCCGTGTTTTCGGGGCTGCTGCTGATCGCCCTGGCGCTGGCGATGGCTTACCCGAACCTGCCCGACATCAGCGGCTTGACCGACTATCGGCCCAAGCTGCCCATGCGCATCTTGTCCCGCGACGGCGTTTTGCTGGGGGAGTTCGGCGAGGAACGCCGCAACTTCCTGACCATCAAAGAGATTCCCAAGCGCATGCAGGATGCCGTGCTGGCGATTGAGGACGCGCGCTTTTATCAGCATGGCGGCGTCGACTATCTAGGCGTCATTCGCGCCGGAATGGCAAATTTTGGCGAGTCGCGCAGCCAGGGCGCATCGACGATCACGATGCAGGTAGCGCGCAATTTCTATCTCTCGACCGAGAAGACCTTGACCCGCAAGATCTACGAGATTTTGCTGTCGCTGAAAATCGAGAACGCGCTCAGCAAGGATGAGATTCTCGAGATCTATATGAACCAGATTTTTCTGGGGCACCGGGCCTACGGTTTCGCTGCAGCCAGCGAGGTCTATTTCGGCAAGCCGCTGCGCGACATCTCGGTCGCGGAAGCCGCGATGTTGGCCGGGCTCCCCAAGGCGCCGTCCGCCTACAACCCAATCAACAACCTCAAACGCGCCACCATCCGCCAGCAATACATCATCGAGCGGATGCTGGAGAACGGCTTCATCACCGAAGAGCAACGCGACGCTGCCAAGGCCGAAAAACTGGTCTTCAAGCCGATCAGTGAATCGCCGCAGCATGCTGAATATGTCGCCGAAGCAGCGCGCATGTTGATGTTCAACCAGTACGGTGACGAGGCTTACACGCGCGGCTTGAACGTCTACTTGACTCTGCGCTCGGACGAACAGACGGCTGCTTACCGGGCGCTGCGCCGCGGCATCATGGATTTCGAGCGCCGCCAGGTCTACCGTGGACCCGAAGCCTATATTGATCTGCCCAAGGACCCCAAGGCCCTCGACGTGCGTGTCGCCGAAGCCTTGGCGGACCATCCGGCCAATGACGAGTTGTTGGCCGCTGTGGTGCTTGAAGCCGACCCCCGCAAGGTCGTTGCAGCGCTGCAAAGTGGCGAAACCCTGACGCTGAGCGGTGAAGGCCTCAAACCCGCGACCTCGGGCTTAAGCGACAAGGGCAACCCCAAGACCCGCATTCGCCGCGGTGCCGTGATTCGCGTCATCAAGTCCACCAAAGGCGGCAAGGATGAATGGACGATCACGCAATTGCCCGAGGTTGAAGGCGCCTTTGTTGCCATGGACCCGCGCGACGGTCGCATCCGCGCGATGGTCGGCGGTTTCGACTACGCCAAGAACAAATTCAACCATGTGACGCAGGCCTGGCGCCAACCCGGCTCCAGCTTCAAGCCCTTCATCTATTCCGCAGCGTTGGAGAAAGGCTTCACGCCAAGCACCGTGGTCAACGACGCGCCGCTGTTCTTCAGCGCGTCCACCACCGGCAGCCAGCCTTGGGAGCCGAAGAACTATGACGGCACCTTCGAGGGCGCCATGCCCTTGCGCCGGGCCCTGGCCAAGTCCAAGAACATGGTCTCGATCCGCATCCTCAATTCGATCGGCGTCGGCTTTGCCCAGCAATGGCTGACACGTTTTGGTTTTGAGGCCGAGAAGCACCCGGCCTATTTGACGATGGCGCTGGGTGCGGGCTCGGTCACACCGATGCAGATGGCGCAGGGCTATGCGGTGTTCGCCAACGGCGGCTACCGGGTGGCACCGCAACTGATCGCCAAGTTGACGGACAACAAGGGCCGCGTGCTGTTCGAGGCGCCGCCCACCCAACTGGGCGAAGAGTCGCGGGCCATTGAAGCAAGAAACGCCTTCTTGATGACCAGCTTGCTGCAAGAAGTGACGCGCAGCGGCACCGCCGCCAAGGCGCAGGCGCAGCTCAAGCGCCCTGACATCTATGGCAAAACCGGCACCACCAATGACTCGATGGACGCCTGGTTTGCCGGCTACCAAAAAGAAGTGGTGGCGGTGGTCTGGATTGGCTACGACCAGCCACGCAAGCTAGGTGACCGCGAGACCGGCGGAGGCTTGTCGCTGCCGATCTGGATCGAATACATGGGCTTTGCGCTGCGCGGCGTGGCGGTTTCAGAACCCTCGGCGCCCGAAGGTGTGTTGAACGTCAACGGCGAGTGGTACTTCGACGAATTCAGCGGCAAAGATGGCGTACCTGCACTCAGTGACGACGAGGCTCACCTGCCCAAGGCAGCCGGCGAAGACGAGAAGAAAAGCATTCTCGATATGTTCAAACGCTGAAGTTCAGCGGCTTACCGCCTTGGGCGCTGGCCTGGGCGGCAAGCATGCTGAGAAACTCGGCACCGGTTTTGGTGTCCAGCCACAGCCCGTCCACATAGCGAAAGTGGAAGCCGCCCGCGCGCGCGGCCATCCACAGTTCCTGCAAGGGGGCCTGGGTGTTGAGAATGATCTTGCTGCCGCCCGGCAGACTCAACTCCAGCAAACCACCGCTGCGATGACTATCGATATCGATCACATCACTGTCCAGCCATTCATCAATCTTGGCCTCGATGTGATCCAGCATCGCCCGCGTTTTGGCAAGGTACTCGACGTCAGTCAGTGGTGTGGCCGGAGGCGTTGATGGGATAGGAGCAGACATGGGCGATAAACTTCCGCAATGATGAAAACGTACAAGATGCTGGTCAGTGTATTCCCGCCAAACTTGGCCGTTACGCGTACAGGGTCAAAACGACGCAGGCCGGCCGCCCTGCTGCTGACTCTGCTGGCATGTTCGGCCTTGCTACAGGGCTGCGGTCAAAAGGGCCCGCTGCGCCTGCCCGAGCCAGCGGCCTCGGCAGCGGCCGCGTCCAGCCCGGCAAAGCCTTGAAGAAGGCTTAAGCGCTAGCCTCGTGGCAGGCGACCGCCACGCCCTTGAACTGACGCATCAGCGGGCGCTCTACCTTGCAGCGCTCGGTCGCCAGCGGGCAGCGCGGGTGAAAACTGCAGCCACTCGGCGGATTGAGCGGATTGGGCACTTCGCCCTGTACCGGCGTGCGCGCCCGGCCGGTCATATGGATGTCGGGAATCGCATCCAGCAACATGCGCGTGTAGGGATGTCGCGGCCGAGCGAATAGCTCGGCCTTGTCGGCCAACTCGACCAAGCGGCCGAGATACATCACGCCGACCTGATCCGCCACATGCCGCACCACCGCCAGATTGTGCGAGATGAAGAGATAAGTCAGCCCATTGCTGCGCTGCAAGTCCTTCATGATGTTGAGCACCTGCGCCTGCACCGACACATCCAGCGCCGAAGTCGGCTCATCGCAGACCAAGAACTCGGGCTGCGTCGCCAGCGCACGCGCAATCGAAATGCGCTGCCGCTGACCACCGGAGAATTGATGCGGGAACTTCTCGCGGTCCAGTGGCGACAATCCGACCGAAGTCAGCAGCTCGCCGACCCGCGCTCGCTGCGCCTCCAAGCCTGCCACCAAGCCATGCTCACGCAGCGGTTCGGCCACGATGTCTTGCACCTTCCAGCGCGGATTCAAAGACGCGTAGGGGTCCTGGAAAATCATCTGCATGCGCCGGCGCAGGGCCAGGGCGCCGCTTGAGGCCAGCGTCTTCGCGGTATCAATGCCGTCAAACATCACCGTGCCTCGGGTCGGCTCATACAGGCCCACCAGCAGCCGCGCCACCGTGCTCTTGCCGCAGCCCGACTCGCCTACCAAGGCGAGCGTTTTGCCACGCTCGATGCTGAAGCTGATGCCGTCTACCGCATGCACAAACTGCCGGGGCTTGCGCTCGATCACGCGGTTCAACCAGGGCGGCGAAACATCGAAAATCTTCGCCAGATCCTTCACCTCAACCAAGGGCGCGCTCATACGGCTACTCCTTGAGTTGCGCTGTGCAGCCAGCAAGCGGCACCGGTGTCACCAACGATAGTCAGCTCCGGCCGTTCGACCCGGCAGCGATCGAACACCTGCGGACAACGCGGGTTGTAGGCGCAGCCCTTTGGAATCGCGTTCAGGCGCGGCATCGCGCCGTCAATCTGCAACAAGCGCTCGCGGTCCTCGTCCATCACAGGAATGGCACCCATCAGGCCGGCGGTATAGGGGTGGGCAGGCTTATGGATGACACTGTGCACCGGCCCGATTTCGGCGACCCGGCCGGCATAGAGCACGGCCACGCGGTCGCAGGTCTCGGCGATCACACCCATATCGTGCGTGACCAGCATCACCGCCGCGCCTTGCTCCTTGCAGACGCGTTTGAGCAGGGCAATGATCTGCGCCTGGATGGATACGTCCAGGGCGGTGGTCGGCTCATCCGCGACGATCAACTTCGGGCTGCCGGCCAGCGCCAGCGCGATCACCACCCGCTGACGCATGCCGCCCGAGAACTGATGCGGGTACTGGTCGATGCGCGCTTCCGCCGCAGGTATACCGGTTTGCTCCAGCAGCTCGATGGCACGTTTGCGCGCCTGCGCTTCACTCAAGTTCAAGTGCGTGGTGATGGTTTCGATCAGCTGACGCCCGACCGTGTAGAGCGGATTCAGCGAGGTCAGCGGGTCCTGAAAAATGGCACCGATCTGGCGGCCACGGATCTTGCGCATCTCGTCGTAGGGCAAGTTATCGATGCGCCGGCCTTCAAGCAAGATCTCGCCCGAGGCGATACGCCCCGGTGGGTCGAGCAGGCCGATGATGGCCGCGCCGGTCAGTGACTTGCCGGCACCGGACTCGCCCACCACGCCCAGGATCTCGCCTGGCGCAATATCGAAACTGATGTCATCCAGCGCCAGCAAAGTGCCGTGGCGGGTGGGGAATTCGACCCGCAGATGGCGGACTTCAAGAAGAGCTTGGGTCATGAGGGAAAGAGTTAACTATCAACGCAGGCGAGGGTTGAGCGCATCGCGCAGCCAGTCGCCCAGCAAGTTCACGCTCAGCGCGATCAGCACCAGCATGGCACCGGGCCAGATCGTGATCCACCATTCGCCCGAGAACAAGAAGTCATTGCCGACGCGGATCAAGGTCCCCAGCGAGGGGCTGGTCGGCGGCACGCCGACTCCGAGAAACGACAGCGTGGCCTCGGTGATGATGGCGGCCGCCACTTGAATGGTCGCCAACACCAGCACCGGCCCAAGGACATTGGGCAAAACATGGCGGCGCATGATGCGCCCAGGCGCCACGCCGATCACGCGGGCCGCCTGCACATACTCCTTGTTGCGCTCCACCATGGTCGTGCCGCGCACCGTGCGCGCGTACTGCACCCAACCGGTTAACGAGATCGCCAAAATCAAGACCAGGAAAGCCAAGCTGTCATGCGCGTTCGGGAACATCGCGCGACCGACGCCGTCGATCAGCAAGGCGATCAGGATGGACGGGAAGGACAGCATCACATCGCAGATGCGCATGATGAAGGCATCGACCTTGCCGCCCACAAAGCCCGACAGCAGACCCAAGCCAACGCCTATCGTCATCGACAACAGCACCGAAGCAAAGCCGACGAAGAGAGAGATACGCGCGCCATACATCAGCGCCGACAGCAAATCTCGCCCCTGATCATCAGTGCCGAGCAGGTATTTGCTGCTACCACCCTCCATCCAAGCGGGTGGCAGGCGCGCATCCATCAATTCCAGCGAAGCCAGATCAAAGGGGTTGTGCGGGGCAATGAATTCCGCAAACAGCGCACAGAAAATGCAAACAAAGGCAATCACCGCCGCCATCATCGCCACCGGCGACGAGCGGAAAGAATGCCAGACGTCGCCTGCAAAAAAACGGCTCAGCGCGCCCGGCGCAGCAGTCGAAGAAAGAGAACTCATGCGTAAAGGAACTCGGCAAGAAGACGGGGTTTGACGGGTGACATCATCAATGCGCCTTGCCTTCAACACGCAAGCGCGGGTCGACCGCGAAATAGAGCAGGTCGACCAGCAGGTTGATGGTCACGAAAATGAAGGAGATCAGGCACAGATAGGCGGCCATCACCGGGATGTCGGCGAACTGCACCGCCTGAATGAAGAGCAGCCCCATGCCCGGCCACTGGAACACGGTCTCGGTGATGATGGCGAAAGCAATCAAAGAGCCGAGCTGCAGGCCGGTGATGGTGATCACCGGCACCAAGGTGTTCTTCAGCGCATGGCCGAAGTAGACACTGCGATTGCTCAAGCCGCGTGCCCGCGCGAACTTGATGTAGTCGGTGCGCAGTACCTCCAACATCTCCGCACGGACCAAACGCATGATCAAGGTCAGCTGAAACACCGACAGCGTGATCGCCGGCAGCAAGACGTGGCGCAGGCCATCGGCGGTTAGCAGGCCGGTGGTCCAAGTGCCGAACGCGGTCACGTCACCGCGCCCGAAGCTGGGCAACCATTTCAGCCAGACCGCGAAGACCAGGATCAGCAAGATACCGATCAAAAAGGTCGGCAGCGAAACGCCCAAGAGCGAGAACATCATCAGCAACTGCGAGCTGGCCCGGCCGCGCCGCAGGGCCGCATAAACGCCCAGCGGAATGCCTACGCCAAGCGCAATCAAACCGGCCACCATCGATAACTCCAAGGTTGCAGGGAAACGCTCGACGATCAGGCTCGACACCTTGCGACCCTGCCTCAGGCTGAGCCCGAACTCGCCCTGCAGCGCATTGCCGATGAAGCGGGCGAACTGGACCGGGAACGGCGCGTCGAGTCCGAGGTCATGGCGCAGGGCCACGCGCTGTTCCTCGGTCGCGTCTTGGCCCAGTAAATTAGTCACCGGGTCGCCCACATACTGAAACAACATGAAGGCGATAAAAGCCACCGTCAACATCACAATGATGGCTTGGGCAAGGCGTCTGAGAATGAAAACTAGCATGGGTTGTGCATGGACCGGTGGCTGCCCGACGAGCGACGCAATCGCGGGCGGCCAAGAAGACTATAGGAGTAGAGCCAAGCGAGCGCCGGCTTCAAAACCGACGCTAAGGAAAAGCTGACACATGATGGCGAAGAGCGTGCCTCGCCACAAACGGGTAAGCCCTTAGAGCAGTCTAACGAGCCTGCGTAAGATCAAAATTGCAAGCTCCCCTTGAGCGCCTGCTGATGGGCATCCAGCAACAGAATATTGCCGTAACAGGCTTCGGCGCGACTGCGTGTGTTGTCGCCGTCGGTCATCATAGCCATTGAGGTGAGTCGACCGGGCTCCTCGCCAAAAGCCTTCATATAGTCGGCACGCACATTGCGCCGCAGACGTTGCCAAGTCCCTCGCCCGCCCTCGCCGGAGCCGACGACAATCTTTCGAACGCGGTCGCTGCGCGTGCTGATCAGCACCGTCTCCGGCGCGGCATGGGCATCCCATACATACATCAGCGTCGCAAACGGAGGCGCCTCACCGGTCAGGGTCTGCACCAACTCGAACTGCATGCGGTTACGCAAGGACAAGCTGCCTTCATCGCCAGCAAAGCCCAAAAGCAGCCGCGCCGGCGCGTCATCGGTGTCGGCCTCTTGGACCGATGAGCGCGCGTCCAGTGTATGTATCCACCAATCGAATTGCACCGCCTCGAGCTGCTCAGGCTCGATCTTCAGCGCACGGCGCCACAGGCTGACGGATTCGGCGGCCTGTGCCAGCACACAATCCTGTCCACCCCGCTTGGCCAAGGAATACTGCGTGACGCGCTTGCCCGGCAACTCTTTAGCCGACCAATCCACCAGAGCCTCCGGCATGGATTCGACTGAGGCGTAGGCCTCGGTTGGCTTGGTGTGCGGAGGCGCAGGCGAGGCACAAGCCAGAAGTGTTCCGACTGCGGCAAGCAATAGGCCAAAAGACCTCAGCGATAAGGGTGGCGGAGGGCTTTGCTCAGGCATGTGCACAGTATACGAAGGCCGGGATCACCCCAAAAAGCTGCCTAGAAAAAGAAAAGGGTCGCAGAGCGACCCTTTTTCAAGACAGACCGCTCATCTGGAGCGCGCCCGAAATACAGCGATAGAAACGATCAGAAGCGGTGACGCAAGCCAACGCCAAAGCTATTGGAATCCGTACCGGCACTGGTGGTCACGCCGCCCAAGAAGCCAGCGCCACCAGGAGCCATCTGGCCCAGACCGGTATTATCGAAGTGAGTCAGCACCATATTGACATCGGTGCGCTTGGAGAAGGAGTAGGTGTAAGCAACCCCGTAAGACTGGGTATCGGCATTCGATTTCGTCTTGTCGTCAAGCTTCGAATACGCCGTGTAGAAGGTATTCGCGCCCATCGTCATCTTGTAACCAATGTGCATCAGCACCGAGTCTTGCTTCAGCGCATTGATATAGGCATTCGACACCAAACCGGCATAAGGCGCTGTGGATGGACTTGCCAGCAAAGACGCGCGGATGCCACCCAAGCCGGAAGGATTGTCATCCTTGGCGGTGATGTACATCGCGCTCAGCTTGCCCGGGCCCAATGCTGCGGATCCACCGACGACGAGATTCTTAAGCGACTTCTGGCCGTTTTCGTTTTCACGCTCTTGATAGCCAAAACCCACGGTGAAAGCATCCGAGCGGTAGTAGCTCAGCAGGCCCATGAAATGGCCCTGCGCAGCAGACCCTTCTCCGGCAGCAACCATGGCAGCTGCGGTGAATCCGCCCGTTTGAATGCCGTATTGCACCGAGTTGCTCTGACGGATGTCGATCGCAGGCGGGAAGCTTGCCACTTGACCCGCCGCCAAGCTGGACTGGGTTTGCATGATGTCAAACTCGGCCTGCATCAAATACGCGGGCGTGTACTGGCGGCCAGCGGATACCGCACCGACGGGCGTCACCAGTCGAACAAAGGCCTGCCGATCCCAGAAGTTATTGGCGACGTTGACGCCAAAGCTATTGCCCAGATTCGCAGCGACGCCGTTCACGATGGGCTGCAATGCCGCCGGCAAGCCCAGCAACTTGGCCTGACTCAAGCGGTCGGGCAGTTGCCCACCGCTGACTGGTCGGTTACTGGTTCCGCCAGTGTCGGCTTCAAGCCGATTTTCCAAGGTGAAGCCGGCGCTGAAACCGCCACCCAGATCTTCGGTGCCACGCACGCCCAGGCGGGAGCCGTCCATGATGCCGCTGACCACCTGCGTGACATTGCCGCCACGCACACCCGAGGTGTAAGTCACACCGGCGTCAACGATGCCGTACAGCGTCACGCTGCTGGACTGCGCCCAAGCGGCAGAAGTGCTGACAGCCAACAAGCTGAGGGCGAGATAGGTCTTCTTCATGGATGTCTCCTGTTATCAAATTCGAATGACTTGATTTTGAAGTATTCGATCGACTCATAGGGCGCTGTGTTGCACGACACCCACAGGCGCTAACCCTGTCACCCAGGCGACTCGCTCGCCCATCAGGCACAAAAAAGCCGCCCGAAGGCGGCTTTTTGGTCAACAGGCCCGAGGGCCCATCAGCCGTATTGCTTAGAAGCTGTGACGCACGCCGACGTCGAAGCCGCCGGAACGGCCGTCCTTGACAACTGCAGGGTTGGCGCTAGCGCCAGCACCGTTGACGCCGAAGTTTGCGCCGGCCTTGTTGTCGATATAGGACACGGTCGTGTACAGCGCAGTGCGCTTGGACAGGTTATGCACGTAGCCAGCAGCCAGTTGCGAAGAGTCACCCGAAACGGCAACAGTCTTGGCATTGCTCTTGCTGTAGCTGGCGTCGGTGTACGAAGCCCAGACCGAGCCGGCACCGATAGGTGCAGTCACGGCGATGGTGTACAGGTCTTGGCTGTGCTCACCAAACTCGTTGGTCGAGTACAGGCCGCTGACCTTGGCCATGCCGAAGTCGTACGAACCGCCCAAGCTCATGAACTTGAACTTCTTGTTCGTGCCGAATTCAGTGTAGGCAGCTGCCACATTAAACGCGCCAGCCTTGTAGCCCACGCGGCCGCCAACGCTCTTGTTCAACTCATTCGTGCCTTCGCCGGCCGAAGCTTCCAGCGTGCCGTAGAAGCCACCCAGATTAGCTGGAGCGGAGTACGACACTTGGTTGTCGGTGCGGCTTGTGTTCAGGCCAGTCGCGCCCAGCGTACTGTACAGGTTGTAGACCGAACCCAGGCCAGTGGCGCTGACAGGATCGAATTCTTCAACGGTGATCTTGGTGATGGTCTTGAAACGACCCAGGCGCACTTCGCCCATGCTGGCCGAGATCAGGCTGACGGTAGCTCGGCGAGCCCAGAAAGCGGAATCAGCTGCACCGGTGTCAGTGTTAACAGCACCTTCCAGCCAGAAGCCAGCCTTCAGATCGCCGCCGAGGTCTTCAACGCCACGCACGCCGAAACGGCTGGTGGTGTTGCCACCGGAAGCCAGGCTGTACACGCTCTTGCCGTTGGCATCGGTGTAACGCATAGCAGCGTCAACCACGCCGAACAAGGTCACCGACGATTGAGCAGCTGCGACGCCAGCGAACGAGCCGAGTACGGCCAAAGCAACAATAGATTTCTTCATTCGATACTCCTAAGTGTTCAAAAAGGGCCGATCTGCAAACACCACTTAGCGCTCGCCGGACCCACTCCCTTCATCGGAAGTTGCCGTATTGCACCAGATGAATGCCACTTTTCGACAACAGGGCCGATAAAACTAGGGTTTGCGTTGTTGACTCACAACAAAAAACAGGCATCACAACATCGTCACATTCGGTGGTTTTGACCGAGCGCCCCGTAGACTGCGGACTTTAGACCCGCTTCTTCGCTCCCCACCGACACCCATGACCTCTCGCATCAAGCTCTCAAAACTGGATCTGCTGCTGGCCAGCGCCGACCATGGGCTGAGGACTGTGTTCGGCAAACCACCGGCCGCGCGAGCCTCCCCAGCAAAATCCATTGTCGACGAGTCCGCCTTGAGCCCCGCTGAAGTCCGGCTCTCCGCAGCGCTGATGCGGGTCAATCATGTGGGTGAAATTTGCGCGCAGGCCTTGTATCAGTCCCAAGCCCTGCTGACACGCGACCCTGATTTACGCGCCCACTTTGCCCAAGCCGCCAAAGAAGAGTTGGATCACCTCGCATGGACGCAGCAACGCATTGATGAATTAGGCAGCCACACCAGTCGGTTGCGCCCGCTGTGGTACGGCGGCGCCTTTGCGATTGGCAGCTTGGCGGGCCTAGCCGGCGACCGCAACAGTCTGGGTTTTGTGGTCGAAACCGAACGCCAGGTGGAGCAGCATCTGGCCACTCACCTCGAACGCCTGCCGCTCAATGACCTGCGCTCGCGCGCCATCGTTGCGCAAATGAAAGAGGAAGAGGCCCGCCACGCCGCAGAAGCCCTGGACGCCGGTGCGCGCCCCTTGTCGGCCCCGCTGGGCAAACTGATGCGTTTGGCAGCACGCGTGATGACCCGCACCGCACATTACATTTAGCAAGCCCCGCAGCTCATCCTTCGATCAGCTCGACCGAGGTCGTCATCGCCGCCGTTTTGCCCAACATGATGCTGGCCGAGCAGTATTTTTCATGCGACAGAGCTACCGCGCGCTCCACCACATCTTGCTTGAGCCCGCGCCCGGTCACCAGGAAATGCATATGGATGGCGGTAAAGACCTTGGGTTCGGTCGGCGCCCGTTCGGCAGTCAGTTTGACTTGGCAACCGGTCACATCGTGGCGCCCGCGTTTGAGGATCAACACCACGTCATAGGCGGTGCAGCCGCCCGTGCCGGCCAACACGGTTTCCATGGGACGAGGCGCCAAATTTCGACCGCCGCCGTCCGGCGCACCGTCCATCGCCAGCATGTGACCGCTGCCGGTTTCGGCCACAAAAGCCATACCACCTGCGCCCATCCAATTGATCGTGCACTCCATAAGAATTCTCCATTTTTTGCCGCCTCTGCGGCAGCGTTTCTTCACAGGGACTCAAGTATTCACCAGGAAATATTGCAGCGCAGCATAACTTCCGGCTAAAATCAGACCCAAGCGAAATCAGCAAGTGGTCTCTAAGCGGTATTTTCCGCTTGGTATTCTGATGTGATACCGAACTGCTTGCCTCGCACCGATTGTCTCCTCCACCGCCTCCATGGTGGATTCAGCCCAAGCTTGCAAAAGCTTGGGCTTTTTTTTGCCCCAGCTGGACAGCAATGAGATGAGAGCACTCGCTTATCATGCTGCACCGCAATAGTTTGGCATCGGAGATTTCATGGCTGGCCCCTCCCCCGCAAGACCTCGGCCCGCAAAGGCCGCCAAGGCTAGCAAGTCCGCACTGCCAGCTCTGATTCCCAGCGACAACAGCTACTTGCAGAGAATTTTGAACGCGCGCGTCTATGACGTCGCCATCGAAACCTCGCTGTCGCCGGCCAAAAGCCTGTCCAAACGCTTGGGCAACAAGGTCTTTTTAAAGCGCGAAGACGAGCAACCGGTCTTCAGCTTCAAGCTGCGCGGCGCCTACAACAAGATGGTGAACCTGAGCGCCGAAAGCTTGGCCAAAGGCGTGATCTGCGCCTCCGCCGGCAACCATGCGCAGGGCGTGGCGCTGTCGGCCAAAAAGCTCGGCTGCCGCGCGGTCATCGTGATGCCGGTCACGACGCCCAAGGTCAAGATTGATGCAGTCTTGTCCTTTGGCGGTGAAGTCGTATTGCATGGCGACAGTTTCACCGATGCCTACGGGCGCGCGCTGGAGCTGGAGCGCGAGCAAGGGCTGACTTTTGTACACCCCTTCGATGACCCCGATGTGATAGCGGGTCAGGGCACTGTGGCGATGGAGATCTTGCGCCAGCACCAAGGCCCGATTGACGCGGTTTTTGTTGCCATTGGTGGTGGCGGGCTGATTTCAGGGGTCGCCGCCTACATCAAGGCGCTGCGCCCCGAGATCAAGGTCATAGGCGTACAGACCAAGGACTCAGACGCCATGGTGCGCTCGGTCAAGGCCGGCAAGCGCGTCACGCTCGCCGATGTGGGTCTCTTCTCCGACGGCACGGCCGTCAAACTGGTGGGCGAAGAAACCTTCCGCATCACCCGCGAGTTGGTGGACGACTTTGTGCTGGTGGAGACCGACGCGGTATGTGCCGCCATCAAGGATGTCTTTGAAGACACCCGCAGCATTCTGGAGCCGGCCGGCGCCTTGGGCGTCGCGGCCATCAAGCAGTATGTGGCCGAGCATGGCTGCAAGGGCCAGACCTTTGTCGCCATCACCTGCGGCGCCAATATGAACTTCGATCGCCTGCGCTTTGTGGCCGAGCGCGCCGAAGTGGGGGAGCACCGCGAGGCGCTGTTCGCCATCACCATCCCCGAGGAGCGCGGCAGCTTCAAACGCTTTTGCGAACTGCTGGGCCCACGCAGCGTCACCGAATTCAATTACCGCATTTCGGACGCCAACAAAGCCCATATCTTTGTCGGCATCGCCACCCAGAAGCGCGAAGAGTCCTTGAAGCTGGCCAAGACCTTCGCCAAACATGGCTTCGAGACACTGGACCTGAGCGACGATGAGTTGGCCAAGCTGCATATTCGCCATATGGTCGGCGGCCGCTCCGAGTTAGCCCGCAACGAGCGCCTGTACCGCTTCATATTTCCGGAAAGGCCCGGCGCCTTGATGCGCTTTTTGAGCTCCATGCACCCAGACTGGAACATCAGCCTGTTTCATTACCGCAACCAGGGCGCCGACTACGGTCGCATCTTGGTCGGCATCCAGGTTCCGCGCGGCGACAACACCGCACTGCGCGCATTTTTGGACTCCTTGAACTACCCCTTTGTGGACGAGTCCAACAACCCGGTCTACAAGCAATTCCTGGGATAAAGCGTCAGCGCGGACAGGGGCAAGTGCGGATGCGCAAAGCGCGGCCCCGTCCTCAAAATCCAGCCTCCTCATTTGCAGCGCGCCCAACCGTCAATGCCCATTCAACAGTCCCTGATCAGTCCGACGGCCAATCCAGCACTGGAAAAGGCACTGCGAGACCGGGTTGATCGACATGGGGAAATTGCCGGCGGGCTCGGCGAGTTGGAGCCACTGGCGGTGCGGCTCGGACTGATTCAGAACTCCCTCACGCCGCGCTTTCGCGACCCGGCCTTGACGCTCTTTGCTGCCGACCATGGATTGGCGGTCGACGGCATTGGCAGCCAATGGGGCCGCAGCACACGCGAGCAAGCTCTGCTGGCCCTGCAAAACCGCCTGCCACTGGCTGTCTTTGCGCGCCTGCAGGGCTTGCAGTTGGTGCTGGTCGATTGCGGTATCGCGGAGGCGCTGGCACCGCACGCAAGACTGCTGGCGCGAAAGATCGCTCACGGCACGCGCAATGCGCGGGTCACGGCCGCCATGAGCCTGGAGCAAGCCCATGCGGGTGTGCGCGTCGGCATGGAGGTAGCCGACAAGCTCACCGGCAATGTGCTGGCCTGTGCTGGCATGGGCCAAGGCTCGGACGAGAGCTCGTCACTGGTCTTGGCGCGCTTGATGGATTGCCCCTTGCGCGACTTTGTCATCTCTGGCCCCGATATGCGCCAGGACGACCTCGCTCATTTGCTGAACGTCTTGCAGGCGGCGCAGGCCCGACACCGCAATGTCAACGACCCCATGGAGGTCTTGGCGGCCTTTGGCGGCTTCGAGACCGCCGTGATGGTGGGCGCGATGCTGGTCGCCGCGTCTAAGCGCAGCCTGATCATCGTCGACGGCATGACCGCCTGCGCGGCCTTGAAAATTGCCGCCAAGATTGCGCCCCCGGTGACCGACTACGCGGTCTTTTGCCGCAGCCATGGGCACCGTGGTTTGGATGAGGCGCTGGCCATGTTTCATGCCTCGGCCTTGCTGGAGCTCGGTATGGACAGTGCCGACGGCACCGGCGCGGCATTGGCCTGGCCGATGATTCGCAGCGCGGCGGCCCTGCTGACCGACTTAAATGAGCTTAATGCTTAATGCCTATGCTTAATGTGTAGAGGACGGCCCGGCCGGATCATGCAAAGGCCGAGGCTGGCTTTCGAGCGGCGCTTGTGCCGGCGCCATGGGCGGCGGCGCGTAGGAGCCCAGCACCACCGGTGAGGGCTGAGCAGCAGGCAAAGCACCGGTTGCGGCAGCAGCCAGAGGAGCGATCTGCAGAGTCATGCTGACCACACCCGCCTCGCCCAAACTGGCCGAGCGCCCGTCCACATACAACAGTTGCAAATTGCCGTCCACCAAGGCACCAACGCGGACAGTACGGGCCACGCCGTCGACGGCGATCAAGGCCACACCTTCGCCGCCAGCCTGACTCGCACCGGCATTTTTAGGCGCCACCACGCCAAGCAGTTTGAAACGGCTCTCAACGGCCGGCGCCGCCTCGGCCGCCACAGCCGCTGCCGCGCCGAACAAGCGAGTCAAATCGGCTTGGCCCGCACGCTGCTCCAGCGCCGGTTGAGCCTGAGCCGGCACTTGAATGGGTCTGGCCAGCAATTGGATCAACCAAAAGCCGCCGCTACAGGCGAGCAAACCCCACACCAAAAAAGCAATCATTCGTGCAAGCATGAGCAGATTATGATTCATCCGCTGGCCCACTCATCAGGTGGGTTTCAGTAGCTTCATCTTCGCCACAACAAGCTCACGCTCAAATGCATATCCAAGCAACGCTGCCTTCAATCCCGCGCCGCCGAAACCTCCGCCGCAGCGCAGGTTTCACCCTGATCGAATTGCTGGTCGTACTGGTCATCATCGGCGTGCTGGCAGCGCTGGTGGTGCCCAATGTGCTGGACCGTGCCGACGAGGCCCGCGTCACCGCCGCCCGCACCGACGTCAACAATCTGATGCAGGCCTTGAAGCTGTACAAGCTCGACAACCAACGTTACCCCAGCGCCGAGCAAGGCCTGGAGGCCTTGGTGCGCAAGCCCACTGCCGGCACGCCGCCGCCGAACTGGAAGCCTTATGTCGAGAAGCTGCCGCTGGATCCGTGGAAGCAGCCCTACCAATATGCCAACCCCGGCATCAAGGGCGAGATCGATGTCTACAGCTTCGGTGCCGATGGCCGCGCCGGTGGCGAGGGCAATGACGCCGACATCGGTTCTTGGCAATAAGTGTTGTGCCGCTCTGGGCAGTGACTCTGTGATCGCAGCCGGCCGTAGCCTTGGGGCTCATGGCTTCACTCTGATCGAGCTTTTGGTGGTCGTGGCCTTGATCGCGATCGCGACGGCCACCGTCAGCCTGTCTTTGCGCGACCCGGCCGCCGCTCAGTTGGAGCGCGAGGCGGAGCGCCTGACCGCCTTGTTCGAAACCGCCCGCGCCGAAAGCCGCGCCGCCGGGCTGCCTGTGCAATGGGCGCCGAGCAAAAAAGACACTGGCGACGACTTCCAGTTCCTCGGTCTGCCCAAACGGATCATATTGCCGCAGCGCTGGCTCGGTGAGCCGGTCGCCGTGCAGATTGCCGGTGCGAACGTCATCAACCTGGGCCCGGAGCCGATGATTGGCGCGCAGCGCCTGCAGCTCAGCCTGGGCACTCAGCAGATCGTCTTGGCGACCGATGGCTTGTCGGCGTTCGAAGTGGCCCCAGCACCAACGCCATGAAGCCAGTGCGCGGTTTTACTTTGATAGAAGTCTTGGTCGCGCTGGTGATCGTGGCGATTGCATTGACCGCCGGCGTCAAGGCTGCCGGCGCATTGACCTTGAACGCGGGGCGCTTGCGCACCATCAGCGCGGCGCAGTGGTGCGCCGAAAATCAGCTGACCGAGTTGCGGCTGTCCAAACAATTCCCCAGCGTCGGCGACAGCGATTTCGCTTGCGAACAATTCGGCGAAAGCTACAAAGGCCAGGTCACCGTGCGCCCAACGCCTAACCCGAGCTTTCGCCGTGTCGATGCCGCCATTCGTGACGAGGCCGGCAATCAACTGCTGCTGATCTCGACCATCATGGGCCGCTACTGATATGCAGCGGGCCCGAGGTTTTACCTTGATCGAGGTGCTGGTCGCCCTGGTCGTGATGTCCACCCTGGCCATGATGGCGTGGCGCGGTCTTGATGCCTTGATCAAGAGCCGCGAGATCGCTCAGACCAACCTCGATCAAAGCGCACGCCTTCAAACCGTCTTGGCTCAGTGGGAACAGGATCTCCGCTCGATTCAAGACAGCGGCAGCGTCGATGCCTTGAATTTTGACGGTGCCAGCCTGCGCCTGACGCGCCAGCACCCGCAAGGCATCCAAGTCGTCGTCTGGTCCGTGCGCGGCGGCGCTCTGAATCGCTGGGAAAGCAAACCCGTGCAAACGGTCGGCCCCTTGGAAGAGAATTTCAAGCGCGGCGCGCAGTTGCTGGCCCAAGATGCGGGCCAATTGCGCGCGCTGGAAGGCGTCTCAGGCTGGCAGCTCTACTGCTACCGGGGCAATAGCTGGAGCAATTGCCTGTCCAGCGGCAACGACGAGACTGCCCCGCCGCTGCCGCCTGCGTCCGGCGCATCGGGCGCGGCCCCGCCGGAAAAGCCCCGCCAGGCCCTACCCAGCGGCATTCGCATGCTGATCCAATTCGGCCCGGGCAGCGGCTTTGGCGGGCCCTTGACGCGCCAGGTTGAACTGAGGCCGCAGTCATGAGGCGGCGGTTTGAATCCCAGCAGGGTGCGGCCTTGTTGACCGCGATGATCATCGTCACCCTGGTCGCGACGCTGGCCTCGGCCATGGTCTGGCGCCAGTACCGCGCGGTGCAAATCGAGGCGGCCGAGCGTGCTCGCGCCCAGGCCAGCTGGATTTTGCAAGGCTCGCTGGATTGGGCCCGTTTGATCCTGCGCGAAGACGCACGCGCCGACCGTGACGCGCAGCGGCGGGGCGAGCAGGCCGTCGATCACCTGGGTGAAGTCTGGTCCGTGCCGCTGGCCGAGGCCCGCCTTTCGACCTTTTTAGCTGCCGACAAAAACACTGCTGACGACGGTCCGGAAGCCTTTTTGTCCGGCAGCCTGCAAGACGCGCAGTCGCGCTACAACCTTCGTCACCTGCTCAGCGGCAAGGTGGTGCCGCCCTTGGAGCAAAAAGTCCTGGAGCGCTTGGTCGTCAGCGCCGGTGCGGCGCCTGGCACGGCGGCCCTGATCATCAGCAAGCTGCGCAGCGCCTATGCCGTCAAGGCCGAATCTGAAGGTCCGTCATCAAGCGGAGATAAAGCCGAGATACCCTTGCAGCCGAAGAACATCGCCCAGCTCGCTTGGTTCGGCCTGAGTGCCGACACCATCGAGCGCCTGAGTCCGCTGCTGACCCTCTTGCCCATCCCCACGCCCGTCAATCTCAACACCGCGCCGCGCGAGGTCATTGCTGCCTTATTCGACGGCATGGATCTGGCCTCTGCCGAACGCTTGGTGCAGGCCCGGCAGTCAAAGCCCCTGAGCAAGCTGGAAGATAGCGCCGACTTCTTCCCCAAGGGCGTGGTGGTAACGGCCGAGCGGGCCTCGGTGAACTCTGCCTTCTTCATCGTCAACGGGCGCCTGCGTCTGGAGGAGCGGGTGCTGGAGGAACGTTCTTTGGTACAAAGGCGCGATTTAGAAATCATTGTGCTGGATCGTCAACGCGTAGTACCCCGACTGGAAACTAAACCTTGATGCCTCAGAATTGCTGCGTGCGCACTACAAATAGCCGCTCTAAGTCTTTGATTTCAGAGGACTTGAAATTGTCAGACTTCTAGAATGAGATAGGCTCCACCGCATCCATGAGTACGACATTACTCCTCTTCCTGCCAGCCCGCAGTCGCCTGCATGCCCAAGGCCGCAGCATCCAGACCCTTGAAGGCCTGGGCCGCGCCGTGCCCGGGCGCGACTACGACTATGTGTTGACCACCGACGGCAGCAGCATCTCGGCCCAAGGCAGCCGCGCGGCGGCACAGTTGCCACACGCAGATGTGGTGATTGCCATTCCGGCCGAGTCCGATCTCTCTTGGCAGCGCGTGACCCTGCCGCGCGCGGGCCGGCAAATGCGCTCCGCGCTGGCGGGCATGTTGGAAGAGTCCTTGCTTGACGATGCAGATAGCCTGCATTTCGCGGTCGAATCGGAGGCCTCCGGGGGTGACGTCGCCTGGGTCGCGATCACCTCGCGGGCATGGTTGCAACAGCATTTGACGGCCTTGGAGGCGGCCCAGGTTTTTGTGGACCGGGTGTCGCCGCTGGCCTGGCCCGATGCGCCACCGCGCGGGCATTTTTACGAAACCGGCAACGAGTTGACGCCGATCGCTCTGCGCTGGAGCCACCCCGAGGGGGTGACCAATTTGCCGCTTGATGGCAGCCTGTCGCGCCAACTTTTCCCGGCCTCGCTGGTGCAGATGTCGCAGTGGACGGCCGCGCCCGAAGTGGCCGCTCAGTCCGAACGCTGGCTGGGCACGGCCGTCAATGTGATCACACCCGCCGAGCGGGCCTTGGCCGTGATCGACAGCCCCTGGAACTTGCGCCAGTTCGAACTGGCACCGCGCACCCGTGGCATCCGGGCCCTGCGCCATCTGCTGCGCGGCCTGATGCGGCGCAATTGGCGGCCGGTGCGCTGGGGCTTGGCCGGTCTGGTGGCGGTGCAGGTCTTGGGCCTGAATCTGCTCGCTTGGCAGCAAAACCAGCAACTCAAAGCCAAGCGCGCCACGATGGATAGCACGCTCACTGCCAGCTTCCCGCAGGTGCGCGCGATCCGCGATGCACCGGTACAGATGCAGCGCGAAACCGATCAGCTGCGTGCCATGGCGGGTCGCAGCAGTGATCAAGACCTCGAAGCCCTGCTGGCGGCGGCGGCCACCGCTTGGCCGGCCGAACGCGGCCCGGTCGAAACGCTGTCCTTCGAATCCGGCCGACTGACCCTCTCGTCGACGGGATGGAGCGAAGCCCATATCCAGCAGTTCCGCAGCCAGTTGAGCAGTGAAGGCTGGCAGCTCGACGCTGTTGAAGGTCGCCTGACGCTGAGCCGAGTACAAGGCCTTGGCGGCGGCAACGCCCTGAGCGCAAACAAAATATGAACCAGCCCAAAACCCTCAACTGGCCGGCGCTCAAAGCCCAGGCACAAACACGCTGGCAGGCGCTGGCCGACCGCGAGCAGCTGGCGCTACAGTTCGTCGCCTGGATATTGGCCCTGCTGCTACTTTGGCTGATTGCCATTCAGCCCGGTCTGCGCAGCCTGCGCCAGGCACCGGCGCAGTTGGAAGCGCTGGAGCTGCAGTTGCAGGAGATGCAAGCACTGGCCGCCGAAGCCCGCGAACTGCGCGCCACACCGGCCGTGCCGATCGCCCTCGCCGCCCAGGCCTTGCAAGCAGCCAGCGAGCATCTCGGTCCGGCCGCCAAGCTCAGCGTCAACGGCGACCGGGCGGTGTTGAGCGTCAACGGCGTCGGTGCGGAGCCTCTGCAGGCTTGGCTCGGCGAAGTACGCAGCGCCGCTCGCGCCCGGCCGCTGGAAGCCAAATTGCAACGCAGCCCGAATGGCTATACCGGCACCATCGTGCTGATGCTCAGCGGAGCCGCACCATGACTGCCTTCTCGATGAAATCATGGTTCAGCCGGCGCCGCCGCAACGAGGCGCCGCTGACCGAGTTGGCACCAACCCAATGGCAAGACTCGCGTCAGATTGAGCCGAGTTGGCGCGGCCGCACCCAAACCAATTTGCGCTGGAGCATCGCCGGCGCCGTACTCGGTGGTCTGCTTTCATTGATCATGTTTGCGCCGGCCAGTTGGTTGGCCCATGGCGTGGCCTCGGCCAGCAATGGCCATGTCTTGATCACCGACACCCGCGGCAGCATCTGGAACGGCAGCGGCGTGCTGGTCTTGACCGGCGGCCTGGACAGCCGCGACGCCAGTCTGCTTCCCGGCCGGCTGCGCTGGTCCATGCATGTGCAAGGCATGGCGCTGGCATTGAAAGCCAGCCAAGACTGCTGTATCAATGGCGAGTTGCAACTGCAGATTCGGCCCGGCTGGGGTCGGTTTGAGGTCGCGCTGATCAGCCATGCGGATTGGCTGGCTCGCTGGCCGGCCGGCTTGCTGGCGGGCCTGGGCACGCCTTGGAACACCTTGCAGCTGGGCGGCTCTATCCGTTTGACTGCACGGGACTTCAAACTGGAGTGGGTGCAAGGGCGCTGGCGCCAGTTTGGTCAACTGGACTTGGATCTGATCAATTTATCCTCGCGCATCTCCACGCTGGCCCCCTTGGGCAGCTATCGTTTCACGCTGGCAGCGCAAAGCAGCGATGAGTCCAAGGCAGGCATCAGCACGCTCACATTGATCACGCTGGACGGCGCCCTGCTACTGTCAGGCGAAGGCACCATGGGGGCAGGCAAGGCCCGCTTTCTGGGCGAGGCATCGGCAGCACCGGGACGCGAAGCGGCCCTGAATAACTTACTGAATATCATCGGACGCCGCCAAGGCGCGCGCTCCGTCATTTCGATCGGATGACAATGAAAATGCGCCCGCAAATTGCGCGCCGAGCTCGGCAGGCTGGACTCTCGCTGTTGGCTTTGGCCTTGGTCAACCCCACTTGGGCTCAGCCCGCGAGCGGCTTGCCGCAGACCAGCAATCGCACACGCGGCCCAGCCTTGAAGGCCCAAACGCCGGTGACACTGAACTTCGTCAATGCCGACATCGAGGCCGTCACCCGCGCCATCGGCGTGATGATGGATCGCCAGTTCATCATCGACCCGCGCGTCAAGGGCCAGATCACGCTCTACAGCGAGCAACCCCTGACCGTGCGCGAGGCCTACCTGAACTACCTGGCGGCGTTGCGCGGCCTGGGCTTCACGGTGGTTGAGAACACCGGCATGTACAAGGTCGTGCCCGAAGCCGATGCCAAGCTGCAGGCGGGCTCGGTCGCAGTTGGCGCCAGCAATGTGCGTGGCGATCAAATCATCACGCAGATCTTCCGCCTCAACCACGAGAACGCCAACAATCTGGTGGCCGTGTTGAGGCCGCTGATCAGCCCCAATAACACCATCAACGCCAATCCGGGCAACAACAGCCTGGTGATCACCGACTACGCGGAGAATCTGCAGCGCCTGGGCCGCATCATCACCACCATGGACACACCGGGCAGCACAGACCTCGAGGTGGTGCCGCTCAAGCATGCGGTCGCCTCGGACTTGGCCGCCTTGGTGCAAAAGTTGGCCGACGGCGGTGCGGCTGCAGTGCCGGGCCAAGCCGGCGGGTCTTTGAGTGTGCTGGTCGACCCACGCAGCAATGCCTTGATCCTGCGCGCCTCCAATCCGGCTCGGATGGCGATGGCGCGCGGCATGATAGACAAGCTCGATCAGCCACCCAGCGACGGCGGCACCGGCAGCAATATCCATGTGGTCTATTTGAAGAATGCAGACGCGACCAAGCTGGCGACCGTGCTCAGGGCTGCTTTTGCGGGCGGGTCCGGTGGAGCGAGCGGCGCAAGCAGCGGTTTGGGCAATGCCTCGGGCAGCGGCAGCAACAGCGGCGGCATCGGCAGCAATCTGGGTGGCTCCGCGCTGACCGGCGCGGGCCAGGGCAATAACAGCGGCCCCTCCACGGCGGCCACCACGCCGGTGGCGCAAAGCCAAGGTCCCTCGACCGGCGGTTTTGTACAGGCCGATCCGGCCACCAACTCGCTGATCATCACGGCCTCAGGCCCGTTCTACCGCCAGATCCGTGGCGTCATTGACCAACTGGATTCGCGCCGTGCGCAGGTCTATGTCGAAACCATGATCGTCAAGGTCGATGCCAGCAAGGCGGCGCAATTCGGCGTGCAATGGCAGAACCTGTTTGGCGACAAGGGGGACAGCGTCATTACGGGCGTGGGCACCAATTTCGGCACTGGATCGAGCAATATCATCAATGGCTCCTTGGCGGTAGCAGGCGGCCGAGAAGGCGTTGGGAAGGCGCTTACGGCGAGCCCCGCGCCCATGGGCTTCAATCTAGGATTCCTCAAGAAGCTGGGCAGCTTTTACACGCTGGGCGCGATCGCCAACTTCCTGGAGTCACAGGCCGGCGCCAATGTGTTGTCAACGCCAAATCTGGTCTCGCTGGACAATGAAGAAGCGAAGATCGTGATCGGCCAGAACGTGCCCTTTCTGTCCGGATCCTTCTCAAATACCGGCAGCGCCGGCGGCGCAGTCAACCCCTTTCAAACCGTTGATCGCAAGGACGTCGGCCTGACGCTGCGCATTCGCAGCCAGATCGGTGAAAACGGGACTGTGCGCATGACGGTGTTCCAGGAAAACTCCGCCGTGGTGCCGGGCACCTCCAGCCTGGGGCCGACCACCGACAAGGCTTCGATCGAAACGACCGTGGTGGTCGACGATGGACAGACGATTGTGCTGGGCGGCCTGCTCAAGGACGAATACAGCGACGGTGACGACAAGGTGCCTGGACTGGGCAATTTGCCGCTGGTGGGTGCGCTGTTCAAGAGCGAGAACCGCAAGCGGGTAAAGACCAATTTGATGGTTTTCCTGCGCCCGGTGGTGATGCGTGACCAGCAAACAGCCGACCAGATGACGCTGGATCGCTACGAGTCGATTCGCGCTGTGCAACAAAAATCTCAGCCGGCCCCCAGCTTTGTGCTGCCCGATACCGGCGTGCCGGTGTTGCCGGCTCTGCCGGGTTCGGCTTCAGCCTCCGAAGGCATGAAGCCGCCCAAGGCCGTGGTTGATCCGCAGCCACAGCAGCAGCCCTGATCGCCCATCCTTTTAGATTGATATCCGATGGCCATCCGCCACCCCCTGCCCTACGCCTTTGCCAAGGCCAATTCCGTGCTGCTGGAAGACGACGGCAGCACCCTGGTGCTGTGGGCGCCGCCCGAGGTCAGCTTGGCCACCTTGTCCGAGGTGCAGCGGCTCTACGTCCTTGACCGCTTCGAGCAAGAACCTCGCAGCACCCTGAGCGAGCGCATCAACGCGGCCTATGCGGGCTCTGAGTCGAGCGCGGCGGTGGTGATCGGCGAGGTCGAAAGCGCGGTCGATCTGAGCCGCATGATGCAGGACTTGCCGGCGGTTGAGGACTTGCTGGAGGCCGCCAACGACGCCCCCATCATCCGCATGCTTAACGCATTACTGACACAGGCCGCCAAGGATGGCGCTAGCGACATCCATATCGAACCCTATGAGCGCGCCAGCTCGGTACGCTTTCGCGTCGACGGCACGCTGCGCGAGGTGGTGCAACCCAACCGTGGTCTGCATGCCGCGCTGATCTCGCGCCTGAAGATCATGGCAGAGTTGGATATCGCCGAGAAGCGCTTGCCGCAAGACGGCCGCATCTCGCTGCGCATCGGCGGGCGCGCCATCGATGTGCGCGTCTCGACGTTGCCCTCGGCGCATGGCGAGCGAGCCGTGTTGCGACTGCTGGACAAGAGTGAATCGAAATTCACGCTCGAGGGCTTAGGCATGAGCGGCGATGTGCTGAGCAGCTTCAAGCGCCTGGTGCAGCAGCCGCACGGCATCGTCTTGGTGACGGGACCTACCGGTAGCGGCAAAACCACCAGCCTCTATGCCTCCTTGCAGACGGTGGACACGGGCACGACCAATGTGTTGACGGTGGAGGACCCGATCGAATACGAGCTGGGCGGCATCGGCCAGACACAGGTCAATGCCAAGATCGACCTGACCTTCGCCAAGGCGCTGCGCGCGATTCTGCGGCAGGACCCGGACGTCATCATGATCGGCGAAATCCGCGACCATGAAACCGCACAAATCGCCATCCAGGCCTCGCTGACCGGCCACTTGGTGCTGGCCACGCTGCACACCAATGACGCGGTGAGCGCGGTAACACGTTTGACCGATATGGGCATAGAGCCTTTCTTGCTCAGCTCCAGCCTCTTGGGCGTGCTCGCGCAGCGCTTGGTTCGCAAGTTATGTCCGGTGTGCAAACGCGCGGATGAACATGGCCACTACCATCCCGTTGGCTGCGATGCCTGCAGCCAGACCGGCTACAAGGGCCGCACCGGCGTCTATGAATTGATGATCGCCAATGACAAGGTGCGTGGACTGATTCACAGCCAAGCGGCCGAGAGCGAATTGCTGGCGGCGGCGCAAGCGGGCGGGCTGCGCTCGATGCGCGACGACGGTGCTCGCCTGGTGGCGGCCGGCATTACGTCCGCCGAAGAAGTGATTCGGGTCACGCGTGAATAGAAAACATGCCGGCCTATAAATACGAAGCCCTCAACGCCTCCGGGCGCAGCGTCAGCGGCCTGATCGAGGCCGATACGCCGCGCGCCGCGCGAGCGCTCTTGCGCGCGCAAGGCCAGGTGCCCTTGACCCTACAGACGGTGCAGCAGCATGGCCAGGCCAGCGGCAGCCGCTTCACCAGGCGGGTCTTCAATGCAACGGCTTTGGCCGTTTGGACAAGGCAGTTGGCCGGTCTGGTCGGCTCCGGCCTGCCCGTCGAGCGGGCGCTGACTGCCTTGACCGACGAATGCGAGGACGCCCGTCAGCGCGAGTTGCTATCGCAACTCAAGGCCGAGGTCAATGCCGGCGCTTCGTTTGCACGCGCCTTGGCGACGGCGCCGCGCGAGTTCGACGAGGTCTTCTGCGGCGTAGTCGCGGCAGGCGAGCAAAGTGGCGCGCTCGGCCACGTGCTGGAAAAGCTTGCCGACGATTTGGAGGAGCGCCAAGACCTGTCCGGCAAGCTGGTCGGTGCGATGGCCTACCCGGCCATCGTGTCGCTGATCTCGGTGATGATCGTGATCTTTCTGGTCACCTATGTGGTGCCGCAGATCGCAACCGTGTTCACGAATTCCAAGCGGGCCTTGCCGTTTCTGACGGTCGCCATGCTAGCCATCAGCGCCTTTGTGCGGCAGTGGGGCTGGCTGATGATTTTGACCCTGGTCGCCGGCGGCATGGGCTTGTCGGCGGCGCTGCGCGGCGAAGCCTTCAGGCAGCGCTTTGATGCCGGCGTCTTGCAAGTGCCGCTGCTGGGGCGGCTAGCGCGCGGCTACAACGCGGCGCGCTTTGCCAGTACCTTGGCGATGCTGGCAGGCGCCGGTGTGCCGATTTTGAAAGCCTTGCAGGCGGCGGCCGAGACGCTCTCGAACCGCGCGATGCGGGCCGACGCGCTCGACGCGCTGGTGCAGGTGCGCGAAGGTGCGCCACTGGGCTCGGCCTTGGCCGGCAAGAAGCGTTTCCCCGGCATCCTGGCGATGTTCGCCCGACTGGGTGAGCAGACCGGGCAATTGCCGCAGATGCTGGAGCGTGCCGCCAAGCAGCTCAGCGTCGAGGTGCAACGCCGCTCGATGGCTGCCGCCACCTTGCTGGAGCCGATTCTGATTGTGGTGATGGGAGCCATCGTCTTGATGATTGTCTTGGCCGTCTTGATGCCTATCATCCAGTTGAACACCTGGGTCAAGTAAACCATGGCAGCCAATCTGGACGGGCAGTTGGTCGTCGCCATCTCGTCCCGCGCGCTGTTTGATTTTGAAGAAGAGAACGAACTGTTCGAGGCCGGCGATGACCGCGCCTATATGGCCTTGCAAGAAAGTCGGCTCGACCTGCCGGCCAAGCCTGGCGTGGCCTTTTCGCTGGTCAACAAGTTGCTGGCCTTCAACTCGCAGGAGCGGCCTCAGGTCGAGATCGTCGTGCTGTCACGCAATGACCCGGTTTCGGGCATGCGGGTGTTCCGCTCGGCGGCGCATTTCGGCCTGGGCATACAACGCGGTGTGTTCACCCGTGGCGAGTCGCCTTGGCGTTACTTACGGCCCTTGAAGGCGCAGCTTTTCTTGTCAACCAACGAAGCCGACGTGCGCTCCGCGCTGGCCGCCGGCGTGGCCGCAGCACGGGTGCTGCCGCTGTCGGCGCGAGCCTCGGGAGAGCATCCCTTTGAAGTGCGCATCGCCTTTGACGGTGACGCCGTGCTGTTTTCCGACGAAGCCGAACAGGTGTTCCAGCGCGATGGCCTGTCTGCTTTCCAAAGTCACGAGTCCACACACGCCAACACGCCGCTGGCGGCCGGCCCGTTCAAGCCGGTGCTCGAAGCCTTGCAGCGTTTGCAGCAAAACCCGAGTGGCCCGATGCGGGTGCGCACGGCGCTGGTAACGGCCCGCAGCGCGCCGGCGCATGAACGCGCCATCCGCACGCTGATGAACTGGCAGATAGAGGTTGATGAGGCGATGTTCCTGGGCGGCCTTGCCAAGGGCGAATTCCTGCGCGAGTTCGAGCCCGATTTCTTCTTCGATGACCAGGCCGGTCATGTCGCTAACGCCGCGCCCCATGTACCGGCAGGCCACGTCACCTCGGGCATCTCGAATCGCTGACAATGCCTCGGCTGCGCCACCAGCGCCGCCGCACACATCCTCCCACAAGGAATTGCTTGATGAAATTGCGTCTTCTCACGGCGGCCTGTTTGGTCGCATTGCAATTGCCGGCCCAGGCACAGACCGAAGGTTTTTATCGCCAGCCGGCGTTGCGAGGTACCCAGCTCTTGCTGGTCGCCGAGGGTGACATTTGGCGCGCCGCCACCGACGGCGGCCGGGCCGAGCGCTTGACCACGCACCCCGGCGCCGAGAGCATGCCCGCCGTGTCGGCCGACGGCCAATGGCTTGCTTTTGTGGCCCAGTACGACGGCCCCGCCGATGTCTACATCATGCCCATCCAAGGCGGTGTGCCCAAACGACTCAGCTGGGAAGGCTCGGCCCAGAAGGTCTGGGGCTTCGGCCCGGCCGGCGAAGTGATTTACAGCGGCCCCTCGCAATCGGGCCAACCGATCAATCAGCTCTATGCGGTGGACCCCAAGACCGCACAGCGCCGCGCCTTGCCGGTGGGCCAGGCCAGCGACGGCGCGCTCAGCGCCGACGGCAAGCAGCTCTATTTCACCCGCAACGGCCTGCGCGGCGACAACGCCCGCCAATACCGGGGCGGTGCGATCGCGCGGCTCTGGACGATGGATTTGAGCGGCAGCGCCGAAGCCCGGCCGCTGCTTGCCGAGGGTGCAAACGACTCTCGGCCGCTGCCCTACCGCAGCGCCACGGGTGAGCGGGTCGCCTTTTTGTCCGACCGCGACGGCACCGTCAATCTCTGGTCGGTCAACCCACAGGGCCAGGACCTGCGCCAGCACAGCCGCTTCAAGGGTTGGGACATTCGCCATGCCTCGATCGACGGCACGCGCGTCAGCGTCGCGGTCGGTGCCGACATCTACTTGCTCGACTTGGAAGCGGCCACAGCCGACCAGGGCCAGCGCTTGAAGCTCACTTTGACGGGTGACTTTGACCAGCAGCGCCAACGCTGGATCAAGAAGCCGCAAGACTTTCTGACCGGCACCACGCTGGCCCCGAACGGCGAGCGCGTGCTCTTGGCCAGCCGCGGCCGCCTAGCCACGCAAGGCACCGGCAACTTGCGCCGGGCCGAGCTGGTGCAGCCGGCCGCCAGCCGCTGCCACAAGAGCGTGTTCAGCGCCGACAGCAGCCAGGTGTTTGCGCTGTGCGACTTCAGCGGCGAGCGCGAGGTCTGGCGCTTGCCCGCCGACGGCCTGGGTGGCGGCGAACAAATCACTTTTGGGGCCACCGCTCAGCGCAGCGATCTGCAGCCCTCGCCCGATGGCCGCTACCTGGCCCATACCGACAAGGAAGGGCACTTGTTCCTGACCGATCTGAAGGCCAGCGGCACGGCAGCCACCCGGCTGATCGGCCATGACAAGCTGGCCGCAGACATCGAGCACCTGACTTGGTCGCCCGACAGCCAAGCGCTCGCCTTCACGCAGCCGCTGCGCGCGGTCGGACGGGCTCAGCTGCGGCTCTACAGCGTCGCGGACGGCAAGACCCACACCGTCAGCAGTGATCGTTATGAAAGCGCAGCGCCGGCCTTCAGCCCCGATGGGCGCTGGCTCTATTTCGCCTCTCAGCGCAACTTCTCGGTCACCGGCAATAGCGGCCCCTGGGGCGACCGCAATATGGGCCCCTTCTTTGACAAGCGCGGCAAGCTCTATGCACTAGCCCTGCAGCCGGGCCAGAGCTTCCCTTTCGCCCCCCGGGATGAGTTGACCCCGAGTGAAGCCAAGAGTGAAGCCAAAGCGGAGGCCAAACCTGACATCAAGGCAGACGCCAAACCAGCCTCCAAACCCGCCATCGTTTGGGCCGGCCTGGCCGAGCGCTTGTTTGAGCTGCCGCTGCCTGCGGCCAATTACGGCGAGCTGCGCGTTGATGGCAAGCGCCTGTGGTGGCTGGAAAGCGAAGCGAGCAGCTCGCCCGAGCGCAAGAGCAGCCTGAAGACGGTCACCATCGACCGGCTGGGAGCCTCGCCCGAAACGGTCGCTTCCGATGTGCGCGAGTTCGAACTCAGCGCCGACGGCAAGAAGTTGATGCTGGTGCGCGCAGCGGCGCCGGGCGCGGCGGCGGAGATCTTGCTGGTCGAGGCGACAGCCAAGTTACCACCCGAGACGGCCAAGTTTCAAATCAAGTGGAGCGATTGGCAGATTGCCACCGACCCCAAGCTGGAGTGGCAGCAGATGTTTGCCGACGGCTGGCGCATGCAACGCGACTATTTCTACGACAAGCAGATGCACGGCGTCGATTGGCAGGCCATGCGGGCCAAGTACGAGCCGCTGGTGGCGCGCGTGACCGACCGCCTTGAGCTGGCCGAATTGATGGCGCAGATGGTCGGCGAGTTGAGCGCCTTGCACAGCCAGGTGGGTGCCGGCGATGTGCGGGCTGCCGCCGAGGAGCCCGCTGCACCTGGATTGGCGGGTCTGGGCGCCCGGCTTACGCGCGCCTCGAACGGCTGGCGCGTCGAGCAGATTTACCGCAGCGACCCGGAGCTGCCGAGCGAGGCCTCGCCCTTGGCCGCGCCGGGCGTCAGCATCCAGGTCGGCGATGTGATCACCGCCGTGAATGGCCGCAAGGCCTTGGACGCCGCCCATCCCTCCGAGCTGCTGCGCGGCCAGGCTGGCAAGCAGGTGCTGCTGCAACTGCTTAGCACTGATGGCAAAGACAAGCAGGCCGTCGTCACCCCGGTGGCGCAGCGGCGCGAACAGCAATTGCGCTTTGGTGACTGGCGCTACGCACACGCACGCGCCGTCGAGGCCGCCTCGGACGGCCGCATCGGCTATTTGCATCTGCGCGCGATGGGGCGAGAGGATATTGCCGACTTTGCCCGCGAGTTCTATGCCCACAGCGACCGCGAGGGGCTGATCATCGATGTGCGCTTCAACGGCGGCGGCAATATTGACAGCTGGATTCTGGAGAAGCTCATGCGCCGCGCCTGGGCCTTCTGGCAGCGCCGCTCGCCCGAAGGCGCGCCGCCGGCCAGCTCGAATATGCAGCACGCCTTCCGGGGCCATTTGGTGGTGCTGGCCAACGAGGAGACCTACTCCGACGGCGAGACCTTTGCCGAGGGCATCAAGCGCCTAGGGCTGGCACCGGTGATAGGCAAGACGACCTCGGGCGCGGGCGTCTGGCTGTCGGATCAGAACCGCTTGCTGGACAACGGCATCATGCGGGCAGCCGAGAGCGGCCAGATGACGGCCGATGGTCAATTCATCATCGAGGGCATAGGCGTCAAGCCGGACATTGAGGTGGACAACCCACCACGCGCCACCTTCCTGGGTGGCGACGCGCAGCTGGATGCGGCGATCGCCCATCTGAAGCATGAGATGGCCTCCAAGCCTAAGGTCATGCCAAAGCCTGGCGCCTATCCCCGGCCGATCAAAATGCCTTAACTGAGCTCTACACGGGCAAACTTGCGTTTGCCCACCTGAG
The DNA here is from genome assembly GCF_028595345.1 of Roseateles albus. NCBI lineage: Bacteria > Pseudomonadati > Pseudomonadota > Betaproteobacteria > Burkholderiales > Sphaerotilaceae > Roseateles > Roseateles albus. The sequence goes on along the minus strand of NZ_JAQQXT010000004.1, from coordinate 143,099 downwards.
CGACAAAACTGCCGGCTTCCAGTTTCAAGGCTTTGTCACTGATGGTGACGCCGTCGATCTTGACGCCGCCCTGCTCGATCATGCGGGTGGCCTCACCGCCCGAGGCGACCAAGCCGGCCGCTTTGAGCATCGCGCCGACGCCCAAAGGCGCACCGCTCAGCGTGACTTCAGGAATATCGTCCGGAATACCGCCGCGCGCACGGTTGTTGAAATCGGCCTCCGCCGCATCGGCCGCCTCGGCGCTGTGGAAGCGCGCCGTGATTTCCTTGGCCAGCAAGACCTTGGCTTCTTTGGGGTTGCGCCCCGCGTCGACCTCCGCCTTCAGCGCCGCAATCTCGGCCTCGCTCTTGAAACTCAATAGCGCAAACCATTTCCACATCAAGACATCGCTGATCGACAAGACCTTGGCGAACATGCTGTTGGCCGGCTCGCTGATACCGATGTAGTTGTTCTTGGACTTGGACATCTTCTCGATGCCGTCCAGACCTTCCAGCAGCGGCATGGTCAAGATGCACTGCGGCTCTTGGCCATATTCCTGCTGCAGATGCCGACCCATCAAAAGATTGAACTTTTGATCGGTGCCGCCCAACTCGATATCGCTCTTCAAGGCGACCGAGTCATAGCCCTGCATCAGCGGATACAAAAACTCATGCACCGAGATCGGCGTTTGCGCGGCGAAGCGCTTGGTGAAATCATCACGCTCCATCATCCGCGCCACCGTGTATTTGGCCGCCAACTGGATCATGCCGCGTGCGCCCAGCGGGTCGCTCCACTCGGAGTTGTAGCGAATTTCGGTCCTGGCCGGATCCAGCACCAGGCTGGCCTGGGCGTAATAGGTCTCGGCATTGGCCTTGATCTGCTCTTGCGTCAGCGGCGGGCGCGTTGCGTTGCGGCCTGACGGGTCGCCGATCATCGAAGTGAAGTCGCCGATCAGAAAAATCACCTGATGGCCCAAATCCTGCAACTGGCGCAGCTTGTTGAGCACCACGGTATGACCAAGGTGGATGTCGGGCGCGGTCGGGTCGAGACCCAGTTTGATACGCAGCGGCACGCCGGTGGCCTCGGATTTGGCCAGCTTTTGCAGCCAGTCGGCTTCGGGCAAAAGCTCATCACAGGCGCGCTTGCTGACGGCAAAGGCTTCGCGGACGCGGTCGGTGACGGGAAAAGCAGGTGTCACGGAAGTTCGGATTTCGGACATAGCAGCAGTCGAGCCTCGGCTAAAGCCTTGATATATGGGGTTTTCTAGAGTTTGACGCGCCGATCAACTCGGTATACTCGCGCCTAGCTTGAAGCCGGCACCCCCAAAAGTAGGGGGGCGGCAGCAAAGACACCAATTCTAGTGGACGCGACTCGAACAAAGATGCGCCGCTTTTTGTCAGCCAGCATCGGCTATCGCCACTGACTGAGCAACGAGGGATTCTGCAACGTGACCGACCGGATGACTGAAGTGAAAGTGGCCGCGGCCCAGGCCTTTGCGCGAGCCGACGCCTTTGCCGCTCGCCACCCACGCGCGCTGACCGGCACCGTGGTGGGTTTGTTGACCGGCTTCGCCGTGACCGCCTTTGGTATTGCACCGCTCGCACCCGATGCACGCGACCTGCCTCAGCGCACGCTGGCGGAGTTGGTGCAGACCAATGACCTAGACGCACAGCTTTCAGCCTTGGCCGAACATCAGATTGGCCTGAGCCGCAGCGAATTGACTCGCAGCAGCGACACCGTCGAGAGCCTGTTCAAACGCCTGGGCGCTTTTGACCCTGCTGCCGCCCAGTTCTTGCGCAACGACCCTTTGGCACGGCGCACGCTGCAAGGCCGCGCTGGCAAGTCGGTGCAATTGACGGCCGATGCCTCGGGCATTGTTCAAACAATGGTGGTGCGCTTTCCGGCCGAAAAGGCTGAACAGCAAGCGACTCATTTCAGCCGTCTGAGCATCACACGCGAAGGCAAGGGCTTTGTCTCCAAGCTGGAAACGGCAGCGCTGCAGGCACAAATTCGCTTGGGCAGCGGCAGCATCCAAAGCTCGCTGTTCGCTGCTACCGACGAGGCGCGTATCCCAGATGCGATCGCTTCTCAGATGGCCGATATGTTCTCGGGCGAGATCGACTTCCACCGCGAGCTGCGCAAGGGTGACCGTTTTTCCGTCGTCTATGAAAGCATGACCGCCGACGGCGAAAACGTCAGCTGGGACAACTTCGCGGGCCGGCTGATCGCAGGTGAATTCATCAACAACGGGCGCACCCATTCGGCCGTCTGGTTCAAAGACAACGCCACCGGCAAGGGCAATTTCTACAGCTTTGACGGTCAAAGCAAGCGCCGCGCCTTTTTGGCCAGCCCGATGGAGTTTTCGCGCGTGACCTCCGGGTTCTCGATGCGCTTTCACCCGATTCATCAAACCTGGCGCCAGCACCTCGGCGTTGACTACGGCGCCCCCACCGGGACGCCCGTGCGTACCGTCGGAGATGGGTCGGTCGAATTTGCCGGTTGGCAAAATGGTTTCGGCAATGTCGTCCATGTTCGCCACAGCGGCGATCGCACAACGGTCTACGCTCACCTGAGCCGCATCGACGTCAAGAAGGGTCAGCGCATTGAACAGGGCCAGAAAGTTGGCGCCGTCGGCGCAACGGGTTGGGCCACCGGCCCGCATCTGCACTTTGAATTCCGCGTCAAGGGCAGCCACCAAGACCCGCGCGCAATCGCACGCGCCTCGGAAGCCGTCACTCTGCCCAATTACGCTCGCACGCAGTTCAAGCAGACCGTCGCCAGCGTGAAGACGCAGCTGAGCGTCGCTCAGACCATGGACGGCGGCGTCAGCGGCGCAGACTGAAACCCATAGGCGGCTCGCCGCAGATGAGTAGCGAGCTCTTCATTGGCTTGATGTCCGGCACCTCGCTGGACGGAGTGGACGCGCTATTGGCGCGATTCCCAGCAGACGGCACAGCCATGCAAGTGCTAGGCCACCTGCATCAACCCTTCAGCAAACCGCTGCGAGACGAGCTGCTGGCACTCAACAGTCCTGGCGACAATGAATTACACCGGGCCGCGCTGGCCGGCAATGCGGTGGCGCGCGCCTATGCCGATGTGGTCGCTCAGCTGCTGGAGGCCTGCTGCATCCAAGCGGCGCAGGTGGCGGCGCTCGGCGCCCACGGCCAGACCGTCAGGCACAGACCCGGCGAGTTCGATGGCTGTGGCTACACCACACAACTCTTGAACGGCGCCTTACTGGCGGAGCAAAGCGGCGTGGCCGTGGCCTGTGATCTGCGCAGCCGCGATGTGGCGGCCGGGGGGCAAGGCGCCCCCCTGGTACCGGCGTTTCACCGGGCGCAATTTGGCCAGGTCGGGCGCGACATTGCCGTTGTCAATATCGGTGGCATCAGCAATATCAGCCTGCTGGGTGCAGACGGCAGTACCTTGGGCTTTGACTGCGGGCCGGGCAACTGCCTGATGGACGCTTGGATCCAAGAACATCTGGGTCACGAATTTGACGCGAGCGGCGCCTGGGCGGCGCAGGGTCAGGTTTCGACAGCGCTGCTGGACAGACTGCTTGCCGAGCCCTTCTTCACTTTGCCGCCTCCGCGCAGCACGGGGCGAGATCTGTTCAACCGGGCTTGGTTGGACAGCCGACTGCAGCACGCCGATCTGCGCCAGGAAGATGTGCAAGCCAGCCTGCTGGAGTTGAGCGCGCAGACGATCGCGCAAAGTCTTCTGCAGCACAGCCCGAATACCACAGAACTGCTGGTCTGCGGTGGCGGCGCCTTTAACACGCAGTTGATGACGCGGCTGCAGGCCCTGCTGCCGCACACACAGGTCATGACCAGCGATGCGCGAGGGCTGCCGGTCATGCAAGTGGAAGCGGCGGCCTTTGCCTGGCTGGCCATGCGTCATCTGCGTCAGCTGCCGGGCAACTTGGCTGCGGCAACCGGCGCTCTGGGACCACGCCTATTGGGCGCCCTCTATCCGGCCTGAGCATAAAAAAATCGCCTGAATTTGGCGGTTTTTTATTGAGGGCAAATGCCCGCGATCAGGCCGAAAAACTCGATCCGCAGCCACAAGTCGTCGTTGCATTTGGATTCTTGATCACGAACTGCGCACCTTGCAGATCTTCCTTGTAATCGATTTCCGCGCCGACCAGGTACTGCAAGCTCATCGCATCGATCAACAGGGTCACGCCATTTTTGTGCATCTGTGTATCGTCTTCGTTGACCGCTTCATCGAAGGTGAAGCCGTACTGGAAGCCAGAGCAGCCGCCACCTTGCACGAACACGCGCAACTTCAGCTCAGGATTGCCTTCCTCGGCCACCAAGTCGGCCACCTTTTCGGCGGCGCTATCGGTGAAGATCAAGGGCACGGGCATTGCATCGGCATCGGCCGCTGGAGATTCAAGAACTGCGCTCATATGGATTCCTGATGTAATTGCACTTCGGCCGATATTGTCCATGCAAACAAAAGACAAATATTTGACCTGTGTTCGGATGATGCCACGCTCGGCGAGCCCGTACTGGAACAGGGTTATTCGCGAGCAGGCCGAAATGCTCAATTCAAAAAAAAGCCGCCCTCGTAAACGGGAGCGGCTTTGTTGTGAGCTTGCCGTCGCTGAACCAAGTCCAAGACGGCAAACCGAGCAGGATCAGCGCTTGCTGAACTGCTTCCTGCGACGAGCGCCGTGCAGACCGACCTTCTTACGCTCGACTTCACGCGCATCACGCGTCACGAAGCCAGCGCGGCTCAGTTCGGACTTCAGAGTTGCGTCATAGTCGATCAGCGCGCGAGTGATGCCGTGGCGCAATGCACCGGCTTGACCCGACTCACCACCACCATGAACATTCACCTTGATGTCAAAAGTCTCACCATGGTTCGTCAACAGCAAAGGCTGCTTGGCGATCATGATGGAGGTTTGACGACCAAAATAGTCACCGATGGCTTTGCCATTGACAACGATTTGGCCAGTGCCCTTCTTGATGAAGACGCGAGCGACCGACGACTTGCGGCGGCCTGTACCGTAGTTCCAGTTTCCGATCATCATCGTTCCTTAGATTTCCAGAGCCTTGGGCTGCTGAGCGGCATGCGGATGCGTGTCACCGGCATAGACCTTCAGCTTCTTCACCATGGCGTAGCCCAAAGGACCCTTGGGCAGCATGCCCTTGACAGCCTTCTCCAGCGCGCGGCCTGGATGCTTGGCTTGCATGTCCTTGAACTTCGTGGCGTGAATGCCGCCTGGGAAGCCCGAATGGCGGTAGTACACCTTGTCATTGGCCTTGTTGCCAGTGACACGCAGTTTTTCTGCGTTGATGATGACGATGAAATCGCCGGTATCTACGTGAGGCGTATAAATGGCTTTATGCTTGCCGCGCAAACGGAGTGCCACTTCGCTGGCAACACGTCCGAGCACCTTGTCGGTGGCGTCAATCACAAACCACTCGTGCGTCACTTCTGCCGGTTTGGCGCTGAAGGTCTTCATGAGTTACTTTCGAATGCTGGCTCCAAAACGGAACTCAGCGGTCGGATGGCTGATTTAGATTTTTGCGTCCATTTACTTTCGCCCACCAGGCAAAAGCCCGGCCAACGTTTCGACTTCGCTCGGTGTTGCTTATTGGGAACTAGGCCCGCCAAAGCAGCTTGATGCCGCTCCAACTACCCCGCTCTCGCAACCTCTCACGCCGAACGCAAAAACTTCTTCCCCGCAGCCAAATACGGAAAAGCCGACCATTCTAGCAGGATGTCGCCGAAAATTACTAGGCTCGGCAAGCCCGCGACACAAATCGACCTCCGAGCTGGCTTTGGCCGGCTCTGGGTTAAAATCAGGGTTAACACCAATAATTCAGCCTCTCGTCTAGCCTCGCACCATCGCATGAAGTCCAAGCCCAATCCAAGCAACAGCACAACACCGCCTGAACCCGCAAGTTCAAACGTCGGTGCGCTTGCCGCATGGGCACCCTCGGCCGCTTTGAAGCGCATGAGCAATTGGATACCGATTCGCTCTCTGGGCCGGCAACATCGCAAGCGGATTGCTTTGCACTTGCTGGCGCTAACCGAGCGTGACCGCTACCTGCGCTTTGGCTATGCAGCGGGAGACGATCAAATCAGTCGCTACGCGATGGCGATGGATTTTGACCGGGACGAAGTTTTCGGCATCTTCAATCGCAAACTCGAACTCATTGCGATGGCGCACTTGGCTTACTCCCCACAGCCGCAACGCGCCGGCCTGCCCGCCATGGCCGAGTTTGGGGTTTCGGTCTTGAGTCAGGCTCGGGGCCGCGGCTTGGGCGCGCGCCTGTTTGAGCGCGCTGCGCTACACGCACGCAACCGCGGCATCGACACGCTCTTCATCCATGCACTGAGCGAGAACGGCGCCATGCTCAAAATCGCACGCAACGCCGGTGCGACGGTGGAACGCGACGGCTCGGAATCAGAAGCTTGGCTGCGCCTGCCGCCCGACACCGTGTCATCCCATGTTGGCGAAGCCATTGAGCGCCATATGGCCGAACTGGACTTTCAGTTCAAACGCCATGTGCGTGTCATTGGGCAAATCATCGACGGCGTGGCCGAGGTGAAGTCCAAGTTCAGCGAGGCCGGCAAGGCCGCCAAGCTGTAGAAAATTTTCGGCCGCCCACCACCCAAACCGGGGGTAGCTACCAAGCCTATTTGTCACAACGATGCGCTACATTGCCCGCATAAGCGCTGGACATACAGTGCAAACCTAATAAATGGCGGTCGAGGGCAATGCAAATCACCATTCCGTGGATAGTCGCTTTGGTCGTGGGCAGCAGCCTGCTTGCCTTTCTTGCGGCATGGGTCTTGCGTCGCCCGAAGAACGCCGCCAATAAGCCCCTGCCTACCGAATGGGCGCTGACGGCACGTCCAGTCTTCAGCGCCGACGAACGCCGCGTCTACCGATTGCTCAAAGAAGCGCTGCCTCACCATGTGATTTTGGCCAAACTGCCGATGGTGCGGTTTTGCCAGCCCACCGAAGCCAGCGAAGTGCGCTATTGGTTTGAGTTGCTGGGCGCTGTTAACGTCACTTTTGCGATTTGCAGCCCCAACGGCCGCGTCTTGGCCGCTGTTGATCTGGACAGCGAGCGCGGTATTTCCGGGCGCGGCCTCCAAATCAAACAATCGGTGCTGGGCGCTTGCCGGGTGCGCTATCTGCGCTGCGCTATCGACAATTTGCCCAGCGCTGCCGAATTGCAGCTCTTGGTGCCCTTCAGCAACAGCAATTCGCGCGGCCCTCAACCTGCTCCCGCGCCCCACAGTGCAATCAATGCGCGTAGCCCCATCAATGGTTCGACTCCACGCCGCAGCGGCGCGAGTACTCAATCGATTGCCGGCGGCAATGCGGCCAGCACCAAAGGTCGCAACAGTCTTTGGCAAGACTCTGCCGTTTTTCATGACTCTTTCTTCGCGCCGGATAGCCGCTTTGACACTGCTGCAGGGCCCGACCTGCCTCGCATGGCGCGCAATAGCAGCGCAGGCGCACACAGCGTGACGCCGTTTGGTGAAGCCTTGGGCGGCGAGTCGCGCTACCCCGATGAAGCGCCCAATGACATCGTCGGTCTGGTAGTTGATTCCCCCCGCTATGGTGGCCGCTTGCCTCGCTAAGCGTTACAGCGAAAATTTGCGCTGATACTAGGGCGTCAGGCCAGTCGGTCTGACGCCGTTTCTTTTTCTGCCACTCAATGACCCCAGACCTCGATCGCAGCTTCGGCAACCTGACACCCGAATTCATGCTGGACGCCCTCGACGCCGCCGGCCTTTACGGAGACGGCCGCATGCTACAGCTGAACTCGTATGAGAACCGCGTGCTGCAGTTGCATCTGGAAGATGGGCGGATTGCGGTCGCCAAGTTTTACCGGCCCGGCCGCTGGACCGACGCGCAGATTCTCGAAGAACACCTATTCGCCTTGGAGTTGGCCGCGGCGGAAGTGCCGGTGGCTGCACCCTGGACGCTTGCCGATATCAAGGGTCAGTTGAAACTGAGTGGCAGCCCGGCAACGCTGGCCCATTTTGGCGATCAGCGCTTTGCCGTCACACCGCGCCAAGGTGGCCGCGCACCGGAGCTAGATGATCCCGAAGTGTTGACTTGGATAGGTCGCCTGCTCGCGCGCCTGCATCTGGTGGGCCGGCAACGGCCGTTTGAACACCGCTTGAGCTGGGTTGGAGCAGAACCAGGCCAGATCGCCCGAGATTGGCTACTCGACAACAAGACGCTGCCGATTGAAGTCGCAAACGCTTGGGAATCCGTCGTCAATGCCTGCTTGAACCGCATTCAGGCCGCGTTTGATGCAATTCCTGACTTGCAACTGCTGCGCTTGCACGGCGACTGCCACCCCGGCAACATTCTCTGGACGCCCGACCACGGCCCCCATTTTGTCGACCTCGACGACGCCGTCACCGGCCCGGCCGTACAAGACCTATGGATGCTCTTATCGGGCGACGCGCTGGCCACGCGACAGCAACTGGCCTGTGTGCTGGAGGGCTATGAAACAGTCGCCAAATTTGACCGCCGCGAGCTCAAGCTGATCGAGCCGCTGCGCACGCTGCGGATGATTCACCACAGCGCCTGGCTGGCCAAGCGCTGGGGCGATCCGGCCTTCCCTCTGGCCTTCCCCTGGTTTGGCACGCCCAACTACTGGCATGACCAAGTTGCCAAACTGAATGAACAACTGGAGGCGATGCGGCCAGCGGATGAAGTCGTGCTGGACAACTTCAAAGACGACGACATCGCCTTTGACGAGGGCTTTAAATAGCCCCCGTCAATAACCATCAGCCCAGCAGCATCGCGTTGACGCGCCGCACATAGGCTGCAGGGTCTTCCAGATTGCCGCCTTCGGCGAGCACAGCCTGATCGAAGATCACGTTAGCGAGGTCGTCAAAATGGGCCTCACTGCTGCTCAGCTTCTTCACCAGCGCATGCTCGGCGTTGATTTCCAGCGTCGGCAGGCTCACAGGTGCGGCTTGACCGGCTTGCTTGAGCAGACGTGCCAAGTGGCCACTCATATCGCCCTCTTCAACGACGATACAAGCGGGCGAATCGACCAGGCGGGTCGACACGCGCACATCCTTGGCGCGGGCCTTGAGCGTCTCCTTCAGACGATCCAGCAAGGGCTTGAAGGTCTCGGCGTCGGCCTCGGCCTTCTTCTTCTCGTCCTCGTCCTGCAGCTTGCCCAGATCGATCGAGCCCTTGGCGACCGACTGCAAAGCCTTGCCTTCGAACTCGTAAAGATGCGAGAGCATCCACTCGTCGACCCGGTCCACCAGCAGCAGCACTTCGATGCCCTTTTTGCGGAAGATCTCCAGCTGCGGGCTGTTCTTGGCTGCACTTAGAGAGTCGGCCGTGATGTAGTAAATCGCTTCCTGATCGTCCTTGGCGCGCTTCAGATAGTCGGCCAGCGAGACGCCCTCGTCGGCGTGCGTCGAGGCAAAGCGCAAGAGCTTGGCCAGGCGTTCCTGGTTGGCGTGATCCTCGCCAATGCCTTCCTTCAAGACCGAGCCGAAGTCCTTCCAGAAGTCGGCGTACTTAGCGCGCTCGGCCGCATCTTCGCTGTCGGCCAGCGTTTCCAGCATCGACAAGACGCGCTTGGTCGAGCCTTCGCGGATCGCCTTGACGTCACGGCTTTCTTGCAGCAGCTCACGCGAAACGTTCAGCGGCAGGTCGGCCGAGTCGATCACGCCCTTCACAAAGCGCAGGTAGACCGGCATCAGCGCCTCGGCATCGTCCATGATGAAGACACGCTTCACATAGAGCTTGACGCCGCCGCGCTTGTCGCGGTTCCACAGATCAAACGGCGCCTTCTTGGGGATGTAGAGCAGCTGCGTGTACTCGCTGCGGCCTTCAACGCGGTTGTGCGTATGGGCCAGCGGCGCTTCGGTGTCGTAACTGATCTGCTTATAGAACTCGTCGTACTGTTCTTGCGTGACTTCGCTCTTCGAGCGCGACCACAGTGCCGAGGCCTTGTTGACCGGCTCCCACTCGTCCTTCAGGACTTGGGTGGACTTCTCCGGGTCCCACTCTTCCTTGCGCATCAGGATGGGCAGGGAGATGTGGTCGGAATACTTGCTGATGACCGACTTGAGGCGCCAAGTCTTGAGGAATTCTTCCTCGCCTTCGCGCAGATGCAAGATCACATCGGTGCCGCGGCCTGCCTTGGTGATGGTCTCGACTTCGTAGTCGCCGGTGCCTTCCGACGTCCAGCGCACCGCTGCATCGGCGGCCACGCCGGCGCGGCGAGTTTCGACGGTGATGCGGTCGGCGACGATAAAGCCCGAGTAGAAACCGACGCCGAACTGGCCGATCAGGTTGGCGTCCTTCTTCTGGTCGCCTTCGAGCTTGGCCATGAACTCACGCGTGCCGCTCTTGGCGATGGTGCCCAGATGCGAGATCGCCTCTTCCTCGCTCATGCCGATGCCGTTGTCGCTGATGGTGACGGTGCGGGCGGCCTCGTCAAAGCTGACGCGTACTTCCAGGTTCGGTGCGTCTTCAAACAAGGCGGCGTTGTCGAGCGCTTCGAAGCGCAGCTTGTCGCAAGCGTCCGACGCATTGGAGACCAGCTCGCGCAGGAAGATTTCCTTGTTGGAGTAGAGCGAATGAGTGACCAGGTGCAGGATCTGCTTGACCTCGGCCTGGAAGGCATGGGTTTGCTTTGTCATGGCTTGTGCTTCTTTCAAATGGCTGAAAACGGTGATGAGCGGTCGGCTTGCGCCACCACCCACCTGAGCTTGCGCCCGTGCACCCGATGTGGGGTCGTCTCGGCCGGCTTCAAGACCTATTGCACGCTGACAGCATCGCTTGCCCGTATCGCTGCCAGAATGCCGCCCATGAGCAATTCCCCCAATGAGTCACTGACCCCCAAAGCGCGCGTCGTCCTGTACTGGATGGATCTGGCCGGCGTGGCCGTTTTTGCCATCAGTGGCGCGCTGGCGGCGATGCAGGCCAGGCTCGATCTGTTCGGCGTGCTGGTGTTGGCCGCCATCACGGCGATTGGCGGCGGCACCTTGCGCGACATGCTTTTGGGCCGGCACCCGATCTTCTGGATGCGCGACACCCGCTACATCAAGGTCATCGGCTTGACCGCAATGCTGACCGCCCTGGCCACGCAGATGGCCAGCGGCTGGGGTCAGGTCTTGCAGACCGGCAATGGCGCCCTCTTGATCGCCGACACCCTGGGCCTGGCCTTGTTTGCTTTATGCGGTGCCGAGATCGCCGAGGAAGCCGGCAAGCCGCGCCTTGTCGTCGTGCTGCTGGGCACCATCACCGCCAGCGGCGGCGGCGTACTGCGCGACCTGATGACGGGCCAAGTCCCGCTGCTGCTGCGCCGCGACATCTATGCGAGTGCGGCCATCGGTGGCATCAGCGCCTATCTGCTGCTGCGGGCCTTAGGGGTGCCGCGCCAGTTGGCCTTTTTTGCCGGCATGTTGACGGTGGTGGCGCTGCGACTGGCGGCGCTGCACTACGGCTGGCAGTTGCCTGCGCCGCAGCTCAGCCAATAAATTCAGTAAGACAGCGTCCGCTTGGCCACATCGACCCGCAGCAGCGCCTTGCTCAAGGCGCTGCTGGTGGCTCGCGCGAAGTCGAGTGCCCAGGCGGCATCTGCAAAAGCAGCCGGCCCAGCCGTGCTGGCAACGCCCAGGATTTTGTCGGCCAGCAAGACTTTGCCGGTGCCCCGCATCGGCGCGCAATCATGCTGGATGAATTGCTCATCCAGCCATTGACGGGCGGCTTCGAAGCTCAAGACTTCGGCCTCGTCAACGACCAAATCGAACTGCTGAATCGGACTAAAAACGACCTTCACGAGACTGCGCATCGCTGGCCTTTGTGGGCTTGTGACGCGCCGATTCTGGCCTAGAAATCAGCCGCGTGCCGCTTTTACAGCATCACTGAGCAATTCCATCACCTTGAGCGAATCGTCCCAGCCCAAGCAAGCGTCGGTGATGCTCTTGCCGTATTCCAACTTCTTAGCGTCGTCCTTGCCGGGGGTGAACTTCTGCGCACCGTCGATCAGATGGCTTTCGACCATCACACCAAAGATGCTGGTGCTGCCGGCCTTGATCTGCGCCGCCACATCGGCCGCAACATCCACCTGCCGCAGATGCTGCTTGGAGCTATTGGCATGCGAGCAGTCGACCATCAGCGTGGTGTCGAGCTTGGACGCGGCCAGATCCTTGCAAGCGGCTGCCACGTTCTCGGCGTCGTAATTGGGCGCCTTGCCGCCGCGCAAAATCACATGGCAATCCTTATTGCCCTTGGTCTCGACGATGGCGACCTGACCATTCTTGTGCACCGACAAAAAGTGGTGCGGGCGGGCCGCGGCCTGGATGGCATCGGTGGCGATCTTGATATTGCCGTCGGTGCCATTCTTGAAACCGATCGGTGCGGACAGGCCCGACGCCAACTCGCGGTGCACCTGGCTTTCGGTCGTGCGTGCGCCGATCGCGCCCCAAGAAATCAAGTCGCCAATGTATTGCGGCGAGATCACATCGAGGAACTCGGAGCCGGCCGGCATGCCCAGCCGGTTGATCTCAAGCAGCAACTGGCGTGCGATGCGCAGGCCTTCGTCGATGCGGTAGCTCTCGTCCAAGTAGGGGTCGTTGATCAAGCCCTTCCAGCCCACCGTCGTGCGCGGTTTCTCGAAGTAGACGCGCATGACGATTTCCAGCGTGTCGGCGTATTTCTCGCGCTGCACTTGCAGCTTGCGGGCGTACTCGATCGCGGCGGCCGGATCGTGGATGGAACAGGGGCCGATGATGACCAGCAAACGGTCATCCTTGCGCTGCATGATCTTGCGGATCTTGGCGCGGGTGCCAGCAATCAACGGTTCCATCGGCGTGCCGCGAATCGGGAAGAAGCGGATCAGGTGCTCTGGCGGCGGCAGCGGCGTAACGTCGACGATGCGCTGGTCATCGGTCTCGCTGGTTTTGTCCTGCGGCGAGTACCAGCGTTCGGCGGTGGCCTCAGCTTTCACATTCTTGGCGTTCATATCGTGGCGGTCTTTCTGATTCTGATTCGATGAGCAAAAAAAAAACCGCCGGGGGTGAACCCGGCGGTTTTCAGAAATTTGATTTGCGTTTTTGGTTTACGCGTTCGCCTCTCTGCCGCCGGTGCGGTATGAGAACCAAAAGAATGTATAAAACTTTTGCGTAGGCATGACTTGAATGTAGCACGCGAATATTGCAGCCCAGCCGCACTGCGGCTAGCGCGCAACAATCAAGCCGTGCCTCCGACCGTCAGGCCGTCAATACGCAGCGTCGGCTGACCGACGCCGACCGGCACGCTCTGACCCTCTTTGCCGCAGACGCCGACACCAGTGTCGAGCTGCATATCGTTGCCAATCATGGTGACGCGGGTCAGTGCCTCGGGGCCGCTGCCGATGATGGTGGCGCCCTTGACCGGGTACTGAATCTCGCCGTTCTCGACCCAGAAGGCTTCACTGGCCGAGAACACGAATTTGCCCGAAGTGATGTCGACCTGACCACCGCCGAAATTGGTCGCGTAGATGCCCTTCTTGATGCTGGCGATGATTTCCTTGGGGTCCTTGTCGCCGCCGAGCATATAGGTGTTGGTCATGCGCGGCATCGGTACATGGGCATAACTCTCACGTCGGCCGTTGCCGGTCGGCGCGACCTTCATCAGGCGCGCATTCATCGCATCCTGGATATAGCCCTTCAGGATGCCGTCTTCGATCAAGACATTGCGCTGCGAGGCGCAACCTTCGTCGTCGACGTTCAGTGAGCCGCGGCGATCCGCCAGCGTGCCATCGTCCAAAACCGTGACCCCCTTGGCCGCCACGCGCTGGCCGATGCGGCCGGCAAAAGCGCTCGAACCCTTGCGGTTGAAGTCGCCTTCCAGACCATGACCAATCGCCTCGTGCAAGAGCACACCGGGCCAGCCGGGGCCAAGCACCACGGTCATCTCGCCGGCCGGGGCCGGGCGTGACTCGAGATTCGTCAGCGCCGCATTGACGGCTTGATCGACATAGCTGGAGATCATCTCGTCGGTGAAATAGGCCAGGCCAAAGCGCCCGCCGCCGCCGCCCGAGCCAACCTCGCGGCGGCCGTTGCTTTCGGCAATCACCGTCACGCTCAGGCGCACCAGCGGCCGCACATCGGCCGCCAAGGTGCCATCGGCACGCGCCACCAGGATCACCTCATGCTCGGCGGCCAGGCCGGCCATCACCTGCGCCACACGCGGGTCTTTGCCGCGCGCCATGCGCTCGGCACGCTCAAGCAAAGCAACCTTTTCGGTGCTGTCGAGGCTGGCAATCGGGTCGGCCGGGCCGTACAGCGAGCGGCTCTTCGACACGGTGGGATTGGCGGGGACCTTGACGCGGCGGCTCTGGCCGGCGGCGGCAATCGAGCGCACCGTCAGCGCCGCATCGATGATGGCGGCCTCGGAGATATCGTCGGAATAGGCAAACGCGGTCTTCTCGCCGGCCACGGCGCGCACGCCCACGCCCTGGTCGATGCTGAAGCTGCCGCTCTTGACGATGCCCTCTTCCAGGCTCCAGCCCTCGGAGCGTGTGTGCTGGAAGTAGAGGTCGGCGTCGTCGACGCGGTGCTCGGTGATCAGCCGCAGCGCTTTGGCCAGCAAGGGCTCGCTGAGGCCGTAAGGCTCCAGCAATTGGCTACGGGCTGCTACCAGGCGGGCAAGGGTGGGTTCGCGCGAAATCATGAGTTCATTGTAGGAGGGACGGGTCCAGTTCGCTCGAAGGCAAATCATGGACTCGCAAGGGCCCAAGCCGCCAAGGCCTCGAACACCAAACGCAGGCGCGGCGTATCACGCAGTTCGCGGTGAGCGGTCAACCACAGCGGCAGCGGCGGTATCGGCATTTCGGGCAGCACTTGTTGAAGATCTGGATCGCGCGCTGCCGCACGCTGTAGCCCCACGGCGATACCGCAGCCGGCTCGCATCGCCTCCCATATCGCCACTTGGCTGTCGCTGCGCAAACCGAAAAACTCGCGCGTCACCGGAAACCCTGCCGCCGCAAAGCCGCGCAGCAACTGGTCAGAACGGTCATAGCCCAGCCATTGGTGCTGGCCCATGGTTGCCACCGTCGGCACGCCGTGGCGGGCCAAATAGCGCCGGTGCGCATAGAGCCCTAGCGGCCAGTCAGCCAGCTTGCGCGCCACCAACATGCCTTGCTCGGGCCGCACCATGCGCAGCGCAATGTCTGCGCTGCGCTCCAGCAAATTTTCGACCTCGTCGCTGGCGACCAACTCAAGCTGTATCTCCGGATGGTCGAGCCGCATCTGCGCCAAGAACTCAGGCAAAAAATAGCAGCAGACGATCTCGCTGGCAGTGATGCGCACCGTGCCGGCCAGGCTCTTTTCTCGTGCCGCCAGAGCCATGCTCAGCTCTTGGGCCCCCTCGCGCATGCGCCTTGCGGCCGGCAGCAGCGCTTGGCCTGCTGCCGTCAAGCTCAGGCCGCGCGGGTGACGTTCGAACAAGCTTTGGCCAAGTGAGGCCTCCAAGGCCGACAACTGCCGACTCAAGGTCGGCTGACTCTGACCCAGCAAGCCCACGGCGCGACTCAAAGAGCCCGCTTCAGCCAGCCCTAAAAAGATCTGAACCTGCGACCAATCAAGCACACAACGCCTCGCCATTCATTTTTGAATACCTGAATTGCATGATAGCCACTTCCGAATTGACCTCAAGCGACTCAAACTGCAGCCCAAGCAATCGTGATAACAACAGCAGGACTCGCTATGCAAACCTCCATTTTGATTCTTGGTGCGGCCGGCCGCCTGGGCCAATGTTTGACGCGCACCTTCGCCGCAGCCGGCTGGCAGGTGATCGCACAGGCACGTAAGCCGCTGCCAGATGAATTGAGCAAACTCGCCAATGTACGCACGCTGAACTGCGACGCGCTTGACCGAGCCGCCCTGCTCAAGGGCGCACAAGGTGCCAGCGTCGTCATCAACGCCTTGAACCCGCCCTATACCGAATGGCATCAATTGCTGCTGCCGCTGGCCGACGCGGCGCAGGCAACAGCCAAGGCACTCGGCGCTTTGCTGATGTTGCCCGGCAATGTCTATAACTTCGGCAACGAATTGCCCAGCCTGCTGACGCCTAACACACCCGAGCGAGCCAACACCCCTAAAGCCGGCCTGCGCATAGCGATGGAGGCGCGCATGGCGGCCGAGCCGGGCCTGGATTCGGTGGTGCTGCGGGCCGGTGATTTCTTTGGCGGACCGGGGACCGGCAGTTGGTTCGATCTGGCCCTGACATCCAAACTCAAAAGCGACCGTTTCATCTATCCCGGCCCGCTGGACCAGACCCATGCCTGGGCCTATCTGCCCGATCTGGCCGAATGCTTTGTGCGCGTCGCTGAAAAGCGCAATGACTTGAGCGGCCATCACCGCCTGCATTACGCCGGCCACTCGGTCGAAGGTCGAGTCATGCAGCAAGCCTTGGAGCAAGCCTGGGGCCAGCCTTTGAAGGCAGGCGGTTTGCCTTGGCTGGCGATTCGCCTCGGATCTCCATTCGTCGCCAGCTGGCGCGCGATCGCCGAGATGCGCTACCTGTGGCTGCGGCCGCACCGTTTGGATGATACCGAGCTGCGCTTGCTGATCGGTGAGCCGCCTCAAACGCGGCTGGTCACCGCGCTGCGAGACAGTCTGGTCGCACTCGGCATGCCTGCCGCAGGGGTGGCAGCAGGGACAGCAGGGGCAACGGCAGGAGCGACAGCATGATGATCAATGCCGCCCGCCTTACCGCCAAACTGGACGGCGATTTCGTCGTCTTCATGATAGGTATGCGCATCAACAAGCCACTTAAGGTGCACAAATGGTGGCCGGTGGCGGCCGCCATGCCGCGCATGTTGAGCGAGCTCGAAAAGAACCCCGAGCTGGGCTTCTTGCATGGCGAAAGCTGGTTTTCTCGCACCCTGATCATGGTGCAGTATTGGCGCTCGATGGAACATCTGCTGGCCTACGCCAAGAACCGTGAAGCCGCGCACTTGCCGGCCTGGACGGCCTTCAACAAGGCCATAGGCGACGATGGCTCGGTCGGCATCTGGCATGAAACCTATGCGGCCAGCCCAGGCAGCTACGAGAACATCTACGTCAATATGCCGGCCTTTGGCCTCGGAAAGGCCGGCAGCTTGCACTCGGCTTCGGGGGAGATGAAATCGGCTGCGGCGCGTTTGGATCGGGCCCGCAAGAGCTAGGCAACGGCCCCTCAGTAACCCTGACGGCGCGCCGAACTCGCTTATTGCTCGCGTGCTTTTTTCTGCGCCAAAGCGAAGTCGTAAAGCCGGTTGCGCGAGCTGCCGCTGATTTCGGCAGCCAGCGCCACCGCCTGCTTCAAGGGCAACTCGGCGCTGAGCAGCGCCAGCACGCGCAGCGCCTCGGCAGGCAGCTCGCCCTCAGAGGCTGCTTCCGGCTTGAGCGCATGCAGCACCAGCACGAACTCGCCACGCTCACGCTGAGCATCTGCAGCCATCCAGGCCGGCAACTCGGCCGCAAGGGCTGTGTGGACGGTTTCAAACTGCTTGGTCAGCTCGCGGCTGACGGTGACCTTCTGCGCCGGACAGACTTCGGCCAAGAGTTCGATCACCGCTTTGATGCGATGCGGCGCCTCAAACAAAACCTGGCTGCGCGGCCGGCCACATAGCGTCAGCAAAACCGTGCGACGCTCGGCCGCCTTGGTCGGCAAGAAGCCAGCGAACTCGAAGCCCTGCGCCACCGTGTCGCCCGCCACGCTCAGCGCCGTCACCGTGCTGCTGGCACCCGGCACCGGGAAGACCCGCAAGCCCGCTGCGGCCACCGCAGCCACCAGCACCGCGCCGGGGTCGGAGATAGCGGGCGTGCCTGCGTCACTGATGTAGGCGATGCGCTCGCCTTGTTTGAGCCGTTCCACCAAGCTCGCGCTGGCCTCATGCTCGTTGTGCTGGTGCAGCTTCAAAAGCGGCTTGTGCAGGCCGAGATGGCGCAACAGGCCGGCGCTGACCCGGGTGTCCTCGCAAGCCACCGCGTCAACCAACCCCAGCACATGGGCGGCGCGGAACGTGATGTCGGCCAGATTCCCGATCGGCGTCGCCACCACATACAGCGTGGACGCGGGATACTGCTGACTCCCGGCCGCAGCGGCGGCGGCCTGCATCATCAGCAGGGAGGCATCGGCAACTATGTTCAAGTGGGGCTCTCCCAAGATTCTCGGATCGGCGGCGGAAGACCTGGCGCTGCGCTACTTGCAGCAGCGCGGTCTGCGCCTGGTGGAGCGCAATTATCGGGTCGCCGCGGGCCCGGGGGCGCGCGGCGGTGAAGTCGATCTGATTCTGGGCGACAAGGACGGCACGCTGGTGTTCGTCGAGGTACGTGCCCGCGCCAGCCTCTCACATGGCGGCGCAGCGGCCAGCGTCACGCCGGCCAAGCAGCGCCGACTGATTTTTGCTGCGCAGCATTACCTCTTGAACATCGCCAGTCCGCCGCCCTGCCGCTTCGATGTGCTGGCGATAGACGGTGAAGCCATCGACTGGATTCAGGCGGCATTTGAGCTCGGAGGCTGAGAACCTCTCCCTCGCTTATGATCGCGCCCCATGCTAGAGCAACGCATCCAACAACAATTCTTCGAGAGCGCCGACCTGCTGTATCAGGCCGCCGAGACCCTGTCACGCCCGCTGGCCAGCGCCGCGCAAATGCTGCTGGACGGCATCACCGGCGGCGGCCGCGTGCTGTGCTGCGGCCAGGGTCTTTCGGCACTTGACGCCAGCTATATGGCCGCTCTGCTGGTCGGCCGCTTCGAGCAGGATAGGCCGGGCTTGGCCGCATGGAGTCTGGACACCCAAGCCCATGGCAGCAGCTCGGAGCTGGCAGCCCTAACGCGCCAGATACAGGCACATGGGCACCCGGGCGATCTGCTGCTGATCTTTGACTCGCGCCAAACGGGTTTGGGCCAATGGGCCGAGGTTCTTGGGGCCGCGCATGAGCAAGACATGAGCGTGATCGCCATCACCGGCAGCGCCAACGATGAGCTGCAAGGCTTGCTGCGCGACACCGATGTACAAATTCGCGTCCATCACCCCCGCAGCGCCCGCGTCGCCGAGGCGCAGCGCTTGCTCGCCCACTGCTTGTGCGATGCGGTCGATGTTCAATTGCTGGGTGACGGCGAATAAGCCGGCCCTTTCTCCAGGAAAACCATGACTATTCGAGCTGCCTCATCACTCCACAAGCTTTCGCGCCTCCCGGTGCTCTTGCTCGCCTTGGCAGGCGCCGTCGTCAGCAGCGCCTGCGTGCCGCTGGCCGTGGGCGGCGCCATGGTCGGCGGCGGCTTGATGGCGACCGATCGCCGCACATCGGGCGCCCAGGTGGAAGACGAGGGCATCGAATACAAGGCCGGCGCTCGCATCCGCGAGCAACTCGGCGACCGAGTGCACGTCAACGTCAACAGCTATAACCGCATGGTATTGATTACCGGTGAGACGAAAACCGAAGCCGACCGCGCCAAGTTGGAGCAAATCGTCGCCGGCGTTGAAAACGTCAGCCGTGTGCTGAACGAGACCGCCGTGACCTTCCTGAGCTCCTACACCAGCCGCTCCAACGATGTGTTGATTGCCACCAAGGTCAAGGCCAGCCTGGTCGATGCGCCCGACTTGATCTCAAACGCCTTTTACATCGTGGTCGAGCGCGGTGAGGTCTTCATCATGGGCCGGGTCACCGAACGGGAAGCTGCTCGTGCGGTCAGCATTGCGCGCGGCGTCAGCGGCGTGACAAAAGTGGTGCGCGCCGTCGAGATCATCAGCGAAGAAGAGTTGGCGCGGATGCTGCCCAAGCCTGCTAAGGCCGAGGCAGCAAAGTAAAACTCAAGTCAAACTCAAGTCAAACGTTTGATCAGGCTGGAGGTATCCAGCCTGCCGCCGCCCGCCGCTTGCACATCGGCATAGAACTGATCAACCAGGGCGGTCGCCGGCAGCCTTGCGCCGTTGCGGCGCGCCTCATCCAGCACCAGACCCAGATCCTTGCGCATCCAGTCGACGGCAAAGCCGAAGTCGAACTTGCCGTCCACCATGGTCTTGCCGCGGTTGTCCATCTGCCAGCTCTGCGCCGCGCCCTTGCCGATCACGTCCAGCACCTGCTTCATGTCCAGGCCCGCCTTGTCCCCAAAGGCAATCGCCTCGGCCAAGCCCTGCACCAGGCCGGCGATACAGATCTGATTGACCATCTTGGCCAACTGCCCGGCGCCCGATTCGCCGACCCGCGTGACCGCCTTGGAATAGGCCATCGCCACCGGCTGCATGGCCTCGAATGGGCCTGCGTCGCCGCCGCACATCACCGTCAACGCCCCATTGACGGCGCCTGCTTGCCCGCCCGACACCGGCGCGTCGACAAAATGCAGGCCCCGCTTTTTTGCTTCGGCATGCAGCTCGCGCGCAACTTCCGCCGAGGCGGTCGTGTGGTCAACAAAGATCGCACCCGACTTCATGCCAGCGAATGCGCCTTGCGTGCTCAACACCACCCAGCGCAGATCGTCATCATTGCCGACGCAGGCAAACACCATGTCAGCGCCCGCCGCGGCCTCGGCCGGCGTGGCGGCCGAGGCGCCGCCGTATTCAGCCACCCAGGCCTGCGCCTTGGCCGCCGTGCGGTTGTAGACCGTCACCGCATGGCCGGCGCGTTGCAAATGGCCGGCCATGGGGTAGCCCATGACGCCCAGGCCCAGGAAGGCGAGTTTGAGGGGTGCGACGGATTCGTAGGTTCTTGTGCTCATAAACAACTATCTAAACAATCGTGAAATGTTCGGTCCCGGCCGACATGTCTTCGGAGCGGGCCCGCTCGCTATTGAGCTTGATCTGCAGGCGCAAATCATTGACTGAGTCGGCGTTGCGCAGCGCATCTTCGTAGGTGACCTTGCCGGTCTCGTAAAGATCAAACAAGGCCTGGTCAAAAGTCTGCATGCCTTGCTCACGCGAGCGCTTCATGATTTCCTTGATCTCGCCGATCTCACCCTTGAAGATCAAGTCGGAGATCAACGGCGAGTTCAGCATGATCTCGACCGCCGCGACTCGGCCCTTGCCTTCGCGACGCGGCAGCAGGCGCTGCGACACCAAGGCGCGCAAGTTCAGCGACAAATCCATCAGCAGCTGTGCGCGGCGCTCCTCGGGGAAGAAGTTGATGATGCGGTCCAGCGCCTGGTTGGCGCTGTTGGCATGCAGCGTGGCCATGCAGAGGTGACCGGTCTCGGCGAAGGCGACTGCGTGCTCCATGGTCTCGCGATCGCGCACCTCACCCATCAGGATCACATCGGGCGCTTGCCGCAGCGTGTTCTTCAGCGCCTGCTCCCAGCTGTCGGTGTCGATGCCGACTTCGCGCTGGGTGATGATGCAGTTCTTGTGCGGGTGCACGAACTCGATGGGGTCTTCGATCGTGATGATGTGGCCGAAGGTCGTCTGGTTGCGCTCATCGACCATCGCCGCCAGCGAAGTGCTCTTGCCCGAGCCAGTGGCGCCGACCACGATCACCAGGCCGCGTTTCTCTTGCACCACTTTGCGCAGCACGGGCGGCAAGTCCAGCGAGGTAATGGTCGGTACATCGGCCGGAATCGTGCGCAGCACCAGACCGACCGAGCCCTGTTGAATAAAGGCGTTAGCCCGGAAGCGCCCGACACCTTGCGGCGAAATAGCGAAATTGCATTCCTTGCTGCGCTCGAACTCGGCCGCCTGCTTGTCGTTCATGATGGCGCGCGCCAGTTGCAGCGTGTGCTGGCCGGTCAGGGGCTGGGGCGAGACCTTGGTGACCTTGCCGTCGACCTTGATGGCAGGCGGGAATTCCGCCGTCAAAAATAGGTCCGAGCCTTTTCGGGAGATCATCAAACGCAAGAGGTCGTTGATGAATTTGGTGGCTTGATCGCGTTCCATGATTTTTGCGTTTCCCTGAGCGAAGCATCATTTGACCCGCCGCAATATAGCGGTGCCACCAAAAATAGATCGAGTGATTAGCCCGGAAAGTTCTCCGGAAACTTCGCCTTGGCTCGGGCTTCCGACGGCGCAATGATGTTGCGCCGCACCAGATCGGTCAGGTTCTGATCCAAGGTCTGCATGCCCTGGCTATTGCCCGTCTGGATGGACGAATACATCTGCGCCACCTTGTTCTCGCGGATCAGATTGCGGATCGCCGAGGTGCCCAGCATGATCTCATGCGCTGCCACCCGGCCGGTGCCGTCTTTGAGTTTGCACAGGCTTTGCGAGATCACGCCGACCAGCGACTCCGACACCATCGCCCGCACCATTTCTTTTTCGGCCGCCGGGAAGACGTCAACGATACGGTCCACCGTCTTGGCGGCGGAGCTGGTGTGCAGGGTGCCGAAGACCAGGTGACCGGTTTCGGCCGCGGTCAGCGCCAGCCGGATCGTTTCCAGATCGCGCATTTCGCCGACCAGCACCGCGTCCGGGTCTTCGCGCAGCGCCGACTTCAGGGCGTTGGCAAAGCTCATCGTGTGCGGCCCGACCTCGCGCTGGTTGATCAGGCTCTTTTTGGATTCGTGCACGAACTCGATCGGATCCTCGATGGTGAGGATGTGGCCGTATTCGTTTTCGTTCAGGTGATTGACCATGCCGGCCAGCGTGGTCGATTTGCCCGAGCCAGTCGGCCCGGTCACCAGCACCAAGCCGCGTGGGCGCAGGGCCAGCTCGGCAAAAATCTTCGGCGCGTTGAGCTGCTCAAGTGACAAGATCTTGGACGGGATGGTCCGGAACACCGCGCCGGCACCCCGGTTGTGATTGAAGGCATTGACGCGAAAGCGCGCCAGACCCTGAATCTCGAACGAGAAGTCGACCTCAAGAATCTCCTCGTAGGCCTTGCGCTGCGAGTCGTTCATGATGTCGTAGACCATATCGTGCACATCTTTGTGCTCGAGCGCCTCGACATTGATACGGCGCACGTCGCCGTTGACGCGGATCATCGGCGGCAGGCCGGCCGAGAGGTGCAGGTCGGAGGCCTTGTTCTTGACCGAGAATGCCAGTAATTGAGTGATGTCCATATGTGTGGGCAGATGAGCTGAGGGCCATTATGGCGACGATCGCAAAGAACATACAAGAACAGCACGAGCGCATCAATCGGGCCTGCACCCAAGCCGGGCGAGCCGTGCAAAGCGTCACATTGCTGGTCGTCAGCAAGACTTTTCCGGCCAGCGCGGTGCAAGCAGCTTATGAAGCCGGCGAGCGGCGCTTTGGCGAGAACTATGTGCAAGAGGGTCTGGACAAAATCGCCGAGCTGAGTTCGCTGCGCCCTCAGCTGGAGTGGCATTTGATCGGCCCGCTGCAGAGCAACAAGACCCGGCCGGTGGCCGAGAATTTCGACTGGGTGCATAGCGTGGACAGGCTCAAGATCGCGCAACGTTTGGCCGAGCAACGCCCTGCCGAACTGCCGCCCTTGAATGTCTGCTTGCAAGTCAATATCAGCGGAGAGGCCAGCAAAAGCGGACTGTTGCCGGCTGAGGTGGCGGCGCTGGCCTTGGCCGTTAGCGAACTGCCTCGCCTGCGTCTGCGCGGCTTGATGGCCATTCCTGAGCCGGCCGCTGACTTCGAAACTCAGCGGCAACCGCACCGCGCCCTGGCCACCTTGCTGACCGAGGTGAATCAGCAACTCGGCCTGCAGATGGACAGCCTGTCTATGGGCATGAGCGCCGATCTGGAAGCGGCGGTTGCCGAAGGCACGACGCTGGTACGCGTGGGCTCGGCGATCTTTGGCGCGCGCCAATACGGATGAGTACAAAACTCATCTACGCCCTGGCGGTCTTTGCGGCCTTGTTGCAGGCACCACGCAGCCAGGCCGAGCCTGCCAAGTTCGAGGACTCGATCGCCCAGCGCGCGCAAGCTTGCACGCTGTGCCACGGGCGAGAGGGCCGCGCGGCGGCAGACGGCTATTACCCGCGCCTGGCCGGCAAGCCGCAGGGCTATCTCTACAAGCAATTGCTAAATTTTCGCGATGGCCGACGCCATTACGG
Source organism: Roseateles albus (assembly GCF_028595345.1). NCBI lineage: Bacteria > Pseudomonadati > Pseudomonadota > Betaproteobacteria > Burkholderiales > Sphaerotilaceae > Roseateles > Roseateles albus. The sequence continues at coordinate 119,173 of NZ_JAQQXT010000004.1, read as the reverse complement.
CTTGATGAGCGATCTGATCGACCCCTTGAGCGACGCTTATTTGAATGAGTTGGCCGGCTACTTCGCGGGCTTGAGCCTGCCCTATCCGCCTGCGCAAAAGCCCGGTCTGGACGCCGCGGCCTTGGCCAAGGGCAAGCAGCTGATTTTCAAAGGTGATGCGGCCCGCAAGCTGCCTGCCTGCGTGCAATGCCACGGTCAGGCTTTGACGGGCGTGCAGCCCTTCATCCCCGGCTTGCTGGGCCTGCCGCGCGACTATCTGAATGGTCAGTTAGGGGCCTGGCGCAGCGGCCAGCGCCACGCCGTCGCACCCGACTGCATGGCCCAGATCGCCAAGCAACTGCAGCCCGAGGAGATCAACGCGATCTCGCATTGGCTGGCGGGGCAAGACCTGGCCCTGGGCAGCAAACCGGCTCTGGCTTCACTGGCAAGCCTGCCCGCGGCCCTGCCGCTTGAATGCGGTGGTCTGCAATGAAGGCCCGTCTGCTTGCTGTGGCCTTGCTCGCTGCGCTGGCGCTCGCCGGCGCGATGGTCTACGGGCTCAATCATCTGGACGAGGCCGCGCCAACTCAAAGCGCCGCGGCAACAAGCCCGGCCATGGTCGAGCGCGGCGCCTACCTGGCCCGCGCCGGCAACTGCATGGGCTGCCATACCCAGCGCGGCGGCGCCCCCTATGCGGGCGGGCGCGCCTTGCCCACACCTTTTGGCGACGTCTTCGCGCCCAATCTGACGCCCGACCCGGCGACCGGCCTGGGTCAATGGACGAGCAATGATTTCTGGGCTGCGCTGCACAACGGCCGCAGCAAAGACGGCCGCTTGCTGACGCCCGCCTTCCCCTACACCAACTACGCCTTGGTCACGCGCGAAGATGCCGATGCCTTGTTCGCCTATCTTCAAAGCTTGCCGGCCGTCGCCCAGGCGAATCGCGCCCATGAGCTGCGCTTCCCCTACAACACCCAGCCGGCCATGGCGGTCTGGCGCGCCCTCTATTTCCGCCCGGCCGTGTTCAAACCCGACGCCGGCCGCAGCGCCGAATGGAACCGGGGCGCCTACCTGACTCAAGGGCTGGGCCACTGCAATGCCTGCCACGCACCGCGCAACAGCCTGGGCGCCACGCCAGCGGCCACCGATTTCTCGGGCGGCATGCTGGCGCCCTTGGCTTGGTATGCCCCGTCGCTGCACGACCCCGCCGAAGCCGGTGTGGCCGACTGGCCGGCGCAAGACTTGCGGCAATGGCTGAAGACGGGCAGCAGCGCAAGCTCAAGCGCGCTCGGCCCCATGGGCGAGGTGATTCTCGGCAGCACGCAGTATTTGAACGAGACCGATCTGGCGGCCATGGCCACCTATCTGCAAAGCCTGCCGCAACATGCTGCCGCTAAAAGCACGCAGAGGCGACCCGAGCCGGCGCTGCGCGAACTCGGGAAAGCCTTGTACGCCGACCACTGCGCCCGCTGTCATGGCGAGCAAGGCGAAGGCGTCAAAGCCGCCTACCCCGCGCTGGCCGGCAGCCGCAGCGTACAAATGCAAAACCCGGCCAATCTTTTACGCATCATTCAACGCGGCGGCTTCGCCCCCGCTACCGCCGGCAATCCACGCCCCTACGGCATGCCGCCCTTTGCTGGCATCTTGAGCGACACCGAGCAGGCCGCCCTGGCCAGCTTTGTGCGCAATGCCTGGGGCAATCAGGCCGCCGATGTGCGGCCGCTCGACGTCTTGCAACTGAAGACCCAACGCGTCAACTGAAACCCGGCTGCGCCCGGGCCCCCAGCCAAGCGCCGCTGCGCGCAAGCCCCCTTTCGGGGGTTTCCCCCGCACCAAGCGGGTACTTTGTCACGCATGTGGCGGATAGCTTTGGTCACAAAACAGTCAAACCCTCCGACACTGCCTCTGCCGCGTTTTTTGGCGCCGACAGCCTCAAGCCAGACCTGCACTGCCGACTCTGAAATGCGTCAAATTTCACGAAGCCAATGTGCGGCGAGCGGCAAGCTCTCAAGTCTTGAGCAAGCCGGGCCGAAAGCGCACAAATTGCCGAAGAGGTGCCGAAGGCGCCAAAAAGAAACAATCGTTGACGAGGGTCCCGATAAATGAATCTACTGACGAAACTACGCATCAGCCAGCGCCTGGCGGTCAGCTATGGCCTGCTGATTTTGCTGCTGGTCGCGATTGGCAGCTACGGCGCCGGCACCGCCAGCCACCTGGCCAAGGATCTGGACCACACGGCCAATATCAGCCTGGTCAAGATTGCCTCGGCCAATGGGCTAGAAGGTCAAGTCAATGTGATCGCACGTGCTTCCCGCGACCTGCTGCTGCTCGACGAAGCGCGCCAGATCAAGAAGCAAAAAGCCGCCATCGAAGGCGCGCTGCAAGAGAGTGAAAAGCAGCTGAGCGCCTTGGAAGCAAGCCTCGACGGCAGCAAGGAAAAAGAGCTGATCAGTCAAGTGCGGGCCAACCAGGCCAAGTTCTTCGCCGCCGTGGCCAAGTTCCAAAAGATTCAAAAGGACGGCAGCCCGGACGAGGCACGCGAGAGCCTGATCACCGACGTGCGCCCGGCCCAGCAAAGCTATCAAGACGGCCTCAAAGGCCTGGTCGACCTGCAGTTCGACGCCGCGCGTGACCTGGCCGTCAGTGGCGGCGAGCTGGCGCGCTCCTCGGTACTCCTGACCGCAGTGTTGGTGGCGGTCGCAGCGGTGATCGGCATCGGCGGCGGCTTGGTGATTGCTCGCTCCATCGTGCTGCCGGCACAGCAAGCGCAGGCCGCTGCCGAAGCCATCGCCGCCGGCGACCTCACGCAAGTCATTCAGGCACATGGCCAGGACGAACTCTCGCAGATGCTCCGCGCGATGCAGGAAATGCAGCGCGCCTTGTCGGGCGTGGTCAATAGCGTCAGCGAAGCCGCCGGCGAAGTGGTGCAGAACTCGTCTGATATCGCCGACAGCAATGTCAATCTGTCCGACCGCACCGCCCGTTCCGCCGCCAGCCTGCAAAACACTGCCGCCTCGGTGGAACAGATTGCCGCCAACTTGAACGGCGCCAGCGACCTTACGCGCCGGGCCGCCGGCATCGCAACCAAGGCCCGCCAGTCCGCAACGGCGGGTGGCGCTGTCGTCTCCAAAGTGGTTGCGACGATGGAAGACATCAGCGCCAGCTCGAAGAAGATCGGCGACATCATCGGCGTGATCGACGGCATCGCATTCCAAACCAATATCCTGGCGCTGAACGCGGCGGTGGAAGCTGCACGCGCAGGCGAACATGGCCGTGGCTTCGCGGTGGTCGCCTCCGAGGTGCGCGCCCTGGCTTCGCGCTCGGCTTCGGCGGCCAAAGAAATCAAGGTCTTGATCCAGGAATCCTCGGTCAAGGTCGAGAACGGCACCGCCCTGGTCAACAACGCTGGCATCACCATCCGCAGCGTCGTCGACGAAGTCAACAATATGGGCCAGCTGATCGAGGAAATCTCGCACTCCGCCCATGAGCAAGCGGCCGGTGTGGGCGTGGTCAATAACGCGATGAACGAGTTGGACCGTGCCACTCAGCAAAACACCACGCTGGTAGACGACCTGGGTCGCTCCACCGACGCCTTGAAGAACAGTTCCTCCCGCCTGCTGGACGCCGTTGGCTTCTTCCGCGCGGCCGACGCCTTGGCCTAAGGCCTGCACTCCTTTTATTTCGCTTCCCCTTTTTTCCTTTCCCTGTTCTAGAAAATCATCATGTCCAAGACTACAAGCTCGACCCTGACACGCGCCGCCACCCTCTTCTGCACCGGCCTGGCCCTAGCCTTCAGCGCCCAAGCGGCCGCGCCAAAAATCATGAAAAAGGTGCCGCCCGAGTTTCCAGCCGAAGCCGCCAAGGCCTCGGTTTCCAATGGTGTGGTCAAGGCCAAGATGTCGATTGATGCGGAAGGCGCCGTTACCGGCGTTGACATCCTGGAAGCGCAGCCGCGCAAGGTCTTCGACAAGGCCGTCACCCGCGCCTTGATGGACTGGCGCTTTGAAGCCAGCGGCGAAAAGCAGTCGCACGAAGTCAAGCTGGTGTTCAATAACGAAGATTGATTGCCGGGCGCTCAAGTCCAGCACCCAGAGGCCGAAATACAGCGATCAAGTCGCTAGACCACAGCCCCTATGGATGCAGCACGCCGCCTCACCCTGCCCGAACTGGAGGCCGCCCTGGCCACCATGGTGCATCAGCGCTACTTCGAGGCCGAGAGCGATGACGAGGCCGAGTTGCAAGCGGTCGAGGCGCGCGATACCGAATACCTGCTGACCCGCATCCGCTGCCTTGAGCTCAGCCTCAAGGCAGCCGACGAGGAGTTGAGCTGGATCGCCCCAGGCGGGCGCAGCACGCCGGCCCAGTCATTGCGCCGCATCAAGGCCTTGTGCGGGCGTTTCCCCGATCTTTTCAACGCGATGCAGGCGGTGGTCGTCACTCACCCGGCGGTCTCGCGCGAGATGCTGGCCATGGCCATCAAACAGTTTCGGCGTGATGCCGATGCACTCAGCCAAGAGGACGTCGTGGGTCTGCTCACCAGCGTCGTCAACGGCGCCAATCAGGCTTTTGATGCGGTACTGCGCACCCGCAAGGGCGCGGACCGCAAGGCCGCTTCACTGCCCTGGGGCAAGCACACGGACTGAACCGACCGACGGTACAGGCTCAACGCAAGGTAGTGCTGCTGTTCACCAAGCGGGCGAAGTGCCGCCCATCCGCTTGGCTGAACTCAAACCAGCTCAGCACGCCGGCAGCCAGCGCCAAACCCAGCAAGACATAGGCCAAGGTCGGGCGCTCCGATTTAAGCGGCGGCCGCCGCGCGTGACTGCGCGCAGGCGTCAAGGCCGGCGGCATTGCCTTGCTGGATTTGAGTCTCTGCACACGGCAGGCCTGTTTCTGATTGTTGCGTCCGCTCACAACTTCGAAGCTCAGCCGTTCACCCACGACCGGCTGCGGCCCCTCGGGCGGGAAGGCCGAGACGTGAATAAACAGTTCTTGCCCGCCTTGATCGGGCGTGACCGCGCCATAGCCTCGATCAATATGCCAGATCGTCAGATTGCCTTCGAAACGCATGATGGACCTCACTCACTCTGAAACCCCCTGACCTCTTTGAGCCTTAGGAGCGAGGCCTAGCCCATTGGGGGCGCCTCTCTTTTTTACCTGTGCCACCATCTTGCAGCGGCAGCGCGGCAACGGTGCAACAACAGGTAAGCAATGTTTCAGGCGCCGACCCGCGACAATCGGGTCTTGAATTCGTCCGGCCACCTGGCCGCGACAGCCTGCGACAACGAGCTCGCGCTTTAGAAAGACACAAGAACAATGGCCATCCACTGGTTCCCCGGGCATATGAACTCGACCCGCAATGCGATCAACGATCGCATGAAGGCCGGCCTCGACGTGGTGATCGAGCTGCTGGACGCGCGCCTGCCCGGCTCCAGCGCCAATCCGCTGCTGGCCAAGCTGACCGAGGGCAAGCCCACGCTCAAGCTGCTGAACAAGCAAGACCTGGCCGACCCCGAGCGCACCGCCATGTGGCTGGACCATTACAACGCCTTGCCCGACACGCGGGCGATTGGCCTGGACGCCTCGATCAAAGCGCCCGCCCAAGCTTTGATCAAGGCCTGCCGCGAGTTGGCGCCGCTGCGTGGTGGCATGGTCAAGCCGGTGCGGGTGTTGATCTGCGGCATTCCGAACGTGGGCAAGTCCACGCTGATCAACACCATCACGACCAAGCGCATCGCCAAGACCGGCGACGAGCCCGGCATCACCAAGATCGAACAGAAGATCGTGCTGGAGAATGATTTCTACCTCTTCGACACGCCCGGCATGCTGTGGCCGCGCATCACGATCGAAGAAAGCGGCTACAACCTGGCCGCCAGCGGCGCGATTGGCCGCAATGCCTTTGAAGAAGAAGAGGTGGCCTTGGAGCTATTGGCACGCTTGCGCCAGCACTATGCCGGCCAGGTGGAAGAGCGCTACAAGCTCGGCGACGTGGCCGGCCTGAGCGACGAGGAGTTACTGACCGCCATCGGCCGCAAACGCGGCGCCATGCTCAGCGGCGGCCGCGTCAATTTGCAAAAAGCCGCCGAGGTGCTGATTTATGAGTTCCGCCAATGCATACTCGGGCGCATCACGCTGGAGACGCCGGCCGAGTTCAAGCAATGGGCAGCAGCGGCAGACGCGGCCGAAGAAAAGCGCAAGGACAAAACTGCCAAGCGAAGAAAACAAGCCGCCGAGGACAGAGCGCCGGCCGCCGCCAAGGCAGAGCCAGCGCCCAAGGACAGTTGAAGCCGGACCCGGGGTCACGGACTGCCATGAGGCGCCTCAAGCTCAAGGCTCTGCCGGTAATCGCCTGAGCGCCAGGAGCAGACCCATACCCAGCGCCAGCACCGCCGCCGTGATCCACAGCGCGCCGCGATAGCTGCCGCTGGCCTGCGCCATAGCCCCAGCCAAAGCCGGCGCACAGACCTGCGCCAAGCCGTAGCTGAGCGTCAGCCTAGCCATCGCCTTGCCGGGGTTGTTGGGGGCGCGGCGGCCGACCAAGGCCAAAGTTAGGCTGACAATGCCGATAAAGGTTGCGCCGTACAAAAAAGCACCCGCCAGCGCGGCGCCCAGGCTGTTGGACCAGGCCGGCAAGAGCACCGACAGCGTCTGCAGCGCGAAAGCCAGCAGCAAGGCCGTCAGCTCGCTCCAGCGGCGGGCCAGCTTGTCCCACAAGAACACCGCCGGCGTTGCGGCCAGACCCACCAGCGCCCAGGCCCAGGGGCCTTGGCCCGCCAGCAAGGGTTGGCGCTCGACGATGGCGACGGTAAAGGTGGCACTGATCACAAAACCCCAACCGGCACAAAAATACATCAAGGTCATCAAACCCATCCAGCGCCTCGACGGGGCACTCGGCGCCGCATGTGTGCCGGTCAGGGTGGGCGGCACTGGCGGCCGCCAACGCCAGGCAGGCAGCAAAAACAGCAGACCCAGGCTCGCAAAGCCCAACCATTGCTGCGCCCAAGTCATCAACAGCCCGCTCATCACAAAGGCGCCCAGCGCCGACACCACAATGCCCAGCCCCAGGCCAGTGAAATGCAGGCCCAGCTCGGGCCGGCGACCATGGCGCATCAACCAATTCAGCACCAGGCCGGAACCCAGCAACATGCCAGCCGCGCCGCACAAACCGCCCAGGTAACGCGATAGGGCCCAGACCCAGAAGTTGCCACTGAGGCCCATCAGTGCGGTGACAACCAAGCTCAAGATCAGCCCGCAGCTGTAGAGGCGCTGGCGCAGCCGGGCATCATCAATCCAGGCGGCCAGCAGCGCGCCGCTCATATAGCCGAGGTAATTGATCGAAGCCAGCCAACCGCCTGCCACATCGGACAAGCCCGCCTGCGCTTGCATCAAGGGCAGCAAGGGCGTGTAGGCAAAGCGCGCCAAGCCTATGGTCAGAATCAGGCCGCAGATGCCGCCCACGATGACTTGCCAAGCCTGTAGTGGCCGCGCTTTGGTGAGTGAGCTGGGGCTTTGCATGGCCCCAAGCCTAAGGCATTGAGTCACCCTTGCAATCAACACAAACGCGCCCATGTGGTGAGCCATGGACATCAACGCCCTGCCACTGTTGCTCACCATCGCCTTTGGCTTGGGCCTGATAGGCTGGCTGGCCGGCGGCCCGCTATTGCAGCGCCGGCGCCGCCAGAAGCTGCGGGAACAACCCTTCCCCCAAGCCTGGCGGCGCATTTTGCGGCGGCGCCTGCCCTTGTTCCAGCGCCTGCCGGCCAACCTGCAAATGCGCCTGAAGCAGGATATCCAGGTGTTTCTGGCCGAGAAACCCATCTTGGGTTGCGGCGGCCTGACGGTCACCGATGAAATGCGCGTCAGCATCGCCGCCCAGGCCTGCTTGCCGCTCTTGGGCGCGCGCCGCGGCTATTACCCCAAGCTGAAGCAAATCCTGCTTTACCCGGGCGCGTTTGTGGTGGACAGGCCGGTCAATCAGGCGGGCGGTGTGCAGATGGAGCAGCGCCGCGCCCTGGCCGGTGAGAGCTGGGTGCAGGGTCAGGTCTTGCTGTCCTGGCGCGATGTGCAGGCCGGTGCTGCCGACCCGGATGATGGCCACAACGTGGTCATCCATGAATTCGCCCACCAACTCGATCAAGCCAAGGGACATGCCAATGGCGCGCCACAGTTGGCCAATAAACGGGCCTACCGGGTCTGGTCGACGGTGATGCAAAACGAATATGACGCCTTGCGCGCTCGGCTAAGCACAGGTGAGCCGAGCCTGATTGACGCTTATGGCGCTACAGACCCGGCAGAGTTTTTTGCCGTCAGCAGCGAGTTGTTCTTCGAGCGACCGCTGGATCTGGCCCAGCAGCACCCGGCGCTCTACGGCGTGTTGAGCGACTATTACCGGATCAATCCGCTGACCTGGCAATAAGCCAAGGCTTCAGCTCCACAGATTCAAGGGCGCTTCGCGCGTCAAGGCTCGCAGAATATCTGTGCGAGATAGAAAGCCCAGCATATCGCCCCGGTCGTCCACCACGGGCAGGCCCGGCAGACGCAGCTCTAGCAGGGCCTGAGCCACTTCCCGGATCGGCGTGTCGGGCCTTGCCGCCGGCACCGGGCTCCACATCACGGCCGACACCGGTGCGGCCAACCACTCGCTCCAAGCCTGCGCATCTTGAAAGTTAGCCGGCCCCGGCAACAGGTCGGCCCGCAAAAGCAGGCCCACCAAGCGGCCCTGCTCATTCACCACCGGCGCTTGGCCGACGCGGGCCTGGCTGAGTATGGCCAAGCCCTGCGCCACGGTCGAGGCCAGCGGCACCGTGTGCAATTCCAGGCTCATCAACTGCTCGACCCAACTCAAGACGCGTCGCTCGGCCCCGCCGTCGACGGTGAGTGCCTGCGCCTGTGTGTAGGCGGCAATGGCGGCCCGTGGCGCCGGCTCCGCGCCGCCCAGCGCGGCCAAGGTAGTGTCGGGCGCTGGCCCGGCCAGAATCACACCGCTTGCTGCGTCGTCCCCGCGCCTTGTGACGGCCTCAACCGCCCGCACCCGCGCCACCGACTGCACGGCACTGAGCTCACGCAGGCCTTCCAGCCTGCCGCTGAAGATGCGCCCATTGAGGCCGTAGACGGTAAACATAGTGCTCAGGCCTCGCTATTCATGTCATGTGCGGGGGCCAGCGTTGAGGCATTGGCTGGCGCCAGATCAAAGGCCGACGGCAGCACCAGCGCGTGGCCCACCTCGACCCGGTTGCGCCCGCCTTGCTTGGCCCGATACAGCGCCGCATCGGCGGACGCCACCAGGCTGTCCGCCGTGTCGCTGCCGGTGATGGCACCGCCGCGCACGCCTATGCTGATGGTGGTGGCAATACGGTGGGCGCCCCACTGGGTCGGCGTCGCCTCGACGGCCACGCGCAGCGCCTCGGCCAGCACCAGCGCACCGTCCAAGCTGGTGTCGGGCAGGATGGCCAAAAACTCCTCGCCGCCGAAGCGCCCGATCTGATCTTGTGCTCGCAAGCGGCTCTGCAAGGCCTGGGCGACGCTGCGCAGGACCACATCGCCGGCTTGGTGCCCGTAGCTGTCATTGACGCGTTTGAAATGATCAATGTCCAACATCAACACACTCAGGTACTGACCTTGACGTTGCGCCCGGGCGACCGTGGACGCCAGTTGGTCGCCGATCGCGCGGCGATTGGCCAGGCCGGTCAACATATCCTTCATCGCCAGCTCGAAGTTGCGCCGCTCGGCCCGCTCCATGGTCATATAGACGAAGCCCAGCGTGATGCTCAAGACGGCGCACAGTGATACCAAAAAGACCGGGCCCAAGCTGGCACTGCTGGCGCTCAGGTTATGGGTGTCGATCAAACCAAACATCGCCGACAGAGCCCGCGCCAAGAGCATCAGCAGCATGGTCGCAAATGCGCCGACCAGGATGTAGCGGCCGCGGCCATGCTGGGGCTGCCTACGGTCCAACAAGGACGCCATGATGAGGCCGATTTGCCAGACGTAAATCAAGGCGGAGATGACCACCCGCAAAGTGCTGTGCTGCGCCAGCGTTATGCAAACGAGCGGCACCAGCAGCAAGGGCGCCATATACCAGCGGCTGAGCTGCTCGACCCCCTGAAACCGCCGCACTGCTTGCAGCATCAAGACCAGGGAGACCGCATAAGCCGTGCTGCCGCCGACCAAAAAAACCAGCTCCGGCAGCAGCGCTTGCAGGCCGAAAATGACATGGCTTGCCGTGTAGGCCAGCAGCGCCAGCGCCCAGGCCCACAGCGCATGACCGAGAGGCTGGCCCCAGGCCATGAAACAAACCCAGAACGCCATCAAGAGGCCGACCACGGTCAGCACCAGGTAGAGCGTCGCAGGGTCCAGCGTCATGGCCTGGATTCTAGAAGCCTGGCCAGGTGTTGCAAAGCGGCTTCGTCCAAGCGTCCGCTTGCGCGCGCCAGGCCAAGCTGGCGCCGGGCCAGCTCGCGGTAGAACTCGCCATGCGCGCCGCCGAGCCGGTCGAAGGCCTGCAAATGCGCACCGACCACGCCTTGGTCGCCGCGCGAAATCGGGCCGGACAAGGCGCCGGCCAAGCCCCGCGACCCGGCCGCGTCCAAAGTGCCGCGTGCTAACGGCAGCAGCGCTTTCAGCGCGGCCTCCGGTGGCAAGCCGATCTGCGCCCACACCTGCGTCGCTTCGTCCAGCATCGACAGCAAAAAGCTGGCCGCAAAACTGGCAGCACCGTGATAGGCCGCTCGCGTCCCGGGCTGCAGCTGCAGCGGATTCATCTGCAGCAGACGGGCCAGCTCATGCAAGTCGGACGCCAAGGCCGGTGAGTTGACGCTAACTTCGATAGCCACCGCACTGCCGGCCAGCAAGGCGACCGCGCGCGTGGGGTCTGAAAAAATCTGCAGCGGGTGGAATCCACCCGTCTGCGCACCGGCCGCTGCGGCCGGCCCCAGCGCCGTCAGCTCGGTGGCGCCGCTGCAATGCACGGCGCTTTTGGCCGGGCCCCAAGGCAGTGCGGCGGCCAGCGAAGCGATCGCATCGTCGGGCACGGTGAGAAAGATCAGATCCGCAGCCGCCACCGCCTCGGCTGCTGACATCGCCCGGCAGTCAGGTAGTTGGGCCGCCAGTGCCTTGGCTGCCTCGGCGCTGCGGCTAGCAACCGCGACGACGTCCAAGCCCGCAGAGCAGAAGGCCCGCGCCAAGGTCTGGCCCAGGCGACCGGCGCCGATGAAGGCGATGCGACGGCTCGACAAGGGCCTGCTCATCCGTGTGAACTCAGGGTTTGACGAACTTCAGCGTCATACGGTCGCTTTCACCGATCGCCTCGAACTTGGCCCGGTCTTTGTCCTTCAGCGCGTAGCTGGGCGGCAAAGACCAGACACCACCCTCGTGGTCAGCCGTGTCCTTGGGGTTGGCATTGATCTCGGAGCTTGCAAGCAGCTTGAAGCCCACGCTTTCGGCCATACGGATCACATAAGCCTGGTGCACATAGCCGCTCTCGGCCTTTTCGTCCTGCTTGACCGAAGCCGGGCGGCGATGCTCGACGACGCCAAACGTGCCGCCGGGTTTGAGCGCGGTGAAAGCACTCTTGAACACGGCTTGCGTCTTCTCTTCGCCATTGCCTATCCAGTTGTGCACATTGCGGAATGTCAGCACCAGGTCGGCCGAGCCGGGCTTGGCGTAATCCAGCTTGCCGGCGCCGGCCGCAAACACCGTCACCTGCGCCTTGTCATAGACGGCCGGCAGGGCCGCTAACTTTTCCTTCATGCGGGCGGCACTGCGCTGGAAGTAAGGAATCTCGGAGCTGGGGTCGTCACCGGCCAGGATCAGCTGCCCCTTGTCGCGCAAATAGGGTGCCAAGATTTCGGTATACCAACCACCCCCTGGCGACAACTCGACCACGGTGTAGTTCGGCTTGATGCCGAAGAAGCTCAGCGTTTCGTAGGGGTGGCGAGCCGAGTCGCGGGCCACATTGGCAGGCGTGCGATGCGGCGCGGCAATCGCGGCCTTCAAGGCTTGATCCACCGGTTCTGCCGCTGCAGCCCGCGCTGTCGCGGTCAAGCTCAAGGCTGCAAAGGCCGAGCAAGCGATAAGCAGGCCCGAAGTCAAGTTGCGGCTCGTTTTCAATGTCAAGGTCATGATGATGCTCCGACTGTTTACTTGCAAAATTTTTGCCAGCCGCAGTATGACGCGTGTCGGTGACTTGTGCCGAAAGGCATCGCCACCTGCCGAGCGAACCTGCGCTCGCGTACATTAGACACCCCGCATCTTGTTCCGAACATTGACCATGCCCACGCCCTCCGCCTGCCCCGTCTGCACACTTGAAAACACCTACCGCGACGGCGAAATGAACATCTGCCCCGACTGCGGCCATGAGTGGAGCGATGCGGCTGAGGCGGCCCCAGCTGACGAAAGCGCCAAGGTCGTGCGCGACGCCAATGGCCAGATTCTGGTCGATGGCGACTCGGTCATCTTGGTCAAGGACCTGAAGGTCAAGGGCTCGTCCATCACGCTCAAAAAAGGCGCCAAGGCCAAGAGCATACGTTTGGTGGACGGCGATCATGACGTCGATTGCAAGATCGACGGCGTCAGCCTGATGCTGAAGTCAGAGTTTTTGAAAAAAGCCTGAACCGGACTGAAGCAAGCCTGAGGCAGCCTCAGGCTGCGCGGCTGCGCAAAGCCGCTTCCAACATCTGTGTGGCCAAGGCGCCGATTCGGCACAAGGCTTGCGGATGCTCCTTGCCCCAGCGCCCACCCACACTCAGCCTGAGGCAATGCCGAAAGCGCGGGCTGGCGCTGAACATTGAGCCCGGTGCGATACAGATGTTTTCTGCCATACAAGCCTCGTACAAGGCCACCGCATCCAGCCCGGCCGGCAACTCCACCCACAGGATGAAGCCCCCGCCCGGGTCACTGACGCGCGTTCCTCTGGGGAAGCTGCCGGCGATCAGGCTGCGCGCCTCGTCAACCCGCCGAGCCAAGTTGGCGCGCAATTGCCGCAGTGCTGCTGCCGCCCCGGCCTGGTTCAGGAGATCGGCCAGGGCCAGCTCCACCACAGCTGTTTGCGCGCCGGCTTGCACCGACTGGATTTTGTGAATGGTTTGCGCCCAGCGCCCACCATCCACCCAACCCAAGCGCAGGCCAGGGGCCATGGTCTTGCTGAAGGACCCGCAAAGCATCACATGGCCGGTGTTGTCGAAAGAGCGCACGGCGCGCCGCTTGTCCTCCTGCTCAGCCAAGTCGTTGTAGATCACATCTTCGACCAAGGCGATATCGTGCCGGGCAACCATCTGCGCCAGCCGTTTGCGCTCTGCCAAGGGCATGCAAGAGCCCATCGGGTTGGACAGCGTAGGCACCACCAACAAGGCCTTGATGGCCTGCGTATCCAGCGCCAGCTGCAGGGCGTCCAGCGAGATACCGTGGCGCGGATGGGTAGGAATTTCCAAGGCGCGCAGATGCAAGCTCTGCAATATCTCGAGAAAGCCAAAATAGGTCGGCGACTCCAGGGCCACTACATCGCCAGGCTTGGTGACAGCCTTCAGGCATAGCGTGATCGCTTCCATGCAGCTATTGGTCATGACCAGGTCGCCGGCCTGCAATTCACATCCCAGCCCGAGTGCGTATCGGGCAACAGCGCGGCGTACTTCCTCTCGCCCAGGCCCCAGCGGGTAGGTGCACAGGAGTTCGCGGTGGCGTTGCACCACTTTCGTGAAGGCCCGGCGCACGCGGTCCTGGTCAAAAAGCTCGGGCTCCGGGCAGGCCGCGCCAAAGGAGATCAGGCCCGGCACAGCCGATTGCCGCAGAACTTCCTGTCCAAGCTCGTCCAAATGCACCACCCGCGAGCGCGGTCGTGCGCGCGACAGCTGCGGCTCGGGCAAGGCCGTCGGCCGGCTGGCCACAAAGTAACCCGAGCGCGGTTTGGCGACGATCAGCCGGGCATCCTCCAGCCAACGCAGCGCCTGCACCGCCGTGGATGCCGACACCGCCTGCTGCGACGCCAGTTCACGCACCGAGGCCAGCCGCTCGCCCCGCTTCAAGGTACCGGCGCGAATGGCGCGCGCCAAGCGTTCGGCGATCTGCAGGTACAGCGGGCCCTCGTTCGAGACATCATCCATGCCGCATTTTGTACCAGGCTCCGGTATTGCGAGCAATACAGATGATGGGCAAGCCGCACCATACAGTCCAGCGCAACACAGAGTCTGTACGGTACAGATTGGTCGGCGTCTGTGGCTGGCTGAACAGGCACAAAGGCCGCAAAGTCAATGCCATGGACAACACCCTGACCCGAACCGACATCACCCCTGAACCGGGCTCGCTGTGCAAGCAGCTCAAACTGCCTGCCAATGCCGCCAGCCAATTGCTGCAGCTGCGGTGTGGTCAAAGCCTGCTGGTGCAGGTCAGCCAGGGCTGGCTGTGGCTGACGCGGGACGGGGAGCTCGATGACATCATCCTGCCATCAGGCTCACGCCTGCAATTGCAAGAGCCGGGCAATTACCGCTTGGGCGCCTTCGGCCCGGCAGATGCAGCGGTGACCTCTTGGTCGGCACCTCGATAATGCCCAATTCCATCTTCATGAGCCGCTTTCATGAGCAGCAATTCCGAATCCAACAACGAGGCAGCACCGCTGCCGCGCAGTGGTCATCGCTGGGCCACGATATCGGCGATTCGCGCCCGCACGATGATCATCGCGCTCTGCGCCTTGGGCACCTCGCTCTGGCAGGGTTACACGATTCAAAAGCACAACCGCTTGATGGTGCAGCCGATTCTGGACGAAGAGATCAACACCGACGCTGACGGCCGGTGGGAGAGCTATGTACTCAACAGCGGCCTCGGCCCGGCCAAGGTGTTGCGCGTCGACTACCGGGTCGACGGCAAGGCAGTTGAAGGTTTGGGCGACGCGCTCAAGGCCTTGGGTGAACCGGCGGAATGCTATGGCACCGGCAGCCTGGTGCATTTCTACCGCGTCAACCAGCGCCAGCAGGTGTTGAGGACGCTAGACAAGCGCTGCGCCAAAACTTCAGACGAATTGAAGCTGCTCTTGTCCAGGCTGCAACTCACGCTGCACTATGAGTCCCTCTATGGCGACAAGGCGGTCTTGAACATGTTTGGGCCGGAAGCAAGCGCGCCCTGATGCGGGTGCCGGCAGGTTTTACCGCGCCAACTCGGCGCGCATCGCGTCGATGACGGCCTTGTAGTCCGGCTTGCCGAAGATGGCTGAACCGGCCACAAAGGTGTCGGCGCCGGCATCTTTGATTTGCCGGATGTTGTCGATCTTGACGCCGCCGTCGATCTCCAGGCGGATGGCACGGCCACTTTGCTCGATGATGCGGCGCGCTTGCTCGAGCTTCTTCAAGGCACTGGGCAAAAAGCTCTGACCGCCAAAACCGGGGTTGACGCTCATGATCAAAATCATGTCGACCTTGTCGATCACCCACTCCAGCACATCCAGCGGTTCGGCCGGATTGAACACCAAGCCGGCTTGCTTGCCCTCAGCCTTGATCAACTGCAGCGTGCGATCCACATGCTTGGATGCGTCGGGATGGAACGTGATCATGTCGGCGCCGGCCTTGGCGAAGGCGACAGCCAGGGCATCCACCGGCTCCACCATCAGGTGCACGTCTATCATCGCGGGCGTACCGTCGGGCTTGACCGAGTGCTTGCGCAGAGCCTCGCAGACCATAGGCCCGAAGGTCAGATTGGGCACGTAATGATTGTCCATCACGTCGAAGTGAATCCAGTCGGCGCCGGCCGCCAACACATTGCGCACCTCCTCGCCCAAGCGGGCAAAGTCAGCGGACAGCAGGCTGGGGGCGATACAGAAATTGCTCTTGCTCATGGCGATATGGCGGGGCCTGTGCGGCCTGCGCGTTGAATTGGGCGATGGCGGATTTTAAGGACTGGCGCGACCACGGCTTGCAGGCGCGCGCTTTTTCGCCGGCGCAAGCGCAGCATTGGGTTCGCTTTCGAGCAGAGGCTGCGCTGCCGCGAGACCGCCGAAACAGCTCAGCAGCAAGATCTCGATGATCTGCTCATCGCTGTATTGGCCGCCGGCCTTGAGCAAACCCAGCACCGGGTCGCAGGCCCGGGCAAACAAGGTGTAGAGCACCACCTCAGGAGGCAGCTCGGGCCGCAAGTCGCCGGCGGCCTGCGCCGCTGTGATCCAAACGCCCAGTTCGTCGGACAGGCTCATCAAGCGGTCCAAATAGACCTTGTGCCCCAGCAACGCGGCCCGCAAGCTGGAATTCTGCGCCGGCAACGAGGGCATCTCGCCTGCTAGCTGGACACGCATGGTCCAGCGCGCCACCGCTTTGAGTTGCGACAGGGCAGGCGCAGCTGGGTCTTGCTCGCGCAGCCGGGCCAACTCGGCCAATGCCCGCTCCAGCACCCGCACCATGGCCGCAGCGGCCAGATCCTCCTTGGAGTTGAAGTGCTTGTACAGGCTGGCCTTGGCAATGCCGACGTCGGCCA
The DNA here is from genome assembly GCF_028595345.1 of Roseateles albus. Classification (NCBI taxonomy): domain Bacteria; kingdom Pseudomonadati; phylum Pseudomonadota; class Betaproteobacteria; order Burkholderiales; family Sphaerotilaceae; genus Roseateles; species Roseateles albus. Next base: position 102,745 of record NZ_JAQQXT010000004.1, on the reverse strand, counting down.
CCACCTCGTCAACCGTCATCAGATCGAAGCCTTTTTCGGCCAGCAAACGGTTGACCGACGCCACGATCGCGTCTTCGCGCAGCTGCAGCTGTTGTTCACGGAAGGAGGTTTTTGCCATGCCGCCATTCTAGGCTGCCTGCCCACAAAAAAATACAAGCCAGTCTTTACGAGAACCAACAATTCACAATATGTACCGTATAGTTGACAATGTGAACTGTATCGTTCACATTTACGCCAATCGCTAATGCTGCTCCGGTCGCTCCAGACCCCCATCTGCAGACACCCATCGAAAGCACCCACCATGTTGAACTGGCTCAAGAACACCGCTCAGCCCTCGCCGGCGCGCCCTGCTTCACGCTTGATCGAATCATTGCCATCACCAAGCTCTGCGTCTTCCGCGGCAATCCTGTTGGACCCGCCCGCGCGAGCGCTGCGGCACCCGGCGGCGCTGGACTTGGGCGATGGCTGTTGGCGCGAGGCCCTGCAGGCCGCCGGCCTGAGCAGCCTGATGCACAGCCCCGGCAACCTTGCCCTGCTGGTGCCCAGCGACCGCGCCTTCCTTGATTTATTGCATGAGCTGAAACTGAGCTGGCCTGAGCTTTGTGCGGATCTGCCGCGCCTGCGTCGCCTCTTATTGGGTCATGTGCTGATGGACGGCTCAGCCCTGACGGCCGCACGCCCCGGCGCCTTGCTGCGCACCGCCGACCAAGGCGTGCTGCAATTGCTCGGAGACGGCCGCTTGCGTGACGCCCTGGGCCGGCATGCCCAGACGCTTGGCCTCATCGCCCCGCGGCAAAAGCTTGGGCCCGTCGCCCGTCTGATCGATCGCGTGTTGCGCCCCGCCGAGCGCGGTCTGCTGGATCTGCTGGCCGACAGTCCCGCGCACAGCGATTTTCTTCAGGCGCTGCGCAGTACCGGTCTGAGCAGCTGGCTCAGCGGCGGCGGCCCCATCACCGTGTTGGCCCCTTGCAATAGCGCTTGGGCCGCGCAAGTGGAAGCCGGCCAGTATGCCGCCGCCGAGGCTCGCGCTGCGTTTCGCTTGGAAGATATGCTTGGCCGCCACCTCGTGGCGGGCCGCTGGCTCAGCGACGAAATACCCTGGGGCGGCCAAATCCCCAACCTAAGCGGTGAGGCCGTCAGCCTGAGCCCCTTGGGGCTGATCAGTTGTGGCCCATCAAGCTGGGCCCAGCCCCAGTCGCTGCATCCGGGCAGTGACAGAATTGCCAACAATGGCGTGCTGCATCGCTTGGCCTGCCCGAATAGCCTGGCCTGACAGCATTTAACTCGGCCCCGCCTTCTCTGAGCGCAGGGCTGGCTCAGGCTCGCACAGAGACCTTTGGCGGTTTGAAACGCTGACGCGCCAAATCAGCTCGGCTGCGGGTGACGCAGCCCAGCGCATGGTCGTTGAACAAACCCATGGACTGCATATAGGCATACATGGTGGTGGGACCGACAAACTTCCAGCCGCGCCGCTTCAAATCCTTGGAAAGCGCGCGCGAAGCCTCCGACTCGGTAGCCATCAGCGGCTGATCCAACGCGGCCGGCTCAAAACTCCAGATATAGGCTGCCAAGCTGCCTTGCTCGGCGACCAGCTCGATACAGCGCTGCGCGTTATTGATGACCGCCTCGATCTTGCCGCGATGCCGCACGATGCCGGCGTCTTGGAGCAAACGCCCGATATCAGCGCCATCGAATCGCGCCATCCGCTCAATTTCGAAGTTGGCAAACGCGGCCCTGAAGGCTTCCCGCTTGTTCAGAATGGTGCGCCAGGACAGGCCGGACTGAAAACCTTCCAGGCAGAGCTTTTCAAACAGGCGCCGATCGTCGTCGACCGGAAAACCCCATTCCTCGTCGTGATAGCGCAGGTAGCCGGCGTCACCCGCCGCAGCGGCACACCACAAACAGCGCGGTTGGCCGTCGCTGGGTAAGAAAAGGGGTTGGGTTGCACTCATGGCTGAAGGTCGGATCGGCTTGAACCCGCGGAGCATAGCGCCCCGCCCAGGGCATGGGTTTACCGGCGCCCCTAGAATCCAGCCATGGCTAATCCGCAAATCAAATGCACCGTGCTCGTGCAAGTCCTGCCCGAGCAAACCGATGCACAGCAAGGCGTCTACGCCTTCAGCTACGCAATCACCTTGGAGAACACCGGTGACATCGCCGCCCAGGTCATCGCGCGGCACTGGCATATCACCGATGCGCGCGGCTTCGAGCAAACCGTGGACGGGCTGGCCCTGGTCGGCCATCAACCGCTGCTGGCGCCGGGCCAAAAATTTCAATACAGCAGCTGGGCGCAAATCGCCACGCCCCAAGGCAGCATGCATGGGCGCTTGCTATGCGTGACCGAGGAGGCCGAAATCTTCTACACCGAGGTCCCTGAATTCATGCTGGCCGACAGCGGCGCGCTGCATTGATGTTCGGACTCTTTCGAGCGGCACCCGGTTGGGACTTGACCGCGCTGCTGAATGCCGCCGAACCCCGCGCAAGCCTGGCCAAACGCAATCTCTGGCTGGCGCGCCTGCTTGAATGGCTGCGTCACCCGGTTTCCCGCGATGAGGCCAGCACCGGCACCACGCTGCTGCCGGTGCTGCGGATCAAGCACCTGCTCAATGTGCTGGAGCGCAACCCCGAACATGCTCGGGCCTTCGCCGGCGTATTGACCTCGATCTGGCGCGATGTGGACGCCATCGGCTTGTTTGCCGATGTCGGTTTCGCGCCGCGCGTGGCCTTGTGGGGCGAGTTTGTGCACCGCCTGCGCCAGCACTTGCTGCCGCGTACCGCCGACACCACCGACCTGGCCGAACTGTTCGACCTGCTCTTCCCCGAGCAGGCCGACGAGCAGTGGCTGCTGGCACTCGATGATGAATTGCTGCAACGCCTGAGCCATGTGCTGCTGGGGCAGACGCGCAACAAAGCCTGGCAAGCACCCATGCTCAGCGGGCTGACCACCTTGGTCAGCACGGTGCGGGCTTCTGGTCTATCCGCCACGCTGCGCCGACGCATGAGCGCCGACTTGCTGGCCAATCAGCCCTTTGAGCAACTGGCCAGCGCCTGCGACGATATGGTCGATGCCTTGCGCGCCGGGGACGCTGACAAAACCGGGCAAGCCTTGCAATACCTGCGCGCCTTGCTGGAAGCCTGCCGCGCAGCCGCTGCCACCATCCCCGACCATCTGGAAGCTCATGGCGTCTCGGTCGAAATCGTCTTCGCTTTGGAGCAGATGCAAGCCCGCATCGAACGTATCGAAGCGCTGCTGATCTGCCTGGTGGCTGAGCAGCCGCAACGCGAACTGGCGCGTTTGCTGGCCAGCCTGGTGCGCGTGGTGCATGAGCGGCGCAGCATCACACAGCTGTTCTCCAGCCATTACTCGCTGCTGGCGCGCAAGGTCGCCGAGCGCAGCGCCGAAACCGGCGAGCACTACATCACCCGCGACCGCGCCGACTATGGCCATATGCTCAAGCATGCGGCCGGCGGCGGCGCCATCATCGTGGGCACCACTTTTGCCAAATTCACCGTCATCGCCATCGGCATGAGTGCTTTTTGGACCGGCTTTTGGGCCGGCGCCAACTACGCGATGAGCTTTTTGATCATCCATCTCTTGCACTGGACGGTCGCCACCAAGCAGCCCGCCATGACCGCGCCGGCGATGGCGCAAAAGCTCGAACATATCGAGCGAGACGCCGATCTGCAAAGCTTTGTCGACGAGGTGGCCAATCTCTTGCGTTCGCAGTTTGCCGGCATCCTGGGCAATCTGGCTGTGGTCGCCCCGGTCGTACTGGGCGTGCAATTGCTCAGCAGCTTGCTCTTCGGCGCCCCCTTGGTCGGCGAAAAGTCGGCACATTACGTGCTGCATTCGCTGACCCTGCTGGGCCCCTCGGCGCTGTATGCGGCCTTCACCGGCGTGCTGCTGTTTGCCAGCTCCATGGTGGCGGGTTGGTTCGAGAACTGGTTTGTACTGCACCGGCTGGAGAGTGCCATCGCCTGGAACCCGTCCATCATCGCCCGCCTGGGCGCCTCGCGGGCCCAGCGCTGGGCCAAATGGTGGCGGGACAATGTGTCCGGCATCGCCGCCAATGTCTCGCTGGGCATGATGCTGGGCCTGGTGCCGGTGCTGCTGGACTTCATTGGGCTGCCGCTCGATGTGCGTCACGTCACGCTCTCGACCGGTCAATTGGCAGCCGCCGTCGGCGCGCTGGGCACAGACATCTTCCGCTTGGCCGACTTTTGGTGGTGCGTGGCCGGCATTGCGGTCACCGGCATCTTGAATCTGAGCGTTAGCTTCTACCTGGCGCTGAAGGTGGCGCTGCGTTCGCGCGGCATCCGTTTGGCCGACCGAGCCCGGGTCAGTTCGGCCATCTGGCGGCGCCTGCGCGAGCAACCGCGCAGCTTTCTACTGCCGCCCAAGGCCAGCAGCGATGCCTCCCCACCAGCGCCCTAATCCTTTTTGTCGCTGCCGTCTTCATCCGGCAGCCGCCGCTCGCCGCCCTTGCGGCCTGAAAACATCGTCCACCAGATGATGAACACGAAAACACACAAGGCCCCCAGCGCCTCCAACAAAAGCAATGTCATGGCTGCGGCCACCTCGATGATCTACACATTCAACGCCCTGCGGCGGACTGCCGCAGTGGCCGCGATTCTAGGGGGCTTGGTTGCCGGCTGCAGCAGCCCGCCCAAACCACCGCAGCCCAGCCCGGCGGGCCAACCCGCAGCGACCGCGCCCGCTGCCAATGGTGACCCCACACGCCAGCGCGCCGTGCTGCTGCGCGAGCGGGCCCGCTGGGTCGAGGCCGACTGGAGCGAGCTGCCCGGCTGGGGCGGCGACCGCGCGGCCGAGCTGTGGCCGGCGCTGCTGCGCGGCTGCGCACGTCCGGCTGAAGGCTGGGCCGAGGTTTGCGCGCAGGCCAAGAGCAACGCCGCGCCCGCCGATGACGCACAAGCGTCGCTTTGGTTGATGCAGCATCTGCGCCCCTACCGGGTCGAGTCGCATCAAGGCGAAGCCGTCGGCCTGCTCACCGGCTACTTCGAGCCGATGCTGGAGGCCACACGTCGCCCACAAGCGAGCTTTCAGGTGCCGGTGCATGCAGCACCCGCCGACCTGATGCAGCGCCGGCCCTATTTCACCCGCCAGCAAATCGAATCCGATGCCGCGCTGCGGGCACGCCTGAAGGCGCATGAGCTGGCCTTTTTGGAAGATCCGCTGGACTTGCTGGTACTGCAGATCCAAGGTTCGGGGCGTTTGCGCGTCAGCGACGCGAGCGGGCGCACGCAATGGGTACGCATGGCTTTTGCCGGTCATAACGATCATCCCTATCAGTCCATCGGCAAGGCCTTGATCGAGCGCGGCGAGCTGCGTGCTGGCGAAGCGTCCTGGCCCCTTATTCGCGACTGGCTGCGCCGCAATCCAGCGTTAGCGAAAGAGTTGCTGTGGAGCAATCCACGCTATGTTTTCTTCCGCGAAGAAGCTTTGCCCGACCCGGCCATCGGCCCGCGCGGTGCACAAGGCGTGGCCTTGACGCCGGGCCGCTCGATCGCGGTGGACCGCGCCAGCATCCCCTACGGCACGCCGGTCTGGCTGGACGCCACCGAGCCGCTGTCCAAGCAGCCCTTGCGCAAATTGGCGATGGCACAAGACACCGGCAGCGCCATCACCGGCGCGGTGCGGGCCGATTATTTCTGGGGCTGGGGTGGTGAAGCGGAACAGCAGGCCGGGCGTATGAAGCAGCCGCTGCGGCTGTGGGCGCTGTGGCCGGTGGGGGCCATGTAAGCCTGCCGCGCTTGCGGGAAATCCCGCTCGGCCGGCAGGCCTCTTGGGTCGCAAAGCTGTGTATGCTGCCGCACTCCAACTCTTTGTTGAGCGGGCAAGGCGACGCCGGTAATGCCGGCCTAAAACTCAGCAATCAACCCGTTCGCCCCCAAAGAAGCGCGCGCCCCGATGTCATTCAAAAACATAGATTGGCGGCAAATACCGCTCTACACGCTGGTGTTCATGTTCCTCTGGCCATTTTTGATCAGATCGAAAATTCTGGACCCGGGCGGCACGACGCTGTATTGGTTTATTGCCGCGACCTACATCAATTACCTGTCCTTCATCTTCAGCATCGCTTACGGCCAGCGCATGCAAATGGGCCTGCATCCGGCACAAGCGGTCTGGCTTTTTCTGCTCAGCAATATCTTGTTGATCCTGACCTTCGCGGCGGGCTGGCAGGTCTTTGATGTGTACGGCACGAGCGCGGGCTGCAACAACAACACCGACTTTCTTGATTCGCTGTATTTCTCGACCACGATCTTCGCAACCGTTGGCTTTGGCGACTTCCTACCCTGCAATGCCCACGGCAAGATGCTGTTCATCGCCGAGTCCATCATCGGCTCGACCCATTTCGGCATCTTCATCACGCTGATTTTTAGCCGGGTAATCTTTCCGGCCAGAGACCAAGAAGCCCCAAAAACTCGATAGGCTTTAGACGCCGAGAGAAGACCTGTCCTTCGCCGCTATGCGGAGGTTTCAAATGGGACTCTGGTCTGCCACCACCGCCCGGCCCGCCTGCGCCCAAGCGTCCAAGCCGCCCACCAAGGCACGCGCACGCGGCAGGCCCTGCTCGGCCAGCACCGTCACCGCCAGGGCCGCGCTGACTTCGTTAGGGCAGTTGCAATACAAGACCAATTCGCGGTCGCGTGGCAGCCTGGCGGCCTGTGCCTTGAGCTGGTCAATTTCCAGCAGCAGCGCGCCGGCAATGTGACGCGGGTCCACCGCCCGGCCGCCGGCGGCGCGCACATCAATGAAAACCGGCCCTGCGCCGCTGTCTTGCAGCGCCGCGGCCTCGGCCACCGTGATGCGTGCGCCCACGATGCGACGGGCAAAACGACGGCGCTGCCACAAGCGGCGCAAAACCAAACCGACAACAATCAAGGCCAGTGCCACTAGCGCAAAAAAGCCAGCGCTGGCCAGCATGTCCAAGACCTGTTGAATCTGATCCGACAGCATCCAACCCAAGAGCAGAAAAGTGCCACTCCACAGCAGGCCGGCAACAAAGTCATAGGCAATAAAGCGCTGCCAACTGAAACCCAGGGCGCCGGCCATCGGTGCGGCAACCACCGACACGCCTGGCAAAAACTTGGCCGCCAGCAAAGCCTGCCCGCCCCAGCGCAAGATGAGGCCCTCGCTTTGGCGCACGCAGGCATCGGGCGATAGCGAAATGCGGCACAGCAGTTTCATGACGCGGTAGCCATGGCGCCGCCCGGCCACAAACCAGATCACATCGCCGCCGATATTGGCCAACACGGCCGCCACCAGCGATGCCGAGCCCGAGAGTTGTCCCTCGGCCGCCAAGCCGCCCACTACCACCAACATCGGTGCGGCCGGCAGCGGCAAGCCGGCGCGCGCCGCCAGCGTCACCAAGAAGACCAGCAGCACGCCATGCGCGATCAAAAGCTCAATCAATTCGCGCATCAGCGTCCTTGACTGCGTCCAGCCGGCGAGCGCTCAAGTGCACCATCACTCCTGGATCTGCACGCCTTTCCAAAAGGCATAGTGACCCTTAATCTCAGCGGCAGCCTCGGTCGGCTCGGGGTAGAACCAGACCGCGTCCGGGTTCATTTCGCCGTTGACAAAGAGGCTCAGGTAATGGGCTTGGCCCTTCCAGGCGCAGCCGGTTCTGTGATTGCTGAAGGTCGTGTGCTCGCGCTTGAGCGACTCGGGCGGGAAGTAATGATTACCCTCGACGACCACCGTCTTGTCACTTTCGGCCACGACCACGCCATTCCAAACTGCTTTCATCTTGACTCTCCTGCCAATAACAATGCTGGCCGGACTATAGGACAGCCGACAATGCAGCGGTGAAACGCTACCACTCCCACCTTGACCGCGACATTTTTGTCACCTCCGGCTCCGCCAAGGACCTCAGCCCCGGCTCATTCGGCATCTGTGCCATCGACGGCGGCGCACAGGGCTGGTCGGTCGTGCATATTGGCCCCGACGGCGATGCCGCCGACCTGGGCGGCGAATACTATTTCGCCACTCCCGAAGAAGCCTTGGTCTTCTTGAAGGAGCTGATCGAGATGCTGCAGGCGGGCTAGTTTGGGCCGATACTTGTGCCGCTGCCTAGGCCTCAAGGTAGCAATCAAGGAGAGCCTAACCCATGCGCTTTGCTGCCGCCCTCGCCCTGCTGATACTCGGTGCGTGCCCGACCGAGATCTGCCGTGCGGCCAGCGACGTGGTAAGCCACATCCAATGGCTTTCAGCCGACGCGCCCGCCCACAAAAGCAAGGGGCCGAGCTACGGTATCACCGAGCTGCTGATCGCCTTCATGGACAGCGAATGGCCGCAGGTTCAGCATCAGTTGCTAACGGCCAATTCCAAGCGCAGCTGGCAGATGATAGGCAGTGGCGAGCCGGCCTGCCACACCACCGCCGTGCACACCGCCGAGCGCGAAAAGCTGGCCTATTTCAGCGATATCTTGCTGGTGCTACCCGCTCAATTGATCGTCAACCGAGCTCATCTGGCGGCGCTGCCGCTTAACACCAAGGGTGAAGTCGATCTGCCTCAGATGCTGCGCCAGGGCAACTTGCAAGGCGCGCTGGTCGAGGGGCGAAGCTATGGTGCCGTGGTAGACGCAGCGGTGGCAAGCCGCCCGGCCGGCGAGTCGCTGAAGTTCTTCTCTTCCCAAGGCTTTGGTGACAATGTGCTGCAGATGGTGCTCAAAGGGCATGCCGACTTCACCGTCGACTTTGATGTCGCTCTGCGCACGCTGGACGAACGCGGCATAGTGCGCAGTCAGCTCGTCGGCCTACCGATTCAAGGAGCCAGTGAACCGCTCGTTGTCGGCATCGCCTGCCCACGCAATGCCTGGGGTTTGAGCGCGATTCGGCAGATCGACAAGCTGATGTCCTCACCGGCCGGCTTGGGCCTGCTCAGAAGCGCCGGCACGCGCTGGGCCACGCCGGAGATCTTGCGCATCTACGGGCCCCGCTTGGAGCAGTTCTACAAAGAGCGCAGCAAACTAACGCATTACCCTTAAGCACCCTAGGCACTCCAGGCGCTGCGCCAACTGTGCAGATTGCGCGGCCAAGAACATGCTCTAAACTGGTCCGCACCAAGCCACTCAGCCATGGAGGCCATCAAAATGAAGTTGCCTGCGCTGCTGCTGGCTTTGTTCGCCTGGCCATTGACGGCTTTGGCTTCACAAGGCATTTCGCAGCCCGACGCGCAGCCGCCCGCGCTTGAACGCATCATCTGGATGAAGGCCGACGCCAAAGCAATCAATCCGGCGACGGCCTATATCGTCGAGCGCCTGCCGGCGATCCAGCATGAATACTTGTCGGTGAACGCGCTGCGGAGCTGGCAAATGATTGAGCGCGGCGAACATGCCTGCCGCCCGGTGACGGTGCGCACCGCGCAGCGAGAGGAGCGGGCCTACTTTGCCGACACCCATCTAGCGCCGCCGGCAGAGTTGCTGGTGCGGCGCGACAAACTGGCACTTGTGCCGCGCAACTCAGCGGGTGAGGTCGATCTGGAGTTGCTGATCAACAAAGGTTCTTTGCGCGGTGCATATGCCCGCGGGCGCAGCTACGGCGAGGCTATTGATCGCCTGTTGGCCAGCCAAGGCCAAAACAAGCAATTGGCCGACTATTCAATGGCAGGCTATGGCTCGCGCTTGCAGGACATGCTGGCGCGTGATCGCGCCGACTATCTGATCGAATCGAATGGCGCTTTGGCGCAGATGAGCGCCCGCAACATTGACGTCAAGCCCTTCCTCGATCTGCCCATCCAAGGCGCTTCTGAGCCGCTGGTGCTGGGCATTGCCTGCCCTCGCACGGCCTGGGGGCTGGCCGCCGTCAAGGCGATCGACCAGGTGCTCGGCACGCCCGCCGGCGCGGCTCATATGCGCAAGTCAAGCGCTAGCTGGTTCAGCGGAGCGGCGCTAGAGCGACTGAAACCGCAAATTGAGCAGTTCTATCTGCGCCGCAGCAAGCCGCACTACAGCGAATGATTCCTCAAGATGGCTGCAGCATGGCCGAGCCCAAGGCCTCGGCCACTTCAATGCCGTCCACCCCGGCCGACATGATGCCGCCGGCATAACCCGCACCTTCACCGGCCGGGTACAGGCCCTTGACGTTGAGGCTTTGATAGTCGCGGCCGCGCGTGATGCGCAGCGGCGAGGATGTACGCGTCTCGACGCCGGTCAAGACAGCATCGGCCATGGAGAAACCCTTGATCTGACGCTCGAAGGCCGGCAGCGCTTCGCGGATCGCTTCGAGCGCGTAGTCGGGCAGGCTGCCGTTGCCTTTCTGCTGCAGGTCGGTCAGCGTCACACCGGGCTTGTAGGACGGCTCGACATTGCCAAACACCTTGCTGCGTTGGCGCTTGATGAAGTCACCCACCAGCGCGCCGGGCGCCTTGTAGCCGCCCTCGCCCAACTCGTAGGCGCGGCTCTCCCAGATGCGCTGGAAGGCCATGCCGTCGAGCGGGTTGACGGGGCCATCTGCCTTGCCATCCTGGCGGTAATCTTGCGGGTTGATGCCGACAACGATGCCGGCATTGGCATTGCGCTCATTGCGCGAGTATTGGCTCATGCCGTTGGTGACGACACGGTTGGGCTCCGAGGTCGCGGCCACCACCGTGCCGCCGGGGCACATGCAAAAGCTGTAGACCGAGCGGCCGTTCTTGGCGTGATGCACGAGCTTGTAATCGGCAGCACCCAGGATAGGGTGGCCGGCGCTGGCGCCAAAACGAGCCGCGTCGATGATGCTTTGCGGGTGCTCGATGCGGTAGCCGATAGAAAACGGCTTGGCTTCCATATAGACGCCGCGTTGATGCAGCATCGTGAAGGTGTCGCGCGCGCTATGCCCCAGCGCCAGCACCACCTGGTTGCTGGCGATCTGCTCGCCCGAGGCCAGCGTCACACCGCGAATGTGGCCATCCTCAATCAACACATCCGAGACCTTCTGCTCGAAACGGATCTCGCCGCCCAAGGCCTCGATCTCGGCGCGCATCTTGATCACCATGGACACCAAACGGAAGGTGCCGATATGGGGCTTGTTGACGTAGAGAATTTCTTCCGGCGCGCCGGCCTTGACGAACTCGGTCAGGACCTTGCGGGTCAGAAAGCGTGGGTCGGAGATCTGGCTCCAAAGCTTGCCGTCCGAGAAGGTGCCGGCCCCGCCCTCACCAAATTGCACGTTGGATTCCGGGTCCAACTCACCCTGGCGCCACAGGCCCCAGGTGTCTTTGGTGCGCTGGCGCACGTCCTTGCCGCGCTCCAACACGATGGGGCGAAGACCCATCTGCGCCAAGATCAGCGCCGCAAAAATACCGCAGGGACCAAAGCCGATGACGAGGGGTCGCGGCTGCGGATTCGAACCGGCATAAAAGCTCGCAGGCGCCTGAGCGACGAAGTGGTAGTCGGTGTTCGGCGTCGGCTTGATATGGCTGTCGCCGGCGAAACGCTGCAACACCACAGCTTCACCGGTCAACTCGCAGTCCACCGTATAGGTCAGCACGATGGCCGACTTTTTGCGTGCGTCGTAGCTGCGTTTGAAAACAGTGAAGGCTCGCAGGTCCGCATCAAGCACACCCAGGCGCTGAACGATCGCCGGGCGCAGTGCGTCCTCGGCATGGTTCAGGGGCAGGCGGAGTTCGGTGATGCGAAGCATGTTGGTCGCTCAAGGGCTTGGGCTGCAAACCCGATCTGATGAAAAGCTGTTGCAGAAATGACAAAAGGCCCCGTCCAGGGCCTCGTGTCAATTCTTATCGCGGGCACCAAATCCTCGCCGGATGTTGGTGCCACAGGGTTTCGGCCAATCAGCCGCCCTTGCTTGGGCGCTTGCCCGGGTTCTTCTTGCTGCGGGTGTGCACACCGCGCTCGAGGCTGCACTTTTGGCCGTGGCCGGCGGTGAAAGTCACGCCAACAGGAGCGGCAGGACGAGGAGTAGCACGACGAGCGGCTTCGGTGATGATTTTGTTGCCCATGAGTGGCTCCAGTACAAAGGATTGATAAAGCTGACAGCGAAGCTGAATGCAAAAATTCACCAACCCCTTTTCCACTCAGGCGCTGCTTGAATGCAAGCACGCTCAGCGGAAGCCGCAGTCACGATCGGGCCTCAAATGCGCCCAACTTCAACCCGGCTGAGTTGGAGAGAATCCGGCATTTTACTTTGGAAACGAGATTCGCCCAAGCCGCGCGCATATTTTTGTGCAGTCGCCGCCGCCAAGGTGCCACAAAACGCCCTCCTGCAGGGCTGAAATCTGCACTTTGACGAACCCGCTTGCCGCGCCCGCACGCCAAGGCAAGACTGGCGCAAGTCCAGCCAAACTCTCGCCCTCCATTGAAACAAGCCCTACTGCAAGCACTGTTGATCGCCCTCGCCCTGGCAGGTTGTGCGGCCTCACCCGCCGACCTGCAGGCGGCCCGGGCCGAGCGCGAAAGAATCGCCAACAACTTCGAGCTGACCGCCGACGGCTGGCAAAGCCTGGGCGTCAACGAGGAACAACAAGCGCTTTACCGCAAGCTGGCCATTGAGGCCAGAAAGCCCAGCGCCAGCAAAGAATTGGCGCCTGACAGCTTTTTGAACCGGCTGATCAAGGCCGTACTGGGTGCGCCGGCCGGCCCAGCGCCGGACTGAAACCCTCAGGCCCGCTGCGTCCAGGCCTGCAGCATCAACTCGGCACCGGCCAGATTGGTGGCGCAGGGCACATCGTGAACGTCACAGGCGCGCACCAGCGCATTGATATCGGGCTCATGCGGCTGCGGCGTCATCGGGTCGCGCAAAAAAATTACTGCGTCCACCTCGCCCACAGCCAGGCGGGCGCCGATTTGCAAGTCGCCGCCATGCGGGCCGCTGAGCAGGCAGTCGACCGTCAGGCCCAACTCCGAACTCAAGCGGCGGCCGGTGGTGCCGGTGGCCATCAGGCTGCAAGTCTGCAGCAGGGCGAGGTGCTTGGCGGCCAGGGCCACCATATCGTTCTTTTTGCCGTCGTGGGCGATCAGTGCGAGTTTCATGGCGCTCATCTTAGAGACTGGCGGTTACAGCGCAGCGTCAAGACGAAGAAGGGCCAAGAGAGGCGCCACGCACAAAACCAGCCGAGGCCTGCATCAGCTGACGGGTGTAGTCGGCGCTGACGCGCCGCTCGGCCAGATCGGCGGCGCTGAGGCTCTCGACCGCGCGCCCCTGCCGCATCACCATCAGGCGCTCGCACAAATGCGTGACCACGGCCAAGTCATGGCTGACCATCAAAAACGTCAGGCCGCGCTCGGCGCGCAGGCGCTCCAACAGGTTCAAGACCTCGGCCTGCACCGAGGCATCAAGCGCCGAGGTCGGCTCATCCAGCAGCAAAATCTTGGGCTCCAGAATCAGCGCCCGCGCAATCGCAACACGCTGGCGTTGGCCGCCGGAGAGCTGATGCGGGTAACGGAATCGAAAGCCCGCCCCCAGCCCGACCGCGTCCAGCACCGCTTCGATGCGTCGCTCGGCATCTCCTATCGCGTGGATGGCCAGCGCCTCGGCCAGCATGCTGTCGACCGTTTGGCGCGGATGCAGCGAACCATAAGGGTCTTGAAACACCATCTGCACCGCGCGCCTGAAGGCCTTGCTACCGGGAGTTGGCAGCTCACCAGCGCCGGTCAGCTGGACCGCGCCTGCTGCCAGGGGCGCCAAGCCGCAAATCGCCCGCAGCACGGTGGACTTGCCCGAGCCCGACTCACCGACCAGGCCAAAACTCTCACCCGGCGCGAGTTCCAGGTTCAAGTCATGCACGGCGGTGAAAGCACCGAAGCGCACCTGCAGGCCGCTGACTTTCAAGCCTATGCTCATGATGTTTTCCAGGCCTCTTGGCGCTGCAGCGTCGGCAGCGGATGGCGCGGCGCCCCCAGCTGCGGCAGGCAATTCAGCAAGCCTTGCGTGTAAGGATGTTGGGCCGCATGCAGCTCGCTGGCCTTGAGCTCTTCGACGACCCGGCCCGCGTACATGACCAGGATGCGGTCGCAAAACGTCGCCACCAGGCGCAGATCATGCGAGATGAAGATCAGGCCCATGCCGCGCTGGGCGGCGCCGGGCCGTCCCAAGCCGCCCGACTCCCCTTGGGGGGCTGCCTGCGCTTCGCCCAGGCCCATGGGTCGATCAGCCCTTACCAATCTATCGAGAATGCCCAGCACCTGCAGCTGCACGGTGACGTCCAGCGCCGAGGTCGGTTCATCGGCAATCAAGAGCTGCGGCTCGGCGATCAGCATCATCGCCATCATCACCCGCTGCCCCATGCCGCCCGATACCTCATGCGGGTAGAGCCGCGCCACCCGCTCGGGATCTTCGATCGCCACATCGGCCAGCGCCTGCATCACCCGGCGCTGCACCTCGTCCTTTGCCAAACGCTGATGCGCGAGCAAGGTCTCGGCGATCTGCGCGCCGATGCGCATCACCGGGTTGAGCGAATACTTCGGATCTTGCAAAACCATGGCGATGCGCCGGCCGCGCAGGCTGCGGCGCTCCTTCGGGCTGCAGGCCAAGAGATCGATGCCGTCAAAGCGCAAGCGATCCGCAGTGACCCGCGCCTCGGGCGCCGACAGACCCAAAATGGCGCGACCGGTCTGCGACTTGCCCGAACCGGACTCGCCGACGATGCCCAAACGCTCGCGGCCGAGCTGGAAAGACACGCCGCGCACCGCTTCGCTGAACGTCCCGTCGCGATTCGGAAAGCTCACCCGCAGGTTCTCGACTTCCAGCATGTTTTTCGAATCACTCATTCGCCGGCCTTAGGGTCAAGCGCGTCCCGCAGGCCATCGCCGAGCAAGTTGAAGCCTAGGCTGACGATGAAGATGGCAAGACCCGGCCCCGCCGCCACCCACCATTGGTCCAGCACATATTGCCGGCCGGCTGCGATCATCGCGCCCCACTCGGGGCTGGGCGGCTGTGCGCCCAGGCCCAAAAAGCCCAAGCCCGCAGCGGTCAGGATGATGCCGGCCATGTCCAAGGTGACGCGCACGATCACCGAGGGCAGGCACAAAGGCATGATGTGGCGCCACACAATCCGCCAGCGCGAGGCGCCCAGCAGTTGCGCGGCGCCGATGTAGTCGGCATTACGGATCGTCAGCGTCTCGGCGCGGGCAATGCGGGCATAGGCCGGCCAGGAAGTGATGGCGATCGCCAACACCGCGTTCTCGATGCCGGGGCCAAGCGCAGCAACAAAGGCCAGGGCCAGAATCAGGCGCGGGAAGGCCAAGAAGATGTCGGTCACCCGCATCAGCGCCGCATCGACCACGCCGCCGAAATAGCCAGCCAGGGTGCCGACCAACAAGCCAATCGGTGCCGCCAACAAGGCCACCAAGGTGACCACAAACAAGGTAATGCGAGAGCCATGCAGGATGCGCGACAAGATGTCGCGGCCCTGGTCATCGGTGCCCATCCAATGGCTGGCCGACGGCGGCAACAGGCGCGTCGTCATCAAGTCGCCCACATTCGGCGCGTAGGGCGAGAGCCAAGGTGCGAAAACGGCCACCAACACCAAGCCCAGCACGATGGCCAGACCCACCAGCGCTAGGCGGTTACGTGCAAAGGCGCGCCAGCCCGCATAGGCGCGCCCCCAAGCGGCTTGCCGGCGCGAGCCGGGCTGCTCGCTCATCAGCCAACTGTGAAGAGATGAAGCGCCGCTCATTTCGTGCGCGGGTCCAGCAAACGATACATAAGGTCGGAGAACAGATTCAATGCGATAAAGATGGAGCCGACCACCAGCGTGCCGCCCAGCACCGCGTTCATATCGGCGTTCTGCAGCGAGTTGGTGATGTACAGGCCAAGACCCGGCCAGGCAAACACCGTCTCGGTCAGCACCGAGCCTTCCAGCAGGCCCGCGTAGGACAGCGCGATCACCGTCACCAAAGGCACGGCCGCATTGCGCAAGGCATGGCGCCAGATGATGGTCGCCTCGCTCAAGCCCTTGGCGCGCGCCGCCACGATGTATTCCTGGCTCAGCTCCTTCAGCATGAAGCTGCGCGTCATGCGGCTGATATAGGCGAGCGAGAAGTAGCCAAGCAAACCCGCGGGCAGGGCCAGATGCGAGAGCGCGCTCCTGAAGGCCTGCCATTCGCCGGCCAAGGCGCAGTCCAGCAGCATCAGGCCGCTGACGCGGGGCACGCTGTACTCGAAGGCGATGCCGATACGCCCGGGGCCGCTGACCCAATCGAGCTTGGCATAAAACAGCACCAAGCCCATCAGTCCGAGCCAGAAGATGGGCACCGAGTAACCAATCAAACCCATTACCCGCACCAGCTGGTCGGCCAGACGGCCACGACGAACCGCCGCCCACACCCCCAGCGGCACGCCAACGCCTACGCCGATCAGGATGCCCAGCGTCGCCAACTCCAGCGTAGCCGGGAAGACACGGACGATGTCATCCAGCACCGGACGCGCGGTCAGCACCGAGACGCCGAAGTCGCCCTGCGCGACCTTGGCCACGTAACTGCCGAACTGCTCCCACAGGGGCTTGTTGAGGCCCATGGTCTCGCGCATCTGCGCCATCTGATCCTCGGTCGCGCGGTCACCCAGAACGGCCAGCACCGGGTCCACCGGCACCACCCGGCCGATAAAGAAGGTAACGGCCAAAAGACCCAGATAGGTCAGCGCAACGACCGGCAAGAAGCGAATCAGGGCTTTAAGAAAAGGCATCACAGCTTGCTCACCGGCGCCATATAGGTCGTATCTGAAGTGGGCCCCAAGCGGAAGCCCTGCACGCCTTTGCGCAGCGCCGCCACCTGCGTCTGCTGGAACAGCATCACAAAGGGGCTGGTCTTGCGGAACTCGGCCTGCAGCGCCGCATACATCTGCACCCGCCGCTCGCCGTCATGCTCCAGCACGGCAGCGTCGGTCTGACGCGTTAGCTCGGGGATGTCCCAGCTATTGCGCCAACTCAGCGGCTTGTTCTTGGCGCCGTCGCTGTTATCGGGGTTGCGAGTGAAGGTATCGGCATTGCTGTGCGGATCCCAATAATCTGTGCCCCAGTCGCCGATGAAAATATCGTGGCGGCGCTGGCGGTATTTGGTCAGCACCTGCTTGCCGTCACCGGGGATGATCTCGATCGCTATGCCGGCGCGGGCAGCGGTTTGCTGCACGGCCTCGGCAATACCCATCACCGGCTGAATCGTGCGCACATCCATCGTGATCTTGAAGCCGTCCGCCAACCCGGCCTTGGCCAGCAGCGCGCGCGCCTTGGCCACATCCAGCCTGAAGGGCTGCTCACTGCTGGCACCCAAGAGTCCCTGCGGCAAAAAGTTCTGATGCGGCCGGCCAATACCCTTGATCAAGGTGGCGCCAATGGCGTCGTAGTCCACCAACCATTTGAAGGCTTCGCGCACCTCAGGCTTGGCCAGCAAGGGGTTGCGCTGGTTAAGCCCCAGGTAATACACCACGCCCTTGGCCTGCTGAGTCAGCTTGATATCGGGGTGAGCCGCCAGCGGGCCGAGATCTTGCGGCGCCAGGTTGCGGGCGATGTCCACATCGCCTTTTTCCAGCAGCAGGCGCTGCGTCGCGGCCTCCTTCACATGGCGGTAAATCACGCGGGTCAGCGCCGGCTTGGGGCCATGAAATACATCATTACGTTCGATGACCAAAATCTCGTTGGCGCGCCAGTCGCGCAGCTTCCAGGGGCCGGAGCCGGCGTGGTTGAGCTTCAGCCAGCCGGCGCCCTGATCGCCGTCCTTCTCTTTGGCCAAGAGCAGCCGCTTGTCCAGCACCGAGGCCACCGTTGCGGTCAGGCAATTCAAGACAAAGCTGGGCGCAAAGGGCTTGCCGATGCGCAGCGTCAGCGCCAGCGGGCCGGTCTGCAGCACGCGCTCGCCCACATTGCTTTTGCTCAGACCCAGTTGGGTCAAGATGAAGGCCGGCGTCTTGTCCATGCGCACCGCCCGCTGCCAGGAGAACACCACATCCTCGGCGCCGAGCGGATTGCCCGAAGCGAAACGCAGGCCCGGCTTGAGTTGGAAGCTGATCTCCAGCCCATCGGCCGAGATCTGCCAGGACTCGGCCAAGACCCCGACGATGCGGCTGGGTTCATCCAGATCAAAGGCCACCAGGCGCTCGTAGGTGTTGCCCAGGATCTCGGCGCCTGAGATCTCGAAGGACGTGGCCGGGTCCATGCTGGTGATGTCATCGAAGGCGAAGGCCTGCACCAGCGTGTCCTTGGGCGTGCCGACATGGCCGCAAGCGGTCAGGCCACCCGTGGCCAGCAGCATGGCGCTGCTCAGCAGGCGACGGCGATCAGGATTTGGAGAACTCATCCTAGATTCGGCAGTTGAAAGCACCCGAAGGAGTCGAGCCGGGGCTTGCTGGCAAGGCGCGACGACGAAGTGGGCTCCTGCCCACGAGGAGAAGCAACGCTGTACAGCGAGTTCCGGTTCGGCTCAGGCGGGCGATTAGCGTTCTCACCTGATTGGTGAATTTCGTAAACGCGAGTGTTCTCAATGGTCATCGATGTCTATTCACATTGGGGAGCGGTCAACTGCCGAATCTAGGATCAAGCGTGAGGGGCTGCGGCGAAGGCCCGCATTGTGCGGCAAATGCAAGGCTTGCTCCGGCCCGCTCGCGCCGGCGACTCACGCCGGTTGCGGCAGCGCATTGAGCCTGGAGCCAATCAGCTCGCTCAGCGGCATGGGTTCATGCTGCAAAAACCCCTGCGAAAAGTTCACCCCGATTTCGCGCAGCCGCGCCAAGACCGCCGGGCTGTCCACATACTCGGCCACCGTCTGCATGCCCACCACTTGCGCCACGTCGACAAAGCAGCGCACGGCGGCCTCGTCCAGCGCGTCATTGACCAGGTCGCGCACAAACTGCCCGTCGATCTTCAGATAGTCGACCGGCAAATGCTTCAGATAGCCAAAAGACGAGGCGCCGGCGCCAAAGTCATCCAGCGCGCCGCGCACGCCCAGCGCACGCACCTGCTCGATGAAAAGCACCGCATCGGCCAAGCTGGTGATGGCGGCCGTCTCGGTGATTTCTATGCACAGCCGGCCACACAAGGCCGGCCCGGCCTCGGTCAAGGCCGCAATGGCCCAGCGATGGAAGGCCCGGTCACCGATCGACTGCCCGCTCAAATTGACGCTGAGCATCTTGATCGCCGCCAGCTCGGGCTCGGCCGCCATCCAGTCCAGCACGTGCCGCAATACCCAGCGGTCTATCCGGGTGGCCAGATTGAAGCGCTCGGCCGCAGGCAAAAACACCCCCGGCAAGACCAAGGCCCCGCTCGGCTCCACCATGCGCAACAAGATCTCGGCGTGCAGGCCAGCGGCAGGCAAGACGGGCAAGGCAGACGCTTGCGCCGTGCTGGCCACCGGCGCCAGATGCAAGGCCTCGATGCGTTGCGCATACAGCACAAAGCGGTCTTCATCGAGGGCTTGCTCGATGCGCCCGGTCCACTGCATCTCACCATGGCGCGCCCGCATCGCCAGATCGGTGTCGAACCAGGTATGCACGCGGTTGCGCCCCTGCTCTTTGGCCGCATAACAAGAAGTATCAGCGGCTTGCAAAATCGCTGCCGCCGAGGGCCAGCGCCCGCTGATCGGCACCAGGCCTATGCTGGCGCCGATGCGGTACCGGCGCTCTTCGTGGGCGAAGCGAAACTCCTCCATGCGATCACAAATCTGCTGCGCCACCCGCTGCGCCTGCGCGGGCGAGCAATGCTCCAGCAGCGCCGCAAACTCATCGCCGCCCAGCCGCGCCAAGGTATCGCGGTTGCGCACCGCAGCCGCCAAGATGCCAGCCACTTGCTTGAGCAGCTGATCCCCGACCGCGTGCCCGCATGCGTCATTGACCAGCTTGAATTGATCCAGATCGATATAGAGCAAGGCATGTTGGCTGCGGTCGCCCTGCGCTTGCTCCAGGACGCGGCGCAGGCGCAGCTCAAACTCCGAGCGGTTGATCAAGCCCGTCAAGGCATCATGGGTGGCGCGGTAAGTCATCTCGCCGCTCAGCCGGCGCTGCTCGGTGACGTCATGAAAGACCAGCACGACCCCGAAGATGGCGCCTTGATCATTGCGAATCGGCGCCACCGAATCCTGCACGCCATATTCCTCGCCGGTGCGGGAGATCAGCAAGATCTGGGCGGACTGCGCGATCTTGCGGCCTTCTTTCAAACAAGCCAGCACCGGGTTCTCGACCGGCATGCGGGACTGTTCATTGACGATGTGATAAACCTGCTCCAGCGGCCGCCCGCGTGCTTCCTCGGCCGCCCAGCCAGTCAGCTGTTCGGCTGCGGGATTCAGCCAAACCACCTGGCTTGATGAGTCAACCGTGATGACCGCGTCCCCGATCGAGCGCAGCGTGACCAAGAGCAGCTCATGCTGCTCGGCCAGCACCGAGCCCATGCGCGCGGCCATTTCTTCGGCCAACTGGCGAATCTGGGTCAAATCCCAGTTGGCGCCCACCATGCGCAGCGCCCGGCCCTGCTCATCAAACATCAGCCGCGCCGAGCCGCGCAGATGGTGCACGCTAGCATCAGGCCAGACCACGCGGAACTCGGTGTCAAAAGGCTTCAGGCCCTTGATCGCCTGCTGCACCTCATGCTCGGCGCGCCGCAAATCATCCGGATGCAGGCAGGCCGCCCAAGCGGAGTAAGTCATCGGCTTGCCGCTGGGCTCAAGCCCATAAAGACGGTGCATCCAGTCATCCCAGACAAGCTGGCCGCTATGCAGATCAAGCTCCCAGATGCCGATGCGGCCGCTGTCCAGCGCCATGCTCAAGCGCGCTTGGCTGGCCGCCAGCTCTGCCTGCGAGCGGATGCGCTCGGTGATGTCTTCCACCGCGCCGACATGCCCTATGAACTCACCCGCCGCCCCCAGCACCGGCCGGCTACGCACATGCACATGGCGCAGGCCCGAGCCAGCCGCATGCACACGAAACTCCATCTCGAACTCGCGCTGCGAGCGGGCGCAGCTCAACCAATGTTCGACAACCCTCGCCCGGTCTTGAGGGTGGATCGTCTGCGACCAGCCCTGCCCCAGCACTTGCTCCGCCGCCAGGCCGAAGATCTCTTGCCAGCGTGGGTTGGTATAGCTGCAAGCACCGCTGGTATTGGTGTGAAAGATCCCGATAGGCGCCGCCTCATTGAGCGTTTGAAACCAGGCATTGCGCTCGGCCAAAGCGTTCCCGGCCTGCCGCTCGGCCAGGGCGCTGCGCCGCAACTCCAGGGCATGCACCACGGCCTGAGCCAGGTGCAGCAACACGTCGCGCTGCGCTTGATTGAGCCTGCGCGGCTGCACATCCAGCACGCACAAGGTGCCCACGATCTGGCCCCCGCTCAAGCGCAAGGCCGCTCCAGCATAAAAACGCAGCCCGACCGGGCCGGCAATGGCCGGCAGATGGCGAAAGCGCTCATCGTGACTGGCATCTTCCACTTCGAAGATGTCATCTTGCAAAATCGTCAGCGCGCAAAACGCTTCATGGCGGGGCAACTCATCCAGCCCCTCCAGCCCAACACCGGCCTTGAACCAGACCCGCTGCTCGTCAACCAGGCCTATGCGTGCGATCGGCACGGCGCAAGCCAGGGCGGCGGCCTGCACCAAGGCGTCGAACTCAGGCTCGGGCGGGCTGTCCAGCACTTGCAGGGCCTGCAGGGCGCTCAGTCGCGCCGACTCCTGCTCTTTGTGCTGCTGTGCATCCTGCTTCGTGTCCCGCTCTGGCCTGGGCTGGGCTTGGGCTGGTTTCATCAATCAAACCTCAGGGCTACATAGCATTGACTTTCGACGGCATATTGTGAAGCAACAAAGCGCGCCGCCTACTCGTATTCGCCCCAATTGGGCTTTTTGCCAATTCAAACGCCCGCAATCACCCGCCGCGCTGCGGCCTGCCCGCTCAGCCAGGCGCCCTCGACCTTGCCGCCACCCAGCCAATCGCCACACAAACCCAGGCTCAGACGCGCATCCCAGATCGCTGGGCCGGCCGAGCCAGGCTCGGCCACGCCCGTCGGGTTCGGCGCTATGTCCGCGTAGAGCCAGCGGTGCGCCGTCCAGCGCTCGCTCACGACCCCGCCCAGCGCCTTGAAGGCTTGTTGCAGCTCGGCCGCCACCTGCTCGGGCGGCGTTTGCAGATTGGCCTCGCTCCACTCGGCTCGCGCATGCAGCAGCCAGCTTTCCGCACCCATGCGGCCCGGCTTGCTGCTGTTGCGCGCCAGCCAGCGCAGCGGCCCGGCATTGACGAAACCGGCGTCGAAGCCCAGATCCAGCGCTTGCTCGTAGGTCAACATCACGGCCCAGCTGGCACGCATGCGCACCGCTGCCGCTTGATGCGCCAACTCAGGCGCGCAGCCCTGCAGCAGCGCGGCGGCCTGAGGCGCTGGCAGCGCCAGCAAGACCGCGTCAAAAACATCGTCCAGCGCAGCACCGCCGGACTGCAGGCGCCAGCCCTTGGCCGCAGGCAAGATCGCCTCAATCGGCTGACCTAAACGCACCGCTTGCGCCAAATTACCGGCCAGCCATTGGGCCGGCGCCGTCATATGCGGTGTACCCACGAAACGCTGCAAGGCCCCGTCCTGCCGGTGCTGCCCGGCCTCGCCAAACACCGCCAAGCGCGGCGACCAGACGGCCGCCACCCCCGCTTGGCGCCAACGCGCCAGCTCGGCGACGAACGCGCTGTCACGGGCAGTGAAGTACTGAGCGCCATGGTCGCAGGCCCAGCCCTCGCCGCGCCGGGTGCTCATGCGTCCGGCCACGCCCCGACTCTTATCAAAAACCGTTACCCGGTGACCCACCGCCTGCAGCGCCGTCGCGCAAGACAAACCGGCCAGGCCGGCGCCGATGACGGCCACATGCTGAGCTGAAGGCATAGATAAGAACTCCTGTTTAAGCATCTTCGGCTCGGCATTCTTGCTTCGCCCGCCATTCTCGCGGCTGCTTGGGCGCGATCCCCCGCCGGCCCGACCAGGTATAGCGCCGGCCGGAGGCTCAAGGTCTGGAATTCGGCTAGCCTCAAGGCCATGAATCCGATACATCCCAAGAAGCTGCACCTGAGTAAATGGACGGCCGTGCGGCCCCAGGCCAAAGAAAAGCATTTTCTGGTGACCCGCGTCATCCATGCCGAACCCCTGCCTGGGCGCCTTCAAGCGACCCTGGCGGTGGAAGCGGTCGAGTTGGAGGCGGTGATGTCCAAGCGCAGCCAGCGCATTGACTGGCGCGAACTGCAAGACTCGGCGCAGTGGCGCCAGGGTTGGCTGTGAGCGGGCCGCTGCTCGCCTCCATGCCCGAGGCTTACCGGGCGCTGGTGCTAGGCGCCAGCGGCGCGATCGGGGCGGCCTTTGTCCAAAAGCTTCAAGCTGACCCACGCTGCGCCCTGGTGCTGGGCCTGGGGCGCAAGACGGTGCCGGCGATTGATTTCGAGCAAGAGAGCAGCATCGCCGCAGCCGCGGCCGAGCTGGCGCCACAAGGGCGGTTTCAACTCATCATCAACGCCGCCGGCGTCTTGCACCGCCCCGGCTTCATGCCCGAAAAGCAGCTCGGCCAGCTCAGCTACGAGCAGCTGCTCAGCAGCTTCACCGTGAACACCTTGGGCCCCGCCCTGCTGCTGCGCCACTTCAGCCCCTTGCTGGACCGTCGGCGTGGCGTGATGGCCATGCTGTCGGCCAAGGTTGGCAGCATCGAGGACAACCGCCTGGGTGGCTGGTACAGCTACCGTGCATCCAAAGCGGCGCTGAATATGCTGATCAAAACCGCCGCCATTGAGTTGCGTCGCAGCCAGCCGCAGACCGTGCTGGTGGCGCTGCATCCAGGCACGGTCAGCTCGGCGCTATCGGCACCGTTTCGCGGCGCCGAGATTGGCCGGCCCGCCGAAGTCGCAGCGGCCGAGATGCTGGCGGTGCTGGACGGACTGAGCCCGGCTGACACCGGCCAGTTCATCAGTTACTCGGGTGAGCGCCTGCCTTGGTAGGTGGCTGGGCCATCGTCACAGCGGCCATCAACAGCCACGCCGTGTGCGGCAACCATTGCTCGTTCCAGCGCCATTGGTTGTCCGTCGGGCCGCTGGCAAAAGCGATGCCTGTGCCACCATCGCTGTCGGGCGCGCCGGTGATGCCGTTGGAGACACCGCCGCGCAGCATCACGCCGGCCGCGCTGGGAGCCGCCGGAGGGTTGAGCGCACCAAAGCCGTACAACATCGAGATGCCATAAGGGTTGCGACCCAGGGTCCAGTCGAGCTGCGCTTGGGCGCTGCGCGCTTGTGCGGCAGTCACGCCGAAGTTGGCGGCCCCACTCGGCGCCGCTTGGCCGTTCACGGCATCGAGAGCCCTGCCGCCCAGCACGACAGCCGCGCTGAGTGAGGCCAGGCGCGCGCTTTCGCCCTGCCACCAATAGCCGGTTTCATTGCGATGCGGGATAAAGAAGCCGCTCTGGACGGGGCCGGGCTCGGTGCCCGGGGCGGCCTGCCGGAAGCGTTGGCGGGCATATGCATAGGGGTTGGTGACGGCTTGATCCAGGCGCTGCTGCGCCTCCAAAGCCTTGCCAATACCCTGGCGGGCGATGGCTTGCCGTGTGGCGTCGGGCTCGATGCTCAGGTAGTGGCTCAGACCGATCACGGGCAGGCCGGCTTCAACCGCATGGTAGTAAGGCCGCTGCCCAATCGCGTCGCTGTAGAAATGCCCATCGGTGTCCTGGCGCTTGAGCATCTGCGCGACCCGCTCGCGGGCGGCTTGGAGGTATTCCTCCTCACCGGTGGCGCGTTGCAACTCCACGGCCGCCAGCAAGGCGGTGTAGTCGTCGATCAGGTTCTCCTGCCCATTGGCGGTGTAGCCGATGTTGTGGGTTTGCAGATGGGCAAAGGCGCGACGGGCATCATCCAGATAGGTCTGCGCCGAAAACTCGCCCTGGCGCCCGGAACTCTTGGCCAATATGGCGGCCCGCGCCAAGGCCGCGATCGCCATGCCGCCGCCGGCCCGGTAAGCGCTGCGGTAGCCGCTGGTGTAAACGCCCTCCTCACCCTCGTAGCCCACGACCATGCGCTCGGCGCCCTCGGCGCCCCATTTGTCAAAGACGGTGGTGTAGAAATAGCCGGCCGGGTCCAGCACCCGGTGCAGATAGTCGGCGCCCCAGAATGCTTCATCCTGCGCTTGGCGCAGCAGCCCGGCGCGCGCATAGAGCGCGGCCGACTCATGCGCGCTGTGAGCCAGCACCCAAGCGGCCATGGGCGCTTGCTGCGGGTTGAAGTAGTTGGCATAACCCAGATGGGACAGATATTTGCCGGTGTCACCACCCGCATCATTCCAGCCGCCCCACACATCGACATAGCGATCGGTCTCAAACACGCGGCGACGGTGGTCACCGGCATCGGTATGCCTGGACTGCTTGAAGTAATCGAGCAAGCCCGCAGCGGTGCGCTTAAACAGCGCTTGATCTTCGACCTGCACGGGGGCCGAGCGGGCATGGCGCCCGCCAACCCAGACCTCAAGCTGATAGCGCCCGGGCTGCGTCAGCTGCGAAAAGTCGAGCTCAAAATGCTGACGCCCCGGCGTCCAGGCCTCAAAGGCCGGCAGCGCGGTGAGCAATCCTTCGAGCTGAACCTGGCCATCGCGCAGCACGCGGTAACGGCCCGTCACAGCGGGGCCTTTGGCGATCACCAAGGCCACCTTGGGGCCTAGACGTTCCAGCGCGACCTGGTTGATATGCACTTGCAGCGCAGCGCTGGGCAGGCTCACCAAGCC
Source organism: Roseateles albus (assembly GCF_028595345.1). Lineage (NCBI taxonomy): Bacteria > Pseudomonadati > Pseudomonadota > Betaproteobacteria > Burkholderiales > Sphaerotilaceae > Roseateles > Roseateles albus. Next base: position 77,094 of record NZ_JAQQXT010000004.1, on the reverse strand, counting down.
CTCCACCTTCTCTGCTTTGACAACAGGCGGGCTTGCAGCCGCGACGCCCTGGCTCAGGCATGCGCAATGCAGGGCGGCCCAAAGAACGCGTCGAAAGGGGCGAGCGGCAGGACTGAATCGAGAAGATAAAAGCAGGAACATCGGCGAGTCTCGCTGAGCAGAAATGAGTGGGCCGACAATCGACCGGTTGCAGGCAACCATAGCAAGCAGTTTTTCATCCGTCAATACATACAACCACTAGAAGTAATAAGATAATTGCAAAACGAAGTCGGCCATTGAAGGCGGCTGCAAGCACCCCTGCCCTATTATTTGCCCTAGCTGATCAGGACCTCACTCATGCGAAACATCGGCCGTGGCGCCACCCAACAATCGAGCGCGCCCTATAACCGGCGCGTGGTGCTGGATTTCATTCGGCAGCAAGGCGCTGCCTCGCGCAAAGACATCACCGATATGGTCTCGCTCAGCCCGCAGACCGTGGTCAACATCACCAATGATCTGGAGTCGATAGGCCTGATCGTGTCGCGCCGCCAAAAAGGCGACAAATTGCGGGGCCAGCCCCCAATGGCCTTCGAGCTGAACCCGGAAGGCGGGCATGCCATCGGCATCAGTCTGGAGCCGGGGCGCGTATCGGCGGCAAGAGTCAACCTGGTCGGAGACGTGCTGGAGCGCACCGAAACTGCGGTCAACACCAGCCACCGGCAACAGCTGCTGGCCACCATGCTGACCCAGGTGACGCAGCTGCGCAAAGGGGCCAGAGAGCGCCTATGGGGCATCGGCGTCGCGCTGCCCGGGCCCCTGGGGGCCACCGACATCAGCTTTCTCGGGCCTACGGCCATGGAGGGCTGGGCCGATTTGTCTTTGCTGGACGAGCTCCGCGAGGCGGTCCGCCTGCCCCTGTTCTATAGCGTGGACAGCGTGGCCGGCGCCCTGGGCGAGACGCTGTTCGGGGTCGCAAAATCGCTGGATAACTTTTTCTACCTCCACCTGGGCTTGGGGTTGGGCGGGGCGCTGGTCGTCAATCGGACGGCCTACCGAGGCTCCAACGGCAATGCAACCGAGCTCGGCCATGTGCCGGTGGTGCCGGGCGGACTGCCCTGCTACTGCGGCAATTCGGGCTGCCTGGAGCGCTATGTCTCCATGCATGCACTGGCCGAAGCACTGGGCATTGAAGACCCGCAACTGCATTCGCCCGAGCTGCTGGCGCGGCTGGAAGACAGCAGCGACGAAATCGTCAACGCCTGGTGCCGCCAGGCCGGCGAACGCCTGCGGGACGCCATTTGCATGATTGAAAACATGCTCGATCCCGGCGCCATCATCATCGGCGGCGCCGCACCCAAGGCGCTGGTCGAACGCCTCATGGCCGCAGCACTTCCCCTGCGCCGCTCGGTGCGCGGCGGCGTCAGCGACCCGCAGCTGCGCCTGCTGCTGTCCAAGCATCAAGGAGACAGCTCCATCCTCGGCGCGGCCGTGCTGCCGATCTACGAAATGCTCTCTCCCCGGCTGGAAACGGTACAGCAGGACAGGCGGCCCGATACCGATGTGGCGGAGCTGCTGGGGCACCGAAGCGGAGGCCGCTGGGGCGGATGAAGGCTGCAAACGAGCTTGCAAATAAATAAACACATCCATTGGTTTTATTTATTGACACAGGGATAAAGGGCGCCCTATAGTCGCCCCCATGGATCGCAAAAAACCTTTTATTTGTGTCATCGGCGATGTCGGCGTCGACCTCGTCATGGGCATGCTCGAACAATGGCCACAAATCGGCACCGAGCTGATCCTGCCGCGCAGCGAGTTGCGCGCCGGTGGCTCGGCCGGCAATGCCGTGCTGGCCTTGCGCCATATCGGCGTGCCGGCTCGGCTGGTGTCTGCCGTGGGCAATGATGACTTCGGCCGCTGGCTGGGCGCGCAGTTCCACGGCGTCGATGCACGCCTCGCCGTCTGCCCTTGCGCATCGACGGTGTCGGTCGGCCTGATGCACAGTTGCAGCGAACGCAATTTCTTCACCACCGAGGGGCATCTGGCGGCACTGACGCTGGAGCAGGTGCTCAGTCAACTGCCCGAAGCCGTGCCGGGCAGCTTGGCACTGCTGACTGGCGTGTTTTTGCTGCCGGGCCTGCGCGCCCATTACGCCACGCTGCTGAGCGAGCTGCGCGCGCGGGGCTACCAAGTGGCCTTGGACACCGGCTGGCCCAGCGAAGGCTGGACACCGGCCGTTCGCGCCGAGGTCCGGGGCTGGCTGAGCCAATGCGATCACCTGCTGCTCAATGAGCTGGAGGTCTGCCAATTGGCCGGCGTTGACGAGGTCGCCCAGGCCATGCCCCTGCTGCAGACCTGGCTGCGCCCCGAGGCCACCCTGGTCGTCAAGGCCGGCGCACGCGGCGCCCTGGCATGCAAGGACGGGCAGCAGCTGAGTCAGGCCACGCAGGCTGCCGATGTGTTTGACACCATAGGCGCGGGCGACAGTTTCAATGCCGGCTATCTGGCGGCGCTCTTGCAAGGCGCCTCGCTTGAGCAAGCGCTGGCCAGTGCTTGCAGGATCGCCACGGCGGTGCTCTCGCGCTTTCCGCGCCAGACCATCAAACCGGGTGAATTCAGTGATCTGCTGGCACTGCCGGCTTAATTGTTGAGCAAGAAGGTGAGCGACAAGATGAGCAATATGGCGCAGCGTTATGGCATCGTGATCTACATCCTGGTCATCTGGTTCGCGATCTCCTTCGTGACCAACTTGATCGGGCCGCTGATGCCGGTGCTGATCCAGGATTTCAAGCTCAGCCTGGGCATGGCGGGCTTCCTGCCCTTCTCCTTCTTTTTGGCCTACGGTTTGGTGTCGATTCCGGGCGGCATCCTGGTCGAACGCCGGGGCGCCAGGTTCACCTTGATGCTGGCCTTTGCGCTGAATCTGATCGGTGCGCTGGCGATCGCCGTGCAGCCGGTATTTGCCGTCGTGATCGGCGGCCTGTTCGTCATTGGGCTCGGGATGGCGCTGCTGCAAGTCGTCATCAACCCGCTGATGCGCACCGCAGGCGGCGAAGCAAATTTCGCCTTCTTCTCTGTGATGGGCCAGTTGGTATTCGGCCTGGCCTCCTTCATCAGCCCCTGGGTCTTTCAGTGGATGATGACGCGCTCGGTGACTGCGCCCGGCGGCCTGGTGTGGGTCGATTTCTACTGGGCTTTTGTCGCGGCCTTCGTGGCTCTGCTGCTGCTCAACCAGCGCCTGCCCTTGCCAACCGTGGACCTGAAAGATGACGAGCGCATGGGCGGCATGAAGGCCTACCGCGAACTCTTGTCGCGCATCGATGTCTGGCTCTACTTCCTCGCCATCGTCGCCTATGTGGGCACCGAGCAGACACTGGCCAACTGGATGTCGCAGTTCCTCAGCAGCCAACATGGCTTGTCCGCCACGGCCGAAGGCGCCGATGCGGTCGGGCAGTTCTGGGGCCTGATGTCGCTGGGCTGCCTGCTGGGCCTCTTGCTGCTCAAACTGATGGATTCGCGCCGGGTGCTGATGCTGTTCGTGCTGGGGGCGATGGCCTGCGTCGCCGCAGCGCTTTATGGCAGCGCGGCCACCGCCTTGTGGGCCTTCCCGGCTGCGGGTTTTTGCTTGTCGGTGATGTTCTCGGTGCTGTTTTCCCTGGCCTTGAATTCGGTGCCCATGCATCACGGCGCCTTCTCCGGCATCTTGTGCACCGGCATCTTGGGTGGTGCGGTGCTGCCCATGCTGGTCGGGCAGTTGGGCGAAGCGATAGGTCTGCGCCTGGCGATGAGCAGCGTTTTCATCTCGCTGGCCTACATCCTGAGCGTGGCCTTTTGGGCTCGCCCCCTGGTCGCTAACAAGACCGTCCGACTGACCGAGCTCTTGAGCAGCCGCCGCCGTCCGGCGGCATCGCCTGCCCAGAACCCGCCCTGATTTTCGCCCTGATTTTCGTTTTCTTTCCCTGACTCTTGCCCGTCCCATGCCGCCAAGGCATAGCCGCCTTCGCCTGTCCTCAAACACTTTGAATTTTTTCAGGAGACTTCAATGAAGAATAGCCACCCCTCCCGCCTGGCCTTGACGGCATTGGCTACAGCGGCATTGGGCTGCATTGCCCAGCATGCGAACGCACAGACTGCGCAGCCTGCACAGAACAAGAACGAGCTGGAAACGGTGGTGGTGACCGCCACACGCGTCAGCTCCAGCCTGCTGCAAACGCCGGTTGCCGTCACGGCGATCACGCAAGACCGCTTGACCCGCGAAGGCGTCACCGATGTACGCGGCCTGGCCGGCACGGTGCCAAACTTGCAGTTCTCGACCGGCGCCGACTCCGGCGTGCAGATCGCCATCCGCGGCATCAGCTCGAACAACTTCACCGAGATCGGCGACCCGGCAGTTGGCCTGCATGTGGGCGGCCTGTATTCGCCACGCCCACAGGGTGCGATGGCCTTGATGTTCGACCTGGAACAGGTCGAAGTACTGCGCGGCCCGCAGGGCACTTTGTTTGGCCGTAACTCCACGGCCGGCGCCATCAACATCATGCCGGCCAAGCCCGAGTACGGCGCAAGCTACGGCAGCGCCGAGCTGGACCTGGGCAACTTGAACAAGCGCCAGCTCAATGTGATCCAGAACATCGGCATCGGCGAGAACTTCGCGCTGCGCGCCACGCTGATGCATCTGACCCGCGACAGCTGGTTGAACCAGACGCAGGACAAGACCGACATCGACATGCCCGAGCATGGCTTCCACAAAGACGGCATCCCCGATGTGGACCAGCGCCGCAACACGCCGGTCAGCAAGGCCGACGCCTACAACAACAAGGACCAATGGGCGGGTCGCCTGTCCGGCCGCTGGAGAGTCACCCCCGACTTCGAGGCTTCGCTGAGCTATGAAAAATTCCAGAACTCCGGCGCCGGCGAGATCGCGCTGAAAGACTGCGCGCAAGCCGCCGGCACGCGCTTTGCCTGCCCAGGCAGCCAATGGGACGTCAATGTCAACTTGCCCGGCAAGATCGATATGTCGATCGACACCGTGCGCGGAGGCCTGAACTGGAATCTGTCCAAGTCCAGCAGCCTGGAATACAACTTTGCCTATGCCGACCAGCGGCGCAGCCAGCAGACCGATGATGATGCGGGTTATCACCGCCTGTCCAGCCAGGTCACGGCGGAGTGGACCGCCGAAGGCCTGCACCCCGGCGTTTGGCCAGTGCAAGACAACTCCTCGATCACGCTGAACTCCCGCTACAAGTCCCTGGTCCAGGAACTGCAATACAAGCAAAGAACCGACACCTTGCAATACGTGGTCGGCGGATTCTGGATGCGTGAGAAGAATGCCATTGACTATGCGCAGGAATTCTTGACCAACAACAACTGGGGCTTGCCCAACAGCCAGTTCTACAACCAGCCGAATCGCCAGATCGATGCCAAGGCCTTGTTCGGCCAGATGGACTGGAAATTTGCGCCGACCTGGACGGCCACCGTCGGCGGGCGCTACAGCTGGGACAGCAAGACCGACCAAGGCGGCAAGGTCTTCGGCGGCTGGGCCGACGATAGCGACGCCTATTACAACGGCCACTTCGACCCCGGCCACCCCGGCACGCCCGAGTTCCGCCCGCACAACAGTGCCAATTTGACCAATGCCATGGGCCCCTTCGCCGGCACCGGCGCCTATTCGCACTGGGGCGATCCAGCGCAGAACGACCACTCCGAATCCTGGCGCAAGTTCACCTATCGCTTAGGACTCATGACGCAGATCACACCCAAGGACATGGTCTACAGCTCCTTGTCGACCGGCTACAAGGCGGGTGGCTTCGGTGACAAGGACGACCGCTGCGGTGACAAGACTTGCGTTGAAGGCCCGTCGCCCCAGTACACCTTCTTCCCCTACAAGCCCGAGACAGTCACCAACCTGGAGTTCGGCTACAAGGGGCTGATGCTGAGCAACCGCCTGAGCATTTCCGCCACGGCGTTTTTCAGCCGCTACAAGGACATGCAGGTCACCGACGAGTTCTTCTCGGCCAAGGTCAAGCCCGAAGCCGGCTGCACGCCCAATACCTTTGACTGCGACCTGGTCAAGAAGTACCAGACCATCAACGTCGGCAAGGTCGATATCCCCGGCCTGGAGTTGGAGTTCGACTACAAGCCATGGGCCGGCGGGCGAATCGGCGGCTTCTTCACCTACATCAATTCCAAGGTGAAGGACTTTCCTAACTTCAGCGACACCTGGAACTGCGACTACCGCCACGAGATGGGCGCACCGGACTGCCCGCCGGCGAACGAGGGCACCGACCCGAATCTGATTGGCCGCAATATCTATGACATCACCGGCAACCACCTGCCCTTCTCACCGAAGTACAGCCTGGGCGTCAACTTCTCGCAGAAGTTCGATTTCGGTGACGGCTATTCGGTGACACCTTGGTTGGCCCTGAAGTGGCAGGACAAGATGTACTTCACCCTGCGCAACCTCGACAACCCGCATATCTCGGATGCGCAAAAAGCCTTCACCAAGATCGACGCCTCGATCAAGCTGTCGGCGCCCAAGAGCTGGTATGCCGAGGTCTATGTCTTCAACGCCACCAACAAGTACACCAAGAACTCGGCCCAGGACGGCGGTGGCTTTGTGCGGGCGATGTGGAACGACCCACGCATGTATGGCCTGAGGGTTGGCATCGACTATTGATGAGCTTTGGGCTTTGAGGGCGGCGATTCAAGCGCAAAATCGGTGCAGGAATGACCGACACATGGCGTGAGGATCACAAGCATGAAGTTTGCCGCCGCTGCATCTGCCCTTGCCCTCTCGATGCTGGGCCTGTGGACCCCTGCGGCACAGGCCTGCTCCAAGCCGGTGCGGGTGGCCATGATGGCCTGGCCGCCCTACTTCTACGCCGGCGATCTCGGCTCCGCGGTCGGCGGTGATGTCGAGATCATGCAGGTCATCTTCAAAGAGGCCGGCTGCAAGCTGGAGATCGGCGAGGAAGTGCCGCGCAAGCGCCGCTTGGCCATGTTCATGGCTGGCGAGCTCGACATGATCCCGGGCTCGTCCGATACGCCGGAGCGGCGTGAATATGCTTGGTTCTCAAAGCCCTATCGCAACGAAACGGTCAGCTTCTTTACCTTGCCGGCCAAGCTGGAGCGCTACCGCGATGTGCGTGGTTTTGAAGATGTGCTGAATCGCCGCATCACCCTCTTGAGCCTGAATTCGGGTTGGTTCGGGCCGGCCTACGAGCAATACATAGTCCGGCTGCGCGAGGCCAAGCTCAGCTCCACCTTCGAGGGCTTCGCGCAAGGCCTGGTCATGCTGAGCAAGGAGCGCGGCGAGCTGATCATGGCCGACCACGCCACGCTGCTGACCGAAGCGGCACGGCTCAAGATGGACCTGGCCCCGCTGCCCCACAACATCTCGCACGCGCCGGTCCACATGATGTTCAACAAGAAGACCGTGCCCGAGGCCGATGTCTTGCTTCTCGACGCCGCCGCCGAGCGCCTTGAAGCACGCGGTGTGCTCAAGCAGATCAGGCGCAATTACGGCATGCAGTAGCGCAGGGGAAATAGCTGCCGCAGCGGCAGCTCCTATGTCTTCTTTCTTGCAGCGCTGGTCTTCTTGGCTGCGGCCTTGGGCTTTTCAGGGGCGGCGGGCGTGTCCCGCGAATCCCCCATATCGCCAATCAAACCCTTGACCGGGCAGAGCTTGAAGATCGGGCATTTGCGGCATCCGACGGCGAGAGCGATTGGGCAAAGGGTCATGGGGCAGTCCTAACGATTGACTTCGCGACCCGCGCGACCGGTGGCTGAGCATAGCTGCTCGAAGCCGGCCAAGCACCGCGCTTGTTTTTCAAGGCGCCAAATCCACCCGCAGCTGCAGCTCGCGCGTGCTCTGCGTCTCGGCGCTACGGCTGCTGATGACGCCGCGCTCCTGGCGCTGGGTGGCCGCGCCGCTGCGCGCTACGGTCAGCCATTGACCCAGACTCACCGAAACGGTGCTGAAGACTTGTGCCTGGGTCTGAGTTTGAGTCTGGCCTTGCAGCAAAGAGCCGGAGCCGCTCGTTCCCTGCGCGCGCAACTCCACCCGCACCGGTTGCTGGCCGCCCGGCCAATGGGGCGTGACAGTGAAACCCTGAGTCTGCTCGCTCACACCGTTACGCGGCATGGCCCAGCCTGGGTTCGAGTTCGCCCCAGCGCCCGCCGCCGGCAAAGGCACAGCCCCACCAGCGCCGCCCCCGGCATTGAAGGGCACAGCGAAATCTACCCACTGCACCGGCGTCGATTCGGTCAGCTGCACCGAAGCTTGATGGCCGTTGAGCACCAAGAGGCGCTGCACCTGCTGCTCATCACGCCGCTGCGTGTTGAAGCCGACGCTGCCCCGCGCCGACACCGAGCCGGCCGTGCCCACCACGACCGAGCCCTCGCGCACCGCAGACAGCGCCGCGCCGCTGAGCGCGCTGTCCACCCAGCGCACTTCGACCCAGAGGTTTTGCTGAGCGGCGCTTGAACCGCCAGCCTCGGCAAGCACGTCGACCACCACTGACGAAAGCGCGAACAAGGCCAGCGCCGAGGCCCATGCAGGCTGAATCTTCATTGCACCAGCATACCCGCCAAATCCTGGCTCGCGGCCACCTCATTGATCAGCCAGGCCGGCCCGCACCGCCTCATCCATCAAAAAGCCCTGGCCGCCCTCCCCGCTGGCTCGCGCCAGCCGCTGCGCCTGCGCCACCGGTGTACCTATGCAGGCATAGGCCGCGCGACTGCTGGCTGCCGCTGTGCAGGCCAGGATCTGACCGCGCGCCAGGCCGCAGCCCGAGCTGACAGCCGCCAAACCGGCGGCCAGCCGTTCTTCATTGAATGCGCCCATCAGCTCGCCTATGTCTTGCGCCGCCAATACAGCCGCCTGCGGCGTGCGGAACAAAGCCATCAGGCTATCGCCGCAAAACTGCGCCACCTCGCCAGCGCGCCCCTCGACAGCGTCAAACATCAGCGTGCACCAGTCGCTGAGCAGTTCTTGCATCTGTTCGGGCAAGAACTCCAGCGCGGCCAAGCCATGCAGACCGACGACCAACACCGTCACATCGGGCAAGCTGCGGGCTTCGCTGGGGCCGCCGGGCATCAAGCGGCGCAGCGCGGCGCGCTGGCTGTCGCGTTGCAGCTTGGCGTTCAAGCTGGCATCGACCCGCGCCTTGAGCAGCCAGGGGTCGACCGGCTTGTGCAAAAAGTCCTCCACCCCCAGCTCGATGCAGCGCGCCACCGGCGCCACGCCGCCCAAGGCGCTGGTCACGATCACCGCGACCTCGCGCAGCGCAGCGTCACCGGCCCGCTCTTGCAGCAAACCAAATCCATCCAGCTCGGGCATCGCAAGGTCGAGCAGCAGCAGGTCAAAAGGCTGCTGCCTGAGTAAGTCGAGCGCCGCGCGACCATTGGCGGCCGCGCTGACATGATGCCCCATCAGCTCCAGCGAGCGGCATAGCAGCAGCCGATTGACCCGGTTGTCATCGGCCACCAGCACCCGCGCGGACAGGCTGCCCGCCAAAGCCGGCGTCTTATGTTGCGGCTGTTGGGCTTGTTGCCTCTTTTCGCTAGCGTCTGCTGTTTCGGCGCTTTCTGCAGTTTCGGCCAGCCCCAAAGGCAGCGTGAATTGGTAGCCCAGGGCCGGCACCGTCGCGATCGCGGACGCGCCCAGCACACGGCGCAGGCCCGAGATCTGCACCTGCAGATTGTTCTCCTCGACGACCAAGCCTGGCCACACCTCGTCGAGCAACTCCTCCTTGCTGACGACGCGTTCGCGCTTGTTGACCAAAGCCTTGAGTAGATCAAAGCTGCGGCTGCCCAAGGCGACGGCTTGGCCATCGACCAGCACGCGGCGCTCGTCCAGGCGCAGCTCAATATGGCGGAACACCAGTCTCGAAGCAGGGCCGCCGTTCATGCGCGCGCAGCCGCTTGCAGGGCCAGCAAGGCGGCAGCAATCTCGGCCGTCAATTCATCGATCGCCGCGCTTGTGGCCGCGCCACCCGTCGCCAAGCCTTGCCACTCCAAGCGGCCGGCCAGCTCAGCCAAGCGCGCTGCACCAAAGGTCACACCATTGCTCTTCAAGCTGTGCGCGATGGTCTCGAACTGAGCGCTGTCGCCGGCAGCCGACGCCTCGCGCAACTGCTGCGCCAGCAGCGGCGCCTCCTCGGCAAAAGCCTCGATAAGTTGCAGCACGAAATCGGCGCCGGCATTGGCCTGCAGGGCTTCGAAAACTAGCGGATCTATCAAGGGCTGGTTCATGGCTTTCACCTCGACATTACGCATCAACTCTACGGGCTGTAGCGCTCAGCTCGGCGATCAAAGCCTCAACGCGCAAAGGCTTGCTCAAGTGCTCATCCATGCCAGCACTCAGGCATTGTGGCCGGTCGCCGTTGAGGGCGTTGGCTGTCATCGCGACGATGCGCGGGCGCTGCCCGGCCGCCCAGCGCGCCGTGATGGCGCGGGTCGCCTCCAGCCCGTCCATCACCGGCATGCGCACATCCATCAACACCAGGTCATAGGGCTGGCGCGCCACGCAGTCCAGCGCCTCGCGCCCATTGCCGGCCAGATCGGCCCGGTAGCCCATCTGCTCCAGCAGGCGCAGCGCCAACTTCTGGTTCACACCGTTGTCTTCGGCCAAGAGAATGCGCAGCGGATGGCGCACCGCCATTTGGGGGTCCAGCGCCGTGGTCGGCGCAGCGCTGCGCTGGGGCAGCAAAGCGGTATCGGCAGCCGGCGCATCGATATCGAATTGGAAGCGGCAACCCTGGCCGAGCCCCGCACTCTCCACACCCATCGAGCCACCCATCAGCTCGGCAAGCTGGCGGCTGATGGCCAGGCCCAGGCCGGTGCCGCCGTAGCGGCTGCTGATGCTGCTGTCGGCTTGGCTGAAGCGTTGAAACAGCCGAGAGCGGCCCTCTTCGCTCAGGCCGATGCCCGTATCGCGAACCTCAAACGCCAGCCGCCCGCTGCGTGGCGCCGTCACGCTGAGTGCCACCTCACCGGCATCGGTGAACTTGAGCGCATTGCTGAGCAAATTGAGCAGGATCTGGCGCAGGTGCGCCGCATCGCCGACCACGGCCACTGGCACCTCCGCGCCGATATGGCAGCTCAGGCGCAAACCCTTTTGGCCGGCACGTACGCTGACGAGGTCAAGCGCCAAGCGCACGCATTCGCGTAGGTCAAAAGGCTGCGCCTCCAGCTCCATCTTGCCGGCCTCGATCTTGGAGAAATCGAGCACGTCGTTGATGATGGTTAGCAGGGCTTCGGCCGAGTCGCGGATGGTTTGCGCGTTGTCGCGCTGCTCCTCGCTGAGAGTCGAGCTGAGCAAGAGGCCGCTCATGCCTATGACCCCATTCATAGGCGTGCGGATCTCGTGGCTGACGGTCGCCAAGAAGGCACTCTTGGCCGCATTGGCCGATTGCGCCGCCTCGCGCGCGGCCAACTCGGCGGCCAGCTTTTGCTCCAGCAGCTGCGCTTGCGAGCGCCCAGCATCGGCCTGCAAATCCTCTTGCATCATCTCGGTAGCGCGGGCCAAGGCGCGCACCTCGTCGGGTCGATACGGCGCCGCATCCGGCCTTGTATTCAACAACAAGAATCCGCTCAAAAGCTCGCGGTGTTTGATTGGAATGGCCAGGCCGTCCACACCGACCAGCGCTGCCAGCGCGGCCGGCAGGCGGTGGGCGAGGATGCCGCGCAGATCAGCTGGCGTCAGCGTCAGCGCAACGGGCAGCTCGGGCGCGCTGGCTGCCGAGGCTGCCGTCGAGGCCAAGCGTTCGCATTGCTCGGCGCCGACGCGATACACCGCCGCCCGTGCGCCGTCGGCAAAGCCGCCGATCGCAGCCAGGTAATGCTGCAGCAGCGCGTCCTGCCCCTGCAGGGTGGCGGCCGACCGCGCGGCCATCCAGAGCTGCTCCTCCCGGTTGCGCCAATTGCTGAAGAAGAGTTGCTGCACGACACCGTCGGCCCAGCCGCGCAAGCGCGGCACGGCGCCTGCGAACAGCAGCGCCAGCGGCACGGTCACGCCGGCTGCCACCTTGGGGTCGGCCAGCACGGGCCAGCGCGCACCCAGCATGCGCAGCAAGGCCACGCCGGCCAACAAGACCGCCAACACCAGGCCCCAGACCAAGGCGCGGTTGAGCGCAAAACCAAAGCCGAAGACACGGTGGCGCAGCACGGCGTAGGCGAGGCCAAGCATCGCGACAATGTCCAAGCCGACCTGCGCCAGCCTGACCATGAATTCATTCTCAAAAGTTCGCACTATGAGCGCCGACGCCACGCCGAACACCATGCCGCTCAAGAGCAATAGGCCCACGCAGATACCTACCCATGCGGCACGATATCGTTCGGCCCCTGCGGCTCGGCGCCATGTCGAAAACAGGAAGGTCAAGGAGATCACGTTGATGAACGCTGCATAGTTGTTCGTCAAGGTTTCACTGAAACGCTTCCATTCAGCCGGCAGCGGCCACCAACGCAGCAGCAAGCCCGCATCAAACAGAGCAATGATCAAGCCCAAGCCCATCAGCACGACAAAACCTCTGTGCACCCACGCCTGTGACAGTCGATTTTGTCTATCCCCAAACGTGATGGCGAAATACAGGTAAGCCCCCGTACTCAGGACGAACAGAACGTTCATGCTGAATACGGAAAGTAGGTTTTGCACCATGCCTCCCGGCAAACCTTGGGTCATGCCGACCACACTGTAGATCGCCAGCGCGATTGAAAGCGCGCGTATCGGCTTGTTTGCCGCGCCGCGCCAAGCCAAGATCGTTGCGACGAGCAGGGCCATACAACTGTCGATCCAGTCACCCAGCAAGGCCGCCACGGCAAGCGGCGTTATGCGGCCAGGGTCTGGAATGGTCAACGCGGTCAGGTGCCGGAGCTGGCCCTGCGACTCGATCGTGACCGCGATCGGCTCCCCGATGCCCTTGTATCGCCAGGTGTCTGCCGGCAGGTCATAGGAGATCCGGTCGCCCGGCCTCACGCCTTGTCGTGCGAGGTCCGAGTCGGGCTCAACGCTCACCACCTCGTTCATCCACAGCAAGCCCTTGAACTTCCAATTGAACTCCGCCCCCATCCCACCCGCAGCCTCGGCCACAACGCTGCGATCGATGTAGGCCAAGGCCCACAAACGCAGGCCGCCGCAAATCAGGCAAAAGGCGAGCAAGAGCACCTTCCAGCGCAGCGCATCGTTAGGGCCGGCAGGCGCTGGCGCCAAAGCTGTGGCCGGCGCTGCTGGCACATCGAGACTGGCAGAGTCCATTGGCATGGCGGGCTACTCCTCGGAAATCTTGGCGGACTGAGAAGCTGGCGCGGAGACTAACTCCCGGACACAGCGCTGCCGATCATAGGGATTCAAAGCAGGGCATCTGAACGCTGGCCGCAAACTTTAAGAATTTTTAAGTGCCGTTTCAGACGCTTTAAGTACGACGCGCCGGCCAAGTAGGACATTGGCATCACGGCAAACGAACTTCGCCGTGCCCGAGGCAGTGCACGCTGCCGCCAACCCTCAAGCCCAGATTCAAGGGATGAATGAAATGTCACACCAACACGCTTCACATCGCCAAGCCGCCCCTAGCCTGGTGCGGCAACTGCTGCCGTTGGCCGCGGCGGCCCTGCTCGCCATCTCGGCTGCGCCATTGCGGGCGCAGCAACTGATCGCACCCAACGCCATGGTCGGCGGCTACAGCCAGAGCTTCCTGTCGGCCCAGATGGCGCAGTGGGAGTTCTCCATCCCCGCGGCGACCAACCCCATACTGGACATGACCGGCGCCCATACCGCGCAAGGCGACCAGGGCAGCTATTTCTTCCTCGCGTCCACGTTCTCCCAGGCTCCCGTGGTGCGCAACGTGACCGTGCGCACCGACCAGACGCTGGTGTTCAGCCCGGTCACCATCCTCTACTGGGCGGATGCCCAGGTCTTCACCGAGGCGGATATGCGCACACATGCCGCCTACGCACTTGGTGACGTCAGCAGCCTGACGGTGACGGTTGACGGTGTGGACCTCCTGTCCAATGACGCCAGCTCGCGGAATCCCTTCCTGCAGTCCAGCCCCTTGTTTCCGCTGAGCCTGCCACCCGGCGGCATTATTGACACCATGTGGGGCTATCCACCGGGCATTTTTCCGGCCGTCACCTTGGGCTACACCTTTGCCTTGGAGGGCTTGTCTGCCGGCCAGCACCAACTGCGCTTCACCTCGACCTTTGTCTCCACCGGCCCCTACGCCGGTGGCCCGCCGACCTCGTACGACGTCACCTACAACATCACCGCCGTGCCCGAGCCAGGCACTTGGGCCTTGATGGGCCTGGGCCTGCTGGCCATCGGCGCCGGCACGCTGCACCGCCGGCGCGCTTGAGCTTGGCGGCGCAGGCCGAGAACCATCTTCGAACCTCAATTCAAAGGATGTACGACATGACAAACTTAGCAACACAACATGGCCACGCAGCTCACGGCGTCGGGCGCCAACTGCTCCCGCTGGCTGCGGCCGCCCTGCTTGCCATCGCGGCCGGCCCCTCGCTGGCACAGCAGCTGATCGCGCCCGAAGCCCTCGTCGCCGGCTACGACCAGCGCTTCAGATTAGCCCAGTTCAGCCAATGGTGGATCTCGATTCCAGCCGCGACCAACCCCCTCCTCGACGGGCCCGGCGCCAACACACAGCTCGGCGACCAAGGTGGGTATTTCTTTCTGCCAGGCTCCTTCAACGCGACCCCGGTTGTTCGCAACGTGACTGTGCGCCCTGACCAGACCCTGCTGCTGAATCTTCAGGTCGTGACCGGCTGGCCCGACGCTAACGAAACCGAAGCTGACCTTCGCTTCATAGCGGGCCATGTATTGGGCACGATCAACAGCATGTCAATCACCGTCGACGGCGCGCCCGCCTTGCTGCCAGCCGGCTATTCGTCGCTGGGCCAATTCCGCCAATCAACCGACTTGTTCCCGCTGCATGTCGGCGCAGACAATCTGGGCGGCTGGCCTGCCGGCATCTTCCCGGCCATTTCGGATGGCTACCTGATCGCGATGGAGGGACTGTCCGCAGGCAATCATCAAGTGCGCTGGACGGTCAATTCTTCGCCGACCGGCCCGTTTGCGAGCCAGTGGACCTTCGAGCAGGACATCACCTACAACATCACGGCAGTGCCTGAACCAAGCAGTTGGGCCTTGATGGGCCTGGGCCTGCTGGCGATCGGCGCTGGCGCGATTCATCGCCGGCGCGGCTGAGTTTGGCAGCACAGGCGGCGAGCGGCCTTCAAGCGCGAGGCGTCTCGCACTTTCGCCAATTTGTCGCCCCGTCGCCCCGCGCTGATAAACCACTGAACAACAAGGACTCCCTATGAAAGCGACCCTTACCCTGAGGCATTGCGCCACATTGCTTTGCCTTCTGGCGGCAGCCGTCACCGGCACCGCACAAGCCGCCGGCGAGCCGCGTTCGACCCAAGCTTGGCAAGCCTCGGCAACTGGCGGGCATTCAAACCAAGCTCGGCTACAGATCACAAAGCACAAAAATGCCGCCCAAGCCGAACTCAAGTCGCCGCGCAAGTCGCCCAACGGTTTTTGGGGCAGCAATAGCAGCTACGCCGGCCCCGTTCGCGCATGCTGGTATTGGCTTTCAGACCAAGGCCTGAAGCAAGACATCAGCTTGCTGGAGCGCACACCTGCGGGACTGGGCCTGTACGCCTATCGCTACGTCTGGAGCGACACCGTTTATGTCGGCGTGTTGGCTCAAGAAGTTGCGGTGGCGGTACCTGAGGCCGTGACGGTGGCCCCGGACGGGCATCTCGCGGTGGACTATCAGCGCCTCGGGCTTGAACTTGTCACGCTCGAACAATGGGTCGCAGCCCAGCGGCGCTAGCCAGGATGGGGGCGCCGGAACTCCGCTTGACCTGGGACTTTCTTCAGCATGGGCTGCATGGTCCAGCTGGTGCCGGAGCTGGAGATGACGCGAAACATGCCTTGAATCGTGACGATTTGCCGCCCGACACCCCCATCAGAGGGAGGTGTCAAGGCAGTTGTACCAAAACACAAAGATTTACAATTCATTACCTTGTGGCCACAGACCAGCAAGAAGTCTTGCCCCTCGCGTCCTAGACCTCCATCGCACCAGCTGCTCCATCCGCGGCCGTCCACCGCCCCGCTGAAGACCCCACTTTGTCGCAAACCATCACCCTCAATTCGGGCCTGAGCGGAAGGCAAGGCCTGCCCCGTTTACGTGAAAGCATCAAGATCGGCTGGCGAGCTTTCGCCAACCGGCCGGCCACTTCCGCCTGGTTGCAGTTGCTGAATGCCCACTCACCGTTCAGCGAGCTGGTCAAGCACAAGCCGAGCTTGGTCTTGAAGATCTACCGCCCCTACCTGAGCAACACCCTGAACTGCAGCCAAAGGCTGGCTTTGCTGCAGGCGCATTACCACTTCATCTTCAGTCAAGGCCTAGCCCCCTTGGTCGTGCGCGCCGCGCAGCAAGCAGTGCTACTGGCCCAAGTCGAGGGCAAAAGCGGCGCGAGCTACGGCATTGAGTTGTCGGCGATCGCGCCACTCGAACGTGAAGGCGAACTGGTGCTGCGCCTGGTGCAAGGCGAGACGCTGATCTACTCGGCGGCGTTTTCTTTCTTCCGCGAGGGCACCCAGCTGGCGCTGGGCATAGGCTGCATGCAAGGGCCGCAGGGCGAAGACGGCCTCCAACACATCCGCCAAGCCACTCAAGATTTCCATGGCCTGCGTCCCAAATGCCTGATGCTGCGATTGCTGGCACATTTAGGTCATGGCTATGGTTGTCGCCAGCTATTGCTGGTTGGCAACGCCAACCTCGCCCACCGAAGCGCCGCCCGCAAGGGCAAGATTTTTGCCGACTACAACAGCCTGTGGGAAGAAATGGGGGCGCGACAACGCTCGGACGGCGACTATCAATTGAGCTGCGAGCCGCTGAGCCCGCCGGACTTGACTGCGATCGCCTCGAAGAAGCGTTCCGAGGCTCGCAAGCGCTTTGATGCCTTGCTCGCGCTGGCCCATGCCTTGAGCAGCGGCCTGCAAGCTCAAACGGCGCAGCCGCACAGGAACTGAAGCCGTTTGCTTGCACTCAAGAGGTGCGGCGATTCACGAGGCCGTCAAACCCGCCAAGGTCGCCACGCCCACCGGCGGTGTGGCCGACCAAGGCAAGACATAGAGCCGCTCGGCCAGGCCGGCGCGGATGCGTTGCACCTGGCGCTGCTCACCGATCAGCCGCGCCGTTAGCAAAGAATCGCGCGCGCCAGCGGCCAGCAGGCTGCGGTTGATGACCCAGGCAAACGGCGTGATGCCGGCGCGCTTGAGATCGTCTTGCAGCGCCGCCGCCTGCGACACCGGCGTCTGCTCGGCCAGCGTGGCAATGATGATGCGGGTGTGCTTCGGGTCTTGCAGCCGCATCAGCGGCGTCAGCACCCTGCCCGCCGAGTTGCGGCCCTCGAACTCGCGCATCATCTGGCGGTGGTAGGCGCCGGTGGCGTCCATCAGCAGCAGCGAGTGGCCCGTCGGCGCGGTGTCCATCACCACAAAGGCGCTGCGCGCTTCGCTGACCACGCGCGAGAAGGCATGAAACACCGCGACCTCCTCGGTGCAGGGTGATTGCAAGTCCTCCAGCAAGAGCGCGCGCCCAGCATCGTCAAGCGTGCGCCCACGCGCCGCCATGATCTTGGCGATGTACAGCTCGGTTTCGCGCTTGGGGTCTATGCAGTCGACGCGCAGCCCGGCCAAATCGCCGTGCACGGTCGGCAGCACATGGGCGGCCGGATCGGTGGTCGTCAGGTGAACCGCATGGCCGCGTTGCACCAGGCCGATGGCCAGTGCCGCCGCGATCGTGGTCTTGCCCACCCCGCCCTTGCCCATCACCATGATCAGGCCATGGCCCGCAGCAGCCAAGTCATCGCAGAGCGCGCCGAGGCTGGCGGCGTCGAGTTGAGCGGGCGGCGCCACAGCGGCCAAAGTCGCATGGCCAACAGGCAACTCGCTCAACAAGCCTCGCAAGGCCGGTAAACCCACGGTGTCAAAAGAGCGCAGCGGCACTTGATCGCGCGGCAACTCGCACAAGGCCGCAGGCATCGCCGCGAGGGCGGCCTCGCCCCGCGCCTCCAGCGCCAGCGCAACCGTGTCGCTTCGGTCGCTGGCCTTGAATACGCCGTTGACCAGCAAGCGTTGGCGGTTCAAACCCAGTTCGCGCAGCTCCGCCGAAGTGCGGCCGGCTTCGGCCAAGGCGGCCACCTCGGCCCGCGTCACCAGCACCACCTCGGTCAAGGCCGGGTCGGTCAGGGCGGCCAAGGCCGCTTGAAAGCGCTGCTCTTGCATCTTCAGGCCCGAATGCGGGCCCAGGCAGGAAGCACCGCGGTCGTTGTCGGCCAGAAAGCCGCTCCAGGCCTTGGGCAGGCTCAGCAAGCGCAACGTATGACCGGTTGGCGCGGTATCAAAAATGATGTGGTCAAAGTCCGCCGGCGGCTCGGCCAGCAGCGTCGCGAACTCGTCAAAAGCGGCAATCTCGGTCGTGCAGGCGCCCGACAACTGTTCGCGTACCGTGCCTCGCTCGGACTCGCTAACGTCAACTGCCAACTGAGCCAGCACCCGCAGGCGGTAATCCTCGGCGGCTTGATTCGGGTCGATATTCAAGACCGACAAGCCCAAAGCGCCGGGCACAGCCACCGGGTGGTTGCGCAGCGGCACGCCCAGCATCTCGTCCAAATTTGAGGCCGTGTCGGTACTGACCAGCAGCACCCGCAGCCCCCTGTCCGCCAAAGCCAGCGCCACCGCCGTCGAGCAAGAGGTCTTGCCCACGCCGCCCTTGCCGGTGAAGAAAAGGTAGCGGGGCGGCTGTTTGAGCAAGGCGAGTGTGTATGAGGCGTTCATCGTCCCATCCTAATCTCCAGTCCGCCTGCCAACTCCCAGCCAGTGAGCGCCGCCTGCTCTAGATCAATGTACGGCGCGAACCCGCCATGGCCGCAGCGGCCACAGCAGGTTGAGCGCCAGGCCACTCAACACCAGGCCCGCTGCGATCAGCTTCCAGGCCGGCAGGCTCTCGCCCAGCACCAAGGCCGCCGTACTCATGCCGAAGACCGGCACCAGCAAGGCCATGGGCACGACTGTGGCCGGCGCATGGCGAGCCAGGAGCCAGCCCCAGGCGGCATAGCCGAACAAGGTGTTGCCGACGGCTTGCCAGAGCACGGCGGCCCAGGTCGTCGCGTCAGCCCGGGCCAGGCCTGCCGCCATGGCCGTTGGCCCCTCAACGATCAAGGACAGCGCCAGCAAGGGCGGTACAGCAAAGACGCTGGTCCAGACCATATAGGCCAGCATATTGACCCGGCCGGCTTTCTTGCCGAGCATATTCGCGCAGGCCCAGCTGAAGGCGGCGGCCAGAATCATCACCAGCCCCAGCGGCGTAGCGCTGCCGTCCGTATGGCTGGCAATCAACCCGATGCCGCTGGCGGCGAGCAGCAAGGCTAGCCACTGATAGCCCTGCACGCCTTCCTTGTTCAGCCGCATCGACAGCATCAGCGTGAAAAAGACTTGCGTCTGAATCACCAGTGACGCCAGGCCCGGCGAGATATTGCTGCGCATGGCCAGGAACAGCAGGCCGAATTGGCCAACGCCGATCAAGAGCCCATAGCTGGCCAGATTGCGCCAAGGCAGATCGGGCTTCTTGAGGAAGAAGATCGCCGGCAATACCGCGAAGCTGAATCTCAGAGTTGCGAACAGCAGCGGCGGCAAGGCGTTCAGCCCGAGCCGTATGACGACGAAGTTACTGCCCCAGATGGCCACCACGGCCAAGGCCAACAAAAAATGCTTGAAAGGTAGACGGGCACTTGAACTCATGCGCGAATTCTGAGGGCTAGCCGACGCCATGCCCAAAGTTTTCGTCGGAGCGCAAGGCCTGCAAAAAACTTGCGCCAAGTCAGAGACGCGGCACGCGCTGAGGCATCCAATCAGCTCACACCATCAAACCCCAAGGCGCACAGATGAAACTCTTCATGGATCTCTTCAGCAGCGATGTCGGTCTTTTCAGCGTCGCCACCATCGGCATCGTGCTTGGCATGGGCGCCTTCTTTGTGCGCTACTTCATCACCCATATGCATGCGGACGAAGCCCGCGCCGCAGCCCAAAGCCCAAGGCATTGAGCTAAATGCCTAGTTCCCGCCAACCGCCGCGCGGCGCGATGCAGGGACAGTGGCGAGGCGCCCACCGCTCAACATTGCGTCCCTCAGGGCGCTGAGCGCACAAGGCGCACGGCCAGCTTGCGCTGCTTGTCGGTGTCGGCTCGCGCTTCGCCACTGGTCAAGTTGACAGCCCAGCCTTGCCGAACAGACAGCCGGTCGGCGTTTTCGTTCGTCCGGCCTCGGGCGATATTGGCATAGTCGTATTGGTTGACGGGCGTGGTGTTGATGCTGACCGTGACGGACCAATACCAGCCGCTGGGCGCCGCCGGGAAGAGTGCCTGCTGCGCGCCGGCTCGCTCGGCCGCATGGGCCGAATGGGCTGAATGTGCCGCCAGTCGCTTCAACTCAGGCACCCGGGGTAGGCGCCAACTCAGGCCCTCGGCCTTGGCCGCGCTAAGGGCCCAAGCGCCGGCCTCGGCACGCGTCATCAAGAGGGCCTCGCCAACACAGGTCTTGCCCGTCCACTGCATCCCGGCCACACAGCGCTGCCAGATCTGCTGAGTCGCTGTGTCGATCACAGCTGTACCATCTTCCGACGGCGCCCAGTTTGCTGGCGCTTCAGACTGGGCGGCCCAGGCTGCAGGGCTCGCCCAGACAGCGATCGCTGCTGCTGCCGCTGCGACAGCGCTCATCCAAGTTGGTTTCAGGAGTTCCATGGGCGGGCAGCAAAGGCAAGGTCTTGGGCTTCAAATGTAGGCTTGATACCGGAATAGGCCGCTGAAAAGCTGAGCCGCGGATCACTGAGCCGCCCGGGCCGGCAGAGGCAAAGCAATATTCACCGTGCGCGGCGCCTGCCCATATTCCTCCACCTCCAGAATCAGGCCTTGCGCCTGCGCATCGAAACGCAAGCTGTTGACGACCTCACGGTCAAACTGCGTCAATGGCGTTTCCACATAGATGAAGCCCAGATAGCGCTGACGCTGGACCAGGTCTTGCCAGTAACTTCCGAAAGCACCCCGGTGGTACACGCGGCATTCCAGCGAAGGGCCGCAATCGATGTCTTGGATCCTGCCCGGTGTCGCCATGAGGGAAAGCGACAAGGGAATCACAAAAGTAAGCATCAGCAAGATCAGGCCCATCAGCAGAACCACAAGAATCTTGATCAGCTTCTTCCACCACTGCTTGGCGGGCAAGGTATACACGCGCAGCAGCAAAACGACGCCGCTGAAATAAGCTCCAAAGTAGGGGACGAAGTTCCAGGGTTCCTTCAAATGCAGGGGCCCGAGGATCAAGAACAGTGACAAAAGCAAGAGGGCGCCCGCCCAGCGTGAACCACTCTTTAGCCAAGCAAGCCTCGGCATCGCCTCCAAATCCTTGGCCCCTAGGGAGGTCACAAACATAGGCATTCCTTTTCAAGCATAAACACAGTTGCGGCCTCAGCCGCCACCCAGATGCGCCAAGGGCACACCGCCGCTGGCCTTCACCTCGCCGAGCGAAAAGCTGGTGTGTACATCTTTGACGTTAGGCAGATTCAACAAGGTGTCGATGGTAAAGCGGCTGAAGGCATCGAGGTCGGTCGCCAAGACCTGCAGCTCGAAGGTGCCGGCGCCCGAGATGTAGTGGCAAGAAATCACCTCGGGCAACTGCCGGATCGCATCTTCCAGCGGCTTGGTCGAGGCGCCGGTGTTGCTTTCGGCGTCCATGCCCATCTTGCGTGGCTGGCCTTTTGGCATGGCAATGTGACACGGTTCTTGAACCTGGCGCGGGCAGCCCAAAGATTGGCGCGGGAATTGGAGCGGGATGCTTGTGACTGCTGCGTCTGGGCGAGGGGGAGCAAGCCCAGGGCCGGCTGGCGCAGGCCCACGAGGCCTTAAGCCAGGTCCACAGCTTGGCGCGCGACGCCTTGGCCCATGGGGACGCAGCGACGCTCTGCAGTTTCTTGAGGCGCTGTTTTTGCATCATGCGAACGCTACCAGTTGCAAGCAAGTGGAGCAGCCCAGGCCGCAGGAGCTGAGCTGCTAATGCGTGCTGCTGAACATGACCGCACCATTTTTTTCTTAGCGAAGCACCTCTGCTTGCCCGCCCCAACTACGGCCGCTTCGCTGCCAGATCCGCTTCCACCGCCTTTGCAACATTCGCAGTCGACCAGCGCAACTCCTTCAGGACAATGTCCGGCACATAGATTTGCCCATTGGCGCGCGGGCGTTTTACATAGACCTTGTTAGGAATGATCACCGTTGCCAGACCCGAAGCCAGCGCTTGCGTGCGCACCTCCATATAGGTCGAGTCGGCGGAGCTGGGCGCGCCGATCAGGCGGGTGTTGGGAAAGCGCGTGAAGATGTCAAGCGCGTCCAGGCAAGCGCTGGCGCATTGCCCCGGCACGACCACATACACCGGCTTGGTATAGGCGGGCGAGTCAGCGGGCAGATCGGCCGCAGGGTCCGATGCAATGTGCGCCGCAGAGGCGACCGAGCTCGCCGGCTGGCTGTCCACCTCGTTCTCGCTGGGTTCGATGAAGAATTTGTCGCCACGCGCCAAGGCTGCCTGCATGCCGGTACAGATGGTCTTGACCCAGGCTGCGGTTTCTGCCTGACCCTCTTTGGTCAAGCGCTCAACAAGTTCACCAAGATAGGCGGTGTTGTCTACGGACGCACGCCACCAAATCGCCATGTCACCTTGGTAGGCGCTCATGCGGCGCTCAACAGTCTCGGCACCCCACAGCACGGCGGCAAAGTCTCGACTCCAGGTGGACGAGCCGCCCTGGTTGTGACGCAGATCGATCACCAGCGCATCGGCATCGAGGAAACTCTGGCGCTGCTCGCCGACCTGCTTGTTGATCGCCTGATAGGCCGCGCGCTGGCTTTCGTCGGGCTGGAACGTGGGCATCGCGGCCCAGAACAAGCCCGGCCTCGGCTCCGTCAACCCGACCTCCAGCGCGTCGCCGTTATAGCTCTCTTTGATCCACTGGCGGCTTTGCTCATTGGCGGCTTGCCAAACCAGCGTTTGGGTGAAGCGTTTGCTGCCGGCCCCGGCATCGAATTGACAACGCTTGGGCAGGCTGATGAAGGGGTTGCCCGCATCGACGAAGACTCGCCGTGCCCTGACCCACCAATGGCCAGCCTCGTCACTGCGCCCATTGAAGGCAAACACATTGCGGGTGATGAGATCCTTGATCGCGAGGCCATCGCAAGACAGTACCCGCGCACCCACCGCCGGGCCGCCCGCTTGCGCCGCGTAGACGTAGAGCGCATCGCCACGCCAGACGGTCACAAAACCGGGCCAGCGCTCGGGCGGCGCCACGCTCTTCTCATCCAGCGTCGTGAAGACGCCGGCATGGCCGTCGTGAATGCCCACATTGAAGCGCTGCATGGCCGCCACATAGCCGGCACTATTGCCGACCTTGGCGGCCAGCGCCAAACCCTGGCGCCGGGCTTGAGCGAGATTCTTCTTAAACCCGGGATTGGCCGGGTCCTGCGCGCCGGGATGGTTGTCCAGCGTGATGCGGTAGGCGGTGTTGATGTCCTGGACCGCGGCGCGCTGCCAGGCTGCGGCGGTCTTCGGCGGGCTGGGCTTGGCCAGCTCAGCGGCTTCTACCGCCTCGGCCTGTCCAGCCAGCGACAGCGCCAAGACGGCCCAAATCGGGGCGCCGAGCACGGCGCAGAGATTCGTGGAGAAGCTTGGGCGACCTGTCATTTTGGGCATGGAATGTTTGGCGGATGGGCTAAAAGAGCGAAAAGGA
Source organism: Roseateles albus (assembly GCF_028595345.1). Taxonomy (NCBI): domain Bacteria; kingdom Pseudomonadati; phylum Pseudomonadota; class Betaproteobacteria; order Burkholderiales; family Sphaerotilaceae; genus Roseateles; species Roseateles albus. Next base: position 53,282 of record NZ_JAQQXT010000004.1, on the reverse strand, counting down.
CTTGAGGGTCTGATGCGGGCCAACTGGGGAATGTAGCGTGACCCAGCACCGATAACCAAGGTCATGCGCAGATGCAAAGTAGACCGAACCATTCGTCCTTCGCTCTGCCCGTCAGGACTGCTGCAGATGCGCCAAGGGCACGCCGCCGCTGGCCTTCACCTCGCCAAGCGAAAAGCTGGTGTGTACATCTTTGACGTTAGGCAGATTTAACAAGGTGTCGATGGTAAAGCGGCTGAAGGCATCGAGGTCGGTCGCCAAGACCTGCAGCTCGAAGGTGCCGGCGCCCGAGATGTAGTGGCAGGAGATCACCTCGGGCAGCTGCCGGATCGCATCTTCCAGCGGCTTGGTCGAGGCGCCGGTGTTGCGGTCGGCGTCCAGGCGTACAAAGGCCAGCACGCCCAGGCCGATCTTGCGGCGGTCGATCTCGGCGCGGTAGCCGGTGATGAAGCCTTGTTCTTCCAGCCAACGCACGCGCCGCCAGGTGGGGGCGGTGGACAGGCCAATGCGCGCCGACAGCTCGGCATTCGACAAGCGCGCATCGCGTTGCAGCTCGGCCAGGATGGCGATGTGGAAGCGATCCAGGGTGTCGCCACTGGCGCCTTCACCATCCAGCATTGGGCTGCTGGCCGCCGGCGGCGCAATGTTCAGCGCTGTTTTTGCCAAGGCTTTCGCTCGGCCATGCCCTGTTTCTGGCTTTCGAGATGCCAATCTGCACTCCTTTTGATTTTTACAGCATGATTATTGCGCTTGAATCAAAAATGCAACAGCAAAAAGCAAGCACCTGACGCCGCGCTTTCCCTACACTGCCCTACCCGGTAATACTGCCCATACCCGTTGGGGGCGAAGTCGCCACAAGCGACCTGCGCCAGCCCTGCCCCAAACCAAGAGACAAGCGACACCACCATGAATGCACCCTTGCCCGATCACATCCTGCGCGCGCTAGAAAAAGTCACGCTGGACGACAAATACGCGCTCGACTCGGGTCGCGCGTTCATGAGCGGGGTGCAGGCCCTCGTGCGCCTGCCGATGCTGCAACGCACACGCGACGCGATGGCCGGCCTCAACACCGCCGGTTTCATCTCCGGCTACCGGGGCTCGCCACTGGGCGGTTACGACCAGGCGCTGCAATCGGCCAAAAAGCATCTGGCCAAGCAGCACATCGTGTTCCAGCCCGGCGTCAATGAGGAACTCGGCGCCACCGCCGTCTGGGGCTCGCAGCAGCTCGACCTGTTCCCCGAGAAGGCCAAGTTCGACGGCGTGTTCGGCATCTGGTACGGCAAGGGCCCGGGTGTGGACCGCAGCATCGACGTCTTCAAGCATGCCAATATGGCCGGCACCTCCAAGCATGGCGGCGTGATCGCGATCGCCGCTGATGACCATATCGCCAAGAGTTCCACCGCCGCCCACCAGAGCGACCACGTCTTCAAGGCGGCCGGCTTCCCGGTCTTCTTCCCCAGCAGCGTGCAAGGCATCTTGGACATGGGCGTGCACGCCTTTGCGATGAGCCGCTTCTCGGGTCTGTGGTCGGGCATGAAGACGATTCAGGAAATCGTCGAGTCGGGTGCCTCGGTCAGCGTCGACCCGGACCGCGTCAAAATCATCATGCCGGAGGACTTCCCCATGCCGGCCGGCGGCCTGCACATCCGCTGGCCCGACGCGCCGCTGGAGCAAGAAGCACGCATGATGGACCACAAGTGGTACGCCGCCCTGGCCTATGTGCGCGCCAACAAGCTCAACTACAACGTGATCTCGACCCAACAGGATCGCTTTGGTCTGATCGCCTCCGGCAAGGCCTATAACGACACCCGCCAGGCGCTGCACGATCTGGGCCTGGACGACGACACCTGCCGCCGGCTCGGTATCCGCGTCCACAAGGTCAATGTGGTTTGGCCATTAGAGGCGACCATCACGCGCGACTTTGCCGACGGCCTGCAAGAGATTCTGGTGGTGGAAGAAAAGCGCCAGGTCATCGAGTATCAAATCAAAGAGCAGCTCTACAACTGGCGCCCCGATGTGCGCCCGCATGTGCTGGGCAAGTTCGATGACGACGCCGACAGCGGTGCCTTGGGCGGCGAATGGGGCATGGCCAGCCCGAGCAAGAACTGGCTCTTACGCCCACAGGCCGATCTGACGCCGGCCATCATTGCCCGCGCAATCGCCAAACGCCTCAAAAAGCTCGGCGTCGACGCCGATGTGATGGCACGTTTGGACGCCCGCGTCGCCATCATCGACGCCAAAGAGAATGCCCTCAAGGCCGAGGAAAAAACCGCCGCCGGCGCCGATCGCACGCCCTGGTTCTGCAGCGGCTGCCCGCACAACACTTCCACCCGCGTGCCCGAAGGTTCGCGTGCAGTGGGTGGCATCGGCTGCCACTATATGGTCACCTGGATGCCCGGCCGCAACACCGCCACCTTCACGCAAATGGGCGGCGAAGGCGTGCCATGGGTGGGCCAGTCGGCCTTCACCGACGAGAAGCACATCTTCTCCAATCTCGGCGACGGCACCTACTTCCACAGCGGCATCCTGGCGATCCGCCAATCGATCGCTGCCGGCGTCAACATCACCTACAAGATCCTCTACAACGATGCGGTCGCGATGACCGGCGGCCAGCAAGTGGGCGAGCGCGCGGAAGGCCACAGCGTCTTGCAAATCATGCAAAGCGTGATCTCGGAAGGCGTGGCCAAACTCAGCATCGTGACGGATGAGCCGCAGAAGTACGACGGTGTGGCGCTGCTGCCCGGCGTGACCGTGCATCACCGGGATGAGCTGGATGCGATCCAGCGCGAGTTCCGCGAGATCGTCGGCACCTCGGCCATCATCTATGACCAGACCTGCGCGACCGAAAAGCGCCGCCGCCGCAAGCGGGGCAAGCTGGTCGATCCAGCCAAGCGCGTTGTGATCAACGACCTGGTCTGCGAAGGCTGCGGCGATTGCTCGGTGCAGTCCAACTGCCTGAGCATCGAGCCGCTGGACACCGACTTCGGCCGCAAACGCCAGATCAACCAGAACAGCTGCAACAAGGACTATTCCTGCGTCAAGGGCTTTTGCCCGAGCTTCGTCACCGTTGAAGGCGGCCAGCTCAAAAAGCCCAAGAAGGACAAGCGCCTGAGCCCCTTCGACGCCGCTTTGGGCACCCTGCCCCTGCCTTTGATTCCTAACCCCGAGAAAGCCTGGGGCATCGTCGTCGCCGGCGTCGGCGGCACCGGCGTCATCACCATCGGCCAGCTGCTGGGCATGGCCGCGCACCTGGAAGGCAAGGGCGTGATCACCCAAGACGCGGCCGGTTTGGCGCAAAAGGGCGGCAGCACTTGGAGCCATATCCAGATCGCCAATAGCGAAGACGCGATCCACTGCACCAAGGTCGGCACGGCCGAAGCCGACCTGGTGATCGCTTGCGACTCCATCGTCGCCGCCAACAAGACCACGCTGGCGGTGATGCGCGAGGGCCGCACCTTTGTCGCCCTGAACACCCATGGCTCGCCGACCGCCGCGCTGGTCAATGACGCTAACTGGTCATTCCCAGGCGCTGCTTGCGAGAGCGCCGTGGCGGCGGCCGTTGGCAAGGCCGGCGTTGGCATGTTTGACGCCGAGGAAGTAGCCGTCAAGCTGGTCGGCGATTCGCTCTACACCAACCCGCTGATGCTGGGCTATGCCTGGCAGCAGGGCCGCGTGCCCTTGAGCTATGCGGCGCTGATGCGGGCGATCGAGCTGAACAATGTGCAGATCGAGAACAACAAGATCGCATTTGAATGGGGCCGTCACTGCGCGCAGGATCTGGCTGCCGTGCGGGCGCTGTTCGAGGCGCGCCAGATCATCAACATCGTCAAGCGCCCAGCGCTGGACGAGATGTTCTCCAAGCGCATCGACTTTTTGGTTGACTACCAAGACCCGGCCTATGCAGAGAGCTACAAAGCCTTCGTCGAGAAGGTGCGCGCAGCCGAAGACAAGCTGGGCGGCCCGACCCACAAACTGACCGAAGCGGTGGCCCGTTATCTGTTCAAGCTGATGGCCTACAAAGACGAGTACGAAGTCGCGCGTCTGCACACCGACCAGAAGTTCCTGGATCAAGTGGCCAGCCAGTTCGAAGGCGACTACAAGCTGGTCCATCATTTGGCGCCACCACTCTTGGCCAAGAAGAATGCCAAGGGCGAGTTGATCAAGCAGCAGATGGGCGGCTGGATCCGCCCGGCATTTGGCCTGCTGGCCAAGTTCAAGGGCCTGCGCGGCGGCACGTTTGACATCTTCGGCTACACGGCCGAGCGCAAGATGGAACGCGCCTTGATCGTTGAGTACCGCGCCAGCATCGAAGCGATTCTGGCCAAGGGCTTGACAACTGAGCGCCTGAGCTTGGCTACCGAGATCGCCCGCATCCCCGAGGAGATTCGCGGTTACGGCCATGTCAAGGAGCGCCATGTGCATGCGGCCCGCACCAAGTGGGACGGGCTGATGGCGCAGTGGAAGGCCGCTGCTTGAACTGAGTCGGCATGAAGGAAAAAAGGAAACCCGCAGCGCGCAAGCTCTGCGGGTTTCTCTTTTGGAAGCTGCGAGTCTTATCTGGCGCGCAGCTGGCGCCGCCTCATCAGCCCAAACAGGCTCAGCAAGCCGACCACAAGCATCGCCGAACTGGCCGCCTCCGGCACCGGCGTGAGCAGAAAGACATGCTGGCTCCACTGGCCGCTGGCGCTGTCGAAATAGTCACCGGCGCCGAGGATCTGGCCGCTTTCGTTGATAGCACTGGCCCGCGTCAGCTTGCCAAAGCTCGCCCCCGTGTAGGCCACGGTATTCAGGTCGATCTCGTTCCAGCCCAAGGCGCCCGGTGTCCACATCATGGCCCGCTCGTCATAGGGGCCGTAAGAGCCATAACCGACGATGGTGTTGGCTTCGTTGATGCCGCCGACACCGCCGACATTCAGCTGCCAATTGGCCGCCGTAGCGCTGACCGGCAACTGCGTCACCTGGTTGCCCTGCCACACATAGGTCTGGTTCCAGCTATAGCCAGCCGCCTCATAAAAAGCCGCACCGGCCACCGTGTTCGAATTGTTGATGGCCGCGCCCGCAGGCCTGTAGCCGGCCCGCTCGGGCACAAAAGTCGTGCCGCCGACACCGTTTGAATAGCCGGTTTGGAAAGTCGCCGTGGGCGAGTTGACATTGCTCATCAGGCCTATGCCGGCATCATTGATGGCACTGCCCGTGCTCCATTTATCCAGTTCCGTGATGGCATAGCCGCCGCTGCCATCGGGCGTCCAGATCGCAGCACCATCACCGGTGTTGCCGATGACTTGTCCCTTGGCATTGATCTGCCGCACTTCGGAAAAGACATAGCCAGCCCAATTCGCCTTCTGCGGCAAATTGGTCCTGACACCGGCCTGCCAGACAAAAGCCTGCGCCGAGCTTGCGTTGCGATCCACCCCGATCACGGTGTTGCTGTTATTGATGCCGTAGAGGGCGAAGTTATTGGCATTGCCCTGCGCATTGAAAACTTCTGTGACCGCGTAGCCGCCGCCGGCCACGGGGCTCAGAATGCGGTTGCCCAGGATGACCGCGCCTTGATCGTTCAAGGCCATGGTTTGCACGTTATAGGCCGAGCCTAGATCGGTGATGGTCCAGTTGCTGGCCGCAGCCGCGTTACCTGCGCCCAAGGCCATCAACAGATGGCTTGCCAGCAAAGTCATTGAGAAGCGCTTCATCCTTGCCCCCTTGTTCATAGCTGAGAACTCGGGCGGCAAATCGCACGAAGATGCCGCCTTCCCCCTAACGATAAAGCTTGGGCGCGCTAGCGGTTTGACCTAAATCAGCTCTTCTCGGACTGTTCCAAAGATCACGACTTCAAACAATAGACGCTGTACACGCCGTCCTTCTCGATCGTGCCCTCGACCTCTTTGGCGAAACCGGGGAAGGCTTCGGCCCAATGCTGCAGCACGCGCAAATAGCTGATCCAGGCGCCGTCGGCCGGGCCGATGTTCTCGCCCGGCATCACGATGGGGATGCCAGGTGGATAAGGGATCACGCCGACGGTAACGACGCGGTTAGCCATCTCATTCAGCGGCACCAACTCCACCTCGCCGGCCATCAAGGCCTGGAAGGCGACGCGCGGGGTACAGACCGGCTTGGGCAGCTGCGCATAGGCCTCGGCCTCCCAATGCCCCATGCGGCCGGCGCGCAGCTCGGCCCACATCTGATCACCCAGATCCTTCAGGCCCATGCCGGCATAACGCGCCGGCGCAGCAGCCAGCACGCGCGGCAAGACCTCGGCCAGCGGCTTGTTGGCGTCGTAGTCGCGCTTGAAGTCGAGCAAGGCGTTGATCAAAGTGCCCCACTTGCCCTTGGTCACGCCCATCGAGAACAAGAACAGCACCATGTGCGCGGTCGTGCGCGATGGCACGATGCCGTGCTGGCCCAGATAGGCCGTCACCAAGTCGCAGGGAATGCCTTGCTCGGCCAGTTGGCCATCCGCCTGCATGCCGGGCGCCACCACGGCGAACTTGATCGGGTCGAGCAGGCACCAGCCGTCTGGCAATGCATCAAAGCCATGCCAGCTTTCGCCTGGATGCAAGACCCAGCACGAGGGCTCATGCGCGAGCAAGTCGGCCGGCGCATCGGCGAAGGCATAACGCACACCCGTGGCGGGGTCGGTGACCTCGGGCGCGTTCCAGGGCGTGAAGAACCACTCGCCCTTTGCGGCCAACTCACGCTGAACCTGGGCCACGGCCTGGCGGCAGGCAATCGCTTCATCGATCACGTCCTGCGTCAGCGCCTCGCCGGACGGCCCGGCCATCATCGCCGCCGCGACTTCATTGCTGGCGATCAACGCGTACAGCGGCGAGGTCGATGCCTGCGCGCCATAGGCTTCGTTGAAGCGGCCATGATCGATGGCGCCGCGCCCGTCGCGCACATGGATGAAGGAGGTCTGCGACAGCGCCGCCAAGAGCTTGTGGGTCGAGTGTGTGGCGTAGACGGTCGGGCCGTCATCGGCATGGCTGGACGCAGCGCCGCGCATTGCATAGCGGTCACGGTACATGGGGTTGAAGCGAGCATAGCCATACCAGGCTTCGTCGAAATGGATGCGGTCGACGCTCTGGCCCAGCAGGGCTTCAGCGCTCTTGGCGTCGTAGCACATGCCGTCATAGGTGCAGTTGGTGACCACGCTGTAGACGGCGCGCTGCGACTTGGCTTGCGCTGCCAGCGGGTTGGCTGCGATCTTGGCCGCAATCGCGGCGGGAGTCATCTGATCGGGGTGGATAGGGCCAATCACGCCATAGCGGTTGCGCCCAGCCTGCAAGAACACCGGGATGCCGCCGGTGATAGCCAGGCCCTGCTCGATGGACTTGTGGCAATTGCGGTCGCACAGCGCAATCTGTTGCTCGCCGATGCAGGCCGACATGATGGTGCGGTTGGACGCCGAGGTACCGTTCAAGACCGAGTAGCTGCGATCACTGCCGAACACACGCGCCGCGTATTGCTCACTCTCGCCAATCGGGCCGCTGTGCGAGAGCAGTGAACCCAAAGCGCCGCGCTCGATGCCCATATCGGTGCGGAACAGCGTCTCGCCGTAAGCATCGTGAAAAAGCCGGCCGATCGGCGACTTGGTAAACGCTACGCCGCCTTGGTGGCCGGGCGCCGCCCAGGAGTACTCGGCATCGCGGTTGTAGTTGACCAGCGCGCGGGCAAAGGGCGGCAGCAGCCCGTCGAAGTAACGATCCAGCGCCGCTTCAACGCGGCGGGCGATGAAGGCCGGGCTATCTTCCAACGTCCAGATGAACTCATCCGCCAGGCTGGCCACCTCGACCGTCATCGGCCCGCTCAAGGCCTTGCGATCGGCCATCAAAAACACCGGCATGGCCTCATTGCGCTTGCGCAGCTTGCGCAAGAGATCGGTGGCTGCCGCATGGCTGCCTTCGTCATTCGCCCCCAAGGACCAATCCAGCAGCAGGCAGTGAATGGCGGTGTCAGACACCAGATTGGCCAGCCCGTCTTCATAAGACAGCGACTCGATCACCTCAACGCCATGCTCGCGCAGCGCGTCCACGATGGCGCGGATGCGCCGGCTGGCGGTGCTCGATTCGCCGGCGAGATCGCCGTCAACACAGAGCACGCGGGAAGGGATGGAATTGGAGCTGGCCATGATTGAAGTCCTGATCGGAATGGCGGATGAGTGTTTCAGTTCAAGGCAGCGCGAAGCCGGTGTAAATCAAGCGACTGGCTTCGTCCAGCGGCCCGAAATGACGCTCGTACAGCTTGGCAAAGTCAGGGCTCTTGAGCAAGCGGCTCAAAGCACCGTCCACCAACAGGCGCAAGTCATCGTCGTTGCGCGCCATCGCCAGCCCCAGCGGCTCGGCCGCAAAGCGGCGCTCCAGCACCACCACCTCGCCGCTCAGTTTGTTGCGCTGCACATAGTCCTTCAGAAGCGCTCGCTCGCCGAAGAAGGCGTCAGCCTGGCGGGCCCGCACCAGCTCGATGCCCTTGCCGTAGTCGTCCACCGTGATCGCGCTGACGGTCACGCCCAGGCGGCGGGTTTGCTCGCGCACCCACGCCTCGGTGGTGGTGCCGGCGCGTACCGCGTAGGTGTGGTTGGCCAAACCGCCGTTGACGGTGCCGCGCCAGACCGGGCCGCTGCGCGCCGGCTTGCCGCTCAAGACATCGCGCAAGCTGCTCGCCGCGTCGGTGCGCAACAGCACGCCGATGCCGCCACTGACGACAGGGATCGAGTAAGACATGCGCTCGCGGCGCTTGAGCGTCTCAACCGTCGCGGTGCACAGCAGATCAACGCCGCCCTGGCTGACCGTCTCCTCGGCGTCTTCGGCCTTCAACGCCACATAACGCACATTCAAGCCGGGCTGGGACAGCTTGGCTTTGATGGCCTCGACCACCACTTGGCAGACTTCGATCGCGTAACCGACCGGCTTGCCATCGGTGCCCAGCGATGAGTAAGGTGCGGCGCGGTCGATGAAGCCGAGCTTGATGGTGTCGGCTTTTTTGATGCGATCCAGCGTCTGGGCCGAGGCGGCGAACGGCGTGACCAAACTGGCCAGGAGACCCAGGCCAAGCAGGCCGGTACAAAGTTTGCGAAAGTTACTCATGATGGGATTCCTGCTGATGGGGTTCATGTCCGAGCTGCGGCTGCTACCGCGCTTGGCTGCGCGATGAACCGGTTGGCAATGAAACCGTAGATCAAGTAACCGATCGCCATCACGATCATGCCGCCGAACACCGCTTCCTGGCCCGAGGCATAGAGCGCGTAAAAGCTGTAGATCATGGCAACCATCAAGACCGCCACATTGCGCTTGAACAGAGCCGGCGTGACGTCGGCCTTGTGCATGATGATCATCAGCGCCGACAGCGCCGTCACATAAGGAATCAAGTTGGTGACCGCTGCCAGATTGACCAGCTTGCCGAACTGCGCCGCTGCGTCTGGCGACATCGTCGACACCGCCATCAGCGTCTGCAACACACCTGCCACCACCATGCCGATGATGGGCGCGTCGGCCGCTGTCACGCGGGCAAAGAACTTGGGGAACATGCGCTGCTCGGCCGCTGCCTTGGACACCTGCGCCAGCGTGAACTGCCAGCCCAAGAGCGAGCCCACGCAGGCCGCCACCGCCAGGAACAGAATCACATTGCCAACCATGGGCGAGAACATGGTCGAGTAGACCAGCGCGAATGGTGCCGTCGAATTGGCCAGTTCGGCATTCGGCACGATGCCCTGAATCACCGTGGTGGACAGGATGTAGACCACCGCCGCGCCGCCGGTGCCGAACAAGCAGGCGAGTGGCACATTGCGCTTGGGGTTCTCGACCGCGTCGGAGTTGGCGGCCGCCGACTCCATGCCCAAAAAGGCCCACAGCGTCAGCGGAATGCTGGACGAGATTGCCTCGGACATGGGCACGTTATGCGGATTCCAGGCCTGCGCGAACACATCCGACTTGAACCAAAACCAGCCTATCACCGACAAACCAGCGACCGGGATGATGACGCCCCAGACGGTGATGGCGCCGATCTTGCCCGTTACTTTGGGGCCACCGAAATTGGCCACCGTGGTCAGCCATAGCAGCCCCACCACGCCGACGAACAGCGGAGTAGCTCCAGTGCCCAGCCAAGGGATGAAGGGGGTGATGTAACCGACCGCCGAGATGGCGATGGCCACATTGCCGATCGCCAAGGACAGGTAATACAAGAAGGAAGCCATGAAGAAGCCCGACTTGCCATGCGCCTCTTCGGTATAGGCCGACATGCCGCCCGAGCGACTGCAGAACAGCCCGCATTGCGCGAAGCTGTAGGCAATCGCCATCGAGCCCACGGCGGTGATCGCCCATGAGAGCAGCGACACAGCGCCGATCTGCGCCATATTTGCCGGCAGCATGATGATGCCGGAGCCCATCATATTGACCGCCACGATGGTGGTCAGCCCCATCAGGCTCATTTTCTTGCTGGAGTCAGCCATGCAGGCCTCCTGTTTGGATATCTTGGACAGCGCCAACGCTGATGCCTTGGCGCGGGGCCTTAGGCCTTACTTCAGGCACTGAACGTAGTAGCGGCCGTCGCGGTCCTCGACACCGTGGGTGTCATGGCCGAAGCCGGGGAAGCGATTGCCCCAGTCCTGCAGGCCGCGCAGATAGCCGATGAAGGGGCCATCGGCAGGCCCGGCCAACTCGCCCGGCATCAACATCGGGATGCCCGGTGGGTAGGGCACCACGGCGGTGGCGATCACGCGCCCGGCCAGGTTCTCCAGCGCCACTTCCTCGATCTCGTTGTGCACCAGCTTGGAATAAGCATCGGCCGGCGTCATCACCGGCACCGGCAGGCTGGAGAAGGCCTGCGCCTGAGCGCGCAAGATGTCGCTCGCCTTCATCTGCTCGAACATGGCGCGGGCCAAATCTTGCAAGCCCATGCCCGCGTACTGCGCCGGTGCATCGGCCACATGCTCAAACAAGACCTCGGCAACCGGCGTGTTGGCGTCGTAGGCATCCTTGAAGCGCAAGAGCGCATTCACCAGCGTGCCGAACTTGCCACGCGTGACGCCCAGCGAGAACAGCACCAGGATGGTGAAGTCGGTGGTCTTCTCGACCTGGATGCCGCGCTTGCTCAAGAAGGCAGTGACCAGCATCGCCGGGATGCCCATCTGCTCGAAAGTGCCGTCACTGGCCACACCGGGGCTGACGATGGAGACCTTGATCGGGTCCAGCATGCAGTAGCCAGCCTCGATGTCTTTAAAGCCATGCCAGGCCGCCCCCGGATGCAGGGTCCAGCAGTCGGGCTCGCTGATCAGCAACTCGTTTGGCGCATCTTCGAACGCGATTTGCGCGCCGCTCACCGGGTCGGTCACCGTGTCGGCATTCCAGGTGCTGAAGAACCAGTCGCCGGTCGTTTCAGCATCGCGCTTGATCGTGCGCACCGCCTTGCGGAAGGACACGGCCTCCTGGATCGATTCGGTCGTCAGCGTGCGGCCGCCCACGCCGCTCATCATCGCCGCCGAGACCTCGTTAGACGCGATGATCGCGTACAGCGGCGAGGTCGAGCCGTGCATCATGTAGCTCTCGTTGAAGCGCGCATGCGGCACCGGGTTGCGGCCGTCGCGCACGCTGATCAGCGAGGATTGGCTGATCGCAGCCAGCAGCTTGTGCGTGGAGGTGGTGGTGAAGATGGTCGGCTTGTCGCGCGGGTAGTCTTTGGCCTCGCCATACATGCCGAAGCGGTTGCGGTAGAGCGGGTTGAAGCGCGCATAGCCGTACCAGGCCTCGTCAAAGTGGATGCGGTCGACGCTCTTGTCGAGGAGCTCCACCACGCGCGGCACCAGGTAAATCAGACCGTCATAGGTCGAGTTGGTGACGATGGCGTGCACCGCTTTTTGCGCCTTGTCCTTGGCCAGCGGGTTACGCTGGATGGCTGCCTGCACACCTTCTTCGCTGAGCGTCTTGGCGTAGATCGGGCCAATGATGCCGAGGTGGTTGCGCGAAGGCACCAGATAGGTCGGCACCACCCCCGTCATGGTCAGCGCCTGCTCGGTGGACTTGTGGGCATTGCGATCACATAAGGCGTAATCTCCTCGGGTCACCGAGGACATCATGATCACCCGGTTCGACATCGAGGAGCCATTCGTCACCGTGTAGGCACGGTCGGCGCCGAAGATCTTGGCACAATACTTTTCGCTCTCGCCAATCGGGCCGCTGTGGTCGAGCAGGGAGCCGAGCTCACCGACCGAGATCGACAGATCCGAGCGCAAGAGGTTCTCGCCAAAATAGTCATGGAAGGCACGACCCACCGGTGACTTCAAGAAGGCGGTGCCGCCGGCGTGGCCGGGCGTGTGCCAGGAGTACTCATACTTCTGCGCGAACTGGATCAGCGCCTTGGTGAACGGGGGAGCCACCGCCTCACGATAGCGCTGGATGGCGGCCAACACGCGGCCGGCGATGAAGCCAGTGGTGTCCTCCAGGAACCAGATCAGCTCATCGACCTGGCGCATCACGGCGGCCGTCAGCGCCGCACCGTCCTTGTCGGCCATCAGGAACACAGGCACATCGGTATTGCGCGAGCGGATCAAATCCAGCAAGGCCTGCGCCGCGTGATGCTGCGGGTCTTGGCTGCCCAGCGTCCAGCTCAGCAAGACGCTTTGGATCGAGGGGTCGGAGAGAATCACCGCGCGCGCATCTTCAGCCGAGGTGGCCTCCAACACTTCGATATCACGCTCGGCGAGCGCCTGCGCCAGCGAGCGCACCGTGCGGCCCACCGCCGTCTGGCCGCCAAACTCGTCGCTGATGACCAGCACCTTCATGCCGACGATCAATGTGCCTTGACCCATTTCCACTACCCCTGGTTTTGGCCCTGCAGGCAGATGTGCTGCTCGGCCGGATTTAGCCCACGACAGACCTATTCTTTTTGTATTTGATGGCGATGCTAACGCCTAACGTCTAGGTCAAAGTGAACTTTCTGTGGCCAGCAAGAAAGTCCAGGGTTTGTACCGATGCCTCATTGAAGCGCCCGACGGTTCGCAGCTCCGAATCAGGCCACGTTCTTTGCTTCGCCCATCTGGCGCCTGCGCAGCGCCCATACCGCCAGCACGCTGAAACCCAGCGCTTGCAGCAGCAGAATTTCAGCAAACGGCCGCACCTCGGCCAGCGTGGCGCCCATCTGGTTCAGCCGCACAAAAGTCTGGATGCCCACAACCGCTGGTATGAAGTCACCCAGCGCGAACAGCGGCGCCGGCAGCGCCTCGCGCGGCCAGGAAAAGCCGCTCAAAAAAGCGATCGGCAGCGAGGTACACAAGAGGGCTTGCATGCTGCGCTCTCGGTCGGCCAGCAAGGCGCCCAGCGCCACGCCCAGGGCCGCGATGCCCCAGCAATAGGGCAGAAGCAGCAGTGCCGCGCCGGCCACATTGCCGCTGTGACCGTAGTCAAAAAAGCGGAACACCGGGCCGAAGAACCAGGCCGCCGAGAGCAGGCCCAGACAAGCAAAGGCCAAGGTGCGGGCAGCCCAGGTGGCGAGCGAGTCAGCCTCTGGGCGCCTCCTCTCAAACCAGGTGCCGACCCACATCGCTGTGCCGATCAACATCAGCTGCTGGATGATCAGCACCGCCACCGCCGGCACCACATAACTGCCATAACCCTGGGTCTTGTTGTAAAGCGCAACCGTACTCAGATTCAAGGGGCTGCGGCTGGCTGCTGCGCCCAAGGGCGACGCCCCCTTGGCTTGCAGTTGGCGCAACTCGATGCCGGCCGAGACGGTGCCCAGCACCTCGCCGAAGCCGCTCAGCACCACCTTGTTAATCAAAAAGTAAGCCCCGTCGGCCAAGACCGGTGCCACCACCGCCTGGCCGCGCAGCACATCACGCTTGAGCCCCTGGGGCAGCAACACATAGCCCTCAATCTCGCGCCTTGCCAGTGCCGCCTTGGCTTCCGCCTCACTGCTGGTGACAAAGCGCAGGTCCAGACGCGGGCTGGCCTGGGTGAAGCGGCCGATCTGGCGGGCGATATTGCTATGGTCCTGATCGACGATGGCCACCGGCACGCGGCGCAACTCCTGCGTCAAATAGGGCCAGGGGTAGAAGAAGGCATAAATGATGGGGGCGACGATGAACATCAGCAAAGTGCCCTTGTCCGTCAGCGCGCTGCGCCAGGTCTGCAACACGGTTCTAAACCAGGAGCCCATCAGCGCTTACCCCAGCAAGACGGCGTGATGGCGGCACGCTTGAGCAGCGCAGCGCAGGCCAGCAACAAACCCGCTGCAGCCAGGCTCAGCCAGCCGGCCAGCGGCAAGAGCGCAGCCGCCTCGCGACCCTGTTGCAGCAAGCCCACCTGCCCCTCCAGCACCCAGGTCAGCGGCAAGGCCTCGGCCCATTGGCGCGCGCTGCCGGGCATGGCCATCAAGGGAAAAGCCAGGCCCGAGAACGCAAAAGCCGGCGCGGTGATGAAGCCGGCCGCCGACAGCGCCGTGCGCAAGCTGCTGCTGGCCAAGGCGACAAAGCCACCCAAGCCCCAATACAAGGCCAGCATCACCGCGTGCAGGCTCAGCAAGACCGGCATGGCAGCAGCAGGTACCAGCCCCAATTGCTGCATCAGCAACCACAAGATCAGATTGACGCCGTTCAGCAGCAGCATGGCCGGCAGCAGCTTGAGCAAGACGGCAGGCAGAACCTGACCTCGCCCGGCGGCCAGCCAAGCGGGCGCCGTCCCATCGCGCAGCTCGCTGCCGACGGCCCAGGCGCCGCCCACCATCGCCAGCATATGCAGCAGCGCCGGCAGCAGCACAGCGGCGAGAAACTGCTGATAATTCAGCGTCGGGTTGTAGATCGCTTGCAGGTTGGCGCGCATGGGCTCGAAGCCTTGGCTAGCCGCCTGCATGCTCTGGCCTCGCTTCTCGCGCGAGACGATCTCGATGCCGGCCGACAGCGTGCCCACCACCGTGCGCACGTCTTTTTGAATCAGGCCCGAGTGGGTGGCGAACTGGGCGTTGTGCAGCAAGGCCAACTGCGCCGCTCGGCCCTGCTTGATGTCGCGGCTCATGCCGGCCGGAATCACCAGCGCGCCGTACACATGGCCGGCGCGCAGCGCCCTTTGCATCTCGCCTTCGTCGCTGAACTGCGCCGCCAGCTGCAGGCCGGGTGCAGCGTCCAGCATGCGACCGAGTTGGCGCGACAGCGCGCTGTGGTCGGCGTCCAGGATGCCAATCGGTAGCCGCGTCGGCAAGCCCGCAGCAAAGGTCCAGATCAGCAAGAGCCCCATCAGCAGCGGCAACCAAGACAACATGGCCAAATCGAAAGGGCTGGCACGCAGCCGCGCCCATTCCCTCGCCAAAGTGCCCATGATTTACTTGACCAGCACGCTCATGCCGGGCCGCGCGCCCGCAATCGGTTTGAGCGGCTGCGCCTTGATCTCGAAGGTGCGCAGGTCATAGCCCTGGTTGCTGCGAGTGGCGCGCCAGGTGGCGAAGTCGGGCAGCGCCTGCGAGGCAAGGACCTTGAAACGCACGGTCTGATTCGGCAGCGCCGGCAGCGTGGCGTCGAACTCCTGGCCGACGGCAAAGCGCTGCAGCTGATCTTCACGCACGTTCAAGAGCATCCATTGATCGGCCAGATCCACCACCGTGATCACCGGCACGCCGGCCGGCGACAGCTCACCCACCTTGGCCAAAAGCTTGGCCACCTCGCCCGCCACCGGGCTTTTCAGCTCGGTCTCGGCGCGGGCCACTTCCACCTCTTGCACGGCGCCCTTCACCTGAGCAGCTTGGGCGTTAGCGGCGGCCTGGTCTTCGCTGCGCGCGCCGGCGCGGGCCATATCGGCCTGGGCACGAGCCGCATTGGCCAGCCCTTGCGACGCACGCCAATTCGCCTCCGCCTCGTCGCGCTTTTGCGCCGACACCAAGCCTTCTTTGTAAAGGCCGTCAACTCGCTCGAAACTCTTGCGGGCCAAATCAACCCCGACCTGTGCGCGCTCGAAGTTGGCTTGCGCCATGCGGATTTCTTCAGGGCGCGCGCCATTCTTGGCTTTTTGAGCGACCGCAGCTGCCGCCGAGGCCGCATTGCTGGCCTGCGCCATCTTGGCCGCCACCTCGGGGCTGTCGATGCGCAGGATCAGCGCGCCTTTTTCGATGCGCTGGCCTTCTTGCACCAAGAGCTCAAGCACTCGGCCGGTCAGCTTGGGCGCGATATCGGTCTCGCGCGCTTCCATCATGCCTTGCAGCTGCTCAGGCGCAGGAGGGTTGTGCTGCAGCATCGCGTAGACAGCAACTCCCAGCGCGGTCACGGCAATGGCGGGCACTAAAAATTTAGGCAAATTCATCGGCAATCTCTTGTTTTATTCGACGCGCACATCGGCGCGGGCCAGGTAGTCGCCCAGACTCTCGAGCTGACCGCTGGCTTGCAACAGGCCGACCAAGGCCATCACATGTTCATAAGCGACCTGCGCGCGCTCGGTACGCAGCTTGGCCAGGTTCAGCTCGGCGTCGATCAGGTCCAGCGTGGTGCTGCTGCCTTGCTTGAGGCCTACCCGGCGCAGATGCAAGATTTCCTGACCCAATTCGTCTTGCGCGGCCAGGCTCAGGTATTGCGAGCGCGCCTGCTCGGCGCTGCGCCATTGGCGCTCGACCAGCAGCGCAATGTCGCTGCGCGCCTGCGCATCGGCCGCGTCGACTTGCGCGATCTGCTTCAGGTGCGACCGATCCAGCGCGTCGTGGTCGAGCGAATCCCAGAGGTTGACGCGGATACCCACACCCGCCAACCAGTCGCCGTTATGCGTCAGCGAACGTTGGCCGAAGGCGAACACCTGCGGGCGCTCCAGCGCCTTGGAGCCTGCCTTCAGTTGCTCGGCCTGAGTACGCTTGGCGGCCACCTTGGCCAGGCCAGGGTGAAGGGTCATCGCGGTGTTGATGAAGTCTTGCAGCGGGGGCAGCGGCTGCGAGCTGACCGACAAAGGCGTGCTGGGCGTCGGCACGCCGTCTATTTTGACGGTTCGGGCCAGGGCGGCCGCGACCAGCTCTGCGTCGCTGCGCGCCTTGCGGGCCTGGTGCTGTGCATCTTGCAAGGCGGCGCGCGCTTGCAGGCGCTCCAGCTTGGAGGCCACGCCGGCCTGCAGCATCTTCTCGGCCGCAGCGTCATGTTCGGACACGCCGGCGGCGGCCGCCTCGCGCAGGCTGGCAGCGCGGCGCGCCATCTGAGTCTGGAAGTAGCGCTGCGCCAGCAGTGCCAGCGCCTCTTCTTCGGTATGGCTCAGCTCGGCCTGCGCCTCGGCGGTTTGCCCCGCCGCCACACCGCGCAGCGCATCGGTCGCACCGCCCAGGTAGATAGGCCACACCGCATTCACCAAGGCGGCTTGATTGGTATTGCTGTGTGAGAGCGTGGCGTTGTGCGGCAGCGGTGGCAAGGGCGGCAACTGGCTGGCCAAGCCCGGCGGCAGCAGGCTGATCACATTGCCCAAGCCGTGGTTGAGCGGGTCCAGATTCAGATCGACACTGGCCTTGTAGCTGTAGGCCGCACCATACACGCTGACAATGGGGCCGCCGGCGCGGGCGATGCCTTCGGAGCGGGCTTGCGCGCTGTCCACCGCAGCGCGGGCGCCGGCCATTTGATCCGAGTTTTGCCGCAGCAGCTGGGTGGCCTCATGCCAGCTCAGCGCCTCGGCGCTAACGCCAGAAGCCCACAGCAAACACAGTGACAAGATGGAGACAGTTTTCATCCGCAAGCTAAGCATAGGGTGGCGCGGAGCATAACCGATTCAGGGCTGATTTTTGGATGTCGGCTGGGCTGCGGCCAGGGTGCTAGCGCCCAGGCCGCCGAGCAGGCGCCTCAAGTCGCCCTGTTCATTGCGCTTGGAAAAAAGTGGCTAAAAATCGTCAAACAGACGCTCGCCAAAAAGCCCGCAAGGCGCCTCCGCCGCGAGCGATTCGCACGGATTCGACAACAAACTAGTCCTGCATTCGCTGTTTATCAATTGTTTTCGCGCAAATACAGTCTGACCCATCGCAAACGAATGGATCAGACATGAACAAGCCAGCTCTCTCCCGCACAACGCTTTTGCAATTGCCTCGCCTGCTCAAGCAGTTCGGCATCGCCGGGCTTTTGGCCAGCGGCATGGTCGGCACCCAGGCGCAAACAAACACAGCCTCGGCCACGCCCTCAAACCCGACCCCGGCCGCCCTCAGCCTCAAGGTGATCAATCACGGCCCCCAGAGTTTCCACGTCAACTCGGTCCTGGTGATGGGTGCCAAGGAAGCCATCCTCCTGGACGCCGGCTTCACCCGTGCCGATGCGCTGCGCGTTGCAGCGGCGGTGCTGGACAGCGGCAAGACGCTCAGCACCATCTATGTGTCGGCAGCCGACCCGGACTTCTACTTCGGCCTGGAGGTCTTGCACGCTGAGTTTCCACAGGCCCGCATCCTTGCTGCCGCGCCGACCCTGAAGAAGATTGAAGCGTCCTTGCCGAGCAAACTCAAGGTTTGGGGCCCACGCCTGGGCGCCAACGCGCCGCGCACGCCGGTCTTGCCAGAAGCCCTGGTCGGTAATCAGCTGACACTGGAAGGCCAGACGCTGGAAGTGCGTGGCCTGGACGACAGCCTGGCGCATCGCAGCTATGTTTGGATTCCTTCCATCAAGGCAGTGGTCGGCGGCGTCAATGTTTTCGGCGGCCTGCATGCCTGGACTGCCGACACCCAAACTGCCGCCGAACGCGCCGCCTGGATCAGCAAGCTGGGCAGCATGGCCGCCTTGCAACCGCAGGTGGTGGTGCCCGGTCATATGCTGCCGGGCAGCAACTGGGACGCCAGCCACATCCCCGCCACCATCAACTATTTGCAGCGCTTCGAGACCGAGTTGCCGAAGGCAGCAGACGCCGCAGCCCTGATCAAGACCATGAAGACAGCCTACCCACAGGCGGGCCTGGACATCGCTTTGGAGATCGGCGCCAAGGTCAACAAGGGCGAAATGAAATGGTGAGCCCGTGGGCTCGGCTTGCGGCATTCAAGGCCCGATGAGGACTCCGCAGCGAGTCTCGCTGGTGCAGACAAAACGGTCGACACAAAAAACTAAGCCGACAAGCGGGGCCCTTGCGGGCTTTGCTTGTCGGCGTCGTCGTCCTCCCCCTTCAACCAACACGCCGAGGTCCAGGCGGCGTATCGATCAGTTGCTAGTATCTGGCTTGCTCTGACAAAGCGCCATCCCCCTCAAGTAGGATGCGCGCTGCGCAGGCACTCAGGCCAGCACAACCCGCGCCGGCTGACGCGCTGCGCGCAAGACCTCGTCCAGCAGATTCAAGTAATAGGCCAGCGGCGGCGTGCGCTTGCCCGGCTGTTTGGCCAAATCATCCCAGCGGCGCAGCTGCAAGGCGCGCGAAGACTGTGTTTGGGCCATGAAGATGAGGCGTTCCTCGGCATTCATGCGGCCACCTTGCATGCCTAATGAATGCAGAGATGCCGCCGACAAGCCCTCCGCGTAACGCTCGTCGGTGGAGATCAGGTAACGCTTTGCCTGTACGTGCAAGCGGATAGGCTCCAGCACATCGCTTCCGAAACCGCCGGCCGCCAGCATATTGAGTGCGCGCAGCTCATGTTCGTCGCTGTACAAGCTCGCTTCGGCCGGCGCATCGATCAACTGCCCCAGATCATGCAGCAGAGCCGCAGCCACCAAGGCGTTGTCGGCATAAGCCCACTCGGCCAGTTGCGCGCATTGCAAAGCATGCTCCAGCGCGGACACGCTTTCCCGCCGCTCCAGGCGCTGCCCGGTGTAAATCGATGCGCCCCGGCGCTCGAACAGCGCCTCGATCTTGCGTACCACGTCCATTGCGCTCACCTCTGAAAATCAGTGCTGCCATCTTGCCTGCCGTGCGATGACCGCACCGTGACAAAACGGTGAATTCGCGGTGAAGGTGAATGGTTACGCCGCGGATCATTCAAAAACCATGAACAGTAGACACAAGCCTGCTGAACCATGCGCAGAGGTCCATCACGCACACTGCAGGCTATGGTTCAACAGCTCACACCCATCACCGCTAAGGCCAAGCCCCTGCGTTACAGCGCAATCGCAATTGCCCTGCACTGGTTGCTCGCCATCGCCATCATCGGCGCGCTGGGCCTGGGCCTGTATATGAGCGACCTGCCCTTCTCGCCCAGCCGGCTGAAGCTGTACAACTGGCATAAATGGGCGGGCGTGAGCATATTGCTGCTGTCGGCCTTGCGCCTGCTTTGGCGTCTGACACATCGCCCGCCGGCTGAGCTGCCCATGCCTGCCTGGCAAGCGCGGGCCGCGCATATGACCCACGGTCTGCTCTACCTGCTGTTTTTTGCGGTGCCCTTGGCGGGCTGGGCTTACAGCTCAGCGGCGGGCTTCCCCATCGTGTGGTTCGGGGTCTTGCCTCTGCCGGATTTTGTGCCGGTTGACAAGGCGCTGGCGGCCAGCTTCAAGCAGGCCCACCAACTGCTGGCCTATGGCTTGGCCGCGCTGATCTTGGCACATCTGGGCGCCGCCCTCAAACATCATTTCATCGACCGTGACGGCCTGCTGCAACGCATGTCGCCTTTCAAGCAAACGCGGAAAACTGCACCATGAGAAACCTTCTTGCCCTTATTTTGATCGCCCTGGCCAGCGCGGCCGGCCCTGCCTGCGCGGCGGATTTGGCGCCGGCCTTGAGCGAAATCAGCTTCACCAGCCGCCAGATGGGCGTGCCGGTAGAAGGCCGCTTCAAGCGCTTCGACGCCAAGCTGAACTTTGACCCCAAGAAACCCGAAGCCGGTCAGGTCAGTTTCAATATCGAGTTAGGCAGCGTGAGCCTGGGTGCGCCTGAGCTTGAGTCCGAGCTCGCCAAAGCGTCCTGGTTTGACAGCAAAAAGCTGCCGCTGGCGCATTTTCAAAGCAGCTCCATCAAGGCCCGCGGCAGCAATCAATTCGATGTCGCCGGCAAGCTGACGATCAAGGGCCTCAGCCGCGACATCGTCGTACCGGTTCAGCTGGCGCAAGCCGGCAGCATCACCGCAGCCAGCGGCGGCTTTGTACTCAAACGCCTCGAATTCAAGATCGGCGACGGCGAATGGGCCGACACATCCTTGGTCGCCAACGAGGTGCAGGTGAAGTTCAAGCTGGCCTTCAACGGCGTCCCTGCACTGTAGTTTTTCTCTTCCCTCCCCCTTGACCCTCAACCCTCAATTCCCCACTCCTCACGAGACCCTCAGCATGAAACAATTTCTTCTGACTTTTGCCCTGGCCGCAAGCGCCGGCCTTTGCCAAGCCGCCCCAGCGACCTATGCCATCGATCCCAGCCACACTTTTGTGACCTACGAGATCACCCACTTCGGCACCTCCACCAACCGTGGCCGCTTTGACAAGAAAGAAGGGTCGGTGCAGTTTGACCGCGCCGCCAAGACCGGCCGCGTTGAAGTGAGCTTCGAGATCGCCTCGGCCAACACCGGCTTCGCACCGATGAACACCCATTTGCTCAGCGCCGAGTTGCTGAACGCCGAGAAGTTCCCGACCGCCAAGTTCGTCGGCGACAAATTCGTCTTTGACGGCGACAAGGTCAGCGAAGTGCAGGGTCAGCTGACCTTGATGGGCAAGACCAACCCGGTCACGCTCAAAGCCATGCATTTCAACTGTTATGACAACCCCATGCTCAAGCGCGAAGTCTGCGGCGGCGATTTCGAGGCCACCATTGATCGCACCCAGTGGGGCGTGGACTACGGCCTGGCCTGGGGCTTCCCGAAGAACGTCAAACTGATCATTCAGGTGGAAGCGGTCAAGCAATAAACAAAGACCGGCTCAAGATAGAAAAAAAGCGACCCGAGGGTCGCTTTTCTAATTGCCAAACTCAGCGCACAAATTAGGCTTGCTTGCTCGCGCGACGACGAGCCGCGCCGGCCAACAAGACCAGGCCGCCCAGCATCAAGGCATAAGTTTGCGGTTCCGGCACGGCAGTAACCACATTGCCGTTCAGGGCGAAAGGCAGTTCATGCGTCCTAGATGACCCGCCGTCCAGGTGTGTTCTGAATGCCCCGCCGGCCGATTGAGCCGCATTGCCGGCACGACTGTCCGCAGTATAGGCAACCAAAGGGTTCCCACTACCGGTCAAACTCCAACGCAGCCAATAGTGACCCGCAGCCAATGTCGTGTCATCGATATCAGCATTCAGATCAAAAATTGGGCGGACGGTATTTCCCAGGGTCGAGGGAGTAACGCGATAGCCCACCTTGCCGCCATTCGTCACCGCCGTCGTGCCAGAGGCCACCACCGCGCCGGTATTCACATCACCTTTGACGATGCTCCATGTGGCTTTGGAAAAAGCGAAAGTCTGGAAGTTGGTCTGATACGCGAAGAAGTCGATGCTGGTGACGTTCCAGCTCTTGCCGGCCGTGATCTCAAAGTCGTCCGCAACAGTTGTTGTGCCGAGTCTTGCACCCACGCCGAATGCAGTGTCGGGCGCCACGAGGATCGATTTGCCATTGGCATCGACAACAGGCCCGTTAATAAAAAGAACGTCTGCATGGGCCAGATTGCAAACAGCGGCTATAGCCAGAATAAATGAACGTTTCATGAATTTCCCTGAGATTATTGAATTGACTTTCGACGCAAATTTTTGGCCCCCTCACAAGCCACTCTGCGTCGGCCGGCATCATATTTATCTAACCTCGATATCCAACGCATACACCCCCCTCATTCAGGGGGTGCGCCCCTGAGTAAAGTGAATATTTCCTTTGCAGGTGTCAAATTGGAGCCCTGACATCACCCCGTCTTAGAGCGACGTTAGCGCCATGCCCGAGCTAATCCTCGCCGCAGCGACGCCAGATGCTGACCGCACTTTGAATCTGCTGTTAGGCTTTTGCGCAAGTTCGAGCAAACCCCAAGGACTGCGCTGCCAGGGGGCGCCACAGGGAAATGGCGCGCGCATGCCCGCAGCTCAGTCATTCAGCGGCGCGCCATCCACAGATTGGGCCGAGGGCACGATGTGAGCGATATGAACAGTGGCACCATGTTCCTGGCCTGCCAAAGGTCACGCGCAGCCTCATGACCGTGCAGCTTGAGCAAGATGCGCCGCAGCTTGCGCTAGTTCGACTCGCCCAATGCGAGGTCTGCCTGCCTGCTTGCTTGCTTCAGGGGCTTTATTGACTAGGCATTTCAAGGCATCAGCCAGCTGATCTACCCGGGTTTATGCAGGCCCACGCCAATGGCCTCAGTTGCTGATCATCACCCAGCCGGTGCTCCAGTCGTAGGAGCTGACATTGAGCGTATTCGCGCCGCTGTTCTGGCGTACGCAAGGTCCGACCACCCAGGTACCCGCGCCGGGGACAAAGCTGTTGCTGACAGCCGCCAGCGCCCGCGAATTCGCCGTTACGGCAATCACCTTGTAGCCTTCAGCCGGTGACTGCCAAATACTTGAGGCGCTAGCCCGGTAGCAGATGTCGATGCGCACATTGTTGCTGACGGTGGGAACAAAGGTCCAAGACCCGGTTGCGCTGATGCGCTGGCCGGCGCCCAAGGTCAACGAGGCATTCGGCCCGATGCCGCTGTAGCTTGCAGCACTCAGGACCGACTGCGTCGCCTGGCCATTCCAGGACTTGATGCCGATCACCCCCGATGGTCCCTGCGGACCCTGTGGGCCTTGCGGGCCGGTTGCGCCCGTTGCGCCGACGGGGCCAAATCCGCCGGTTGCGCCGGTTGCGCCGGTTGCGCCGGTCAGACCTATCGGGCCAATCGCCCCTGTTGCGCCGGCTGCCCCCTGTGCTCCAGCCGGTCCCATCGGTCCCGATGCCCCCTGCGGACCGGCCGGGCCCTGATCTGCAAGCGTCAGGTCCAAGCGAGCCACATGACCGGTGGCCGTGTTCTCTTTGCTGTCAAAGAACACCACGGTGCCGGGTGAGGTGCCGGCAGCGGCAATGATCCATCCGCTGTTGGTAGCGGGATTGCTGATCCAACTCTTCACCTGCGCGGTCACATCCAAAGCCATGAATTGCCCCGCAACCGGCACCGGCACGCCCAGCAAAGCTATGCCGCCAAAAGCCGGCTGGGTATTGAAGGTCACGCCCGCTTCGGTCCAAGCCGCGTTGACCGGATTGATGTCTATGGCACCCGGCGCACCGACCCTGTTGACATACATCACCAAGCTGGCCTTGACCAGTTTGGCGGCCGTGACGGCCGGCGGCAAGGTACTCAGATCAAAGCGCAGCAGTGCCGATGTGCCGCCGCCAACGTTCAGCGTTGGCTGGGCGCCAAAATTGGCGGCCGGTTGAGCCATGCTGATGTGCGAATCGGCGGCCAGCGGCGCCTCAAGTGCCTGGGCTTCGCTGCCCAACAACAAACCACCCGCGCCCAAGACCAAGGCGGTCAGAGCAGGGTGAAATTGAGGCCGGCATTGCCGTGCTGCGGTGCAAATGCTCGTCATGGGGAACTCCTTGCGATGAGGCTGAAAAACACACACCGGCCGACGGCCAGTTCGCGGATGGAATTGAAATGCCGGCCAAGCTAATGCAGCCTTGCTTGCCTTCAGGCCTCGCGGCGGCGCACAAGCCATAGGCCGGCGACCAAGCCAAACGGCCACAAAATCACTGTGGCCAACTCCGGCACTTGGCTAACCGTCGCGGCCACGTCCACATCCAGCGCCCAGTGCCCGCTGCGCTGATCGCCATCGATGCGAACAAAGTGCAGGCTGTCGTCGTCAGGCAAACCAGCGAAGCCCGAGGTGTAATGCGGGTCGCTTGCATGGGAGAAGAAGCTGGCCATCAAAGGCATCGTCACCGGGCCGCCGATCACATTGTTGTCATCCTGCGAAAGCACCAAGAGGTAA
Organism: Roseateles albus; assembly: GCF_028595345.1. Taxonomy (NCBI): domain Bacteria; kingdom Pseudomonadati; phylum Pseudomonadota; class Betaproteobacteria; order Burkholderiales; family Sphaerotilaceae; genus Roseateles; species Roseateles albus. The sequence continues at coordinate 28,536 of NZ_JAQQXT010000004.1, read as the reverse complement.
TGCCCGGAAGCAGCCCCTTGCAAGCTGAAACTGGCGTCCCAACAAAAGCTGCCCGCGCCCGCGCAAACATTGGAGGACCCCGCATTGCCGTGGACGGCGTAGCCATCGGCATCGAACAAGGTCAGCACGGGAGCAAAGCCACCGGCCGCCACGTTTTGACCTGCCGCGTTGACGCCGCCGCTGTGAGAAAAGGTAGTCACCGCGATATCGCCCGGCACCACAAGCTCGAAGGCGAATATTGCAAGATCATTGTCCAAGCTGAAGTCACCTTGGAATGAGCTGGTGGCGGCCAAGCCGGGAGCACTCAAACCGAACAGGCCCAGCAAACAAGCCAGCACCTGGCTCAGCAGGCCTTGAAATCGAAATTCAAACATTTCGGATTCCTATCTTCAGACAAAGACCTCGGCACAGCACGCAGTCTATAGACCAGCTCCCAGCGCCGATACCCAAGCCTGCCCTCGTTCTAGGGAAGGGTTTGTCCCCTAGAAAAATTAAAGCACTCCGACGTCCTGAGCGCATGACAACTGGCCCGACAGCCCGACTTTTCGAAAGCCAGAGCCTCGCGACAAGGCATGCCGACTGTCGCGTTTCGGTGCATTTCGGCCACTCAGACCTGCGCTGTATCGCTCTCAGGCCGCCATCAGCCAAAGCCTTCAGTACAGTGCGGGCCATGCAACAAGGTCCCTCGTCCATGAATCAGCCCACGCTTTATCAGCGCTGGCAACGACTCTCCGCCGCCGTGCTGCGGGTCTTTCACGTCTATGCCGGCTGGCTGGTCAGCATCAGCTGGAAGCGCTTTGTCGTCTACGCCATCGCGCTGATGATTGGCGTCAATATCTTGCAGGACCTGCCGCCCTTCACTTGGCGCATCAGCTCCACCATCACGCCGGACGAAGTCTTCGAGCCCGCCGAACCTGAGCCGCCAGCGCCACCTGCGCCCTCGGCCGAGGCGCGTCGCGCCGCCAAGCCGCTGCTCAAGTCGGACAAGCCGATTCACTACGAAATCACCATCGACGAGAACGGCGTCAAGGTGCAGCCGCGCAAGGCCAAGTCAGGCGCCTCGGCCCCAGACGCCGCCGCCTCGTCTGCCGAGTCGGCTGACGACGACAACACGGAGGTCGACCCTGACCTGCCCTCGATTTCCATCAAGCTGCCCAAGGAGGCCAAGTCGGCCGAGGTCAAGCGGGCGATCGAAGAGGCCAAGTCGGGTATCGAACAAGCATTGGAGGCTGCCGCTGAAGCGGCCAAGACCAGCGCCCATGAAGCCGCCGTAGAAGCCCGCCGCGCTGCTCGCGAAGCGCAGCGCCAGCCGCGCCGCCACACCACGGTTGTGCATCTGGGTGACTTTCTGGTCAAGCTGGCCTTCTTCTTTGCGCTCGGTTCGGCCCTCATCAAGGTGACGTACAAGGGACGGCTGCAGGCCGAAGTGAAGGCCGCGCAGGCGACCGAAACGGCCGAGGCCGAGTCGCTCAAACGGCAAGTCGTCGAGGCCCGTATGGCCGCGATGCAAGCGCAGGTCGAGCCTCACTTCCTCTTCAACACCCTGGCCTCGATTGATCATCTGATCGAAACCGACCCGCCGCGGGCCTCGCAGATGCAGAAGAATTTGATTGCGCTCTTGCGCGCCTCGATGCCGACCATGCGCGAAGCCAATGCCAGCGGCGTGCGTGACTTGGGCCGCGAGCTGGCCGTCATCAAGCCTTATCTGGAGATTCTCAAGGTGCGCATGGAAGAGCGACTGATGACCTCGATCGATGTGCCCGAGGGCCTGCTGTCGGCCGAGTTCCCGCCAATGATGATGCAAAGCCTGGTGGAGAACGCTATCAAGCATGGCCTGGAGCCCAAGGCCGAAGGCGGCATGCTGACGGTCAAGGCCGAGATCAACCACGGCAAGCTGGCGGTGACCGTGGCCGACACCGGCCTGGGCTTTGGCCGCGCTGCCACCGGCGGCACCGGCGTCGGTCTGGCCAATATCCGCGAGCGTTTGATGCTGCTCTACGGCGCCAAGGCCAGCGTCACCGTCAGCGAAAACCAACCCAGCGGCACCAAGGTAACGATCACCGTACCCTACCGCAGCCGCGGCCATGATTCTGATGACAAGCAAGGAGCTTCGATATGAAAACAACTTTCAGATGGCTGCTGATTCTGAGCCTGGGGCTGGCCTTGCTGGGGCTGCTGGCGGGCGGCGCCTTATGGCAGGAGTTGATGGCCCAGCCCGGTGTCAGCATCAGCATCAATGGCGAGGATCTGGACATCGAGGGGCTGCACGCGATGTCCGGGGTCGGCGCCGTCTTGGGAGTTTTGGCGACCGGCGCCGTGCTGTGCCTGGTGATACCGCTGGTCTTGCTCTTCAGCGTCGGCTTGCCGCTGCTGCTGACGGTGCTGATCTTGGGCTTTGTGGCCGTGGGCCTGCTCAGCCTCGGTGCGATGTTGTTCTCGCCTGTCATCATTTTGGGTCTGCTGCTGTGGCTGGTGTTGAGAAACAAGCGTCCAAGGTCGCAGCGGCGGCAAAATCTGCCCACAACCGCCAACACCCGCTAGCATTGCCCGATGAATTCAACCCAACATTCCGACTCCCCGCGCATACGCGCCGTCTTGGCCGACGATGAGCGCCTGATGCGCGAGCAACTGCGCGCCCGCCTGAGCGAAGTCTGGCCCGATCTGGAGATCGTGGCCGAGGCCAAAAATGGTCTCGAAGCCGTCGAATTGGTGCGGCAGCACCGGCCGGACCTGGTCTTTCTGGACATTCGCATGCCCGGCCTGACCGGCGTCGACGCCGCACGCCAGATCGCCCAGATGGGCGGCGGCGATGATGTGCCCGAGGGTGAAGACTGGGTCTTGCCCGAGATCGTCTTCATCACCGCCTACGACCAATACGCGGTCGAAGCCTTCGAGCAAGGCGTGGCCGACTATGTGCTCAAGCCGGCCGAGCGTGAACGTTTGGCGCTGACCGTGCAGCGCATCAAGAAACGCCTGGCCATGCGCGATGGCAGCGACGGCCCGGCCGCAGCCGAAGCGCCCGACGACAGCCGGGCTGCTGCACCGCTGCAGCAACTGCTGCACAAGCTCTCCGCCCAAATCAACCCCGCCTCCGCGCCGAAATATCTGCAGTGGATTCAGGCCACCGTGGGCCAAGCGATCCAGATGATCCCGGTCGAGGACGTGCTGTTCTTCATCAGCGACGAGAAGTACACGCGGGTGCAGACGGCGCGCGTCGAGGCCCTGATCCGCAAGCCGATCAAGGAGCTGGTGGACGAGCTGGACCCGGCGCTGTTCTGGCAGGTGCACCGCTCGACCCTGGTCAATGCCCGCGCCATCGACGGCATCACCCGCGACTTCCGAGGCCGCCAGATGGTCGGCGTCAAAGGCCTGACGGAGAAGCTCGAAGTCAGCCGCAGCTACACGCACTTGTTCAAGGGCATGTAAGCGCCGCTTCATTGCGCTGAACACCAAGCCTATTTGGCCCGAGTTGCACCAGATGCAACTCGGGCCAAATTTTTTGCAGTGTGTCGCAAGGCCTTGGAATTGCGAATCGGCAGCGAGCAAACTGGCGCCACTCAACGCTGATTCAGCAAAAACACCAGGCGCTCACCGATGCTACAACTCACCAATCTCACCCACGTCTACCCCAACGGCACCAAAGCGCTGGACGGCGTCAATCTTGAGATCCCCAAGGGCATGTTCGGCCTGCTTGGCCCCAACGGCGCCGGCAAGTCCTCTTTGATGCGCTGCATCGCGACACTGCAAACCCCCAGTTCCGGCAGCATCCAGTTTGGTGACATTGACGTGGTCAAGCAGCCCGAAAAGCTCCGCGCTACGCTGGGCTATCTGCCGCAGGACTTTGGTGTCTACCCGCGCGTCTCCGCCTACGAGCTGCTCGACCACCTGGCCGTCTTGAAAGGCATCGCCAACGCAGGCGAGCGCAAAGACACCGTCGAAACCCTGCTGGCGCAGGTCAATTTGTGGGGCGTACGCAAAAAGGCGGTGGCAGGCTATTCGGGCGGCATGCGCCAGCGCTTTGGCGTTGCGCAAGCCTTGATCGGCAACCCAACGCTGGTGATCGTCGATGAGCCGACTGCCGGCCTCGACCCCGAGGAGCGCAACCGTTTCAACAATCTGCTGGCCGAGATCGGCGAAAACGTGGTGGTGATTTTGTCCACCCATATCGTCGAGGATGTGGCCGATCTATGCCCGCGCATGGCCATCATCAATAACGGCAAGATTGTGCAGACCGGCGCACCACTGGAGTTGAGCCGCGAGTTGCAGGGCCGGGTCTGGCGGCGCACGGTCGACAGCGCTTCGCTGCCGCGCTACCAGGTCGAACTGAATGTCATCTCGAACCGCCTGCGCGGCGGCCAGACCGTCATCCATGTGCTGGCCGACTCGGCGCCTGAGGCCGGCTTTGAGGCGGTCGAGGGCGACCTGGAGGACCTCTACTTCGCCACGCTGGTGCAAGCGCGCAAGTCCAGTGCAGCAAACCCAGCCACTGCGGCTTGAGGGAGCAAGAGATGCTCAGCAAAATCTTCGCCTTCGAGGCGCGCTACCAACTGCGCTCGCCGCTGTTCCTGATCAGTTTTGTGATCTTCTTCCTGATGAGCTTTGGCGCCATCGTCTCGACCGATATTCAGATCGGCGGCCCCAAGGGTGCCAGCAATCTCAACTCGCCTTTTGCCATTTTGCAGATCGTCGCCACCATGAACCTGATGGCGATCTTCATCGTCACCGCCTTTGTGGCCAATGTGGTGGTCCGCGACGAGGAGTTCGGCTTCGCGTCCATCCTGCGCTCCACGCGGGTGAGCAAATTCGACTATCTGATTGGCCGCTTCTTGGGCGCGATGTTTGTGGCCTTCTTGGTCACCACCGCCGTGCCCCTGGCCATTCTGATCGGCTCCATGATGCCTTGGCTGGACGCAGAGCAAATTGGCCCCTTGGTGCTCAGCCATTACGTTTTTGCTCAGCTGGTGATGAGCGTGCCAACGCTGCTGGTGCTGGGCGCGGGCTTCTTCGCGCTGGCCACGATCACGCGCTCGATGATGTGGACCTATGTCGGCGCTGTCGCCTTCATCGTCCTGTTCGGTGCCTCGCGAGTCTTGCTGAAGGACCCCTCGCTGGACCTCGCCTCGGGCCTGGCCGACCCCTTCGCCATCGGCGCCTTGAACCGCGTGACCAAGTATTGGACTGCCGCCGACCGCAACACCCTGCTGCCGAGCTTGAGCGGCATGCTGCTCTACAACCGGCTGATCTGGCTGAGTGTGGCCGCCGCGCTGTTTGGCCTGGCCTACCGTTTGTTCCAGTTCGAGACGCCCGCCAAAGCTGCAGCCAAGGCCGAGAAGATTGACAAGAGCGACGCATTGCCAAGCCCTCAGCGTCTGGCCAGCCCCAGCCACGGCGGCAGTACCGCCTGGCTGCAGTTGCGCGCACTGACGCGCTTCGATATGCGCTTTGTGTTCAAGAGTCCGGCCTTTTTTGTGCTGCTGGCCATCGGCGTGTTGAACGCAATGGCTGGCCTGCTCTTGACCACCTCGGAGCGTGGCGTTGCCTATTTGCCTGTGACAAGGTCGGTGGTGGATGCGCTGGAAGGCAGCTTTGGCATCATCCCGCTCTTGATCGCGATCTACTACGCGGGCGAGTTGGTCTGGCGGGACCGCGAGCGCCGCATGCACGAGATTGTGGACGCCAGCGCGGCGCCGAACTGGGCCTTTTTACTGCCCAAAGTGCTGGCCATCAGTGGCGTGCTGCTGGCTTGTTACTTGACCGCCATGCTGACCGGCATCTTGTTCCAGCTGGGCCATGGCTTCACCCAGATTCAACCGGCGGCCTATCTGCTGTGGCTGGTCTTGCCGGGCCTGATTTCGGCGGTCTTGCTGGCAATTCTCTCGATCTTTGTGCAGGCCATGGTGCCGCACAAATTCGTCGGCTGGGCCGTGATGATGGTCTTGATGGTCTTGGGCATGGTGATGGGCAGCATGGGGTTTGAGCACAAGCTCTACACCTATGCCGGCATGCCGGAGGTGCCGCTGTCGGACATGAACGAGATGGGCCGCTTCTGGATAGGCCGCGCCTGGCACCAGGCCTATTGGCTGGCTTTTGGCGCCATGCTCCTGGTCGCCACCCACCTGATGTGGCGGCGCGGGGTTGAGACCAGGCTGCAGCCACGCCTGAACCTCTTGCGCCAACGCCTGGCCGGCACGCCGGGCCTGCTCTTGAGCGCGGCCACGCTGGCTTGGGTAGGCACCGGCGCCTACATCTACTACAACAGCAATGTGCTGAACGAGTACGTCACCGCCCCCGCACAGGAACAGCGCCAGGCGGACTACGAGAAGACCTTGTGGGGCTTTGCTGAGCTGCCTCAGCCGACCATCACCGACGTCAAGCTCAAGGTCGAGCTCTACCCGAACCAGGCCCGCGCCGACATTGAGGGCAGCTACCAAATGGAGAACCGCAGCGGCAAACCCATCAGCCAGGTGCATGTGCAATGGGCGCCGGGTCTGAAGGTGCAGGCCATGGCGCTGGACGATGCCGTGCTGGAGAAGGAATACAAAGACCTGGCGCACCGCATCTACCGACTCAGCAAACCGCTGCAAGCGGGCGAGAAGCTCGGCCTGAGCTTTGCCATCCGCATGGAGCAAGAAGGTTTTGTCAACGGCAGGCCGCAGACGCAGATCGCTCCCAACGGCAGCTTCATCAGCAACCAGCAGTTCGCGCCTATGCTGGGCGTGCCGCGCGGCCTGCTGCTGCAAGACCGCGCCATTCGCCGCAAGCACGGGCTGCCGCCCGAGTTGCGCGTCGCCAAACTGGAGGACGAGGGCGCCAATGCCCACAACTATCTGCGCCATGACAGCGATCTGGTCAACGCCGAGATCACGCTGAGCACCGATGCCGATCAAACCCCGATCGCCCCCGGCACCACCATCAGCGACAGCACGGCCCATGGCCGGCGCACCATCGTCACCCGCAGCGATGCGCCGACCGCCCACTTCTTCTCGATGCAATCGGCCCGCTATCAAAAAGCGCAGGACAGCTGGGCCGGCAAGGACGGCAAAGCGGTGGCGCTGGAGATCTATCACCACCCGGCCCACAACACCAATGTGCAGCGCATGTTCACGGCGATGAAGGCCTCTTTGGATCTGTACAGCGAGCAGTTTTCGCCCTACCAGTTCGGCCAGGCCCGCATCATGGAGTTCCCCGCCTATGAGCGCTTTGCCCAGGCGTTCGCGGGCACGGTGCCTTTCTCCGAGGCGATAGGCTTCATCCAAAACTTCAAGGACGCGGATCGTGACGAAAAAGTGGATCTGGTCACCTTCGTCACCGCCCACGAGATGGCACACCAGTGGTGGGGCCACCAAATCAATGGTGCCGAGAAGCAAGGCATGACGCTGCTGAGCGAGTCCTTCGCCCAGTACTCGGCGCTGCTCGTGATGGAGAAGCTCTATGGCAAGGCGCAGATCCGCAAATTCCTGAAATATGAACTGGACCGTTACCTGAGCGGACGTGCCGGCGAGGCGGTGGAAGAGCTGCCACTGGCCCGCGTCGAGAACCAGGCCTATATCCATTACCGCAAAGGCGCGGTGGTGATGTATTCGCTCAAAGAGCTGATAGGCGAAGAGAAGGTCAACCGGGCGCTGCAAAAGCTGCTGGCCGAGTTCGCCTTCAAGGCCGCGCCCTATGCCGACACGCGCGACTTTCTGCGCCTCTTGCGCGCCGAGGCCGGGCCGGAACATGAGGCCTTGATTGTTGATCTGTTCGAGAAAATCACGCTCTTGGATCTGAAGGCGACGGACGCCAAAGCCAGCAAGCGCGCCGACGGCAAGTTCGAAGTCAGCTTCACCGTCGAGGCCAAGAAGCTGTATGCCGATGGCAAGGGCCGCGAGACCGAGAGCCCGCTGAACGAGGCGCTGGACATTGGCGCCTTCAGCGCCGAGCCGGGCAAAAAGGGCTTCACACGGGACTCGGTGTTATTGATGGAGCGCCGGCCGCTGAAGTCGGGCAAGCAGCAGATCACCTTGCTGCTCGACAAAGCGCCTGCCTGGGTCGGCGTCGACCCCTACAACATGCGGATCGACCGGAACTCGGATGACAACCTGAGCAAGGTGGAGGTGCAATAAGGGGCTGGCTGTTGGCGGCCAGCCAGCCAGCCAGCAGCCAACTTAGCGCTGATGCGGGCGGAAATTGGCGGAAAAGGGCGGAAAAGGGCGGAAAATGGCATCAAAGTGCCCTATGTCTAAGCTCGCCCAAATTCAGCGTTAGGCCAATTGCTGCCGCTCATTTTCAGGTATTCCATAGCAGCTTCCTTCGAGTTCGGCCGTTCAGCGACTCGGCGGCCGGATGTCCGAAGCAGGTCCGCAAGCAGCCCTTTGGCAAATTCAAAGCGCAGCATTTCTAAGGATATGGGCTAGCAAGCCTCGCAGGGTGCAGTCACTATTGGGGCCTATCCTGGCTTCTAATTGCCGAATGAATACGCCTGCAAAAACCGGCCAGCCGGATTCCCCGAATTTTCGCGACTCCGCCACCTTGCGCGCCCATGTGCGCCACACCTTGAGTTTTTACGATCCGGTGTGCGTCGATGCAAGTGGCGGCTTCTTCCACTTCTACCGCGATGACGGAAGGGTCTATGACTCACAGACCCGCCATCTGGTCAGCAGCACTCGCTTTGTTTTCAACTATGCGATGGCCTATCGTCACTTTGGGGGCGAGCAATACCGGCAGATGATGCGCCACGGTCTGCGCTTCCTGCGCGACGCCCATCGCCAACCCGACACTGGCGGCTACCTGTGGTGCTTGCGCTGGCAAGACGGCGCTGCCCTGCCCATTGACGCCGACAACCATTGCTACGGCCTGGCCTTTGTGATGCTGGCCTATGCCCATGCTGCGCTGGCGGGTGAGCCCGAAGCCGTGGCTTGGATGGACGACACCTGGGCCTTGATGGAGGCGCGGTTCTGGAACCCCGAGGCCGGCTTGTATGCCGACGTGGCCAGCGCAGATTGGTCAAGACTTGACCCCTACCGAGGGCAGAACGCCAATATGCATGCCTGTGAAGCGATGCTGGCGGCCTTTGACGCAACGGCCGATCAGCGCTATTTGCTTCGCTCCGAAACCCTGGCGCGCAATATCACCATGCGCCAAGCAGCACTGTCCGATGGCCAAATCTGGGAGCATTACAAATCCGACTGGCTGCCCGATTGGGACTACAACCGCGACGACAAAACGAATATCTTCCGCCCCTGGGGCATACAGCCGGGCCACCTGACCGAATGGGCCAAGCTCTTGCTGACGCTGGAGCGCCACCGCGCTTTGCTGGCAGACGACGGCGACTGGCTGCTGCCGCGTGCGCAGGCCTTGTTCAGCCAGGCGATGCGCCACGCATGGGACCGCGAGCATGGCGGCCTGGTCTACGGCTTTGCGCCGGACGGCGAGGTCTGCGATGCCGACAAGTATTTCTGGGTGCAGGCCGAAAGCTTGGCCGCCGCCGGCCTCTTGGCCTTGCGCACCGGCGAGGCCCAGTACTGGGCCTGGTACGACTTGATTTGGTCTTACGCCTGGGATCACATGATCGACCATCAGCACGGCGCATGGTTTCGCATCCTCAAGCCGGACAACAGCGCCTATAGCGACGAGAAGAGCCCGGCCGGCAAGACTGACTATCACACCATGGGCGCCTGCTATGAGATGCTGGCGGCGCTGGAGCGGGCGGCATCATGATGCCAAGCGTGGTTTCCTTCGGCGAGGCGCTGACCGACATGATCCGCAGCGGCCCCGAGCAATGGACTTCGGTCTGCGGCGGAGCGCCTTGGAACTTGGCTCGAGCGTTGGCGGGCTTGGGTGTGCCCACGGCCTTTGGCGGAGCGATCAGCGCCGATGTGTTCGGCCAGGCGCTGTGGCAGGCAGCCCAAGCCGCCGGCCTCGATATGCGCTTCACTCAGCAGTTAGCCCATAAGTCGCCCTTGCTGGCCGTGGTGCACGAAACCGCGCCGCCGCAATATTTCTTTGTCGGCGACGACAGCGCCGACCTGTACTTTCAGCCGGATGCGCTTCCCCGTGGCTGGCGCGACGATCTGTTGTGGGCGCATTTCGGCGGTATCAGCCTGACGCGCGAACCCTTGGCTGCGCGCCTGCTGGATTTGGCCGAGTCGCTGAAAAGCGCGGGCAAGCGCATCAGCTATGACCCGAACTTCCGCGCCATGGCCATGGATGCGCGATACGACGCTACGCTACAGCGCATGTGCCGCATCGCCGACGTGATCAAGGTCTCGGACGAAGACCTCTGCGGCCTGTTCCGCAGCCCCGACCATAGGCTCGGGCTGGCGCAAATCACCGATTGGAATCCACATGCGCTGGTGCTGCTAACGCGCGGTGCAGACGGGGCGAGTCTATTTCATGCTGAGCGAGAAGTGCAGGCGCGCCCACCGGCGATTGACGTGGTTGACACGATCGGCGCCGGCGATGCCGCCATGGCCGGCTTGCTGTTCAGTCTGCTGCGCGAACCCATCGGAGCGCCGCCGCAGCAACATCTGCGTTGGGCGGTTGCGGCCGGCGCGGCCGCTTGCCAAGTGGCGGGGGCGGCGCCCTTGAGCCTGCAGCAACTGGCGCTGTTGGCGGGTCAAGTTGTGGTCAGCGAGGTGTCGAATAGCTGTGTTCGGGTCTGAATTCAACTGTCAGAACTGACAGGTTGAGGCCGAGAAATACTGCTTTTGGCCGCGCTGTTTACTCGTTTGGAGATTGGGCCTGGGCTGCCCAGAATCGCTGCAGGGTGGCTATTGCGATGTATGCGCCGCTGCCCGTCCCCCTTCGACCACAGCGAAAGTCCTCTGATGAAATCTTCCCGCTTCACTTTGTCGCGCCAGGCCCTGGCCCTTACAGCCCTGCCCGGCGCCGCTTACCCTCTGGCCGCGACTGCGGCAGCGCACCAACATGCCAGTGACCTGGTCAGCGAGCAAAACCTGCCCTATTGGCAGGCCCATGCGCCGGGCTGCAGTGCTGAGCAAATCCGGGTCAAGCTGGCTTCGGTCCATGTGCTCAATGGCAGTGCCAGCACGCTGGCCGAGGCGAGCGCCCGTGCCTTGGGCGGCCAGCCTTGCGACGCTACGCGAACCGGCAGCCGCAGTCTCTCGGCGCTGGTCGCCACGCCGGTCGACCTGACCAGCGCCGTCGCCGCCCAAATCACCGCCTCGGGCGAAAACGGCAGTGCTGAAGGTCGCACCAAGCTGTTCGACAACAGCGTCGGCAGCAAGTGGTTGACCTTTTCCTTGGGTCTGCTCTTGGCCGAAGAGAAGCGCATGCCCGAGGCGGCAAGCGCGCTGACCCGCGCCGCCAAACTGCCGCCCGAGCGCGCAAAGGTGCATTACAACTTGGGCCTGGTCCATCAAGGCCTGGGCCAGCGCAAGGCGGCCAGCGTGCGCTGGCCATTCAATAGGCAGAGAAGATGCGCCGGCCTGGGGCTCCGGATGCGCAGTTGAAGCAGTTCATTGCGCGGCTAAAAAGAGGGGAATAACTGGCGCAAGAATCAAAGCGCTGCGAATTCCTTGAGCGGCCGCTGTCAGCCTGGTGCTGAGCTTCGATGAAATCGAATTTGGAGCCGGGAACAGCTGGGTGCGCTAGCCGTCATTGATACAGCCAAGTCCGCCGATCACTTCATGACAGCCCTCGGCCGCTCATACCTTGGCGAGGAAGGCCGCCGCATCACCCGCTTCACACTTCCAGTCTGCGAAGACCCCGACCAGATTGCATTCCACACAGCGGCAAGCGATGTAGTACCAACGTACGTCATGTGTGCCCTCGTACACGGAGACGCCGGACATCAGCTCGAACACCTCGTTCTCGCACACGCACTCGTGCGCTTCGGGCGCGGCTTGTTCAAGGTGGTCCGCGCTGTCGCCCATCAGGTGTTCCTGCCCGCAGTCGGTGCAGGTGCGGATCGCCACGCCCGCTTCTTCATCGGTCTGCAACGCGAAGGTCCGGCACCCGCAATCGCATTTGGACGCGGCAAACCGGACGGCCTCATGGCGATTCGCAACGCTATAGCTGCGCAGCTCGGCTTGGGTGTCGCCGGACGTCGTCCCGTACCAGAACTCGCCCTTCTTCGTCAGTGCCATTGATGCTGCTCCATTTTTACGGCGGGCTTCCCGGCAGGCCTGACGCCAGGATCGCCCCGATCAGCTGGATTGTGCCTGTAGGCAAGCCGAGGGGTCGTCAAGGGCCCGAGGGTCGGGGTGGTCGCCGACAAGTGCTGCGGACATCCTTAGATGCTGATTCGTGGAGGTTGGAGCCATGCGGCGGCCTCTCCGACTCGAACAGCTCCTATCAGAGGCGAGCTGTCGACTGGACCTGGCCCGAGTGAAGCCGCCACCGGCCGGCTGCAAATGATCGAGAAAGGTCCATAACGCACTGTGGCCGGCCGCTATGGGCGCTGAGTTGCCTGGCCGTCAGTGCCCTTGAAACATCCTAGTCTGCGCCAGGCCGACAGTTCGAACAGGCGCAGCAAAGCTGGCGTTCGGTTCTCCAACCGTTTTGGTCAACGTCGGCTTACGGGCAATGATGCGGCCCCCACGGTTCCGACCAGTTCTTGTCACTCGGATGCGGAGAGCGGGCGCCGGCACATGCCCGGAACAGTCGTTCAGAATTGACACTTGGGCAGCAAAAGGCAAGGACCAACCCTTGTCCCCGAGTTTGCACACTGCCGGGAGGGGGCTCGGTCCCCCTCTCCACCAGGCCTAAAGCGAATTCGTCAGCGTGTTCTTGTGAATCTTTCCGTCCTTCATGATCACCAGCAGGTTCTTCGCCGGATCTTCGATCAACTTGATGTTGGCGACCGGATCGCCGTCCACCAACAACAAGTCAGCCAGCGCACCTTCTTCGACGACACCGAGTTTGCCGGGGTAGGGGTTACGCTCACCGGACAGCGCCAACAATTGGCCATTGCCCCCAGTCGCGATCGCGATCGTTTCTGCCGGGCTGTACCAACGGGTCAGCTTGCTCAGCATCGCCCCTTGATCCTGAGCCTGTTTGGCAGAGAACAGAATGTCCGTCCCGAATGCGACTTTGATTCGATACTTCTTGGCGAGCGTGAAGGTCTTGTCCATGCCATCGAGTACCGACTTCGCCTTCGCACGCTCCGACGATCCGGGAGGGTAGACGTCGACAATATCGTCAGCAAAGGGCTGGGTACTCAACCAGACACCGCTGTCGGCGATCAGCTTCGCCGTCGCCTCATCCATGAGGTGCGCATGCTCGATGCATTTGACGCCGGCTGCGATCGCACGTTTGATTGACACGGGCGTGTACGCATGCACGGCCACATAGGTGCCCCAGTTCTCTGCGGCCTCGACAGCGGCGCGTAGCTCGGCCTCGGTGAAAGTGGAGGCGTCTAATGGGCTGTGGGGCGAGGATACGCCGCCGCCAGCCGTCAACTTGATCTGGGTCGCACCTTGCAGGAGCTGTTCGCGCACGCGTACACGGACCTCGTCCGGGCTGTCCGCAATCATCGCGGCGCCGATCTGCTCTCCGCGCGACTGCGTCGTCCCAAGGGCACGTGGTAGCTCGAAGGGCTGGCGGAAGTCGCCATGACCACCGGTGATGGAGATGATGGCGCCCGAGGGATAAATCCGAGGACCGGTAACAATCCCCTCGTCGATCGCACGTTTCAAGCCGAAGGCGGGTCCGCCCATGTCGCGAACGGTTGTGAAGCCTCGCATCAGCGTCGCCGATGCCTCGGCGCCCGCGAGCAGGTTCAAGTGCCCGACGTCTCCCGTGAGGAACGCCACGGGAGATGGTCGCACCATCAACGTATGCCAGTGCATGTCAATCAATCCGGGCATCAGCGTGCGGCCACCGCCGTCAATCACGACGGCATCCGCAGGGCGGTCGCTGACGATAGGCGTTGTCGAAATACGCTCGATCTTCCCGCCGCGTACAAGCACATGCGACGGCCCTGAGAGCGGCCGCCCCTTGCCGTCGAGAATGCGGACATTCTGGAACAGCGTGGAACCCGGCGTGGGTGTTTGTGCGCCAACGGGGGCGACAGCGCCCAAAAAGACTGCAATAGAAATTGCCCAAGAGATCGTGGTTCGCATTGCCTGGCTCCAGAGTTCGATAACGACAAAGAAAGAATGTTCAAGCGTTCTTGGACACTCAAGGTTCAAGTTGATCCCCGCGCAGCGGCAGGGCGGGCAAGAGCTGAAATGGCACCGGGCCACTGCACGTCGCATCCTTGGCGAGGCAGCGTTGAGCAGTTGGCATTAAGTACCCGCGCTCAAAGACAGGCGGTGTTTAAGGTGGATACCCATCTGGAATTGAAGCACCGATAGGACCGAAGAAGCATTGATAAAGGACGATGGGCCTGGACAAATTCCTTGCCTATATTTCGCGCATTATGTCTGTGGCGGCAGAGCATAGGTCAGGGGTATGCCCTCGGCCCTCCATCATCAACTCGTCAACATGAGTTAGGGTGAGTGCGGCGAACCTCAGCATTGCAAAGCAAGTCCCACCACTGGCCGCCTATCGCGGCAGCCGTTCAGGCTCACCTTGTTCACCACCAACCCGCGATTTAAATAATCTAGATATTCTTTTTGCGAATTGTTTGAGCACATCGAGCCGAAAGGAATGGCCGCATTAGGGCGCAGAACGGCCTTTGAAGCGCCATCAAGGAGCCAGCGAGGGCGCGCCTAGCGCTAAGCCGCCCTGCAAGCCCGGATATTTCACGAGGTCGGCCCCGGCTGGTCCACAGCACCGATGGGCACGACGTTCCTTCGCTTCGACGTTCTATCCATTTTGGCTACAGGTCCTACGCGGGCTTGCTCGGCCCAGACCTTGCCCCTGACGCTTCAACTCCTCGCCGATGCCACGGGGCATCGGCTGCGGCCGTCTCAGCGCCATTGGCTGCGGCCTGGACTCCCGCAATTCCCGCGTCCCTCGTGAAACATCCGGGCTAGCTCTCAATTGCCCACAATCGCCAACAGTTCCACCTCGAACACCAGCGGCGTGTTCGGCGGGATCTCGCCGCCACCCGCGCCGCGCTCGCCGTAGGCAATGCTTGAGGGGCAATGCAGGCGCGCCTTGCCACCGACCTGCATCAGTTGCACGCCCTCGGTCCAGCATTTGATGACGCGGTTGAGCGGGAACTCGGCCGGCTCGCCGCGCTTGATCGAGCTGTCAAACTCACGCCCGTCCAGGAAGCGGCCTACATAGTGCACGCGCACCTTGTCGGTGGCCGTCGGGTGCGGCCCCTTGCCCACGGTAAGCGGCTCGTAGCGCAGGCCGGAGGCGGTCGTCACGGCCTGGGCTGCGGTCGCGGCCGGCGCGGATGCAGACACTTCGGGGGCGGAGGCAGCTTTGGCGGGCTTCTTGGCAGTGGCGGCCGCAGCGCCAAACGATAGGAGCAAGGCCAGAACGGCCAGTGTTGACTTGGACATAGATTGGGTTTCCGGCAAAGCGATCATCATCGCAGGCTTGCAAGTCATTGCAGCCCGGCCGCACTGCGCCAAGCGCTGGTCGCCACCCGCAGGCGCGTGGCCAGATGAAGCGCCATATTGCGGTAGAGCTGGCTGCACAGCAAAGGGTCGGCGGCAGCCATGGCACTGAGCGCTTGCGGCGTGAGTAAAAAGAGGTCCGCATCTTGGTCGGCCACAGCGTCGGCGCTGCGGCCTTGGCCGTCCAGCAGGGCCAGCTCGCCCAACATCGTGCCGGCAGAAAAGCTCATGAAACGCTGGCCGCTGCCGCTCACAATACTGATCGAACCACGCGTTAGCACATAGACGCCATTGCCGAGCTCACCCTCGCTGAACAGGCGCTCGCCAGCCTTCAAACTCAGCGGCTGCAGGTAGGCCGTGGCGACGGTCTGCTGCGCGGCGGACAAGTCTCGCAAGAGACTGCTTTGTGCCAGGGGCACGGCGCCGCCCAATTCATGCACTTGGCCCGAGCCAAGACTTGTCTGCAAGGCTTGCCGCTCGGCCGCTTCGAGCGCGTGATCCACATCCAGGTGGCATTGGTTTGAGATCAAACCCGAAGTGGCAGATTTGGCCTCGGGCAAATGGTCCATCAGCTGGCTACGCAGCGGGCTGTTGGGCCCCAGCCCGGCCAGCAGCAGGCGACAAGCTCTGCGTGCCAAGGCGGCATGGAGTTGCAGCAAGGCCATCGCACCGGACTCGTCAATCGACAAGACACGCTGCAAATCGACGATCAAGCAGCGCGCGTCGGCGGGCACATGCCGAGCTTCATCTTGAACACGGTCGGCATTGCCAAAAAAGAGCGCGCCCTCCCATTCCACCACCCAGATATGCGGCCGCGCCTCGCGCAAAGCCAGCTCCACCTGCGGCGGATAAACACGCCGGCTGGGCCGCTGCTGCGCAGAAAACCGAGCCCGCACCAAGCTGCGGTTCAGGCCACGCAAGAACAACAAGATCGACAAGAGCAAGCCCAGGATCACGCCCGCACCCGGTCCTTGCCACAGGGTCAACAGACAGACCAGACTCATGGTGAGCAGGCCTTCCCGTCTGGCCCTGCCATCTGAATTGCCTTGGCGGAATGGGCTATTCAACCGACCCAGTTGCTGCAAGAGCAGCTGGGTCGAGCGGCGGTCCACGAGGCTGAAGGCGACGGTCAGCATCACACCGGCCAAGACGGCGCGCGGTAAATAGGCCAACCATGCGCCGGCATAGCCGACCAACAAGGCCGAACAAAGCACCGCCCCGATGGCGCCAAGGCCGCCGCGCCCGCCTGCCATCTCGATGGCCATCGCTCGGCTTCGGGAACGCGTCACTGGCAAAGCACAAAACAAGCCGCCACCGATATTGGCCAGGCCCAAGGCCCAAAGTTCGCGGTTTTCATCACTTTGTTCGCCGCTGCGCTGATCGGCGGCGCGCAGATTCAGCAAAGACTCCAGGCTGCCGACCATGGCCAGCAAAACAGCCGTTAGGCCTATGGCCCGGGCATGCGGGGCCAGCAAGGACAGGGTTGCCACGGGCTCGGCCCAAACGGCGAACAAGCCCGACAAAAACTGCTCGGCTTCCAAGGCACCAAGCGTGGCGCCGAGGTCAAGCGCGGGCCAAGTAGCGCTAGCCAGGTGAAAGCTCAAGAGCCCCAGCAGCATGCCAGCCAAGGCCGCCGGCAAGCGCGGCGCCCGCCAAGCCAGCAGCCAAACCAGCCCGGCCGTCCCCAGGCCCAGAGCCAGGGCCCCGAGATGTGCTTGCTGTAGCGCCTGCCAGCCATGGCCCGGCCACAGCTCGGGCGCCACAGCCAGCAAGGCCGGCACTTGGGCCAGCAGCACCAGCAAGGCAACCCCATTCATAAAGCCGGCCAAGACCGGCTGCGGGACAAAGCGTGCGAGGCGCCCGAGCTTCATGGCCGCCATCAGCATTTGCAACAGGCCCATGACCATGACCGCCGCACTCAAGACCGCCAGAACCAGCGTCAGCGCCATCGCGCCACCGCTGGCCTGCTCTTGGCGCAAGACTTGGCTGAGCAAGAAGGCAATGATCAGGGCCGTTGGAGAGCTGGGGCCGCCGGCCGCCATGCGACTGCGGCTGCAAATGGAGAAAATCCCGGCGCCGACGATCACGCAGGCAAAGGCAGCGGGAACACCTATCAAAGCCGCCCGGCTGCCCATGGGCGCCAGCGCCAGCACGCCCAGCGTCAACACGATGGCCAGGCTTACGACCGCACCCACCGCACCGCCCAACAAGGCATGCAGCGAGGCTAAAACAGAGGCGAGGCGGCGGCTCGGGGTGGCAATTGGCGAAGTCAAAGCGGCTGCGGTCGATTGCGATCTGCGGGCATGAAGGACAAGCTTGAGGACCTGGAAAAATCACCAAGCACGGACGGACGAAGTCTGAGGGCAAGACTTGACCCTGTTTCCGCAATGCCGTCAAGCCATGCAGGCATTGCGCTGCAAGACCGCGTTTAATTCGGCCCCGTCTTGCCTTCGGCGGCCTGCGCCGCGTTTGAGGCCGCACCCTTGGCGGCAAAGGACTCCCGCAGCCGCTTGAGCTTCTCACGCGGGTCTTCCTTGGTGCTGCCTTCATTCAAGCGCATCTCGGTGATAAAGCGGCTGGGGATGCCCATCACCGTCTCGCGCGACTTCTTGCGCCGGCGCAGCGTGCCCACAGCCAGCGTGCTGCGCGCCCGCGTGATGCCCACATACATCAGCCGGCGCTCTTCCTCCAAGCGCTGCGCAGTCATCTCTTCATCGTCGGCCTTGAAGGGCAAGAGCCCTTCGTTGACGCTGGCCAGAAAGACATGCGGCCACTCCAAACCCTTGGACGCGTGCAGCGTGGTCAGCGTGACTTGGTCTTGCTCTTCATTGCGCTCGGCCAAGGAGATGATGACGCTGATGGTCTGCGCGACCTGCAGCACGGTTTGCTTTTCGCTCTCGACGGTGGCGCCGCCGTCCTGCGTCACTTGGCCGCCACAGCGCTTGGCGACCCAATCGATGAAGTCGAGCACATTGTTCCAGCGTGCGATCGCGACGTTCTCGTTGTCCTCGCTGCCCAGCAGATGTTCTTCGTAGCCAATGTCCTTGACCCATTCCAGCAGCAAGGCCTTGGCCGGCTCGCTGCCCTCGGTGTGCTTGGCGCGGAACTCCAGATCGGTGATGTAGCGGCCGAACTCATGCAGCGAGCCCAGTGCTTTGGCACTCATCACTTCGCCCAGGGACTCGGCAAACAGCGCCTCGAACATGCTGCTCTTCCAGCGCCCCGCGAACTGGCTCAGCGAGCCCAGGGTCTGGTGGCCGATGCCGCGCTTGGGCGTGGTGATGGCGCGCAAGAAAGCCGGGTCATCATCCTGGTTGACCAGCAGGCGCAACCAGGCGCAGAGATCCTTGATCTCGCTCTTGTCGAAGAAGCTCTGACCGCCGGACACCTTGTAGGGGATCTCGGCCTTGCGCAGCGCTTTCTCGAAACTGCGGGCCTGATGGTTGGCGCGGTAAAGAATGGCGAAGTCGGCAAAGTGCTGCGCCTTGCCCTCCGAGCGCAAAGCCTGGATGCGCTGCACCGCGCGCTCGGCCTCATGCTCCTCGCCGTCTGACTCGACCAGCGAGACCGGGTCGCCGTCGCCGAACTCGCTCCACAGCTTTTTCTCGAAAATCTTCGGGTTGACCGCAATAACGTTATTGGCTGCGCGCAGGATGGCGCCGGTCGAACGGTAGTTCTGCTCCAGCGGAATCACCTTCAGGCGGGGGTAATCGACCGGTAGGCGCTTGAGGTTCTCGATCGTGGCACCGCGCCAGCCGTAAATGCTCTGGTCATCGTCACCCACCGCCGTGAACATCGCGCGCGGGCCGACCAAGGCCCTGAGCAAGTCGTACTGCACGGCGTTGGTGTCCTGGTACTCGTCCACCAGGATGTAACGCAGCTGGTCTTGCCAGCGCCCGCGCGCCTCGGCGTGTTCGTTCAAGAGCCGCAGCGGCAGGCTGATCAGGTCATCAAAGTCAACCGCCTGATAAGCCGCCAGCCGCTCTTGATAACGCTCCATCACGATAGCAGCGGCGCGCTCGTGTTCGTCCTTGGCCATGGCCAGCGCCTGCTTGGCCGTCAAGCCCTGGTTCTTCCAGCCCGAAATCGTCCACTGATAGGCCTTGGCCTGGTTGGCGTCCAGCGTGCCGCCGGCGTCGCGCAGCACGCCCTGCACATCATCGCTGTCGAGAATCGAGAACTGCTCCTTCAGCCCGACCAGCGGCCCCTCGCGGCGCAGGATGCGCACGCCCAAGCTGTGAAAGGTCGAGATACCCAGGTCCTTGGCGGCGCGCGCGCCGATCAGGCTCTTGGCACGCTCGCGCATTTCCTGCGCGGCCTTGTTGGTGAAGGTGATGGCGCCGATGTGCTTGGCTGCGTAACCGGCCTGCAGCAGGCGCGCGATTTTTTGCGTGATCACGCTGGTCTTGCCCGAGCCCGCACCGGCAATCACCAGGCAGGGGCCGTCCAGATGATGGACGGCTTCGAGCTGGGCGGGATTGAGCGTGGTGGCGGGTTTGGCGGACATGGCTTTGAGCGGGGGCAGCCCAGCATGATAGCCATGCGGGGACGCTATGCTGTAGGCCATGAGCCTCATCACCACGCCCGACTCCCGTCGCCGCCGCTTGCTGCAAGCCTCCATTGCCGCCGCCAGCGCGCCGCTCTTCATCCGCCACGCCTTCGCTGCCGACGCGGTCGATCGCTTCGCTCTGGGCCTGGCCTCCGGTTGCCCGCGCCCGGGCGGCATGGTTTTGTGGACCAGGCTGACCGGCGCCGACCTGCCGCCCAAGGCCGAGGTGAGCTGGGAGTTGGCCGAAGACGAAGCCTTCAGCCGCATTGCCGCACGCGGCATCGAACAAGCGATATCTGAAGACGCCCACAGCGTGCACGCCGAAGCCCAAGGCTTGAAGCCCGACCGCTGGTATTTCTATCGTTTCAGCGCCCTGGGCGCGCGCAGCATGGTCGGGCGCACGCGCACCGCGCCCGCCGCCGATGGCGACGTCTCGCGGCTGCGCTTCGCCATCGCCTCTTGCCAGCGCTGGGACCATGGCCGTTATGCGGCTTGGGCCGATATGGCAAAACAAGATCTCGATCTCGTGCTGTTCCTGGGCGACTACATCTACGAAAGCGCGGCCATCTCGAACGCCTCGGCCAGCGGCCCATCGCCGCGCGTCCATATAGGCGGCCTGTGCCGCACGCTGCCCGAGTACCGTCAGCGTTATGCCCAGTACAAGAGCGACCCGGCTCTGCAAGCCATGCATGCGCGCGCACCCTGGGTCATCACCTGGGATGACCATGAAGTGGACAACGACTGGGCCGGCGACAGCTCGCAAGGCCTGGAGCCTGACTTCCCGGCGCGCCGCGTGGCCGCCACCAAGGCTTATTGGGAACACATGCCGTTCCCGAAAGCGATGCGGCCCCAGGGGCACGAGATTCGCATTCATGAGCGCTATGACTGGGGCAAGCTGGCCCGCATCATGACGCTGGACTGCCGCCAGTACCGCGACCCACAGGTCTGCCCGAAGCCGGGGCGCGGCGGCTCCAACACGCTGTCGATCAAGGACTGCCCGGCTTTTTTAGACCCCCAGCGCACCTTCCTGGGTCTGCCGCAAGAGCGCTGGCTGGCGCAGAGCTGGGACGCAACGCGGCCCTGGAATTTGCTGGCGCAATCGACCTTGATGGCGCAGATGAACTGGCAAACCGATCCGGCCGAGCCGCGTGTGCACTGGACCGATGGCTGGGACGGCTACCCCGCCGCGCGCGAGCGCTTGTTGCAAGGCCTGGTCGACAAGAAACTGGCCAACGCGGTGGTGCTGGGCGGCGACGTGCACGCCAACTACGTGGCCGACCTGAAGCAGGACTTCAACCACGCCAAGAGCAGGGTGGTGGCGACCGAGTTCTGCGGCACCTCCATCAGCAGCCAGGGCCTGGACCAGGCCCGCATTGATCGCGCGCTGCCGCACAACCCGCATCTGCGCTATGGCCGAGGTGATCAGCATGGCTATATGTGCTTCGATCTGGCGGCCGGCGGCCTGAGCGTCGAACTGCGCACGGTGCGCGAACTCTGGGACGCCAACAGCCCGGTCGATATATCGGCGCGCTTTGCGGTGGAAGCTGGGCGGGCCGGCGCCAGCCCGGTTTAAAGAGGCAATCCGCCCGCCGGGCGGGCGGCCCGTTCAGCCCCCTGCAAGCCGGGCTTGCGATACTCGCGCCCTGCATGCAAGCCATCCTTGTCGTCACCCTGCCCTTTTTTGCGCTGATCTTGTGCGGCTATCTGGCCGCCCAACGCGGCCTGCTGGCGCAAGCGGCGATCCCCGGCTTGAACGGCTTTGTGCTGTTCTTCGCCCTGCCCTGCCTCTTGTTTCGCTTCGGCCTGAACACCTCGCTGGCCGTCATGCTCAGCCCTGCGGTGCTGGCGGTTTATGTACCTGCGGCGCTGATCATGGTGGCGCTGACGATTCGCCTGACCCGGTCCGAGCGGGTGCCGATGAAAGACGCAGCCTTCGGTGCGCTGGTAGCCGCTTTCCCCAACACCGGTTTCATGGGCGTGCCACTCTTGGTGGCGCTGCTGGGCGCGGCGGCGGCCGGGCCTGTCATCTGCACCATCTTGGTCGATCTATTGCTGACCAGTTCCTTGTGCATCGCGCTGGCAAGCGGGAATACAAGCGGGAACACCAGCGGCAAGGCGAACGACAAAACGGTCGGCCAAACGGACGGCCATGACGCCGCGCCGGCTGCGCCTCAAACCGCGCTGCTGCAGGCCTTGCGCGGCGCGCTCTCCAATCCGCTGCCTTGGTCGATTGCCCTGGGGCTGGGCGTCGCTGGCTTGGGGCTGAGCTTGCCGGGGCCGCTGATGACGGTGGTCAATATGCTCGGCGACGCGGCCTCGCCGGTGGCCTTGTTCACCATTGGCGCGGTGCTCTGGCGGGCAGGTCAGCATGCGCACAGCCGCACGCCTGTGCGGCTTTATCTGCCGGTGGCCCTGCTCAAGCTGCTGCTGCATCCGAGCCTGGTTTTTGGCCTGGGCAGCTTGGTGCAGGCCCTGGGCGCCCCTTTGAGTGGGTTTCAGCTGACCGTGCTGACACTGGCCGCCGCCCTGCCCAGCGCCAGCAATGTGTCGCTGTTGGCGGAGCGCTATGGCGCCGACAACGGCCGCGTGGCCCGCATCATCATGGCGTCCACGGTGCTGGCCTTCGCCAGCTTCTCGGCGCTGGCTTGGTGGCTGATGGCCGCCGGCCAGACTGCCCCGGTCTGATACGCTTTGCCGCCATGTTGTCCTCACTCCCCTTCTTGCTGCCTCGCTTCAAGCGTTTTGCCCGTCTTGCTTTGACGGGTGCGGGCCTGGCCCTGCTGGGCGTGAGCGCCATGGCCGCGCCGCAGCAGGCCATCTACCAGCAAGCGCCTGCGTCGGTGCGCGAGCTGCTGGACACGCCGGCTTTGCCCAAGCATCTGGTCTCGCCCAACAAGCAATATCTGGCCCTGCTGGAGCCGCGCCGCTTCAACAGCCTGGCCGAGCTGGCCCGCCCGACGCTCAAGCTGGCCGGCCTGCGCTTTGACGAGGCCAGTAGCGTGCCCAGCCAGACCACGGCCATCGCACGCCTGCGCCTGCGGCCGCTGTTCAAGCCGCAGGCTGCCGAGCAAATCATCGACTTGGCCCAAGGCCAGGCCGCCGACAAGAGCTTTTTCCACAGCTTCAGCTGGTCACCGGACGGCCAACGCTTTTTGCTGGAACGCCGCAGCGACAAGGCCAATGAACTCTGGGTCGGCAACGCCGGCAGCGGCGAGCTGCAACAAATCAAGGGGCTGCGCCTCAACAACGCCCTGGCGCAAGGGGAGCTGGCCTGGCTGAATGCGTCCGAGCTGGTGCTGCTGGCCCAAGTCGAGCGGCGCGGCGCAGCACCCAAACAGCCCAGCGTGCCGAATGCGCCCTTGATCCGGGAAACCACCGGCCGCGCATCGCCGGAGCGCACCCATGCTGACCTGCTGCAAAACCCGCATGACGAACGCCTGCTGGAGTATCACGCGCTGTCGCAGCTGGTCCGTGTTGACCTGCGCAGCCTGCAGACCAAAAGACTCGGCACGCCGGCCCTGTTCTTCAGCGTCGCCAGCCTGGGCGATGCCGAGGGTCTGCTGACCGAGCGCATCACCCGCCCCTTCAGCTACAGCCTGACCTGGGATGACTTTCCGCAGGTGGTGGAGGTGCGTCGCCCGGACGGGGTGGTGCAGCGCGAGATTGCCCGGCTGCCGCTCAAGCGCGGCGTGGCGATCAACGGCGTGCTGCCGGGGCCGCGGCTTTTTTACGCCTCGCCTAACAAAGACGCGGCGGTCTATTGGGTCGAGGCGCTGGACGGCGGCAACCCGAATAACCGCGTCGCGCACCGCGACCGCCTGATGCGCCTGGACGCGCCCTACACGGGCGAGGCGCAGGAGCTGCTGCGCCTGCCGCAGCGCTTCAACACCATGCGCTTCATCGACGATGGCCAGCATGCCTTGGTCACTGAAGACGACGGCCTGCGCGCCTGGACCCGCAGCTACCTGCTGGCCCTGCGCGGCGGCAGCATACGCACGGTGTTTGATCATTCCCAGCGCGAGCGCTACCGCCACCCCGGCAGCCCGATGATGCGCATGTCGCCAGGCGGCCACCTGCTGGCGCAAACCCATGGCGGCGGCCTGCTGCTGCAAGGCGCGGGCGCCAGCCCCAAGGGCGACCGGCCCTTTTTGGACCGCTTGAATTTGCAGGACGGCAGCGTGCAGCGCCTGTTCCAATCCGGCGAAGCCGTCTACACGCAGCCGCTTGAGCTGCTCGGTGACGGCCGCCTGCTGAGCCTGCAAGAAAGCACCAATCAGCCGCCCAGCTTGCATGTGCAGGCACTGGGCTCGCCAGGGGTGGCCTCGCAAGCCTTGACCAAGGCACGCGCACCGCACCCGCTGATGCGCAAGATCCGCCGCGAGCTGATCAGCTTCAAGCGCGCCGATGGCGTGGACATGTCCTTCTGGATGTATCTGCCGCCCGACTATAAAGAGGGCGAAGCCCGGGCCACGCTGGTCTGGGCCTACCCGCTGGAATTCAATGATCCGGCGCTGGCCGGCCAGCTCAGCGGCTCGAGCAACCGTTACCCCAACTTCAGCGGCCTCAGCCCTTTGATGCTGGTGCTGGACGGCTATGTGGTGCTGATGGACGCGACCATGCCCATCGTCGGCGATGCCAAATCCGTCAACGATGATTTCATCGAACAGATCACGCTGAGCGCAAAAGCGATCATCGACAAGGCCGAGGACCTGGGCGTCACCGACCCCAAACGGGTAGCCATAGGCGGCCACAGTTATGGCGCTTTCATGGCCGTCAATCTGCTGGCCCACACCGATCTCTTCAAGGCCGGCATCGCGCGCAGCGGGGCCTACAACCGTACGCTGACGCCTTTCGGTTTCCAGAGCGAGCGGCGCTCACTCTGGGACGCGCGCGACAGCTATTTGAAGCTATCGCCGTTCTTGTATGCCAACCAGATCAAAGAGCCGCTGCTGCTGATCCACGGCGAGGTCGATGATCGCGCCGGCACCCTGCCCATGCAGTCCGAGCGGCTCTACCAGGCGCTCTCTGGCACCGGCGGCACAGCGCGTTATGTGCTGCTGCCGCTGGAGGCACATGGCTATACCGCACGCGAGTCGGTGGGCCATGTGCAGTGGGAAATGCGCCAATGGCTGCGCGCCCACCTGGGCGACCCCAGGGACTTGCACTGAGTTTTGGGTTTATCCAAACCAGGCCACTCAGGGCTTGAGCTTGGCCCCGCTCAACTGCGCGACGGCGGCCAAGGTGGTTTGAGCCGCGTTGAGCCCGAGTAAAAAATCCTGGTCCGAAAAAGCCGAGTAGAGGTCGGTCGGCTGGTGCCAATGCGGGTTCCAGCCGGCGCCTATCTGCATGCCACGCTCGTTCTCGCGCAGCGAAATCGCCGGTACCCAGTCCATGAACGGAGTGGAGTCGGTGTTCGTCATATGAAAGCCGACGGCGGCCGGGTAATGGCTGGCGTATTTGTCATTGGCGGCGCGAAAGGCCCAGGCCAGCGCGGCGGCACCGTCCGCATACTTTGAGCTTGATTGGTACTCGATATTGACGTCCGCTTCGGCGCGCTGGGCCTTGGGCGGCGCAAACACTGTCTTGCCCTTGGCGTCCACTTGCGCCACCGGCATGCCATGGTCGAACAACATCATGTCGTGCTGGATCATGCCCAGCCATTTCGGCTCGGGATACAGGCCCGAGCCCTTGGGTGACTCGATGCCTTGCAAGTCCTTGCGCTGGGCCACATAGGCCGAAGCACCCTGCAGGCCGGTCTCTTCGTTGTTCCACAACACAAAGCGGATCGAGCGCTCGGTCGCGACGCCGGGCTGGCTGAAGATGCGCGCCAGCTCCATCACCAAGGCGGTGCCCGAGCCATCATCATTGGCCGCCTCGCCCCAGCCAATGCCGTCCATATGCGCGCCGACGATGTACATCTCGTCGGGGCGACTGCTGCCGACCTTGGTGCAATAGACGTTTTCGCGCAGCGAGGTGCCGACCGGCGTGGGCTCGGCATTGAGTGCCCGCAGACGCTCATCGGGCTGGGCCATCGGGTCGGTGTTCACGCCCGTCGGGGCGCGCTGGCCGAACAGCGTGCTGCCGCCCTGCCCTGCGGGGCCGCCGGCGCGCGCAGGCTGCGGCGCGGCAGGCGTGCGCTTGGCCGGCTCGGTGTATTGGTATTGCAAGCGCTCGGTATTGCTGCAGCCATAGGACTTGAGCTGGGCCTCGATCCAGTCCAAGGCCTTGCGGTTGCGCTCGGTGCCTTGGCGACGGTCACCAAACTGCGTCAAACCCTTGATGGTGGCCTTGTACTTTTCCAGATCAAGTTGGCTGACCAGTGCGGCGACAGGGTCCGCTGAGGCGGCCAGCGGGGCGGGCTGCACTTGCGCAAAGGCCATTGAGCCGGCGCAGGTCTGCGCAAGGAAGATGACAGCCAAGCGTTGCTTGGCGCAGGCACGGGTAGTTTGGAAGGCCATATCGTGGGCTCGGGCTGAGTGAAGCCAAGACATTTGGCCGCTTAGCTAGGTTTATACCGGCAATTCCAGGGCTGTTAGCGAACCAGAAAACAAACAGCAAAAGCGCACAAATCACTAGGCGCGAGACGCAGGCTGTACCAACGACAGCTTTCACAAGCTGCGAAACAGCACCAAGACGCCGCAGGCGGAAACGGCGAGCGTGCCAGAGAGGGGCAACTCCCTGCCCAATACAGACATTCGCGCCATAAGGCCGCTAGGATGCTGACAACCAAAAAGCTGAAGTTTCCAGCGTGCGGTGTATCACTCGGCTGCACTCGTTCAACGTTCGAGTCAACCGCATGCCGCAACGGATCCGTTTGAAAAAATGGTTAGGTATCACGGCGCTGTGGCTCGAGTGCGTGAATGAATACGGTATATGTATCGGCGGGTCGCTTTGCGCGCGCGAGATCGAGTGCATGACCGATGGCACCGCGGTGATATGTTCCATGATTGACGATATGAAACAGAATTTCCTCTGGTGTCATTGATCCCCGCAAGCCATCGACAAATGTGAAGCTCAGTTTCTGGTGAGCCTGATCTGGTCGCAGTTCCGCTGCATAGCTTGCCAACCATGCATTTGAAGCTGTCAGTCGTTGATCAAGATCTGCGAGGTCGGGGACCACTTCGGTGTTTGTAGACGAGTGCAGACCGGGTTTCGACAGGAGGCGCGCCCTGAAGTTCTCTTCGACTCTCACCATGTGATTGAGTTGTTGTCGAGCAAACGCGAGGGATGTGGCGCCTTGGACTGAATCAAGTGTTCCTACTGCATCCAGCGTTCTTCGATCCGCCCAGCTCTTGTATTCAAGTGCCTTCAGTAGCAATGAAATTTCCATTTGATGCCTAACGTTGACGCCGAGGGGCCGGAGCCAGCTTGCCGCGCAGTGCTGAAAATATACAGGCAGCCTAGCGCGGCCAGTTTTAGGAGGTCCATTCGTGCGCAAGGTTACACGCTTGCGCTGAAGCTGGGCGGCTCATGTGTGCGCAGTCCGCTTGACGCGCTGACCTGCTTGCCGTTGCCACACAGCGGACCTGAATGAATGCCTGCAAATGACCAGGCCCCATTACTGATGACTCCAACGGGCACTGAGTTGCCCCGCAGTCACGGTCACTATGTTGGCTGGCCATATGTCCGAATGACACTTCTTAGTCGGCCCTGCAAAACCCCGCCAACCCCCATGGCTACTGACATCTCGGGGTGAATGCCAATGGCCAGAACTCCCAAAAAGATATTCAATCGCTATTGATTTTTGGGAGTTCTGGAGGGTAAAACGATGGCGACCGACGACTTCTTCCGCGCACGGTTGGACGGGATGGTGGATCCCCAGCACCCGCTGGCGGTGTTAGCTCGGCGCCTGCCCTGGTCTCAGATTGAAACCTCATTGGCGCCGCTGTTTGCGCGCAAGGCCCGATTGGGCAAGTCGCGCGATGACGCCGACATGTTTGGGCCCACGTTGGTGGTGGCCGCAGGCGGTGTGAGTCGAGCCGGCCGGCCGCGCTTGCCGATCCGCCTGATGGTCGCGCTGCTGTACCTCAAACACGCCTTCAACGAGAGTGACGAATCCCTGGTCGAGCGCTGGAGCGAGAACGTGGTCTGGCAACTCTTCAGCGGCATGGAGTATTACCAGAGTAAGCTGCCCTGTGATGCCACGCAGATCGGCCGCTTCCGGCGCGTGCTCGGCGAAGCCGGCGTGGAGCAGTTGCTCAAGACCACCATCGAGGCGGCCGTGGCGATGAAGGCCGTCAAATCCGTCGAGTTGGAACGCGTGATTGTTGATTCGACCGTGCAGGAGAAGGCCATTGCCCACCCGACCGACAGCCGACTGCTGGAAGTCGCAAGAGCCAAGATTGCCCAGCTCGCCAAACGCGCCGGCCTTCAACTCAAGAAGACGCACGAACGCGAGGGCAGGACCTTGCGCCGCCGCGCAGGCGGCTACGCTCACGCCAAGCAATTCAAGCGTCTGCGTCAGGTGGTGCGGCGTCAGCGAACGATCCTGGGCGTGCTACTGCGCGAAGTGCAGCGCAAGATGAC